>NZ_BAEN01000040.1 GCF_000314975.1 Aliiglaciecola lipolytica E3
GTTTATGATTAACCACTAAGCCCATGGCTCTTAGCGCACAAGTAATTCTACGATAGCCGTATCGCCCTTTATGGTTGTGATAGATATCACGTATTTTTACGCGTAAGTCAGTATTGGAACTAGGCCGATTAAGTGTATTACGATGGTAGTAATACACGCTCTTGGGAAGCCCTGTGACTTTTAATAAGTGTTGTAAGCTGTACTTTGCCTTGAGCTCTTCGACAACTATCGTTTTGTCTTTGCTTTTTTCTTTCTGGCTTGAGCCAAGGCTTCTAACTTTTTTAAGACAGCGTTCTCTGCACGTAGGTAATCCAATTCTTCCCTGAGCTCTTTTTCAGACATTTCTGCTGATGGTTTAGAAGTCGAAGAATGATTAGTCACGCGAGGCCTACCTTTGTTCTTTGGTATTAGACGGGTTATACCACCGCGAGCATAAAGCTTTTGCCATTGAAATAAAATACCAGGGGATGATAAGTCGAAATAGGCGCTGGTATAAGCCAGTGACCAATTGTTCACTGACATAGTTTCAAGTACATGAATCTTAAATTCGAAGGAGTAAGGAAGTTGCTTATGAACAAAACTATCAAAGCCGTTGATGCGATAAACTTGAGACCAATAACGAATAAGGTTAGGGCGTACTTCAAACTTTGAACCTAAGACTCCTGAACTCTCTTCTTGCGCTAGTCGCGCTAGGTTTAACTTAAATACTCTGTGATATTTGGACATAAAAAGACCCCCAGTAATTGGATAGTCCAACTATTGGGGGTCACTTCA
>NZ_BAEN01000039.1 GCF_000314975.1 Aliiglaciecola lipolytica E3
GACCCTGTGCGCTTCTTTAAAATTCTGTTTCTCGGCTATTTATTTGGTATCAGTAGTGAGCGTCGCCTCATCAAAGAAATACAGGTAAATGTGGCGTATCGCTGGTTCTTAGGCATGGGCTTGACGGAAGATGTCATTCATCATTCCACGCTGAGTCAAAACCGTATTAAGCGCTTTAAAGACAGCGATATCTATCAGGTTATCTTCGACAACATTGTGCGTCAGGCCATGAAACAAGGGCTCATTGGTGGTAAGAGTTTGTTTGCCGATAGCACACACTTAAAAGCTAACGCCAACAAGAAACGCTTCGACATAAAAGACTTGAAGGTGACACCGTCTGCCTATGTTGAGCAGCTAAATGAAGCGGTAACAAAAGACAGGGAGATAGAGGGAAAAAAGCCCCTGAAGTGTAAGGAAGACAAGCCTTGCACGAAACCCACTAAAGTTAGCCGTACTGACTCAGACAGTGGTTTTATGGTGCGAGATGAGAAGCCAAAAGGCTTCTTCTATCTGGACCATCGTATCGTGGATGGTCGTCACGGTATCATTGTCGATACACACGCCACGCCAGGAAACGTTCACGATAGCCAACCCATTATTGCGCGTATCGACAGAGCAAGAGATACCTTCAAACTCAATCATATTGCAGTTGGTCTAGACGCGGGCTACTTCACTGCCGCGGTATGCCATAATCTCGAAGAGCGCCGGCTTATTGGTGTGATGGGTTATCGCCGTCCCACAAAAAAGAAAGGCTACTTCGCTAAACGCGAGTATGTTTATAGCGCAGAAAACGATACCTACACGTGCCCTCAGGGACAGGTTATACCGTATAAAACCACCAACCGAGAAGGCTATCGCCACTATCACTCTGACGCGAAGCAATGCAAGAACTGTCCTGTCCGCACAAAATGTACGAACAGTAAAAATCACACCAAAGTTGTTACCCGTCATGTGTGGCAGAAAAGCGTAGAAAACGCGAACGAGGTCAGGTTAAGTGACTGGGGTAAGAGGCAATATCGAAGGCGGGCAGAAACGGTTGAACGAAGCTTCGCTGACGCAAAACAACATCATGGACATAGATACTGCCGCTATCGCGGACTAAGTAAGGTCTCGATGCAGTGTCTGTTAGCCGCTGCCTGCCAAAATATGAAGAAAATGGCCTTAGCCAAGGCTACATAAGCCAAAACAACCTTAAATATCGCCCCTAAACCTCCTGAACGAGTTCGTAAATCGTTCATTACCTCTAACGGACCCAATTCTCGACCAATAACGTTAATATAAAAATATCGCGATCGCAGCCTTCGGCTGCTAGAAAAAATAAACCCCTCTGAAAAAAGAGGGGTTTATCATCAATCTGAA
>NZ_BAEN01000038.1 GCF_000314975.1 Aliiglaciecola lipolytica E3
ACTTGTTAGTTTTACTTACAGCCATTGTCTAAAACCAATTTTACTCTGTTGTAAAACCCTTTCACGCCTTTTATATCAGAGATTGAGGCGGTATAAAGCTCACTTAAAACTTCTGAATTTTTATTTTGGCATTTTAAAGCAATATGACCATACGCTAAAAAAAGTCTACTTCTAATATCACTTTCACCTCGGTTTACTTTATAAGTTGTAGCTAAGAGATTTTGAATCAACTCCTCTAACAACGAATAAAGTCCTAACTCAGAATAATATTGTGCGATCGCTTTGTGATAAAGGTAAAAACTACAATCTTCGCAATAACTTTTAACAAGCTGATAATTACTTTCGCTTGGGGTGGTAGTCAATTCGACAACAGCAGCGTACATGGAGCCATTGTTCAAAAGGAGTTGATGAATCGCTTTATGATACTTATCTAGCTCACCAGATTGAAAATATGAAATCGCTAGCTTTGACAAGTATATGTTGTAGTAATTGTGGGACTTGGTGATTTGGGATATATTCTGTTCTAGGTACGTTTTAAAATCTTGATTAGAACCATAAAATTCATATAAATTGGATTTGCTTTCAAATAGTTGAGATACCATTAATGGTGTTGGTTTAGAAAGCTTAATTTGGCTTTCTAAACTTTTAATAATATCAAAAGCAGTTTTTTCTGATTCCAACCATTTTTGTTCAAACTTAGCGGCGACTTCCCAAAATTGGTTGTCGGAAGCTTGAAGTGAGAAAGAAACTAAAATAGTGAAAACTAAAAACATGGGAAATTTTTTACTCACAACTTCCTTGTAAAACTAACAATATTATTAGCTAAAAAAAATTCCTTAAAACCAACAAGGAATATTTCCTGTATTTAACATAGTTCTTTTTTATCATATGTTGTAAGTCCTTGTACAGGTTAAAAATACACTCGGAATTAAATTAAAGCTTTTAATAAAAACTGCATTTTTCCGTAAATTAGCAACTTTACAGACTGAATCCGAGTACTGTATTTAAAATACAGTTAAATAAAACCTTTCTCTTGTATTTTAGAATTAGCTTGTTTGGTTGCGTGTTTGCCAATAATTTACTTATATTAACTGGATGAATCCAGTTCGTACTAGACTTTAGTCGAATATTGACCAAATTGGATTTTCTTTTACTTGTAAATATTTTATCGTGTAAAGCCCATTGAAATAGAGTCACGTTGGTTTGAGTTTACATATGTGGCAAGAAGGATAGTCATGAAAACTCCGCTTGGATCATATGATTTTCGCATTGAGGGCAACATTTTATTTCAAACATTTATTGGCATGTTTAGTGAGAATTCTGCTCGGGCATATTTAAAAGAAGCCCAACAACTCATAAAGAAGTTTGATGGAAACCCATTTTTTATTGTCATTGATATAAGAGAAATGGATGGAGCAACACCTGAAGCTTATGACATGACAGAGCATTATAACCAATGGGTTAATACTCAACATCTTGTCGCAAAAGCCATTATTGTAAAAAATAAAGTGGTAGGTAAAATTGGATCAGAAAGGATGCCCACATTAAAAACTCAAAATTTGCAGTATTTTACTGATATCGATAGCGCCCTCGATTGGTTCGAGAAAAATAAAAACTATAAACAAGCATAATCAAACCTTCCTCCCCACTTACACTTTAGTTTTAAACAATATCATCTATCTATAATTTATATTCTTAATATTCAATTACATAGATTAAAATAAAAGCAAAATTCAAGGACTTTCCGCTCTTATACTTTAGTTCAATTTTTCACTATTAGTGTTTTATTTTGGCGCAAACTGGTTAATATGAAATCAATTGAGAAGCTAATTTACCGTTTTACACAATGTATAAAATTTATTTACGAGGATAGTGAATAATGAATACCCCGCACGGATCTTACACAATTGAAGTTGAACACAATATCGTTCATATGCGATACGTTGGCATGTTTAACGCTGCTACTGCAAGTCTTTATGCTGAAGAAGCAAAGGATAAAATCAGACAGTTACCCTACGATGAGTTTTTTATATTGGGCGACTTACGCAAGTTTTTAGGTGCTACACCTGATGCCTATGCAATCGTTAATAAGTTTAATCACTGGGTAAATACCCAAAACTTACGTGCAAAAGCATTAGTTATTTCGAATCAGGTAGTTGCTGAAATTGCTCGAGAAAGAATAAGTGCTGTTAAACAGCAAAATTTACAGTATTTCAAAGGGACCGAAGAAGCAATTAATTGGTTTTATGAAATAGAAAATAGACAGAAAGTTGGCTAAAGTTTTTTATTAGCGCCCTTAACTTCTAACCAACTAAATGCCCTAACCTACTAGTCGACCAAACCATACTCGTCTTTAAGCACCGCAATAATTTCTTGCTTAGGATTACCGCTAATGTTGAGCGTTTTACCAGTTATTTTTTCAGCAATGTTGACATAGGTCTTAGATAAATCCATAAGCGCTTCTTGCGGCAATAAATTGTGTTTAGCTAAGGAAAATCTTTCCTGCATTCTATCTTTATTAAGCAAAATATCTGGATCTGGGAAATATTCTAGTAACATCTGTCTGAATCCTTCCTTTGAATTTTCCAGTATATTGCCTTCCCTAAATGCAGGACCATCCCATATTCGCGAAGAATCAGGTGTTCCTACTTCATCCATATATATTAATTTGTCTTGCCCAGAACGATCTTTTACGTAACCAAATTCGAATTTAGTATCTACAAATAATTGATCGATTTCAGCCAAAGCGTTAGAGATAACACTAAATCCTTGTGATAAAAGTTTCTCGTATAAATCAACATCGTTTAGTTGTTTAAAATTAAAGCGTTGAAAATGTTCAACTATCGACTGTCTTGAGATGTTCGCGTCATCCGCTTCTTGAACACCAGGAATACCTTTTAAGACACCTTTCGTAGACGGTGTAATTAATAATTCGGGTAACTTACTGTCTTTACTCAGTCCTTCAGGTAATTGAATTCCACAAAAATCCCGATCGCCCTTACTATAAGCTCGCCACATTGATCCTGTTATATACTGTCTACCAATGGCTTCAATTAATACCGGCTTGGCTTTTTGCACTATCCATACAAGTGGATGCGGTACATCTAATATGTGACTATCGGCTAAGTTTTCCTGTTTGAATAAGTCAAACCAATGATTTGAAATTTCGTTTAACGCGGCCCCTTTACCTGGAACGCCATTGAGACCTCCTTCAGCTCGCCAAACACAATCAAAAGCAGAAATTCGGTCACTAATAACCATCACAGCCAAAGGTGTATCTTCAGCTACATCATAGTTATTTTGCTGAATTAACCTTCGACTATCCTGAGACGTTAACCAATAAACTGAACGTACTTTACCGCTATGAACTGGCGAGTCGGTTCGAATTGGCAGGTTATCGTTCACTGCTAAAACCGTATTGGCTAAAGTCATATTTTTAATTCCACTATCTACAAATATTTTCGTTAACTAGATATCTAGATTATCTGTACCCATTGCTTCTTTGAAAGCAGGAAATAATTCAGTCACTTTGTTAACTTCAAATGGCTCACTTTCTTCACTAAGCAGAGTAAAGGATGTTTTCGGACCTTGTTTTCTTACTTGAATTCGATAATCCGTTTTTTCTAAATCAAGTTGATCATCGTTCTTTGTAAATAGGTTGTCCCACCATGAGCTCTCGGCACCACCGTAGTTAACAAATAGTAGTCCTGTAGATTTATCTAAATCTTTTACATTGAAACCAAGTTTCCGCAGCACTAAAAGTAATCTAGGCCAAACGAGATCATATTGACCATCAACCATGTACGCAGGATCACCATTAGGATTAAAGCCCATTTCCATTGCAAAGCCACTGCGAATTTGACGGATACGTTTAACATCTTCTAATCGAACTTGCTTTTCATAATGGCTAATGACTTCGTTTAATATTTCAACTTCATTTCGGCGTGACTGTTCAAAACTGAGATCTGCAATTACATCTTCACCAACCGTTTCCAAATAATCTCGCAATTTAACCTTTAATTTTGCAGTTCGCCCATGAGGTTTAATATCAAGGTTAAATTCAAAACGTCGCCCTATGCTTCTGTCGGTTCTGGTCCAATTAAACCAACTGTTGTTTTGATCTGGTTCAATTATCATCCAATCAGTTACCAGCAAATTCGCTGACTTATCGAAATTAACCACACCAATATCTCTATCATCTAAAAAGCTGATAACAGAATTCCAAATAGCCGTATCTAAAGGTTGGGAATCGTCAATTTGGTCAAACCATACTGTTGCTTCTTTTAAACCTTCTTCCACATGAGAACCAGCAACCAGCGGTAAAACCAATGAAGGTGATGTTACAGTGATCTGATCACCTATTTGATCTTTAGGTGCATTTTCACCAACCTCAGGAATATCGTAATCACTTTGTAAAATAGGGGTATCTAAATCGCTAGGAACTTTATAACGTGGCTGTTCTTTTACGTCGACATAGTCGTAATCCCCATTTGCACGTTGTCTTTCTTCTAAGCTTGTACAGCCTGCTAGACCACCCACAACCAGACATACTGCTAAAATTGCCGATCGAGCCATGCTTGTTTCCTTTATTAAAATATTAACCATTATAAAATGCCTGTTGCACGCATGACTTCTTCGATTTCATTTTTGGTTTGGAGTTCCGGAAGAATTAATGGTAATCGTAAATTAGCACTGTTTATTAATCCCATTTTATATAATGCCCACTTTGGCAGTACTGGATTAGACTCAATGAATAACGCTTGGTGTAATGCGGCCACAGAATCATTAATCTTGTGTGCGTGATCAAATTCCTTGGCAGCAGCGGCTTCACACATTTGCGCAATTTTCGCTGGCACAAGGTTAGCGGTAACAGATATTACGCCATGTCCGCCATGACACAAAAATTCGCAACTGCTTACATCATCCCCACTAAGTAATAAAAAGTCGTCGGGCACTAATGATTGAGTTTGTTTTAATCTTTGGATGTCGCCAGTAGCATCTTTTAAACCAACAATATTTTTGTGTTTTGCCAGTTCAGCCACAGTTTCTGGAAGCATATCTGCGACGGTTCTACCAGGTACGTTATATAGTAATACCGGTAAATCTGTTGCATCTGCAATTGCTTCAAAATGCGCAATCATTCCTTTTTGTTGTGGCTTATTGTAATAAGGCACAACACTTAGAAAACCAGCGATGCCTGTATTAGCAAGTTGTTCACTTAAGAAAATGGCTTCGGCAGTTGAGTTCGCACCACTACCAGCAATGACCGGAATCGCATTTTGGGCATATTCAACGGTCTTCTTTACTACTTCGATATGTTCTTCAAAGGGTAAAGTCGCAGATTCCCCGGTTGTACCAACAGACACCAAACCGTGGCTACCATTTTGAATATGAAACTCTACGAGTTTTTTAAGTCCAACATAATCTATGTCCCCGTTTTGGTCCATCGGGGTCACAAGCGCTACAAAACTACCTTTAAACATGTTTTCTCCACAAAAATGAGCGCCTAATGGTAATGATCAAGCCCCTTAAAAACAAGCACAGAATCAATTAAATAACCAAGGATTAAATTGTTTCCCAGCTAGAATATCAAGCTTGGATTTTTTCATCTTCGATTAGTTCCTTGTAGATAAACTTAAATAGTTGTTTATTAATAGATAAAAAAATCATTTATACTAGCGGCATCGTTTTTAATTCGTGACAAACTAAATTAATGAAACAACAACTCATCGTCACTATTATGGGTGGCAACAACGTGGGTATCTTAAGCGAACTTGCTAATACTGTAAGTGCCTCAGGTTGCAATATTTTGGATAGCCGCCAAGCAATTTATGGTCAAGACTTCTCTTTAACCATGATTCTGGAGGGATCTCAAGCTGAAATTACTAAAGCTGAATTGAAATTACCACAGACTTGCCAAAACCATGATCTACTGTCGATGATGAAGCGTACTAAACGCCATTGTAAACAAAATCTGGAACATCTAATTGATGTAGAAATTAGTGGTGATGATATTCCAGGGGTTATTCATAAAGTATCGACTTTGTTAGCGAAATTTGATGCTGCCATTAGTGCGTTGCGACAAAAAACCTTTACAGATCAAGATAGTCAAAAAGAAAAAATGAAGGTCAAATTTGTCGCTAGTATGCCTCTTGAAGGTGACATGGCTGGGTTAACAATCCAATTTAAACAACTATTAGACAGTCTTCAGTTAGACGGCAAAATTAGTGAAAATCATTAATTCAAAAAAGCGATAACAGTCTTAACATCGAACACTAAACAGGATGTCAAACATGAATCGATTAACAGCAGGCGATAAAGCGCCTAAATTTACCCTTTTAGATCAAAACGACAAACCGGTGTCTTCAACTAGTTTTACTGGCAAAAATATTTTAGTTTATTTTTATCCAAAAGCGATGACGCCAGGTTGTACTGTACAAGCTCAAGGTTTACGCGATGCAAAAGAAGAATTAGACAAACTAAATGTTGTCGTGTTGGGCATTAGCCCCGATGCGCAAAAGCGTTTACCGAAATTTGCTGAAAAAGAACAACTCAACTTTACTTTATTGTCAGATGAAGACCATGCTGTGGCAGATCAGTTTGGTGTGTGGGGGCCGAAAAAATTCATGGGTAAAGAATATGATGGTATTCATCGTATTTCATTTCTAATCGATCCTGAAGGTACAATAATTCACGTTTTTGATAAGTTTAAAACAAAAGATCATCATCTAGTTGTTTTAGATTATTTAAAAAATCAATAAGTTATATTGAATATGTAAATTAAAAAGGGAGCTTATTAGCTCCCTTTTTTACACTTATATCTGCGGATACGTTTCAATTTCTTGGTTAGGTGTGGGTGACCAAGCATTAATCACTGCTTTCACCAGTGTCGCTAATGGAATAGCAAAAAATACGCCCCAAAATCCCCAAAGCCCTCCAAAAAACAGCACCGCAACAATAATATAAATGGGATGCAAACTCACCGCTTCGGAAAATAAAACCGGCACTAAAACATTACCGTCCAACGCCTGAATGACGCCATAAGCTATCATCAAATACCAAAACTCTGGTGTAATTCCCCATTGAAATAATCCCACAATTGCCACCGGAATGGTCACTACAGCAGCACCGATATACGGTATGAGAACCGAAAAACCAACCAGAACACCTAACAGCACTGCATAACGTAAATCCATAAATACGAAGGTAACCGCGGATACCGTTCCCACGATTATAATTTCAATGACTTTTCCACGAATATAGTTTGCGATTTGCAGGTTCATTTCAGAACTAACTTGTTTAATTAAGCGACGTTCATTCGGTAAAATGCGCGATAAGTTGTCAATCAGTACATGTTTATCTTTGAGCATGAAAAACAACATTATGGGTACAAGTATTAAATAAATTAAGATTGCCCCTACGTCAGCCAAAGAGCTAAAAGAAGCTGAAATCAGTGTCTCCCCTACTTCAACAATCTTCTGGTTAATCTCTTGCAGGATATTTTGGATATGATAAATCTGAATAAAGTTTGGGTATAAATCTGGCAAAGTTAATAGCCAATCTTGACCTTTGTTCCAAATTTGCGGTGTTTCCTTTATCAAATTGACACTTTGTTGCGTGATCACCGGTACTAATCCGACAAAAGTTAGAATACTAACTGCGATAAATACCAACATCATAATAGTGGTGGCATAGGCTCGGCTTAACCCTAATCTCATTAATTGCACCACAGGCCAATCCAGCAAATAAGCAATAACCGCCGCCACGATAACGGGCATTAAAATATCTCCCCAAATGGCTAATAAAAGGGAAACACAGATCAATAGCATTAATAACATAAGTGAATCCGGATCGGAAAACTTACGCTTATACCAGCGATCTAACATCTCAAACATGGAATCTCCTGCCTATTTATATTTCAATGTGTTGTAAGTTGAACCAGACTGTCTTTCTGCAGAAACATGGAATTTTTTCTCAGCATAATAATTTACACTATTTTTCGGATTTAATAATGAAAATTACGTGAATACTTTAACCCAATTCCATTCGCGATTTTTAGTTAATCGTAAGCAAAGTGAGAAATTGCTATAATCACACTGAAATACATAATCTAATGATATATTATCTCAATATTTACACAATATTGACGTTTAAAACTGAACTTATTTACGGATACCTGTTTCAAACAGTCGCAGTAACCCATACATATTGAATGGATAGAGAAATTTGAGAGAAGTCAGTTTGAAAAATATGACCCAACGCCTTTTTGCGATTGTCACTTCGGCAGTATTCGCTTTTTCTTCGACCATAGCGACTGCTCAAGTTTCTGATCAGCACCAACGCAATGCCCTTCCAGAAATCGGCGTTGTTGCCTCCGATGCGATCAGTATTGATAAAGAAATACAGATAGGCGATATCTTAATGCGACAGTTGCGTGGGCAAGCCCCCCTGCTTAGCGATCCTCTATTAGAAGAATATCTTCAAGATTTAGGCAACAGATTGGTTGTACAAGCTGATAACGTAAAGTTTCCTTTCAAATTTTTCATGATTAACAATGCAGACATCAATGCATTTGCATTTTTTGGTGGTCACATCGGTGTACATACCGGTTTAATTTTTAATTCAGATAATGAAAGCGAACTGGCTTCTGTACTAGCACACGAAGTTGCTCACGTCACTCAACGCCATATTGCGCGAAAAATACAAGCTCAGCAAAAATCCTCTCCACTGCAACTAGCCTCTATATTTGGAAGTGTTTTATTAGCTATGGCAGACCCTGAAGCTGGAATGGCAGCATTGAGCGCGACTAATGCCGCAGCACAGCAAGCTTCTATAAACTATACTCGTGCCAACGAACGTGAAGCTGATCGAATCGGCATTCAGGTACTTGCACAAAGTGGTTATGATCCAAATGCTGCCGCTACCTTTTTCGGCAAACTAGCGGAAAAATATCGTTTGCGTTCAACACCATTTGCCTATTTGCTAACTCACCCTTTACCTCAATCACGAATTGCCGATGCTCGAAGCAGAGCCAGCTCGTACAATGTTAGGCAAGTCCCTGAAAGATTAAGCTTTCACTTAGCCAAAGCGCGTATTACGGCCCGCTTTTATGGAAATCCAAAAGACAATATTGTTGTTTTTCAAGACATGCTTGATAAACAACATTATGTATTTAAACAATCCGCATTGTATGGTCTTGCTTTGTCTTATTTCGAAAATGAACAGTATGCGCAAGCCCAAAAGATAATTAACCAATTAATCGAAAACGACACAAACAATTTGTTTTATTTAGACTTAGCAGCAGATTTATCGATTGCTCAAAAAGACTATGCGCCTGCCATTGCCATGTTGAGCGAACAAGCTAAACACTCTCCGCATAACAGTGTGATAAGTTTAAACTTGGCTAACATTCTGATCAAAAAAGGAGATATTAAAGAAGCGACTCGAATTCTTAAAGATTTCTTGTTGATCAATCCTAATAATTTATTAGCCCTGCAACTTTTATCAGATGCTTATCTCGAAAGTCGGCAAATGCTGGAAATGCATCAAAGTAAAGCTGAGGTTTACGCCCTAGTTGCCGCCTACCCTAGAGCGATTGACGAGCTTCATACAGCCTATAATTTTGCTGGTGATAGACAACTTGAAAAACAGCGTATACGTGCCAGAATTGATCAAATTCGAGAGCAAATAGATAGAATTAAAACGTTATAACTGACGAAGTTGCCTAATCATATTCTGTAAACTTTCATTATTCTGCTCGCCTTGAAGGTGTTTAATTAATTTTCCATCTGGTCCAATAATAAACGTGGCTGGTAGCGATTTAGGAAACGGAAAAACAGCATTTTTAGGTAATCCAGACATCACACGAAAACCAATCTCATACTTTTGTTGTAAACTTATTAATTCTGAATCAGGTAAGTTATCGAAATTCACTGCCAATAACGATACATCTTGTTGCGTGTTCGCAAAAGTTTCAAATTGATTTAATTCTGGAATTTCCTTCAAACAAGGCGCACACCATTCAGCAAAATAATTAACCACCAAATACTGCCCTTCAAAATCTTGCCATTGGTAACTTTCGCCTTCTACTATGCTGAAGTCACTTTTTAAACTTAGTGAAAGAAAAAAACCACCTGCGGCAGCGACTAGGCCAATTCCAATAAAAACCAATTTTTTGAGCATATTTTCAACAAACCCTTTACTAGTTTACGGCTATCCCGAACTTTTCATCAAACGAACCAATATAAATTTGTTGCCTACGGACAATAAGTTTTAGAATACTGCAATTCTTTAAGCAATGAAAAGTAAACTAACAATGAAAAATCTGACTATTTATCACAATCCTCGCTGTAGCAAGAGTCGTCAAACATTAGAGCTGTTATCGCAAAAAGGATTTCAGCCCGAAGTTGTAGAATATTTAAAGACACCGCTTAACGAATCCGATATTGAGGCGTTGATGTCAAAGCTGAATATTCAAGATCCAAGAAAAATGATGCGTTTAAAAGAAAAAGACTACACTGATAACAATTTGGGCGATGATTCTATCAGTCACGATCAATTAATAACGGCAATGACCAAATACCCCAAATTGATCGAACGACCAATAGTAGTAAATGGAAATCAAGCGAAAATAGGTAGACCACCAGAAGCTGTATTGGATATTTTGTAGTGGGCCCGATACTCGTTTTATATTACAGCTTACACGGCGCCACCCGCAATTTAGCGAATAAAATTGCATTAGGAGCACAAATGCAAGGTGCCGAAGTAATCATTCGAACAGTCCCTAGTATCTCCGATGGGATGGGATTTAAGCAAAGTGATATACCTGAATCAGGCGATCCTTATGTGACTCTTGACGAACTCGCAAATTGCAGTGGTTTAGCACTAGGCAGTCCTACCAGATTTGGCAATATGAGTGCTGCCATGAAATACTTCTGGGATTCAACTTCTGCAATTTGGTTGTCTGCTAATTTAAGTGGAAAACCCGGTTGTGTGTTTAGTTCATCAAGTAGTATGCACGGTGGCCAAGAAAGCACTCTTTTAACTATGATGCTGCCACTGCTTCACCACGGTATGGTCGTTAGTGGTTTGCCTTATTCAGAACCTGAACTGCACTCTACTCAAACTGGTGGTACTCCTTATGGCGTAACCCACGTAAACCTAAATAATCAATCAAGTTTAAGTCAAGATGAGCAAGCTCTATGCATCGCACAAGGTAAACGGCTCGCAATGCTAGCGCAAAAATTAGGACAAAAATGAATATCCCAACACACTTTTATCGAAAACTAACTTTAGTATGTTATTTATTGTTGTTAGTTTGGGTACCGGTTTGGCATTTATTTCTAGCCAACCCAACGGGTCGAAGTCAACAATTTGAAATTATTTTGACCTTAGCTTGGACTATCCCTTTACTCTTACCTTTTATTGGCATTATCAAAGGCAAGCCCTACACCCATGCTTGGGCAAACTTTATCGTCATGTTTTATCTTATCCATGGCTTTACCAGTATCTACGCAGTAGCAGATGAATGGTTTTTCGCATTAATTGAAATAGTGTTAAGCACGGGGATGTTTATAGGCTGTAGTTTTTATGCTCGAAAACGTGGCAAAGAATTAGGTTTAGGGATACCGAAATTGAAAGATGAAATGGCAAAAGAGAAAGCTACATTTGAAAGCCAACTGAAAGAATAACTAAAGGCTTTTATAAGTCTAAAACCTGTTTAATAAACGGAATACTGATACGGCGTTTTTCTTCTACTCCTTTTAGCTGTAACTCATCGAGTGCGGCTACCAAACTATGCATATCACGCTTTGCGTGGCTGATTAAGAATTGCAGCGATTCATTAGAGATACTAATGCCTCGCTGCTTGGCTTTAATATGCAATGCCTTTAACGCATCTTCATCATTTAAAGTACTTAGACTAAAGCTAATCCCCCAGGCTAAACGAGATACCAAATCGGCCAGCGCAAACTGCACCTGCTTAGGACCGCGATCACAACTAATAACTAATTTACACAATTGAGTTTCGTGAATGCGATTAATCAAATCAAATAAAGCTCTTTGCCACTCTGGGCTATTTTGTATGTACTGGAGATTATCAATACACAGCAACTGTATATTTTCCATGCCTTCTAAAATGGTGTGTGGGTAACTGAGCGCTTGATCTAAGGCTAAATAAAAATGTGAGATATTCTGTTGCGCCGCCTCATGTGATAAAGCAACCAACAAATGACTTTTACCCGTCGCAGTAGCACCCGAAATATACGTTAGAAAAGGCAAATCAGAGGCGTCACCTTGAGTCAGCAACAATCGACAATGTTGATAAACTAATGAATTGCTGCCCACAACTAATGATTCAAAGGTTTGTTCGTCAGGTAAATCAACGTCTAAAGATATTTGTTTTGGAAATCGCCCACCTACCAAGTTAAGGTCTCCAAACGTAGGGTTTATCTTGTACAGGCTGCCCGTAATCGTCTAGCGATCGTTGCAATCTGTCTTCGAGTCTAAACGCCTCTTCTAAATTTTCTTCAGCACCAAATAACTCCAACTCAAAGGTTGCTAAACTACCTTGTTGCTCAACAAGCGCAACGTCTACAACCACTGATAGTTTGGTTAAAAAGTTGAGTACCTCAACATACGCCGTAAGGGATGAAATATTTCCAATAACCACTTTCGTTTTGTTGTTCTCATTGTCGCTTATCGCTTCTATTGCATATTTATCAGCCAATACATCTGTGAACATATCAACCGCATTTTTAATCGCAATTTCAGGGGTTTCTCCAGAACTTTCGCCTGAGTCAAACACGCCTTTGCGAGTGATCATCCACTCCACAACCCAAACATCGAGTTGTTGAGGTGTATTTTGAGACTCATTTTGCTGTTCATTTTGGTTACTAAAAGGCTGTTCATCGCGATAATACAAACGACCTGACATCACATATTCAGTCGCGTAGCGTTCACTCGCTAACACTAAATTTTGTGTATAACTTGACCAAACATCGTAAACACTAACTTGCTGTATATCGGTTAAATCCATAATTGGAAAAGCAATATCCACACCACGAGCGGCGGCTGCTTTTTTGGCTGCTAAAATCACTTCAGCATGAGTACTATCCGAAACTAGTTCACGTCTATTGGTGCCCTGTTCTTCCATGGCTAGCCATATAAGCGTTTGTGGGCGGTGTTTACCCCAAATCGAAAAACCAGTAGAACGCAGTAAGCTTTCTACTTTATTAGTATCGAATTCTGCTTTATACAATAATCCGTCGGGGGTAGATTCAAATGCGTATGAAAGTAAAATGTTTTCAGCGCGATTCAAATAAGTTTTAACCTCATCATCTGCTAATAATGCGCGATTACCACTGACTTTTACAAGCACTTCAGCGAGCGCTTGTTTCACCGCTTTTTTTTGTGCATTAGCGGATTGATCCGTCACTATTACAGACGCATTATATAAGCCCTCAACAACTGCGGCACTTGCCCCATTAGAATGAACCAACAATAACAAAACAATGAAAAGCAAAGATCGCATTGGGAATAAACACTCTTATTGAATTAAAGCGGTATTGTCATAGATCTAAATATAAATTTCATCAATTGTTTAGTACAGTTTGTAATCCCATGACATGATTGGATGAATTTCAATCAATTCCATGCACTGCTCTATATCACTATTTTTTATTCAACTCTGAAAATACCTAGATTTTCAGTACCCTTTCCCGCGCCATACTGATAAAATCCGCAAAAATTTTTTACTGAGGAATATTGTGAGCGATTCTAACCCATCTCTGAGTTATAAAGACGCGGGCGTCGATATTGATGCAGGAAATCAACTGGTAGAACGAATCAAGTCAGTGACCAAGAAAACACACCGTCCAGAAGTGAAAGGTGGTTTAGGCGGCTTCGGTGCGCTTTGTTCCATTCCTCAAAAGTATCGCTCTCCACTATTAGTTTCTGGCACAGATGGTGTAGGCACTAAGCTTAGGCTTGCAATGGATCTTAAACAACATTTTGGAATTGGTATCGATCTAGTTGCAATGTGTGTAAATGATTTGATTGTGCAAGGTGCTGAGCCCTTGTTCTTCTTAGATTACTACGCCACAGGCAAACTTGATGTTGATACTGCTACAGAAGTGGTCAGTGGTATTGGTGCCGGTTGTGAACTATCTGGCTGTGCACTAATAGGTGGCGAAACTGCTGAAATGCCAGGTATGTATCATGGCAATGATTATGATGTTGCAGGGTTTTGTGTCGGTGTAGTAGAAGCCGATGACGTGATTGATGGTAGTAAGGTTGCACCTGGTGATGCGATTATTGCGCTCGCTTCTTCAGGTCCGCATTCAAATGGTTATTCATTAATTCGAAAAGTGTTGGAAGTCAGTGGTACTGATCCACAAACACCATTTCAAAGCAGCACGATTGCTGAGCACCTACTAGAACCTACTCGAATTTATGTAAAATCCGTATTGTCTTTATTGGAACAACATACAGTTCACGCTATTTCGCACATAACCGGTGGTGGGTTTTGGGAAAATATCCCACGAGTCCTGCCTAAAAATGCAAAAGCAGTTGTTGATCGCAGTAGTTGGAAAAGACCGGCTATTTTTGATTGGTTGCAAGAAAAAGGAAACATCACAGATCACGAAATGTTCCGAACTTTTAACTGTGGCGTCGGTCTGATGATTGTATTACCACAAGCAGAAGCGAAAGCTGCCGTGAGTCATCTAAACTCACTAGGCGAAAATGCTTGGATTTTGGGAGAGATTGCGAGTTGTGATGAACAACAAGAACAAGTTGAGATTGTGTAGTTGAGTAGTTCATCAAAATCAATAGTTGTACTTGTATCTGGTAACGGCTCTAACTTGCAGGCAATCATTGATTATTTCAGTGATAAAACGGAATTGGCAAGAGTAACAGCGGTTATTTCAAATGAACCGGGTGTTTTTGCATTGCAACGGGCAAAAAATGCTGGCATTGACGCCCTTTGCGTTAACCATCGAGATTTTGAAAACCGCGATGATTATGACCAAGCATTAAAAGCTGAAATAGAGCGATATTCGCCCGACTTGGTAGTACTTGCAGGCTTTATGCGTATTTTAACTGAGCAATTTGTCAGTAGCTTTAGCGGTAAAATGGTGAATGTTCACCCATCATTATTACCCAAATATAAAGGCTTAAATACGCATCAAAAAGCCATTGATGCCAAAGATGAAGAACACGGCGCATCGGTGCATTTCGTGACGCCCGAATTGGATGGTGGCCCAGTTATCATTCAGTCAAAAGTACCCGTTTTTGAGCATGATACAGCAGCTGAGTTAGCCGAAAGAGTTCAGCAACAAGAAAGAAATATTTATCCACTTGTTGTAGACTGGTTTTGTAAGCAGCGATTAATGATGATCAACAATAAGGCAGTATTAGATGGACAGGAACTTCCCCAAAACGGCTATGCAACTGACTAAACAATTTTTAGCAGGCGTAATATTAGTTTGTCTCAATTTGGGCGTTACCTTACATGCTGCTGAATTGAATCAGTTTGATGCGCAATATACAGCATTTCGTTTCGGTAAGGATTTAGGCACTGCATCCTTACAACTAGAATCCCTCGGACGACAGCGCTATAGACTTTCCTATGAGTCTAAAGTATCCATGTTCTTTTTATCAGACAAACGTAGTGAAGTTAGTTTGTTTAGTGTCGAAGATGGTCAAATTATACCTTTCAAATATAGCTATGAACGTACCGGATTTGGCTCTGATAAAAGCTTGGTAGCGCAATTTGATCGTCAAAAAAACACTGTGCTTATAGATAATCAAACAACGTTACCATGGAATAATGAATTTGATAATCAGCTTTATCGGTTAGATATTCAATTACAGCTGGCACAAGGCAAAAAGGAATTACACTACAATTTAATCAATAACCGCGGTGAAGTTCGACGTTACGAACTAGAAGTTGTAGCCAAAGAACAACTCTCCCTTCCCTATGGCATGTTAGAGGGAGTAAAAGTGAAAATAATCCGCGCCAACTCCACACGTGAAACCTACGCATGGTTCGCACCGTCATTAAACTACCAGCTCGTTAGATTAAAACAATTCAAAGATGGTGAAGAACAAGGTGACATTCAGTTATCTGCTTATTCGTCTACACCAGTAAATCCGTAACCTCTATCAGAACCTCCAAATTAATTACGCTGAATTCTGCCGTTTTAAGCTTGAATTCAGCTGTAATACAGCCATGCTTATAATTAGATATAACACGAATGCATTTGATTTCAGACAAAAATCAGATTATTTTTAGTATATGGTCGGACCTCTAAAAAAGGCGTTAAAATGAATATTTTATTGTGGTTAGTCACCGTAATTGGTGTAGTTGGAGCAGTGAGTTTTCTGCGTTTAAAGTTACTCAATGCCACTATTGTTGTGGGCTTAGTATTGTTACTTGCCACTACATTCGGTTATGTTGGTTTTTTTACTTGGCTACTATTTTTAGCCATCGCAATTCCATTGAATATGGATTCAATAAGAAAACAATACCTGTCGCAACCGTTACTTGATATGTACCGTAAAATCATGCCGGAAATGTCTACCACTGAAAAAGAAGCAATTGATGCTGGAACAGTATGGTGGGACGGTGAAATATTCAGTGGTAATCCAAATTGGCAAAAGCTTCATGCTATCCCTAAAGCTGGATTAACTGCTGAAGAACAAGCTTTTTTAGACGGTCCTGTTGAAGAAGCTTGCCGCATGGCAGACGACTGGGAAATTCATCATACTCGTGCCGATCTACCTCCAGAATTATGGCAATTTTTGAAAGATAATAAGTTTTTCGCCATGATCATCAAAAAGAAATACGGTGGGTTAGAGTTTTCTGCTTATGCTCAATCCAGAGTGCTGCAAAAGTTATCGGGTAGCAACGCTGTTCTAGCCACCACGGTTGGCGTACCAAACTCTCTTGGTCCCGGTGAGTTGCTACAACATTACGGCACCACAGAACAACAAGATCATTATTTACCTCGATTAGCTACTGGCGAAGAGATTCCGTGTTTTGCACTAACCGGTCGTGAAGCGGGTTCTGATGCTGGAGCCATTCCTGACTTAGGTGTCGTTTGTAAAGGTGAGTGGGAAGGTAAAGAAGTTATCGGTATGAAACTTACCTTCGACAAGCGATATATAACGTTAGCCCCTGTGGCCACTGTGATTGGTCTGGCGTTTAAAATGACTGATCCCGAAGGGCTGTTGGGCGATGAGCCTGATCTGGGTATAACCTGCGCATTAATCCCACGTGATACCAAAGGCTTGGAAATTGGTAATCGTCATTTTCCGCTTAATGTTCCATTCCAAAATGGCCCATTAAAAGGCGAAGATATTTTTGTGCCATTAGATTACATCATCGGTGGAGCAAAAATGGCTGGTCAAGGCTGGCGCATGCTAGTTGAATGTTTGTCAGTTGGACGCTGCATTACCCTACCCTCCACAGCCGCAGGCGGCGCTAAAACAATTGCATTAGCTACCGGTGCCTACGCTCGAATTCGTCGTCAATTCAAAATACCTGTGGGTAAAATGGAAGGTATTGAAGAAATGTTAGGTCGTATCGGCTCCAACGCCTACATGATGGATGCGGTAACGGCTCTATCTACAAAAGGAGTCGATTTAGGTGAAAAGCCTTCAGTTATTTCGGCAATCTGTAAATACCATTTAACTGAAAAAATTCGTTCAGTGGTAAATGACTCTATGGATGTACATGGTGGAAAAGGCATTATGCTTGGTCCCAATAATTATTTGGGTAGAGCATATCAAGGAACGCCTATTTCAATCACTGTCGAAGGCGCTAATATCCTCACTCGCAACATGATGATTTATGGTCAAGGTGCCATCCGCTGTCATCCATTTGTGTTGAAAGAAATGTACGCTGCTGGCAACGAAGACGATAGACAAGCTTTGGAAGAGTTCGACCAAGCCGTATTTGGGCATATTGGTTTTGCCATGAGCAACTTTTTTAGAAGCTGGTGGTATTCACTGACCTGCGCATTTACTGCAGACTCTCCTTTTGACGATGAAACTAGCAAATATTACAAGGCTATGAAACGTTATAGTGCAAATATGGCCTTATTGTCTGATGTTGCAATGGGCGTATTAGGCGGTGAATTAAAACGTAAAGAAAGGTTATCAGCGCGTTTAGGAGATATTTTAAGTTATCTCTACTTAGGTTCTGCGATCCTTAAAAAATACGACGATCAAGGTCGCCAAAAAAGCGACTTAATATTGGTACACCGCGCTATGCAAGAAAACTTGTTTGCGTTGGAAACAGCCATTGATGAACTATTACGGAATTTCCCAAACCAAGCATTAGGTTACTTTTTACGAGTGATAATCATGCCGTTTGGCAAGACATTTTCACAACCTTCCGACGAATTAGATCATCGCATAGCCACGTTATTACAAACCCCTGGAGAAGCACGCGATCGCTTAGGCGAAGGCCAATATACTGGTCGCGATGAGGGTAATCCAATGGGTAAATTGGAACAAGTTTTGGATGACATTCTAGCGGCAGAACCATTGTATGAAAAAGTATGTAAAGCTGCAGAACAGCGATACCCATTTACCGATTTAGATAAAGTCGGACAAAAAGGCGTTGAGCTAGGAGTACTAAACCAAGAAGAAGCGGATTTAATGGCAAAAGCTGAACAAGGTAGATTGGATACAATCAACGTTGACGATTTCAATCCGGAAGAACTTATGGCAGACAAATCTTTAAGTAAGCCAAAACGTAAATCTCGTACAAAAGCAGCTTAAACCTAAAGTTCCCATTATTAAATCAAAAGGCCCCTAGTTTTAAGGGGCCTTTTATTATGCTGTGACAAGTTTTACGTTTTAATAAATTAACTAACTTTGTTTAAAAGCACCTGTTTTTCTTGTTCACTTAAAAATGCAGCCTTAACGCCATTCAGTTGAATTTGATTTAACTGTTTTTGTGAAATTCCTAGTACTTCACTAGCAACCTTATATTCGTGAGCAATATCAATATTCGACACCGCAGGATCATCAGTATTTAATGTAACCATTATGCCGTGTTGTAAAAACGTAGCCATAGGATGCGTTTTCAGGTCCTTTACAGTTGCGGTTTGATAGTTGGAAGTTGGGCAAGATTCAATTGCGATATTGTTATCTGCCATATACGCCATTAACGTTTCATCCTGACAAGCAGCTACACTGTGTCCAATTCGTGTAGCGCCAAGTTTATTAATTGCGTTCCAGACACTTTGCGGTCCATCAGCTTCCCCAGCGTGCACTGTAACTTGCCAATCAGCATCGCGTGCTTTGCTAAAATGTTCCACAAATAATTCAGCTGGGTAACCTAGCTCATCTCCTGCTAAATCCAATGCCACAATATCTTTTTTATGAGCCAATAACGCTTCTAATTCCAACATGCTGGTGGGTGCGCCAAAAGTGCGGCTTAAGATACCGATAAGATTTACTTTTACGCCAAAATCTTTTTCCCCAGCTTTGACGCCATCAACAACAGCAGCGATTAATTCAACCATGTTTAAATTGTGATTCATTGCCATATAGTAAGGTGAAAAACGCAGCTCAACATAGTCTAGTCGGCTATTTTTAGCATCTCGCATATTCTCATAAGCAACTGTATAACAAGCGTCGTAATCCGCTAATACAGATACGCCTACATCTAACTTTGCCAAGAAAGCCAATAAATCACTGGTTTTATCGTGAATTTGAGTGAGCTGTTCAACTTCTAATAGATTTTTTGCGGATAATTCAATTTGATGCTTTTGCGCAAGCTCCCAGATTGTATGAGGCTGGATATTTCCATCTAAATGACGGTGTAAATCTACTAAAGGGAGCGAATAGTCTATCATTAATTGACCTTGAAATTTTTTGTTGAAATAAAAGTTTAAATATTGGTTTGTAACTTTTCAACTAACAACACTGCTTGGGTGCGCGTATTCACTTTTAACTTCTTAAATATCGCACTTGTGTGCGCCTTAACAGTAGCCTCAGTAACAGACATATCGTATGCAATTTGTTTATTTAACTTGCCTTCTTGCAGATAATTTAGAACTAGGAATTGTTTAGGCGTTAACTCACTGACCATCGCAGCAATTTCCTGTTGTTCATCCGAAATGTTATCAATTTGATTTTTCAATTCTTCCGGAACCCAAGTGCCTCCGTTTAACACCGTATCAATTGCCTCCGAAATGGACGCTACTGCTGCAGATTTAGAAACGTACCCTTTCGCCCCGTAAGCTAACGCTTGCGAGATAATTTTGGGATGATCACTGGCAGAGATAACAATCACAGGAATATGAGGATAGTCGCCGCATACCCGTATTACTCCGTAAAAGTTTTCACAGCCAGGCATACTCAAATCAAGTAGAATAATGTCTAGATGGCCTGAACGCTCGATAGATTCGATCGTTGATTCCAGTCCATCTGATTCCGTAAACTCAACTGCTTCGTACAAAGGGGATAAAGCACCTTTCAAAGCTTCTCTGAATAACGGATGGTCATCCGCTATTAGAAATTTAGGCATGTAAATTCCTTTTATTTTCGAGAATATATAATGTATTAAAAATCAGAATTAGACTTTAGTCTAAATTACCTCAAGTTTAAACTAGGATTTTGAATATACAACAATATATCAGCATAAGCGCTTCATTTGCTAACCTCTATCGCCACAGGTAGAATTGCGCCAATTTTCTAGTTAATCGTGTGTGTGAGTGAATAAGAAACGATGAATCAAAAAGACGCCATATATTCGCAACCAAAAACGAAAGTTAACGACTTTTGTTTTGACGAGGCTGTAGCACAAGTTTTTCCTGATATGATTCAGCGTTCAGTTCCTGGTTACAGCACGATAATCGATAACATTGGATTAATCGCCCAGCGATATGCGCAAACAAATACCAATCTATACGATTTAGGCTGCTCTTTAGGCGCAGCAAGTTTAGCAATGCGCCGAAGCGTCAAACAACAAAACTGTCAAATAATCGCTGTAGATAACTCACAGGCAATGGTAGAAAAATGCCAGTTGCACTTAAATGCATTCAAATCAGATATTCCGGTGAACGTAATTTGTGACGATATCTTGGATACTAAAATTGAAAATGCATCCGTTGTTGTACTTAATTTCACCATGCAGTTTATTCCACCTGCCCACCGAGCATCTTTAATCAAAAAAATTTATGACGGTATGAAACCTGGTGGCGTGTTAATTTTATCGGAAAAGATTCGACATGAAAACGAACTAGCGAATGAACTGGTTATTGATTTACATCATGAATTCAAGCGTAACAATGGTTATAGCGAATTAGAAATCAGTCAGAAACGCTCTGCGATTGAAAATGTGATGTTGATTGATTCTGTGCAAGAGCATCAAACTAGGCTGGCCAAAACAGGTTTCAAAAACTTCGTGATGTGGTTTTGTTGTTTCAATTTCACATCTATGCTGGTAACAAAGTAATATGACAAGTCCTTGGTTTAAACAATTCTATAGTTTAATAGCCCAAACCCAATTAAGTTCGTGGTTGGAAGTACTGCCCGCACAAATCGCTGAATGGGAAAAAAAGCAACTCCACGGTGATTATGCTAAATGGCAAAAGCTGTTAACAAAATTGCCGTCAACTCATGTCCAGCAAGTTGAGCTTAAAAACGCAGTAAAGTTGGGCGTCTCAGAAGATATTGATGAATACACTACGCGTCAGATTACGGGCTTACTTAAACAATTTAAACCTTGGCGAAAAGGTCCGTTTTATATCCACGACATATGTATTGATACAGAATGGCGCTCTGATTGGAAGTGGGACCGTGTTTTACCCCATTTAGAACCACTCAAAGGTAGAACCGTTTTAGATATCGGGTGCGGCAGTGGTTATCATATGTGGAGAATGCTGGGTGAAGAAGCTCAATTTGTTGTAGGCGTCGACCCAACACAATTGTTCTTAATGCAATTTCAGGCTATTAAGCATTTTCATCCCAACCCAAACATTCATTTACTCCCAATTGGCGTTGAGCAATTACCAGATCTAAAAGCATTCGATACGGTATTTTCTATGGGTGTTTTATATCACAGACGCAGCCCAATTGATTTTCTTCACCAATTAAAAAATCAACTAAGGCCTGGCGGACAATTAGTATTAGAAACCTTAGTAGTTGAAGGCGATGAACATACGGTATTAATGGCCGGAGAGCGCTATGCACAAATGCGTAACGTGTGGTTTTTACCAAGTACCGACGCGTTAGTTATTTGGATGCAACGTGTCGGCTTTAAGCAGGTTAAGGTTGTTGATGTTGGTGCAACAACACTGCAAGAACAAAGAAAAACGCAGTGGATGGATAGTCAATCCTTGGCTAACTTTTTGGACCCTAACGATATTAGCAAAACGATAGAAGGCTACCCTGCCCCAGTTCGCGCAGTTCTTACGGCAACGGTTTGATACTCAATGATTCAAACCGTTCTATTTTCAGCCATGTTATGTCATTTCATTTAATGATCGAAATATCACGCTATAAAGCCTAATTAGAAGTTATACACGACTTCAACCCCATAAGTACGGGGTTCTTGGTAATTACTGGTTACCGTACCAAAAAAGTCCTTACGGTTATCTATTGGATCTCGTTCGTCAGCTAAATTACGACCCCAAAGGTAGGCCTCCCAACCATTACTATTGCTCAAAATACCCACTCTAGCATTAACTAACGTTATACTGTCAACATGGCCAAAATCAACAACCGTTCCATCGGTCAACGTTTCGCTAGTAACATTATCAACGGTAGTAAAAAAACCATCGCTGTGAGTAATATCCAAACGCCATGATACGTCAGCATTTAGACTAGTGAATTCGGTTAAATATTGGATACCAAGTGAAAAGTTACTATCTGGCGCATTGATCAAATCATTTCCTTTAGCATCTCCTCCTCCAGTTAAACCACCCGGAAAACTGTCGAATTCGGTGTCTAATAGTCCTACGCTTGCCTGAATCTCCAGATCACTAATTGGCCGATAGATCATTTCAAGTTCAACCCCTTGAGTATTAGCTTTAGCGGCGTTGCGAATTGAAATAGAGGAAGCTCCATTGCCTAAATCAATAAATTGATTGACCTGATAATTTTTAAATTCCGAACTAAAAGCCGCAAGATTTACAATTAAACTATTGCGATGAAAATTGCCTTTTAATCCTAATTCTGCGCTACCAACGGTTTCTTTATCAAATTGGATACCCGCCGCTAAGTCAGCATTGGTAATAAAATCTAAATTATATCCTCCGCTTTTAAAGCCAGTAGAATATTTGGCATAACCGTTGAGGTTGTTATTAAAAGCGTGATTAAAACTTAGCGCATAGGAAACAAAATTGTCGCTACGTGTATCAGTTAATCGACCATCTGTACTGCCTATCCCAAAAATCCCAGAAGCAGCGCCATCCAAAACCCAATCCAAATCTTTCTGTTCATCTGTGTAACGCAGTCCTAATGCCAAACTGCTGCTATCAGTAAAATCATATCCGCCATTAAAATATACCGCGTAGCTGTCGGTGGTAACATAACCACTGTTAGTAACCACAGAGCCTGGTACGTTTCCAAATAAAAACGATTGAGCACCATTGATCGCGTCTCTTAAAGTATCAGCTTCTTGGCGATATAAATAAAGTCCAGCTACGTATTCAAATGCAGAATCACTTTGTGGTGATATCAATTGAAACTCTTGCGACCATTGTTCGTATTGGTCTGAATATTCAATGACTAACAAATCCGCCACTGCATAATCTGAATCGTTCCGATAAAAAATATCGGTATCTCGATAAGCTGTTATCGATTTAACATCGTAGCCACTGTCCATTTGGTAGGATAGATCCAAAGAGCCACCAACAATATCGCGCTTTTCATATGTATCGATGGTTGTGGCAACTTGGTCTTTTTGGGGCGCAGCCGGGTCAAGTATATTGCTTAAAGTGTCAGATATGGCTTCACCTAAAAACGATAAACGTTCGGTGTTGAGGCCGTCAATACTGAAATTTAGTTCTAGCGCCTCTGAAAGCTGCGACCGAAACTGTGCCCGGTACGCCAAAGCATCTCGTTCATTTAATTCATTACCGGTAGTTAGGTTTTTGATATAGCCGTCTCGATCCAGCTTAGTCACTGAAAATTTGGCAGCACTATCATCTGAAATAGGCAGATTAATTTGTCCTTGTAGTTCACGTGCGCCCATATTTCCGATAGATGCACTTAACTTGCCTTCCAAGTCATCAGATGGCTTTTTTGAAATAAGGTTAATAGCTCCTGCAACAGTATTTTTGCCAAATAACGTTCCTTGAGGTCCGCGTAAAACTTCAACTCTTTGTAAATCCAATAACTCTTGATTCAACGCTGGCGATTGACCAAGATAAACCCCATCCAAATAAACCCCAACTCTGGTATCAAATCCAATATTACGACTGTTTGCTCCAACACCGCGAATGGTAATTGCTGAGGTAAAATCAGTGGTTCTAGAAATAGATAAATTCGGTATAAAATCTGCCAGTTCAGTCAGTTGAGTTATTCCTGTTTGTTCGATATTAGCGGCACTAAAGGAAAAAATAGCTATAGGTACTTCAGACAATTTTTGTGTTCTTTTTTGAGCGGTAACGACGACGACTTCATAATCTTCCTCAGACTGAGATGATGACGTTTGTTGTGCCATACCTGTCGAAGAAATCGAAATTAAAGCACCAGAAACAAAACATTTTTGAAGGAGGGTTAATCGACCGGGTAAATTAGCCAAGCAGCGATTCATCTAAAGTTCCTTTTCTATAATCAAATAAATAATACTTTATACGGTAAGTATTTAACTCACTATATAATGAGGAGATATTAATATAGACCGTGATTACGCAATTTGCGTATAAAAAAAGTGATTGTAGTTATTTTTGATAAAGAAGAGTCATTGAAAAAGGTAAATTGCAGATAATTGTGAATGAAAAAAATATAATTTTACTAGCTTAAACTATCGTTCTTTCCACTTTTTCGCGGCAAACTCGTCTGACAATCTCTTGTCAAGCCAGTGTGCTGAGCTGCCTCGTTGTTCCTTTTTCCAAAATGGTGCTTGGGTTTTTAAAAAGTCCATAAGAAACTGACATGCGTCAAATGCCTCGCCTCTGTGGGTTGCAGTAACTCCCACAAAAACGATTTGTTGATTGACATCTAGTTGACCTATTCGATGAATGATAGTGATTGCTCCCAATGACCACTTTTGTGCCGCTTCGGCAGCAAGTTTTTGCAAAACCTTTTCTGTCATTCCGGGATAATGTTCGAGAAATAAACCAGTAACCTGTTCGCCTAGGTTCATATCCCTTACTAATCCTGTAAATGTAACTATTGCGCCATGCTGGTCACTGTGTTCTTTGAGTTGCGTATACTCCAGTCCGTGATCAAAGTCGTTTTTCTGAATATTAATGCTAATCAGTGGTATGTTTTTAGACATTCCTAACCACCTGTAACAGGAGGAAAAAATGCAATTTCATCATCCTGGCTCAACTCGTAGTTCTGGTCACAAATCGTTTGATTTACAGCCACCAATAAATTGTCAGCCGCTAAAAATGATTCCCAGTTTTCCCCTTTAGCAGATAAAGTCTTACGTAATTCTCTAACCGAACAAGGCGCTATATCAAGGGGTAATTCAGCAACACCTAATTGCTCTCTAAGTTGACCAAAAAATAATACTTTCATCTACGTTTCTTCACCATTAATTTGACTCTGAACGGACCCAATCTCCCGTTTTCCCACCGCTTTTTCGGTCCACCTTAATCTCACCTATAACCATTTCAGGATCAACTGCTTTACACATATCAAACAATGTTAACGCTGCAACTGAAACAGCCGTGAGCGCCTCCATTTCGACACCTGTTTTCCCGGCTAGTTTACAAGTTGCAGAGATATTAACGCGCTGCAATTGTGTATCAACGGAGAAGTCTACTTGCACCTTTGAAAGCATCAGAGGGTGACATAGTGGAATTAAATCCGCGCACTTTTTTGCTGCTTGAATACCTGCAATGCGTGAAACCGCAAACACATCCCCTTTTGCATGTTGACCACGACTGATCATATGTAAAGTCGCGGGCTGCATTTGTACATAACCTGATGCGCTTGCAAATCGTTGAGTAACTGATTTTTCAGTTACATCCACCATATTGGCGCGTCCATCTTGGTCAACATGGCTTAACGTTTTTGGGTTTTTCACATTATCCTCGGCTTGCACACTGTTCAACATTAACCCCTTTCAAATGCACCACAAAGTTACAAGGTTTGTGAGTACTATTTAATTGTTCACACAGAATATCCTGCCAGCCAGTTTTGCATGCCCCTGTTGATCCGGGTAAACAAAATATCGCTGTACCGTTTGCCATTCCGGCTAATGCGCGAGACTGCACCGTTGATGTACCAATTTGTTGATATGAGATATGCCGAAATAATTCGCCAAACCCTTCAATCTGTTTATCAAACAAGACTTCTAACGCTTCGGGGGTTAAATCTCTGGCAGTAAAACCCGTACCTCCTGTGGTAATCACAACTTGAATATCGTTAGATACTATCCAGTTAGACACGATACTTCTAAGTTGATACTTATCATCTTTACAAATACGTTTTTCTATCACTTTATGACCCGCAGATGTTGCCGCATCGACCAAATAACGACCGGAAGTGTCAGTATCTTCATCTCGAGTATCAGATACGGTTAATATTGCGATATTAAGTGCTTTAAAACTGCTGTGTGCTGGCATCAGTTCTCCATTAGTTTTTAAAAACCAATTAATTTTGCAACCAACTTTGAATTTGTTGCATTTGTTCTGGTGTATTTACGTTGAAAAAAGAATTCTGTCTTTGCTGATCATTTACATATTTCAACTCTTTCGCGCTTAACTTTTCTAGTAAGGCTCTTACTGACAAAATACCTGCGTCAATTTGTTTAGTCAGGATTTGTGCAAAACACGCATCCAACCAGATAAAAAATGGCATTGGATGATTTTGATAATAACAACTGGTTTGTTTTTCATTGCCATATTCACAAAGCTGCTTTATCCCGTCTGCCGGAAATAGTGGCATATCAATCGGCACCACCACGATACTATCAACACCAACCAATCGATCGGCACGGTGCATGAGCGCATCGAGAGCCCCTAGGGGGCCGATTTGAGGTAGTCTATCGGTCAGCGCGCCGTCAATTCTGTTTGAGCTAATGACATAATTGCTTATACCTAGTTCAGAAAATCGTTTAATCGCCTGCTCTAAGAATGACGCTCCTGACAATTGCAGTGTCGATTTATCAACGCCCATTCTGCTAGAGCGACCGCCAGCCAGTATCACTCCAAGAGTAGAGACAAGTGGCAATGTTTCAACAGTCACTGTTTAGCCCCCTAACATCGCCAAATGTTTGGTTGCACCGGTAAAACCTTGGTCAAGCCAATGACTGGCTTCTTTGTCACCCAATAAATGTTTTAATTGTTGTTGCAGTAAATGCGTATCGGTATCTTGTAACAATGGACGTATATCAAGTCCTTTATCGGCAAACAAGCACAGGTGTAATTTACCGGTAGCACTTATTCTTAGTCGATTACAGCTCGCACAAAAGTCTTTGCTGTACGGCATAATTAAGCCAATTTTTCCGCGATAATCAGGATGCCAAAATTCTTGCGCGGGACCGGCTGTTTTATCTTGAATAACAGGAGTCCAACCATGTGCAATTAATTTTTGTTTAATAGGTTCACCGGATAAATGATTGCGCTTAAAAAATTCAACGTTATCCCCTGTTTCCATCAGTTCAATCATGCGAAATGTAATAGGAGTATCTTTAAGCCAAGCTAGGAATCGCTCTAATTCATTATCATTGTATTGGCGCATCAACACACCATTCACTTTGACTTTTAAACCTAATTCTAGTGCACGGCTTATCCCGGTTAAAATCGTATCTAATTTATTATGGCCGGTGATACTTGCAAACATTCTAGGATCGAGACTATCGATGCTCACATTTAATGAATTGAGACCTGCGTTAAACCATGACTCAACTTGTTGCGCTAATCGATAGCCATTAGTCGTGATTGCAACTTGTTTTATTCCAGGTGTTGTAGAAGCTATTTGAATAATTTCAGGCAGGTCTTTACGCAAAGAAGGTTCGCCACCTGTTATACGAATTTTTTGCGTTCCTAATTTTGCAAAACCAGAACAAATTTGGCGAATTTCGGATAAACGCAGGAAGTCCCGATCAGAATCACATTGATATCCGTCGGGTAAACAATAATCGCAACTAAAGTTGCATACATCAGTAACAGACAGCCGCAAGTAATGGAAGCGCCGCCCAAATTTATCTTCTAACACGTTAAACACCTTTCCAAAGTCACATACAACGAAATTGCCGCATGTGTAGCGGGAGGCAAATCAGTTTCCTGATCAACCCTGGCAACCGTAAACAGTTGCGGCCTAATTTACCTATATTGAAATTCAATACTTAGCAAAAAAAGGCTCGGAGTTTCTTTTTGAGTATCACTCAATATGCAAGTATAGCACCTGTGATTAAAGCATTAAAACTCACAATCTAGGTGCAATGCAAATTCTTTATGTTTTAAGATAGATCTGAACTGCTAAGCTTATTTAGACTCGATAACATTAATATTCCCTACTTTACAAAAAGCACTAAATTGGCACGTTTGTTGTAAGTTCAATGGGATGAAGGAAAAAAATCCAATTCAATATCTAATTAAAATAGGCAAATTTTGAAGGTAACCCCAGAATCTAAAAGGCTACTTGATGCCTTTATTGAAAAACACCAACTCGGAGCGAACTTCAGTGAAGTTGCGCTAAACTGGTTCATTCCGCTAGCCGAAAAACTTTACTTGCACCACAGTAGTGCAAAAGGCCCAATTTTTGTTGGCATTAATGGCTGTCAAGGATCTGGCAAGTCTACGTTAACTGAACTATTGCTTACCTATCTAGTTGAAGTAAAACAGCTAAATGTCATCAACTTATCATTAGATGATTTCTACTACTCAAAACAATATCGTCAATCGTTAGCGAAAAACACGCACCCTCTGCTCGCCACTCGTGGCGTACCAGGTACTCACGACACGGCTTTATTAAAACAGGTTTTACTCAATTTACAGCAACAAAAAACTGGATTTCCAATTCCAAGGTTTAATAAGGCAACAGATGATCCATTTGAAAAATCACAATGGCCTATTATTCAAAGTCCTGTAGATATTACGTTAATGGAAGGATGGTGTTGGGGAGTCAAAGCTCAAAAGGCTGACCAATTGTCTTTACCAGTAAACAATTTGGAGTCTTCTGAAGACCCTGATGGTGAGTGGAGACGATATGTTAACCAGCAACTGCAACATGAATATGCTCCACTATATGACATGATGGATGTTTGGATCATGCTAAAAGCCCCTTCATTTGAATGTGTGTTCGATTGGCGCTTGCAGCAGGAACAAAAACTGATTAATAAATTGGCTTCCGACAACTCGGCAGGCAAACACAGTGGAATTATGTCTCCTACTGAGATTCAACGATTTATCCAACACTATCAAAGGTTAACTGAGCAGAGTTTAACTACACTAAGTGATACCTGTGATGTCGTATTTGAATTAGATAAAAACCGAAAAATAATCAACACTAAGGGGGTAAAATGAGAGACCAGTTTGTCATTTTCACCGATATGGATGGCACATTACTGGATCATCATTCTTATAGTCACCAAGCCGCAGAAAAAATGCTTAAATTTTTGAAAGAGCAAAATATTCCTGTCATTCCAAACACCAGTAAAACCTATGACGAAATGCAAGAATTAACAGCGCAATTGAAAATTCAAGGACCTTTTATTGTCGAAAACGGAGCGGCTATTCACATTCCCCACGGATTTTTCAAGAAAAAACCAGCCAATACACAGTGGATGGGTAAAAACTGGGTACGCAATTTCACATCCAAAAAAAGTTATTGGCTAAGTTTACTTAAAAAAATAGAAAGTGATTTTGAAGGCCAATTTACTCATTTTGCAAAAATGACGTTATCCGACATTTGTGACGCTACTGGTTTGGAGCCGGAACAAGCCAAACGTGCAGCCAATCGATTATACGGTGAACCTGTGCTGTGGCTAGGTAGCGAAGAACAAAAGAAAAAATTTATTACTTGTGTCACCCAACTAGGCGCGAAAACGCTAATTGGTGGACGTTTCATCCATATTTCTGGGGAAACAGATAAAGGAGCTGCATTAAATTGGTTTGTCGGAGAGTTACGACGCCAATACCCAGACACCAATTGGATTTCTATTGCATTAGGTGACGGACAAAATGACGCAGCGATGCTTGATGCTGCAGATATTGCTGTCCGCATCAAATCTCCAGTTAATGATTACCCTCAACTTCAACGCACAGAAAATGTGATTGATAGCCAACTAGAGGGACCTGAAGGATGGACAGAGAGCCTTCAACATATATTAAATTTAACTTTAAAGGAGCCAGAAAATGGCTGATTTTTACCAAAACGGAATAACAACAACATTACATCAACTATCTAACCGCCCCATTGAAGAAATGGAGTCTGAATTATTAGCATTTTCCAAAAAACGTCCATTGGGTCTACTTCTGCCTAGTTTGTTTTCTGAACTGGAAGGCGAAGCTATGCCAGAAATTATTAATCACATTAGCAAGGTGCCTTATTTAAATGAGATTGTGATTGGTTTAGATAGAGCGTCAAAAGAACAATACCAACATGCAATTAAATTTTTTGACAAGTTACCGCAGCACCATCGCATTCTATGGAATGATGGTCCGCGACTTCAGGCTATCGATAGTGAATTAGCTGAGTTGGGGTTAGCCCCAAAAGAATTAGGTAAAGGCCGCAATGTTTGGTATTGCATGGGGTATATTTTGGCGACGGGACGCACTGAATCCATCGCGCTACATGATTGTGACATTTTAACCTACGATCGAAGTTTACTCGCCAAATTGATTTACCCTGTTGCCCACCCACAATTCAACTATGAATTTTGTAAAGGGTATTATGCTCGTGTAGCGGATGGCAAAATCAACGGACGTGTTTCAAGGTTATTGGTTACCCCATTATTAAGAGCGTTAAAACGCACAGTAGGTAACAACGAATATTTAGAGTTTATGGATAGCTTTAGATATCCACTTGCCGGTGAATTTTCGTTTCGACGCGACGTACTAAATGATATCCGTATACCCAGTGATTGGGGATTAGAAATCGGCGTATTGTCAGAAATGCATAGAAACTATTCACATAACCGTTTGTGTCAGGTGGATATTGCGGAAACCTACGATCATAAACATCAAGACTTGTCTTTGCATAATGACCAAGGTGGTTTGTCGAAAATGTCGATCGACATTACCAAAGCATTGTTTCGCAAACTTGCAACGCAAGGCTTCACGTTTACAAATGAATCTTTCCGCACATTAAAGGCAACCTATTTCCGAATTGCTTTAGATTTTGTTGAAACATATCACAATGATGCCTTGATGAATGGACTGGAATTAGACATTCATAGAGAAGAAAAGGCGGTTGAAATGTTTGCCCAAAACATTATGAAAGCTGGGCAAAGTTTCTTAGAAAATCCAATGGAGACACCATTTATTCCGAGTTGGAACAGAGTTATCAGTGCTGTTCCAGACATACTTGATCGCATAAAAGATGCAGTCGAACAGGATTACGAAGAGTATCGATATTAAATGTAAGGGGTAATGCGAATGTCCGACGCTTATACGTGGCTGTGTGAAAAAGTACAACATCACTTAGACGTGATATATCAAGGAGTAGAGATCCCTCAAAGCAGTGAGGAGATTGCTAAATCTTTAATTAACACAATGCGATTGAATGAGGTAAGCACAAAACAAATGCCAATACCTCATCAAAATCATTGGAGCGAAGAAGACATTGTTCTGATTACCTATGGCGATAGTATTGAATCTGAAACGCAAAGCCCGTTAGTTACTTTGCATCAGTTCTTGAATAAATACGTGAAAGATACGATTAATGGAGTACATATCCTCCCCTTCTTTCCGTATAGTTCCGATGACGGATTCGCTGTAATTGACTACTCTAGCGTCAATGAATCTTTGGGGAATTGGTTAGATATTAAATCGATTTCGTCCAATTATAAGCTAATGTCAGACTTAGTCATAAATCACTGTTCTTCCAGAAGTGCCTGGTTTGATAATTTTATTAAATGTGAAGGTACCGGCAGTGATTTCTTTTTCACCGTAGATGATGACTATGATATTTCCCAAGTTGTTAGGCCTCGAACATCAGATTTGTTGCGAGAAACCAAAACGGCAGAAGGGATTAAAAAAGTTTGGTGTACCTTTAGTCATGACCAAGTTGACTTTGATTTTCAAAACCCCAAAGTGTTGGCAGCATTTGTATTAATTATTCGTCAATATTTAGATCATGGTGTTAGGATTTTCAGATTGGATGCTGTTGCATTCTTATGGAAAAAGTCAGGCACAACTTGCATCAATTTAGAAAAAACTCACGAAGTCATCCGCTTACTCCGCACTCTAATCGAATATGCCCAAAACGATTGCATTATTATCACGGAAACAAATATACCTAACCGTGAAAACCTGACTTACTTTGGCAACGCCAATGAAGCACACGCAGTATACAATTTTTCATTGCCTCCGCTGTTAGTCAATACATTGGTTACGGGCGATTGTACCTATTTGAAGAACTGGCTAATGAGTATGCCGCCTGCACAAAATGGAACTACCTATTTTAATTTCATCGCTTCCCACGATGGCATTGGTCTTCGGCCGGCTGAGGGACTTCTTAATGAAGATGAAATTAATACTTTGGTAAATACCATGCAAAGTTTCGGCGGTATGGTGTCTTGGCGTACCCTTCCAGGTGGTAAACAAAAGCCATATGAAATTAATATTGCTTTGTTTGATGCACTAAAAGGTACGACTAAAGGGGCTGATACTTTAGGCATGGAGAGATTTATTTGTGCCCATGAAATTATGTTTGCTTTAGAAGGCATTCCAGGATTGTATGTGCATAGTTTATTAGCCACCGGAAACGATTATGAAAGGGTGACTAACACCAGTCAAAATCGCTCGATAAACCGCCGTCGTTGGAATATGGCTGAACTAGAATCCCAACTTGCTGATAACACAACTCAGCACAGTGTTGCCTTGTCTCGCATAAATCACCTACTCGCTATTCGTATTAATCAAAAAGCATTCCATCCAAATGCTACCCAGTTTACATTGCAACTGGGTAAAAACTTATTTGGTTTTTGGCGTCAAAGTATCGATAGACGTCAAAGTATTTTTTGTATTAGTAACATTACCGATGTCGAACAAACGGTTGTCATGTCAGACATTAACCTGATAGGTACAGATTGTTGGTGGGATTTGATCACAGGCGATGAAATCATTTTGGATCACTCAGATTTCATTTTAGCTCCCTACCAAACTGTATGGATAAGTAATACCTGTACCGTGTGAATTAGCCACTTAAATGAACTGCAGATAGGGTGCTGTTACTTTTTCGCACCACCCTATCCTTCTGATTTTCAAGGTAATTAAAATACTCGTTAATATTGTGTAACCTAACATCCACACTTTTAAGGTTTTTTCACCTTGAATCTTTGTAACTTCCTCTTACTCACTCTCAATCGTTAATCTATCTCATTGTTAAATAACACATTTCATAAAGTGGCACAGTACGTGTAATAGCCTAACCATACAACAGACAACCTGTTGTTTAGTTTAGAAGTTGTTTTATGAGTACCAGTAATTGATACCAATTACTAAAAAACTAAATTTAATGGAGATATGAAAATGAAAAAGACTATCCTTATCAGCGCTTTCGTTTTAGCTACCGGTACTGTTTATGCTCAAGAAGACAAAATTGCCATTTTAGATACTGATGCCGATGGCCGCATTAGTGTTGAAGAAGCGGCAAGCGATCCTTCCTTGTCTGCTGTTTTTGCTGAACTAGATATGAATAAAGATGGGTACTTAACCCCTAGCGAATTAGCAGAGTACTAAGTATCACTATAACTTAGTTATTCTAACCAACAACACCTGCTTTAGCGCAGGTGTTGTTTTCTTTGTTGAGTTAAAACCTCCGCCTTATCTTCCCTTTTCAAACACTGATTTATGTTGTTTAAAACCTAAAAAGCTGTTTCTAAAAATGTTGTAACACAATTAATCTTCACAATTAATTTGTATCAGATAACAATATTCGAATAAGTCTTTGATCGTCATTAGTGTATATTGAAGGCGATAATCAAAAAGCTAATCTTTTTAAGGAAAATATTTATGTACAGAGCGTTACTCTTTTCACTTTTGTTGAGCTTTCCCACATCCACTCTTTTTGCAGCGTCCGTATGGAAAGTCAGTAAAGGTGATGATCACGTTTTGATTGGAGGAACAATTCATCTGTTAAGTGCGAATGATTATCCGTTACCTGAAAAATTTGATACCGCATATCAGGCCACTGACACATTAGTATTTGAGTCAGATATGGCGAAAATGAATAGCCCGGAATTTCAACAAGAATCACTCAAATACATTTTGTTGCAAGATGGGAAAACCATCAAAGACTTTTTATCCGACGAAACTTATCAAGCACTTGACGCCCACCTGAAACAAAGAAATCTTTCAGTCGCGCAATTCTCAACGCTAAAACCCAGTTTTTTTATCTGTGACTTTATCCTTGATTGAAATGCAAATGATGGGTGTAAACAGTGCTGGAGTAGACGTTTACTATTCTACGAAAGGAATCGGCGATAAAAAACACATTAAATGGTTTGAAGAACCAGAAGAACAAATGGCGATATTAGCAGCCATGGGTAAAGGCAAAGAAGACGAAATGATTGCCTATAGCATTGAAGATGTGAAGAAAATTCCAGACGTTATGCCAAAAATGTTAGCAGCATGGCGTGAAGGTGACATGCAAAAGCTGTCTGAAGTGAGTCTAGAAGAAATGCAACAAGATTACCCTGAAATATATGACCAAATTCTGGTTCAACGAAATAAAAACTGGGTCCCCAAAATCGAACGTTTATTTGGCGATAAACACAATGAATTTATTTTGGTTGGCGCACTGCATTTGGCTGGCGATGAAAGTGTCTTAAGCCTTTTAAAAGAAAAAGGTTATTCAGTCGAAAAATACTAAGGTTTTAACTCTCTCAGTCGCCAATTTATAGCGAAAATGGCGGCTGGCTTTTCAACTCATATTCACTCAACTAAATTTCCTTATTTGATTTGGTAACCAATAAAAATCACGTTATATTACAGCCTCTTTCACCTCCAATAGTTGTAAAACGCCTGAATGAATAAAAGTGACAAAAATCTACCCAATTTAATGCCTATTGAAACAGCGTTGACAAATATGTTGCAGCAATGTTCTGTCATTGACGAATATGAAGACGTCCCGATTATAAATGCCTTGGGTAGAATTAATGCGATTCCTGTCAAAGCCAAAGTTCAAGTTCCGCCCAAAGACAATTCAGCGATGGATGGCTATGCTTTTTACGTTGATAATGAATTGCCTAGCGGAACAACGTTTTCTATTCAAGGTCAAGCTTTAGCTGGGAAACCATTTACTCAAAAAGTTAAACAAGGACATTGTGTCAGGATCACTACAGGCGCAATATTACCCGCAGGTACGAACGCGGTCATGATGCAAGAGAACGTCAAGGCTGACGAGCAAAGTATCACATTAACACAAGACATTTCGGCCGGCGTCAGCGTACGATGTGCCGGAGAAGACATTCAATATAATCAAGAAATCATAGCGTCAGGTGAAAAACTAACCAGTGCGCATTTGGCGCTCTTAGCATCAGTTGGCGAAGTCAGTGTGACAGTGTTCCGTCGTATAAAAGTGGCCATTGTTATGACTGGTGATGAACTAGTACAACCCGGAAATCCGCTACAAGATGGGCAAATATACGAAAGTAATCGCTTTGCATTGCACGGCTTGTTGCAGCAATTAAATGTACAAATAATCGATTTTGGGATAATAGAAGATAGCCCTGAAAAAATTGCTGAAGTATTCACCGAAGCAAGTGAACAAGCCGATATCATTTTAAGCTGCGGGGGTGTTTCGGTTGGAGATGCTGATTTTGTTAAACACGTTTTAAATCAAATAGGCCAAATTGATTTTTGGAAAGTCGCTATTAAACCTGGCAAACCCTTCGCATTTGGCAAAATTAAGCAAACTTTATTTTGCGGGTTGCCCGGAAACCCAGTTTCCTCATACGTCACCTTTGAAAAATTGGTAACCCCGTTAATAAACAAAATGACTGGACGTACTAGCGTTCCAACATGGGTTCTCAATGCGACTTGTTCATCTCCTATTTTCAAACGCGCAGGACGAGCAGACTTCCAAAGAGGTATAGCAACTCAAGACGAACATGGAGAGTTTTGGGTTACACCAAATGGAAGTCAAGGTTCAGGAATAATGACCTCAATAGCGAATGCTAATTGTTATATCCTGCTTGATGAAGACCAAACAAACCTGCCTAAAGGTAGTAAAGTTAAGATCCAATTATTTTGACAAATTTTAAAACTGAATTAAAACAGCTTATTCATCTCGGCTGGCCACTACTTATCGCTCAAATTACCCAAACATTAATGGGAGTCTCTGACACTATTATGGCCGGCAGGTTTTCTGCTACCGATATGGCGGCAGTAGCGATTGGATTTAGCATTACCATTCCCATATTGTGCTTCGTGCAAGGCTTAGCCATGGCTATCCCTCCTATTGTTGCCAAATTACACGGTGCCGGACAAACAAACAAAGCAGCACATACTGTGCATCAGGCCGCATACCTAATTATTCCAGTATCAATAGTCATTGCACTGAGCGTGTTTTTTGTTGAATATTGGTTTTCTTTAATTGATATGGAAGCTAAATTACGCACAATAACGACCGATTATGTAAAGTACATTGTGATTTCTGCTCCTGCCTTTGCTGGGTATCAAATTTTAAGAAACTATTGCGAAGGGTTATCTTTTACCAAACCCACAATGTTGATAATGGCACTGGGTCTCATTGTTAACATACCCGCAAATTATATTTTGATTTATGGTAAATTGGGGCTTCCTGCGATGGGCGGAGTGGGCAGTGGTTTAGCAACCAGTTTAGTGTTTTGCGCCATGTTTATAAGCACGGCATTGTACATTCACTTTTCTAAACGTATTCAAAGTAATTTATTTCACAGTTGGTCATTACCCAATTTAAACGAAATACTCACCACCTTAAAATTGGGATTGCCCATAGCATTAACATTGCTCTTTGAGGTGACACTATTTGGCGTGGTTGCTTTATTGCTGTCTCCGTTAGGTCCTTTGACCGTCGCATCACACCAAATAGCGTTAAATTTTTCTGCTCTCATGTTCATGTTTCCTTTAAGTTTAGGGATGGCAACCACTATCCGTGTGGGTCACTTTTGGGGAAAACAAGATCAAGCCGGTGCTAGCCTAGCTGCAAAAACAGCCATTATACTCGGTCTTTCTATTGCTTGTGTCACAGCCTGTATAACCATATTAGCTAAACAACAGATCTCAATGTTATACACGGAAAATCAGCAAGTAATTGAGTTAGCGATGAGTTTAATGACCCTCGCCGCTATGTTTCAGTTGTCAGATTCAGTACAGGCTATTTCAGCTGGCGCATTGCGCGGATATAAAGACACGACCGCAATGTTTATTATCACGTTTTTTGCTTATTGGGGCATTGGACTTCCGGTAGGAATTTTATTGGCGTTAACCAATGTAATTGTTCCTGCGTTGGGGGCGTCAGGATTTTGGATTGGCTTTATCTGTGGCTTAACCAGTGCTGCAATAATGTTGGGTATAAGACTAAACATTATTCAAACGCGATTAAAATTGCATCCAGATTTGTTCGATAGGCATTAACACTGTGTCATTCAAACATAAAAAAAGCTTGTAGTTAATACAAGCTTTTTAATAGTGGCAATTTTGTTTACTTCTATTTTGCTAGTGTTTTAGCACCTTCAACTGCCGCTTTAGCCAATTCTGTAATACGGTCCCAATCACCAGCTTCTACTGCGTCATCTGGCACTAACCATGAACCACCCGCACACTTCACATTAGAAAGCGCCAAATAATCTAGATAGTTATTAGGACCGATACCGCCAGTGGGGCAAAAAGTGATATCAGGAAATGGTCCACCAATGGATTTAAGCGCTTTGATTCCACCAGAAGCTTCTGCAGGGAAAAATTTAAAATGCGTATAACCTATATCTAAACCGGTCATCAATTCTGAAATAGAAGCCACGCCAGGAATTAGTGAGATAGAACAACGTTTACCCGCTTCTAATAGACTTGTTGTAAGCCCAGGACTAATTGCAAAAATAGCCCCCGCTTCTTCTACTTGCTTTAACTGAGCTTCATTAGTAACGGTACCAGCACCTATAATAGCTTCAGGCACTTCTGCTGCTATCTTTTTAATCACATCCAAAGCGATTTCAGTACGTAACGTCACTTCTAAAACTTTTATCCCACCTTTAATTAAAGCTTTTGCTACAGGTACTGCATGCTCAATATCTTTAATCACTAAAACAGGTACAACGGGTCCCTGACTAAAAACGTCCTCAGAACTCATTTTCCAATTAAATGACATAATGTTTTACCCCTTAAAATTCTGTTGTAAATAGGCTGCGGCGCCCAATAAACCATGATCAGGTTCAGTAATAATAAAAGTAGGAATGTTAGAAACATAATGTCTAAAACGCCCCTTATCTTCAAAACGAGCACGAAATTTACTATTACTAATAAACTCCACAAATCGAGAAGCAATACCCCCGCCAATATATACGCCACCATAAGCGGCGAGATTCAGCGCCAAGTTACCGGCAAAGCTACCCATGATTTTGCAAAACTGTTGTAATGTTTCGACGCACAGTTCACATTCTTGCGATAAGGCTTTTTCAGTGATCTGAGCGGGATCGGCATAAATTGCGGCTTGTTGATTTTTTTCAGCTAGAGCTTCGTATATATGAACAATGCCTCGTCCTGATAAGACTTCTTCAGCTGAAACATGTCCTAGCTTTTTCTTCAGATAATGCCAAATCGCAAATTCGTTTTCGTCATTAGGGGCAAAATCAACATGTCCGCCTTCACCATCTAATGCTTTCCAGCCTTTTTCGGTAAAGGTTAAATGCTCTACCCCAAGCCCAGTACCAGGACCAAAAACAGCTATATTCGCATTTTGTTTAGGCGTTCCTGGGCCAATCTGTACTTTCTGCTCGTCGCTCAATACAGGAAGAGAATGTGCCACTGAGGTAAAATCATTAATGACACCTAACCACTTTAATCCAAGGCCGGCAGTTAACTGCTCGATAGAAAATTCCCAAGTATGATTGGTCATTTTGACCCAATCTCCAATCACCGGACAAGCAATGGCGATACAACCATAACTAAATTCTACATCTGGCATTTCACTAAAGTAGTGTTTGATCGCATCTTCTATTGTCGGGAAATTAACGCACAGGTACTTTTTAATATTAACTAGTTTATGACCTTCGACTTGGCAAATACGAATATTTGTACCGCCCACGTCTGCGACAAATTTAGCTGTCATGTTGATTCCCCGAACCAGCAAATAACGAACAAGCTCCCTGCTCCGCACCAGTTAACGCATTACGCATAGACGCGAACATCTCTCGTCCCATGCCAACTTGGTGTTTATCGGTATGAGCAACCATCGCTTTACGTTTTGCCAGCTCTTCACTACTAACCAATAGACTCATTTCACCCGTTTCGGTGTTAAGTTCAATCAAGTCACCTGTCTCTACTTTAGCAAGCAAACCGCCATGATAGGCTTCAGGTGTGACGTGGATCGCAGCAGGCACTTTTCCAGATGCGCCAGACATGCGACCATCAGTTACTAGTGCGACTTTGAAGCCTTTGTCCTGTAGTACACCAAGAGGCGGCGTTAAACTATGCAATTCTGGCATACCAATCGCTGCAGGCCCTTGGAAACGAACAACAACGATACAGTCTTTGTCAAGATCACCAGCTTTAAACGCATCTGCCAGTTCAAATTGATCTTCAAACACCACCGCCGGCGCTTTCATTTTGCAATGAGCTTCACGCAATGCAGACGTTTTCATTACAGCTCGGCCCAAATTACCATGCAGTACTGATAAACCACCGTCTGGTTTGAATGGTTTTGCTACTGTCGCCAATACTTCTTTATCATACGATTCAGCTGGACCATCTTGCCAAGTAAGTTCGCCATCTTTTAGTGTCGGTTCTTTGGTATATTGCTCCAAGCCATCTCCACAAATGGTTTTCACATCATTGTGAAGTAATCCAGCGCCCAATAGCTCTTTAAACAATAAGGCCATACCGCCTGCAGCAGTAAAGTGGTTTATATCAGCTGAACCATTAGGATAAATCCGAGTTAATAAAGGTACCGCATTAGAAATATCAGAAAAATCATCCCAATTAATTTCATAACCAGCCGCACGCGCTACTGCCACTAAGTGCATGGTGTGGTTTGTTGAACCACCTGTTGCTAACAATGCAACCAGACCATTTACAATAGCTTTAGCATCAACAATATGACCAATAGGCGTATAGTTATCACCTAAATCGGTTAATCGCGTTACTTGACGGGCAGCTGCTTTGGTTAACTCATCACGTAAATCGGTTCCCGGATTGACAAAAGATGAACCAGGTAAATGTAAGCCCATCACCTCTACTACAAGCTGGTTACTGTTTGCTGTACCGTAAAAAGTACAAGTACCAGCAGAGTGATAACTTTTAGACTCAGACTCGAGTAGTTCTTTACGCCCAACTTTGCCTTGTGCAAACATTTGGCGGACTCTGGCCTTTTCCTTATTTGGAATGCCTGAAGGCATTGGGCCTGCAGGCACAAAGACAGTCGGAAGGTGACCGAAGCTTAATGAGCCGATTAATAATCCAGGGACAATTTTATCGCAGATACCTAACATCAGCGCGCCATCAAACATATTGTGCGAGAGTCCAACAGCAGTGGATAACGCAATAACGTCTCGACTCATCAAGCTCAAATCCATTCCCGGATTTCCTTGAGTCACACCATCACACATCGCAGGTACACCGCCAGCGAATTGTGCAACACTGCCGATATCACGAATGGCATCTTTTAATATTTGCGGATATGCTTCATAAGGTTGGTGCGCAGATAGCATGTCATTATATGACGAAACAATAGCGATATTCGCTTTAGTTAGGCTAGTTAGATCCGCTTTATCTTGCGTGCTGCAAGCTGCAAAGCCATGCGCTAAGTTACCACATGACAACACCCCACGATGCGGCCCCTGTAGACGTGCGTTTTCGATCTTATCAAGATAATTTTGTCTGGATTGACGACTTCTTTCGATAATCCGTTCAGTTACCTCTTGAATTACAGAATTCATATTTTCTCCTAAGCGGCCCAGATCAATTTTACATCAGCATTATTAAAAACAGCTCGAATTGGCATTTCCAATGCATTGTCACTTTGTAATGCAATATCTAAAACGTGTTTTTTAGGCTCACCGGTTAAATGTAAAAATATATTTTTGCTGTTAAGAATACTTTTTAATGTCAACGACATTCTTTGATTAGGCGCTGTGGTTGGCGTAACAGCAATATAATCACTATTCAAATCAGTATTTAAACCTTGTTCCAACTGCTTTGAGCAAGGAAACAAAGAGGCTGTATGCCCATCCTCACCCATACCCAAGATTAATACATCAAAGGGGGTTTGAATGTTGACTAGCTGGGCATTCAATTCAGCCACTGCATTCACGGCGTCGCTCTCTGCCGTTTTTAATCCATAAAATTGTGCCGCAGCAGCTTTATTTATTAATAGTTCACGTTTAGCCATGGCTGCGTTACTCGCAGGATCATCTTCATCGACCCAGCGTTCGTCAACTAGAGTCACATCAACTTTAGACCAATCTAAAGATTGATTTGATAATTGGTTAAACATTGCAGCCGGCGTTCTGCCGCCAGAAACAGCCAAGCTCGCTCGGCCATTGGCTTCTATCCCAGCTTTAAGAATATTTGCAATTTCAGCGGAAAACGCTTCATTCAGTTGAGGTATTGATGAATAACAATTTTCAATAAGCGCCATGTTACTTTTTCCCAATTCGAGATTCATACCATGCACGATTATCTCGCGCTAAAAGAGCAATTGACGCCACAGGACCCCAAGTGCCGGCTTGATAAGGTTCGGGTAAGTCATTATTGGCTTCCCAAGCTCTAAATATGCCGTCAACCCATGTCCACGCTTGTTCAACTTCATCACGACGAACAAATAATGCCTGATTTCCAATCATCACTTCTAATAACAGCTTTTCATATGCATCGGCGATACGGTCGTCTTTAAATGCTTCTGAAAAGCTCAAGTTTAGACGTGATTTTTGTAGATCCATCGAACCACTGCTAGTTAAACCTGGTACTTTATTCATTACCGTAATTTCTACACCTTCATCAGGCTGTAGACGGATGGTTAATTTATTTGGAGGTAACTGAGCAAAACTCTCACCGAATAAATTATGCGGCTGACGCTTAAAATAAATTACCACTTCACTGGTTTTACTTGGTAAACGTTTACCAGTGCGCAGATAAAACGGTACTCCAGCCCAGCGCCAGTTGTCTAAGTGCACTTTGAGCGAAACAAAGGTTTCTGTTTCAGATTTTGTATTAGCACCCTCTTCGTCAAGGTAGCCGGGTACTTCTTTGCCTTTCACAAAGCCACCAACGTATTGTCCACGAACGGTATCACTTTGTACATTTGCCGCAGTAATGGGGCGTAACGCTTTTAATACTTTGAGCTTTTCATCTCGGATACTATCAGCATCTAAAACCGCTGGTGGTTCCATTGCGATGAGGGTAAGAATTTGCAATAGATGGTTTTGTACCATATCGCGCATTTGCCCAGCTTCATCAAAATAACCCCAACGGCCTTCAATACCTACCGATTCGGCAACCGAGATCTGAACATGATCAATACAGTTATGATCCCAGTTGGTTGCAAAAATTGAGTTTGCGAAGCGTAAAGAAACCAAATTCAAAACCGTTTCTTTACCAAGGTAATGGTCGATACGATAAATTTGTGTTTCGTCAAAGAATTCTGCCACTTGATCATTGATCACTTTCGATGATTTCAAATCATGACCAAGTGGTTTTTCAAGTACAACGCGTACTGAAGAGTCGATAACACCCGCATGGTTCAAGCCACGGCAGATATCACCGAATATAGATGGTGGCGTTGCCAAATAACAGACCATGGTTCGCGAACCATCAACATGATCTTTAAACGCCGTATAGCTGTCTAAATTTTTCATATCGACACAAACATAATCGAGCTTTTTAGCAAAACGCTCCCAAGTATCTTCGCATAGCGCTTCGCCGCCAAACTCAACGATACTGGCTTTTACCTCTTCTATATTAACTTCAGGGCTAATATCTTGGCGCGCAACACCAATTATACGTGAATCGGCATGCACTAAATTTGCTTTTTCTAACTGAAATAACGAAGGTAGCAATTTGCGACGGGCTAAATCCCCTTTACTTCCAAATAGGACGAAATCGCAAGGTTCAATAGAATTTTCCAACACCATGTTAATAACCTATGTAGTGAAGAATGAACATGAATAAAATGTAATTACAACAAACGAATTACGTTTTATTATGACAATTAAGCTAAAATTTAACATTATATGTTGTAAATTTACAACATTATAAGTCGATTGTATATTTATAAAAATTACGGATACTTTACCAAAGCACAGAAAAAATGCTGGCTAATTTATTCAAAACTTACAACAATTGCACTAACAAAACGGCAGAATACGTGTTTGACGCCGTTTAAACTGAAACGAAACAAACCAATAAGAAATATGCACTGATGAATATTCTTGAAAAAATAACACAAAATAAATCTGTTTTTAGTAAATCTGAACGTAAAGTAGCGGAAATTATTCTAAACAACCCTCAAACAGCTATTCACTCAAGTATAGCAACCTTGGCAAAAATGTCAGACGTTAGCGAACCAACAGTCAATCGTTTTTGTAGACGTTTAGATACCAAAGGTTTTCCGGATTTCAAATTACATTTAGCGCAAAGTCTTGCTAATGGAACACCCTATGTAAATAGACATGTAGAGGAAAATGACGGGCCTGAGGAATACACAAAAAAGATATTTGAATCGACCATGGCATCACTAGAAGTTGCTAGGCAATCGGTTGATATAAACACGGTTAACCGGGCTGTCGATTTACTTACCCAAGCGCAGAAAATCTCCTTTTTCGGTTTAGGTGCAAGCGCGTCTGTAGCCCACGATGCTCTCAACAAATTTTTTCGTTTCAATGTACCTGTGGTCTATTTTGAAGACATTCTCATGCAGCGCATGAGTTGTATGAACAGCACGGAAGACGATGTTGTTGTTCTAATTTCACACACTGGCAGAACCAAAAGTTTGGTAGAAATTGCACATATTGCTAGAGCAAATGATGCAACTGTGTTGGGAATTACCTCTAAGAACAGTCCGCTAGCTAAAGAATGTAACTTAGTGTTATCTCTTGAAGTACCAGAAGATACTGATATGTATATGCCCATGGCTTCACGTATCGCGCAATTAATTTTGATTGATATCCTCGCCACAGGTTTTACTTTGCGACGTGGTGGTAAGTTTAGAGAAAATTTAAAACGCGTAAAAGACACCCTCAGAGGGTCACGATTTGAGAAACGCGAAGAATAATTAAATTGAATGTCATGTAATATTCATCAAGTTTTTTATTAAATTAATTCACATTTCGGCCACTTTGCACTACTATTTTGTAATAAAATTACAAAAACCTGTATTTAACGAGATAATCTCAAGCCTTTATTACAAATATTGGTATTTTATTCGCCACTTCAGGTTATTTTTTAACAAACTAAGTCGGACACCCACTCTATGTTAAGACGTACTAAAATTCTCGCTACTCTTGGTCCTGCGACCGATACTCCTGAAATGATTGAAGGCATTATTCAAGCTGGTGCAAATGTTGTTCGCATGAATTTTTCCCATGGTACCGCAGAGGACCACATTAACAGAGCTAAGATAGTTAGAGACGTTGCGAAAAAGCTGGGTAAATATGTTGCTATTTTGGGTGATCTTCAAGGACCTAAAATCCGAGTTTCCAAATTCAAAGAAGGCCCAATCAAATTAAAAATTGGTGATGAATTCATTCTCGACGCAGAAATGGGTAAAGAAGACGGTAACCAACAAGCTGTTGGAATCGATTACAAAGCTCTACCAGACGATGTGCACCCTGACGACTTGTTATTACTAGACGATGGCAGAATTCAATTACTGGTTGAAAAAGTTGTTGGCAGAAAGGTGTATACCAAGGTAACAGTGGGTGGCAAACTATCTAATAATAAAGGCATCAACCGACTTGGTGGTGGTTTATCTGCTGACGCGTTAACTGAAAAAGATAAACAAGATATTCTTACCGCAGCCAAAATGGATGTTGACTATTTAGCGGTATCCTTCCCTCGTAGTGGTGAAGACTTAAATTATGCTCGAAAACTTGCAGAAGAAGCCGGTTGTCGTGCATTAATCTGTGCAAAAGTTGAAAGAGCTGAAACTGTAGCTAACGACGAAGCGATTGACGACATTATTCAAGCGTCAGATGCAGTTATGGTAGCGCGCGGAGATCTAGGTGTTGAAATTGGTGACGCCGAGCTAGTTGGTGTGCAGAAGAAATTGATTTCACGCTCTAGACAAATGAATAAAGTGGTCATTACAGCAACTCAAATGATGGAGTCTATGATCAGCAGTCCTATGCCTACCCGGGCTGAAGTAATGGATGTCGCTAATGCTGTTTTAGACGGAACCGACGCAGTGATGCTATCAGCCGAAACTGCAGCAGGTGAATATCCAATCGAAACTGTAGCTGCTATGGCACGCGTATGTGAAGGCGCTGAAACTCACCCCAGTGTTAAGATTTCTAAGCACCGCGTAGATGAAAAGTTCACTTCTATAAGTGAAACTGTGGCTTTATCTGCAGTTTACGCAGCGAACCATTTGTCGAGTATAAAAGCATTAATTGCTTTAACTGAAAGTGGTAATACTTCAAAGATTATGTCGCGCATCACAACATCACTACCTATTTACGCCTTGTCTCGACATGAATCTACATTGAACACAATGGCGTTATTTAGAGGTGTTAAACAGGTTTATTTCGATTCAAGAGGTAGTGAGCCTGGCAAACTTAAACAAGACGTAATTGATGTATTGAAATCAAAAGGCATTTTAGAAAGCGGTGATTGTTTTGTAATGACCTATGGAGACGAAATGGAAACAATCGGCTCTACTAACGCATTTAAAGTTGTTACTGTTCCTTAAATTTCTAAACTTCATCCCTGCTGTTATCTTCAACAGCAGGGAAAGTTATCTCTGTTCTATTACCCGAGTTATCTCATTCACTCTCTCCTCTCCCAAACCTAAAAAATTGCAAAATTGCTAATCACGTTTTTTAATTCTTTTTAAATACTATTTAGCAAATCAATAGTCATAAATAAGTCATATCTACTCTTATTCCTTGTGTATTTTGACTACTATTGGTGAACGCATAATTTAAAACATGAATGAACAGGCCAAATTTAATATGAAGTCAGAACCAACGTTTGATGTAATTGTATATGGCGCGACCGGATTTACAGGTCAATTAGTTGCTGAGTATTTAGCCAAAACCTATCCTCAGCCCAAAGATCTAAAATGGGCTATTGCCGGCAGAAATAAAGCGAAATTAGAAGCGCTTAAAACCAGCCTAAAACTGCACAATGACGTCGCGTGTTTACAAGCAGACTCCAGTGACGTAGAAAGCCTTAAATCTCTTGTTGAAGGCGCCAAGGTCATCCTTACAACTGTCGGGCCATATCAATTATATGGCAGTAAACTGGTTGAGTTATGCGCAATCAACGGCACCGATTATGTCGACTTATGTGGAGAACCGACATGGATGCATGAAATGATAAATGCGCATCAACAAACAGCGGAAAAATCAGGCGCTAGAATCGTGTTTTCCTGTGGCTTTGATTCTATCCCTTTCGATTTAGGTGTGTATTACCTTCAGAAAAAAGCCCAATCCACATTTTCACAGCCGTTTAAGCGAATTAAAGGCAGAGTTAGAGGAATGAAAGGCACATTTTCTGGTGGTACAAAAGCAAGCTTACAAGCAACAATGGCCGCAGCTAAAAAAGACAAAAACATCATGGCCGTTTTATTAAATCCATTTGCGTTAACACCCGGATTTACTGGTGCTGAACAACCACTAGGCAATAAGCCATTATTTGAAGATGAATTTAATAGCTGGTCTGCCCCCTTTATTATGGCCGCAATCAATACCCGCAATATTCATCGTTCCAATTATCTTTTTAATCATGCCTATGGCCAAGAATTTGTTTATGACGAAATGATGTTTACCGGCCCTGGGGAAAAAGGTCAAGCGATTGCTGAACATGTGGCAGCAGACAAAAGTATGGCTAGTGATGCAGGTCCCAAACCCGGTGAAGGTCCAAGTAAAGAAGAAAGAGAGGCGGGATTCTTTGATGTGATTTTTTCGGGCAACGAACAAGGGAACCGTTTAACTGTCGCTGTAAAAGGCAACATGGACCCGGGCTATGGAACAACATCAAAAATGATTTCGGAATCTGCCGTGTGCCTTGCCAAAGATGATATAGCGGTAAAAGGTGGCATTTGGACGACGGCTCCAGCCATGGGAGACAAACTGATAGAGCGACTCGTTGCCAAAGCAGGTATGACTTTCAGCGTTGAGTAAACATTTTACAGGATGCAATAAGCCCCGGTACGGGCGCTTATTGCAAATCAAATCAGCTTAATTCCAAAACTCAAAGTAATCACTACTTTCTCTTGTTGGAGCAGGCATTGGGTCTGTGGTCGGTGTACCTAAGTACAAGAAGCCAACTATTTCATCTTTTTCTTCTAAAAAGAATGCACATTTAACATCTTCACTATGTGCAAAAGGTCCCGTGCGCCACACTCCGCCGAATCCTTGCGCTACGGCTGCCATTTGCATCGCGTGAACGGCGCAAGATGCTGATGCCACTTGTTCAATCCAAGGCACCTTTTCATGCTCGCTATATTTGGCGATGGCCACAATCACCATAGGCGCTCTTAGCGGCATCTGCGATGCTCGCTGTATCTGCTTTTCATCTAGATCTTCATTGATCGCGGCTTCTTCGTATATCTCGCCCAACTTTACTAAGCCCCTCCCCTGACAAACCACAAACTTCCATGGTGTTAACGAAGCATGATCAGGGGCACGAAGCGCAGCCTGCATAATACTCTCTAATTGCTCACCTTGAGGAGCAGGCTCTTTTAATCTTGGTTGAGAACGTCGATTTAACAATAATTCAATAGCTTGCATATTAACTCTCTCACTAAGCGAAATGTCTAGTTTAGTATGCAAACTTCACTGATGTACTGCAACAGTAAACTTATTCACTTGCGTCATTTTTAAATAATATTCATGCGAACGCTAAAGCCTGCCTAACTAGTGAGATAAAGCATTACTTTATAACCATGATTACTTTGATTAAAAATCATACACCATTGCGACACAGCTGGTTCAAATAAGTAATATTTTCGTGAAAAAGGCTTTTCATTCATAAAAAATTACATTTGTGAGGTCGATTAATTGTGTAAATTGGTTAGGATAGACGAATTATAATTTCAGGTGAATATGCATATGGCAAATGGTAGTAGTTGGACAAAATCATTTTTTGTGGGTATCTGGACAGTTTTAAATTTCTGTCGAAAGGTATTTTTTAATATTATTTTTATTGTGTTAGCAATTGCTTTGATTTCCATCATGATGAAAGATGATGGTAAAATTTTAGTCCCTCAAAGTACTGCCTTAGTACTTAATATTGAAGGCGATATAGTAATAGAAAAGCGCTATATCGATCCGATGAACAAGTTTTTTGAAGAAGCCTTGGGGCAAGAGCCTGAAAACCCAGAAGTGTTGCTTCAAGATATTTTATTTGCGTTAGAAAATGCAAAGCACGACAACCGAGTGAAGACACTCATTCTCCACCTACAGGGAATGGGCAATGCGGGTATGGATAAACTACAACAAGTCGCTACCGCAATAGACGATTTTAAAGAAAGCGGTAAACCCGTGTACGCGGTTGCCGACTACTATACGCAAAGCCAATACTACCTTGCCAGTAAGGCTGATAATGTTTACCTAAACCCAATGGGCGCCATGATGTTTGAGGGTTACGGACGTTACCCAATGTATTACAAGGCAGCTTTAGAAAAGCTTAAGGTCACAACCCATGTATTTAAAGTAGGCACCTATAAGTCAGCGGTTGAACCCTATATTCGCGATGACATGTCGGAACCTGCTAAAGAAGCCAATAAAGCCTGGTTAACGGTACTTTGGAATCAATATAAAACCGATGTGGCAGCAGCCCGTAACTTATCACCAACTGATTTTGATGAAGATTTGGATAACTTCTTAGTTAAATTTGAGCAAGCAAATGGTGATTTCGCCACCTATGCCTTAGAAAACGGTTGGGTTGACGCACTTCCGACTCGCGAGCAAATCCGTCAAGAAATTATCGATATCGTCGGTATAGATAAAAACAAAAAAAGCTTCTCACAAATTGATTTAAACAGTTATTTAAAGGTCATTAAACCAATTTACAACCTGCCTTCCCCGAATACCAATCACGTTGCTATAGTTGTAGCCAAAGGCACAATTTTGAATGGCACCCAAAAAGCTGGCGATATTGGAGGCGACAGCACTGCAGAACTGCTGCGTAAAGCCAGATTAGATGAATCCGTTAAAGCGGTAGTTTTATATGTGGATTCACCTGGAGGAAGCGCATTTGCTTCAGAAATTATTCGTCAAGAAGTAGAGAACCTAAAGGCAGCTAACAAACCAGTTGTGGCACTAATGAGTACCTATGCGGCGTCTGGAGGCTATTGGATCTCAGCTGCAGCAGATCAAATATGGGCTGCACCTAGTACAATTACAGGCTCGATTGGCATTTATGGCATGTTCCTGACGTTTGAAAATGCTCTTGATTATCTCGGTATTCATTCAGATGGTGTAGGTACCACAGACTTTGCGGGCTTGAGTGTGACCAGAGCACTCGATCCACGTGTTGGCCAAGTCATTCAAATGAGTATTAATCATGGTTATCAAGAATTCCTCAATCTAGTAGCGACTGAGCGCCAAATGAATGTAAATGCAGTTGACGACATAGCACAAGGACGCGTTTGGATAGGTGAAACGGCAAAAGAGTTAGGCTTAGTAGATAATTTAGGCTATCTTGATGATGCGGTGAAAGCAGCTGCTGATTTGGCAAAACTGGAAGAATATGAGACGAAATATGTTGAACCGGATTTGAGCCCAAGTGAAAAGTTCTGGAAGGAATTTTTTGGTCAAGCATCTGAAACCATCGGTAAAACAACTTTTGTTAAACAGGACTCCAAACTTGCCGCTTTTGTAAAGCAGTTAGTTGAAGATGTCGACGCGATCACTAAATTAAATGATCCCAATGGCATTTATGCCCATTGTTTAGCATGTGAAATAAACTAAACCTATTCTACGCAAGGGTAATGAGTTGCATAACTCATTACCCTGTCCTTTCTTATAATTTGAATACTGCTTAACATGATCACTTTTGAACAACACAATCAAATTCAACATTGCGTGATTCGTTGTATCGCTTTAGCACAAGACTATTTTAAGCGACAGTTAACCACACCTACATTACAGTTCAATCAGCGTGGTAATGTTGCTGGCACAGCCCATTTGCAAAAAAATCTGATCAAACTAAACAGTACCTTATTAGCAGACAACTTTGATGAGTTTTTGTTAACTGTCATTCCCCATGAAGTTGCACACATAGTGGCATATCAAATTTATGACAGAGTTAAACCTCACGGACTAGAATGGCAAGCTATTATGCAGAACATTTTTAAGCTACCAGCGACTGTCAGACACAAAATGGATACAACTAAAACCCAAGGTAAGATGTTTAATTATAAGTGCCACTGTTCTCAGGTTAAGTTAACGTTAAGAAGACATAACAAAGTAGTACGGAAAGAACAGCGTTACAGCTGTCGAAAATGTCAGCAGATTTTAGTTGAGGTCGCTTGATTTTTAAGTTTAAATTGTAGCAAGTTAAAACAGAACAAAGTTTAGGTTCAAAACCACTGTTTCGTGAATACTTTATCTAATTCACTGAAAGCTGTTTTAAGCAATTTTGCTAGCTCTTTATAACGCGGTTTAGACGTTTGCTGAGAGACCTTTACACCCTGCAATTGCATTTTGTGATGGATCTCTTGATACCAAGCCCTTAAAGCCGGTGGTAGTGTCTGGTTAGATCGGTGACCAAGCCACATTAACCCTTGCATTGGTAAGCTTAGAAAAAACGCACCAATAGCTATTCCTTGGGGAATAAAACTGTCACCATAAAAGTTTATAATTGCGAAAGCACTCAACACCGCCAATGGTGGCATAACTCTAATAGAGAATTTAGTTGCATTGATCACGCGATACTCAGGGAAAATCGCATTTAGTTGCTTTTGCATTGGCCAAGTTGTCATATACTCTTGACCATCTTTAAATAGTCCGGTCATACTCTGAGACATGTAAATCCTTGAAGACAAATTATAAACAAGTATGTTAAGGATAATCGCAAATGATCAATAATGCCAAAACCGTTTAGCTATATAATGTAAGTAATTATATAAAGAGTCGTTCTAACAAACCTGAAATTATTTTGTTACTGGATGCATTGAATAAACAGATTTTGCTTTCTTGCTGCAAACAATCTTCTGATTTAGATCTAAATCTTACAATTAACCGTTGAAACTAAATTAATAAGCCTTATGTTTATAACCACTTTCTCTTAGCACTATTTTTTTAAATGCTGTACAACTGCATTTATATAATGTTTATTACTTTATGGAGCAAACTATGTCTGAGGCAAGACACGTTCGTCTTTTGATATTGGGTTCTGGACCCGCTGGTTATTCGGCAGCCGTTTATGCTGCTCGTGCAAATTTAAATCCGGTACTAATTACTGGTATTCAACAAGGCGGACAACTCACCACTACCACTGAAGTAGAAAACTGGCCGGGTGATCCTGAAGGTCTGACAGGTCCGGATTTGATGGTGAGAATGCAAAAACATGCTGAAAAATTCGATACAGAAATTATTTTTGATCATATTAACAAGACAGATTTGTCTAAACGTCCATATACGCTTGTCGGCGATAGTGGCACATACACATGTGATGCTCTTATCATCGCTACAGGTGCCTCAGCTAAATATTTAGGTATGGAATCAGAAACAGCCTTTATGGGTAAAGGCGTATCTGCCTGTGCAACCTGTGATGGTTTCTTTTATCGTAATCAAAAAGTAGCGGTAATTGGCGGTGGTAATACTGCGGTTGAAGAAGCGCTCTATTTATCAAACATTGCTTCTGAAGTACATGTTATCCATAGACGCGACACTTTTAGAAGTGAAAAAATCTTATCTGACCGTTTATTTGAAAAAGCCAAAAATGGCAACGTGGTGATGCACCTAAATAAAACGCTAGACGAAGTACTGGGCGACGAAATGGGTGTGACAGGTATTCGCATTAAAGATGTTAATAGTGATGCTACTGAACAAGTTGACATTATGGGACTGTTTGTCGCCATCGGGCATAAACCGAATACCGATATTTTCCAAGGCGAGTTGGAAATGAAAGACGGCTACATCAAAATCAATAGTGGCTTAGAAGGCAACGCGACGCAAACCAGTGTAGAAGGTGTATTTGCTGCAGGTGATGTGTGTGATCACGTGTATCGCCAAGCAATAACCTCAGCTGGAACTGGGTGTATGGCTGCACTGGATGCTGAAAAATTCTTGGATGCATTAGAAGCTTAAAAGTGACAATTTGAAGTGTTTCATTTACTGATTCAACTAGCGGTTAAATCATTACGTAGTTCAAAGGTAGTGAAGCACTCTTTATGATTTCACTGTATAAACTTGACACTTCAATACATTTTCCATCGCCGCAAGAAGCCTTACTTGACCCTAATGGGTTATTGGCTTTTGGCGGCGATTTAAGTGTTGACCGCTTAGTTGAAGCGTACAAAAAGGGAATTTTTCCCTGGTTTTCTGATGGTGAACCAATTCTTTGGTGGAGTCCCGACCCCAGAGGAGTGTTATTTACTAAAGATTATCAAAGCAGTAAAAGCTTAGTTAAACATATTCGTAAGTCACGTCCTAAAGTAACTGTTAACACCCAATTTGACGCCGTCATTGACGCTTGTTCTACTATTCCAAGAAAAGACAATGGAACTTGGATTACGCCTGATATGGTCGAATCTTATAAAGCTCTGCATAAAGCTGGTTTCGCTCACTCAATTGAGGTTTGGTCTCAAGAAAAGCTTATTGGCGGGTTATACGGTGTATTTGTGAATAATGTATTTTGCGGCGAATCCATGTTTAGTCTGCAAACAAACGCATCAAAAGTCGCATTTCATTGTTTGGTAAAAATGCTTCGAGCAAACGATGTTGCAGTGATTGATTGTCAAATGCAGAATCCGCATCTAGCCAGTTTAGGCTGTATCGAATTAGCGAGAGTTGATTTTCTGCAGCTATTAACAGACCAACAGCAAACCCTAAAGTCGGATCTATGGTTTCCTAGGGTGCTTCTAGAATGAATTTAAAATTTGGGTTAACTCAACAATTTCAATGTAGTTATTTGGCAGAAAAGCAAGAGCAGTTGTTAGTCCTAGTACCAGATTCAGATAAATCTTTGGCCTCTGATTATAGTTATTTAGCCGGGGCTGGATTTCGCCGCAGCGGCGATCAAATTTACCGTCCACATTGTGCTCATTGCCGAGCTTGCCAATCGATTCGGATCCTTGTTGAGGATTTTGTCGCGTCGAAAAGTCAACGACGTATTATGAATAAAAATAGTGATCTTAGTGTATTTACCAGTTCTAAGAACAAACCTGAATATTTTCCCATTTACGAAGAGTATATTAACCAACGACATAATGATGGCAGCATGTTTCCTGCAAGCGTTGCACAATACAATGGATTTATTCAGTGTGATTGGTTAGATACGCTTTATATTGAGTTTTATTTGGATCAGGAACTCATAGGTGTCGCAGTAACTGACATGTTAGAGAATGCGTTTTCAGCTCTTTACACTTTTTTTAAACCAGAATTCGCCAATCGGTCACTTGGCACTTACGCAATTATCCAGCAAATTGAACAAAGTAGGATATACGGAAAACAATTTTTGTACTTGGGTTATCAAATCGATGAGTGCCAAAAAATGAGTTATAAGCGCAATTTTTACCCACATCAGCGCTTTATTGACAATAAATGGCAATTAATCACAAAAAATATCACTTAGGTCCTTTACTCTTGGTCGCTTATTGGGCAAAATCTGCGCGGCATTTTTGACACTATTAATTGAGGTAAACAACTTACATGGCGAAAGAAGACTGTATTGAAATGGAAGGTACCGTATTGGACACACTTCCTAATACTATGTTCCGGGTTGAATTAGAAAACGGACACGTCGTCACTGCGCACATCTCAGGAAAGATGCGCAAAAACTATATACGTATATTAACTGGCGACAAAGTTACAGTTGAGATGACTCCTTATGACCTTACTAAGGGTCGGATCATCTATCGCGCCAGATAAGACTTGTTCCTTTTTGCTAAATTAGCATAAAAAAACCCAGCCTAAGCTGGGTTTTTGTTTATTTTGGTTATCTTAAATATATTAAGAGTAAGCGTTATACTTTACTCGCTTGCTTAGAGTTTTGATTGGAAAAATCGAACTTCAGCTTATCGTCTTTAGTCGTTATTTTAACACTGCCACCATTAACAAGTTCACCGAATAATAACTCATTGGCTAAGTTCTTTTTCACATGTTCTTGCATGGTTCGTGACATAGGACGGGCCCCCATCGCTCTGTCATACCCTTTTTCTGCTAACCAAGCGCGTGCAGCGTCATCTATTTCCATAGACACACCTTTATTGTCTAACTGTACTTGCAGTTCAACTATAAATTTATCTACAACCTGAAGAATGACATCTGACTCAAGATGATTAAACCAGATGATACCGTCAAGGCGGTTTCTAAATTCAGGCGTAAATATTTTATTAATTTCGCTTAACGCATCAAAACTGTGATCTTGTTGCTTAAATCCAATTGACGTCCTAATGGTTTCTTGCACACCAGCATTCGTAGTCATAACCAAAACTACGTTTCGGAAGTCCACTTTACGTCCGTTGTTATCGGTTAACGTACCGTGATCCATAACCTGCAATAATATGTTGTATATATCACTGTGGGCTTTTTCGATTTCATCGAGTAACACCACACAATAGGGATTTTTGATTACCGCATCTGTTAGTAATCCACCTTGATCAAATCCAACATATCCAGGCGGTGCACCAATTAAGCGACTCACCGCATGACGTTCCATATACTCAGACATATCGAAACGTACCAGTTCAACACCCATTATTTTTGCTAGCTGTTGGGTGACTTCAGTTTTACCTACACCAGTAGGTCCAGCAAACATGAAGTTACCAATAGGTTTGGTTTCAATACCTAAACCAGAGCGTGACAAACGTATCGCGTCGGACAAAGTTTCAATTGCTTGATCTTGACCAAACACGACTAGCTTAAGGTCACGAGTAAGGTTTTTAAGGGTCTCTTTGTCAGAAGCCGATACAGATTTCTCTGGGATTCGGGCCATTTTCGCAATTATATGTTCTATGTCCCCTACTCCAATCGTCTTGCGGCGTTTCGATACCGGTAATAAGCGCTGAGAAGCTCCAGCTTCGTCGATGACATCAATTGCTTTGTCAGGTAAGTGGCGCTCATTGATATACTTAGCAGAGAGCTCTGAGGCTGCTTTAATCGCTTGATTAGTGAATCGAACACTATGATGTTTCTCATATCGGCTTTTCAACCCCATGAGGATCTTGGTTGTATCTGCAACGCTAGGTTCATTTACATCGATTTTTTGGAATCGTCTTGCTAATGCGCGATCTTTTTCAAAAATACCTTGGTACTCTTGATAAGTGGTGGAACCAATACAGCGTAGTTCTCCGCTACTAAGTTTAGGTTTTAATAGATTAGAAGCATCCATTACACCACCTGAAGCCGCACCTGCGCCGATAATAGTATGAATTTCATCTATAAATAGAATGGCATCTTCATCTTTGCTTAATTCTTTTAAAATACCCTTTAGGCGTTTTTCAAAATCACCACGGTATTTAGTACCGGCCAACAATCCGCCTAAATCCAATGAATATACAGTTGAAGTAGCAATGACCTCTGGTACTTCATTGTTGACTATGCGGTAGGCTAACCCTTCAGCAATAGCGGTTTTACCTACACCAGCTTCACCCACTAACAAAGGATTGTTTTTACGTCGACGGCACAAAATCTGAATCGTTCTTTCTAACTCGGCATCTCTACCAATTAACGGATCGATTTTTCCTGCTTTTGCTAAAACATTTAAATTGGCAGAATATTTTTCAAGCACAGAAGTATTTTCATCACCTTCCGCGGTTTCTTCCTGATTTTCTATATTCGACTCTTCATCATTTTTGCTCACACCGTGAGAAATATAATTAACCACATCTAGTCGCGTAACATCGGTTTTTTTCAAAATATAAACCGCTTGCGACTCTTGCTCGCTGAAAATCGCGACTAATACGTTTGCGCCAGTGACTTCGTCTTTACCAGATGATTGCACATGGAAAACTGCGCGTTGAAGAACTCGCTGAAAACCAAGAGTTGGTTGCGTTTCCCGATCTGTTGCGTCATCTTCTAAAATCAGTGGGGTGGTATCTTTCACAAAATCGATAAGCTCTGCTTTGATCGATTCAAGATTAGCTCCACAAGCCTTGAGAGCCTCTTTTGCGGCTTTATTGTCTAGCAGCGCAAGTAACAGGTGTTCGACCGTCATAAATTCATGACGATGCTCTCTGGCGAATATAAACGCTTCGTTAAGGGTCTGCTCTAAATCTTTATTCAACATACTTATACCCTCCTAAAATCGGGTTGGTTAGTTAACCCTGAAGTAAACTGATGGTTCTATTCGTCGGGAAAATATCGATTAAACCTTACTAATCAGTTTATTAGCCACAAAAAGCTGGATGAAGATCTAACAACTCTGTGGTTTAAACCTCCATTTTAATAACTTTCTTCATAATCAGATTCTCTGATTCGAAGCCTAAAATCAAATATTTTATTTGATCATTTCTGTAAAAACGTTCGCTAACGCTTTATTGACAGCGTAAATTAACTCACGCTTGCTCCATTGTGCACATTAGCGGGTGTTGATGCTTTCTCGCATATTGATTTACCTGCATTACCTTGGTTTCAGCAATTTGCGCGGTATAAACGCCACAAACTGCTCGACCACGATAATGCACGGTCAGCATCAGCTGACTAGCCTTTTCTGCATCCATGTTAAAAAAGCGCATCAACACCTCGACGACAAAATCCATCGGCGTGTAATCGTCATTATTGATTAGTACTTTATACATTGGAGGCGGTTCAACTTTCTTTTTAACCGCTTCTAAGTACTTATCGTGATCTATGCTTATCGTATTATCTTTGCTCATATTCAAATAATAGTGCCGTTTTGACATAAATTGTGCTGTTTTTATCAATTTTTGTCGATTAAATTAATTTGACCTTGACATTAGTAGGTTAAAATATCTACATTTTAAATAGGGCAAAACGTTGTGCAGTCGATTTGTTCTATCTTCACAACCTTATTGTGGGGATTATGCAGTATCAGTTCAAGGGATTAAGAGGAAGCAGATGTATGGCGGTTGGAAAAGTCAAATGGTTTAACAATGCAAAGGGGTTCGGTTTTATTATCCCTGACGATGGTGGAGAAGATATTTTCGCACACTACTCCACGATTAAAATGGATGGTTATCGTTCGTTGAAAGCTGGTCAGGAAGTCACTTATGAAGTTCAGCAGGGCCCGAAAGGTTTACATGCTGAAAATATCGGCATAAGCGATGAACCTGAGAGATAGTTAAGCTAGACTTAATAAAATCTTTTCAAATAAAAAAGCAGGCTTTTAAAGCCTGCTTTTTTGTTGGTTACATGAATAAACTCCAACTAAGTGCTGAAGTTTATATCGTAAAATCCACTATTAAGACAAAATAGAATTCAATGTATTACTTGGACACATTGCTTTAGTTGCTAATTCATCATTAGGATAATAGTAACCACCAATTTCCGCAGCTTTTGCTTGAGTCGCGTCAATTTCACTGATGATCTTTTCTTCGTTGTCACTAAGTGATTTAGCAATTGGTGCGAAGTAATCCGCTAATTCAGCATCATCAGTTTGGCTAGCTAGACCTTGTGCCCAATACATTGCCAAATAGAAATGACTACCACGGTTGTCCAATTGACCTGCTTTTCTGAGTGGAGATTTACCATTATTAAGTAAGCTTTCCGTCGCTTTATCCAACTCTCTAGCTAATATCTTAGCTTTGTTGTTGTCTTGCTTAATAGCTAAATCTTCAAGTGAAACAGCTAATGCTAGAAACTCACCTAGTGAATCCCAGCGTAAGTGACCTTCTTCAACAAATTGTTGAACGTGCTTAGGCGCTGAACCGCCCGCTCCGGTTTCGAACAATCCGCCACCGGCCATCAAAGGAACAATCGACAGCATTTTAGCACTGGTACCCAGTTCTAAAATTGGGAACAAATCGGTTAAATAATCACGTAACACGTTTCCAGTTACCGAAATTGTATCCAACCCACGTATTGCACGCTCCATGGTATATCGAATCGCACGAACAGGCGCCATTATTTCAATATGTAAGCCTTCAGTATCGTGATCCTTCAAATATTCGGTCACTTTATTGATGAGTTGCACATCGTGAGCGCGCTCATCATCAAGCCAGAAAATGGCAGGCATACCTGAATGTCTCGCACGTGTAACGGCTAGTTTAACCCAATCACGAATCGGATCGTCTTTGGCTTGACACATACGCCAAATATCACCTTCTTCAACTTCGTGTTCGATCAATACAATTTCGTCTTGGTCGATAATCTGAACTTTTCCATCACCCACCATTTCAAAGGTTTTATCGTGTGAACCATACTCTTCTGCTTTTTGCGCCATCAAACCAACGTTTGGAACGGTGCCCATGGTTGTAGGATCAAATGCGCCATGCGTCTTACAAAAGTTAATGACTTCTTGATATATGGTAGCGTAAGTACTTTCTGGAATAACCGCTTTGGTATCTTGTGGCTTTCCATCAGGTCCCCACATTTGACCTGAACTGCGGATCATTGCTGGCATAGAAGCATCGACAATAACGTCACTAGGTACGTGCAAGTTTGAGATACCTTTATCGGAGTTAACCATCGCCAATGGAGGACGATCTTGGTAACAACGGTTAATGTCATGCTCTATTTCAGAACGTTGTGAAGCAGGCAAGCTAGCAATTTTATCGTACACACTGCCTAAACCATTGTTTGGATTTACTCCAAGCTCGTCAAACAAATCTTGGTACTTGTCGAAAAGCTCTTTATAGAAAACCTTAACACAGTGGCCAAATACAATTGGATGCGACACTTTCATCATGGTCGCTTTTACATGCAGTGAAAATAATACGCCGCTATCTTTTGCATCTTGAATTTGTTCTTCGAAGAAAGCGCATAATGCTTTCTTGCTCATGCACATGCCATCGATAACTTCACCCGCTAATAAGTCGACACGCGGCTTCAATACGGTTTTATTTCCGGCTTTGTCAGTAAATTCAATGCGAACGTGGCCTTCTTTTTCAACCGTTACTGACTTTTCACCAGAGTAGAAGTCACCGCCGCGCATGTGTGCTACATGAGTGCGTGAAGCTTGGCTCCATGGACCCATTGAATGAGGGTGTTTTTTCGCATAATTTTTTACAGCTGTCGGTGCGCGACGATCTGAATTACCTTCACGAAGTACTGGGTTAACTGCACTTCCTAATACTTTTCCATATCGAGCTTTAATTTCTTTCTGTTCGTCTGTTTGTGGGTTCTCTGGAAAATCAGGTAAAGCAAACCCATTTTCTTGCAACTCTTTAATTGCCGCTTTTAATTGCGGGATAGAGGCACTGATATTCGGAAGCTTAATGATGTTCGTATCGGGAGACTGAGTCAAATCACCTAAAATAGAAAGGGCATCTGGTACTTTTTGATCTTCACTAAGTGATTCTGGAAAGTTAGCCAAAATTCTACTAGCTAACGAGATATCGCTCACTTCTACTTCTATTCCTGCAGTAGACGCAAATTTACGTACTATAGGTAAAAGTGAATATGTAGCCAACGCAGGGGCTTCATCAGTTTTTGTGTAAATAATCTTAGACTTTGATGTAGTCATTATGTACCTCAGTGGTGGCGGCAACCCGCCTGGTTAATCCAAATTACTCAGACGAAAACGCTGATAATTAAACATTGTTTTTAATTAAAACAGATAAAAAATTGAGCACAAATTCTAGACAATATAGCTACTTTAACCAGTAATTAGTTAAATTTTTTATGTATAAATTATATTGAGTCTTTGTGTAGAACTTGAGTAAATAGTTCATCACAATAGGTTATTGATGCTAATAATCAATAATATATGGGCTAAACTCGGTTTACTAGATCCAAGCGCACTAAAACCACAAATAAGTGAATAATTATTCAATATGAAACAAAAAAGACACCATAAACAGCAATTAAGTGGACAAAAAAAGACAGTATTATTGTTTAATAAACCCTTCGATGTGTTAACCCAATTTACCGATGATCAAAATCGAAAAACGCTCAAGGACTACATAGATATCCCTAATGTTTATGCAGCGGGTAGATTAGATAGAGACAGTGAAGGACTTTTAATTTTAACCAACGACGGAAAACTGCAACATCAAATCGCTAACCCCAGCCAAAAGACTGCAAAAACCTATTGGGTACAGGTCGATGGCGATATCTCCCAAACGGCGATTGATAAACTTATTCAGGGCGTAGAATTAAAAGACGGCTTAACGTTACCAGCGAAAGCCCAAAAAATACCTCCACCAAACGTGTGGGAACGCACACCACCCGTCAGGTTTAGAGCTAACATTCCTACTAGTTGGATTTCGTTAACGATTAAAGAAGGACGCAACCGCCAAGTTAGAAGGATGACCGCTGCAGTCGGGTTCCCCACCCTTAGATTAATTCGTTATCAAATTGGTGCTTGGACAATTGACGGTTTAGATAACGGAAAATATCGCATTTTGTAGACCTAATCAGCGTAGGAATTAAGGTTATAATTTAGAACTTTTTTCTAATCCGGCGTATTTATCTGAAAGCTTTATTTTGCTAGACTTGCCGGCTAATTTCGCAGCTAAGAATTCATTTGCAATATGTCCGATAATATCACTACCCTAAATTCACAAAATGCTAACAAAAAAGTCATTGTTGGGATGTCTGGTGGGGTAGATTCTTCCGTGGCCGCTTATCTTCTGCTCCAGCAGGGATATCAAGTTGAAGGCCTATTCATGAAAAACTGGGAAGAAGACGATAGCGATGAATACTGTCTAGCAGCAGAAGACCTAGCTGACGCACAAGCGGTAGCAGATAAACTTGGAATTGAATTACACACCATCAATTTTGCTGCTGAATACTGGGACAACGTGTTTGAATATTTCCTTGACGAATATCGAGCTGGCCGTACTCCAAACCCAGATATAATGTGTAATAAAGAAATCAAATTTAAAGCGTTCCTTGAGTTTGCAGCAGAAGACTTAGGTGCAGACTTTATCGCTACCGGTCATTATGTTCAGCGCGAATATCGTGATGGGCATTGGAAAATGTTACGCGGTTTAGACGGCAACAAAGATCAAAGTTATTTCCTATACACCCTAGGTGAAGAACATATCGCAAAAACCTTATTTCCGGTGGGGAATATCGAGAAGCCCGAAGTACGCAGGATTGCTGAACAGCAGAATCTGATTACTCACGATAAGAAAGACAGCACCGGTATATGTTTTATTGGCGAGAGAAAGTTTAAAGATTTTCTGGGGCAATATTTACCCGCTCAACCCGGCATTATTGAAACGACCGACGGCGTAGAGATTGGTCATCATGATGGTCTAATGTTCCATACTTTGGGTCAACGCAAGGGATTACATATTGGTGGAAAACGTGAATACGGTGACGATCCTTGGTATGTGGTCGACAAAGATGTTAAACGTAATGTGTTGATTGTCGGACAAGGTGCTAATCACCCTGCGCTTTATTCAGATGGTCTTATCGCAAATCAATTACATTGGGTTGACCGTACGGGTCCTCAACAAACGTACCGTTGCGCAGTCAAAACTCGTTATCGTCAGGAAGACATCGCCTGTACAGTAACACCGCAACAAGATGGACAAATAAAAGTGCTTTTTGATTCACCTCAAAAAGCGGTCACGCCGGGTCAATCCGCGGTTTTTTACTATCAAGATGAATGTCTAGGTGGTGGGATTATAGAGAGTTATTTGCGTTGAACATGGATTCAGAACAACAAAAGATAGTCGCCTTAGCAGGCGTTTGTCAGGCGGCAGCATTAGTGCAGTCAGTGGCGCGTAAAGGCGAAGCAGACAATACCGCATTCAAAGCTAATATTAACAGTCTTATACTGACTGACACTCAAAGCACCATAGAAGTGTATGGCAGTATTGAAAATTTGGAAATTGGCTTGGTCACCTTGATTAGTCAACTCAGTAATGCACCGCTGCAAAAAGATGCGGAAGTTACGCGATATATTGCTAGTATTTTGGGCTTAGAACGCAAACTTAAAAAATCTCCTAGCAAACTTAGCGAATTATCAAAACGCATTGAACAAATTCAGCGCCAAACTGCACACTTAGATTTGTTCGACGACCAAATGATCAGTAATTTAGCCAGTATTTATTCTGATGTAATCAGCCCATTGGGCACAAAAATTCAAATTGCAGGCGTACCCGCACAACTAAAACAAAACACCAATCAACATAAGGTTAGAGCTTTGTTGTTAAGTGGATTACGTTCAGCCGTATTATGGCGACAATTAGGTGGCAAGCGTCGGCAAATATTATTTAATCGAAAAAGCATTGTAACCAACGCATTGACGTTGCAACGCTCTATTAATCATTTTCAATAGGAGTACTTCATGGAATTGTCTGCACTCACTGCAGTTTCCCCCGTTGATGGCCGTTACGGCTCTAAGAGTTCAGCTTTACGCCACTATTTTAGTGAATATGGCTTACTAAAATATCGCGTTCAGGTTGAAGTTCGTTGGTTACAGAAGCTGGCCAGCACAGCGGAAATAACTGAAGTGCCAGAATTTTCTGATGCATCTAATGATTTACTTAATAGTATCGTTGATAACTTCAGTGAAGATGATGCTCTGCGTATTAAAACAATTGAAAAAACGACTAATCACGATGTTAAAGCGGTTGAGTACTTTCTAAAAGAAAAAGTAGAAAATAACAGTGAACTCAACAGCGTAAGTGAATTTATTCACTTTGCATGTACTTCCGAAGATATTAATAATTTATCTCATGGATTAATGCTTAGCGAAGCCAGAGAACACGTCATTCTGCCTTACTGTGACAAATTAATTGCAGAAACTAAGCGTTTGGCACTTGAGTATAAAACTATTCCAATGATGGCCAGAACACATGGTCAGCCCGCTTCTCCCACGACCATGGGGAAAGAAATGGCCAACGTAATGCACAGATTATTACGTCAAAGACAACAAATTCAGGATGTTACAATTTTAGGTAAAATAAATGGTGCTGTGGGTAACTATAACGCACACTTAAGCGCCTACCCTGATGTAAATTGGAATGCGTTTTCACAATCATTTGTTGAAAGTTTAGGGTTAAATTGGAATCAATTTACTACGCAAATTGAACCCCATGATTATATCGCAGAATTGTTTGATGCGATGGCTAGATTCAACACCATTTTGATCGATTTCGACCGTGATGTGTGGGGATATATAGCGTTAGGTCACTTCAAACAAAAAACCATCGCTGGCGAGATTGGATCATCAACCATGCCGCATAAAGTTAACCCCATAGATTTCGAAAACTCAGAAGGTAATCTTGGACTAGCAAATGCGATGTTTAATCATTTAGCCACTAAACTTCCTATTTCAAGATGGCAACGAGATTTAACTGACTCAACCGTACTTCGCAATTTAGGTGTGGGCATGGGCTACTCGGTAATTGCGTACGAATCTACGTTAAAAGGGATCAGCAAGTTACAAGTTAACGAACAAAGTTTGTTAAATGAGCTTGAAAATAACTGGGAACTATTAGCCGAGCCTATTCAAACCGTCATGCGCCGCTACGGAATTGAAAAACCATATGAAAAATTAAAAGAATTAACCCGCGGCAAGAAAGTCAATCAGGCAGCGATTGCAGAGTTTATTGATTCACTTGACATGCCAGAGCACGCTAAAAATGAGTTAAAACAGCTATCGCCAGCAAATTACATCGGTGATGCTATCGCTCTTGTTGAAACAATCACTCAATAATGGCTTATTTTTCCGAGTTGGACTCACTCCAACTTGGAAAAACCTCATCAAAACCTCTTCACTTTTTTGCATGTTCAGCCAGACTACTGGTTAATTTTTGCGTATAACAGGATACAGCATCAGGGTGATGCCCCCTTGACGATGGATTCATAAATCCATGCTCAAACTCTGTTTTAAAACAATTTACATTGTCATGGGCTGACAGTTGTTGAAGTACGATATCGATATCAAAATTGGGTTCTTTGACAGGAAAATAGAGTTGCGTAGCAATATAAGGACGTAATTTTGTGAAGAATCGAATTTGCCCCGGGTAGAAGCCGTAAAACTTATCTATTGAGTTGGTATAATCCTTTTCACTAAGCAGTTTATATAGTACCGCCGCGCCAGCACTAAACCCAACAAGCGTTGATTGATTATTATTATTGGCAGCAAGCGCTGTTGCAATCTTATTTCCATACTGTTCAATCCCACCTGAACGTTGAAATGCTGAATAGGCTAATGCTTCATCGGTAAAGTTTACCGAAGACAAATACGGGCTTACAATGTGTAATCGCCATCGAGCAGGAAGTATTTGATTTGCCCAATCCTCTAACAGTTTGGTATGCCCAAAAATATCTGAACACACCAGCAAAATACGCGACATAACAGCACTTTTTGTGATAATCGTTATGCCATCATACCACCATCAACTACCACAGTTGTACCCGTTGTATAACTTGAAGCATCAGACACTAAATATAGCACTGTTCCAGCCATTTCATCCGGATCAGCAACCCGTCCGAGGGGGATCACTTTCAATGCTTGTTTCAAAATCTTTTCATTAGTGGTTAATGCAGAGGCAAATTTAGTATCAGTCAAACCGGGCAAAAGTGCGTTTACACGAATATTTAAACCGCCACATTCTTTAGCAAAGGCTTTGGTCATACTCACAACCGCGGCTTTCGATATGGAATAGATGCCTTGCATATCTCCCGGAGAAAGTGCGTTCACTGATGCAGTATTTAAAATCACCCCACCGCCCTGCTCTTTCATCATTTTTCCAGCTGCTACTGACATAAAGAAGTAACCTCGGATATTGACGTCAACGGTTTTTTCATATGCTGCAAGATCAGTATCAAGAATATGTCCGAAAAACGGATTAGCCGCGGCGTTATTAACTAAAATATCCAATTCTCCAAACTGTTCTTCAATTTGTTTGAAGGTTGCTTCTATTTGCGTAAGATCGCCTACATGACAAGCCATCGCATGTGCTTTGCCACCACTTTCACGAATGCTACTTGCCACCGCTTCACAGCCGTCAATTTTGCGACTCGAAACAATCACTTCAGCACCATAAGCCGCAAGTAAGCGTGCAATCGATTCACCAATACCACGACTAGCACCCGTTACTAGCGCTACCTTGCCGTGTAAATTAAACAGATCTTTTTTCATTTTATTGTCCTGTTAAAACATTTCTAGGCGGTCATGCCACCATCTAAAACCATTGAGTGACCAGTCATAAAGCTAGACTCATCACTGCATAGCCAAGCTATGGCATAAGCAATTTCTTCTACTTCGCCAAGTCGTTTCATTGGGTTGGCGCTAATCAAAGTGTTTTGTTGCTTTTGATCAAAATTAGCCAACACATTTTCTACCATAGGGGTTTTTACAAAACTCGGACACACCGCATTAACCCGTATATTTGATCTAGCATATTCAATTGCCACTGATTTAGTTAATCCAATCACACCATGTTTTGACGCACAGTAAGCAGAAATAGTCGGCGCTCCTGAAACCCCCGCTACTGACGCTAGATTGATGATGTGTCCTCCACCAACTTCAACCATATGTTTAACTGATTGCTTCATACAGTACCAAACACCGGTTAAGTTAATCGCAATATTACGGTGGAAATCTTCGTCAGGTACATCAAGCATGCGCGCGGGAGTATGATCGACGCCAGCGTTGTTCAATGCCACATGAATTTGTCCAAATTTGGAGATAGCTGCTTGGTAAAAAGCCGATACTGAATCGCTCTGAGTCACATCAAGAGGATAAAACTCAACCGTATAGCCAGACGCTGTTAGCTTTTCTTGCAGTGCATTCCCAGCTTCCGTATTACGATCGCCAAAAAACACTTTAGCTCCTCGAGCGGCTAACACTTCTGTGGTTTTTGCACCGATTCCAGATGCGCCTCCGGTAACCACAATATGTTTACCCTCTACTTTTGCAGCACTCATGAAGCATGATCCACTTTAATTACTAATTTACCGAAGTTTTCGCCATTAAAAAGCATCATTAATGTTTCAGGAAAAGTAGCTAAACCGTCTACAACGTGTTCTTTTGCAATCAGTTTACCTTGGGCAATCCAACCGGCCATTTCAGCTGCGGCTTTTCCGTAATTTTCAATATTATCGAATACGACAATGCCTTCCATTCGCGCACGATTAACCAATAATGAGAGATAATTGGAAGGACCTTTCACCGGCGTCGTATTGTTGTATTGACTTATCGCCCCACAAATGACAATTCTGGCTTTCATATTGATGCGGGTTAAGACATCATCGAGGATGTCGCCTCCGACATTATCAAAAAAGACATCTACGCCCTTTGGACATTGTTCTTTTAATCCTTTTTTCACATCCGAATTTTTATAGTCAATGGCACCATCGAATCCTAATTCGTCGACCAAATAACGGCATTTGTCCTCACCACCGGCAATGCCTACCACTCGACAGCCTTTTAATTTTGCGATTTGTCCAACAACGGTACCTACCGCGCCTGCTGCACCCGATACCACAACGGTTTCCCCTGCTTTGGGTAGGCCAGTATTCAAGATACCGAAATAGGCTGTCATTCCCGGCATGCCAAGTACACCAAGATAGCGCTCCAATGGAGCCAGTGACGGATCTATTTTGTGCACGCCTTGGGTTGCAATAACAGCAAAATCACACACACCAAACCCACCGTATACAAAGTCGCCAGGGCTAAAATTAGGATCGGTAGAGTCAAGTACTTCCCCTACTCCCCCCGCACGCATAACTTCACCAATACCCACAGGTGGAATGTAAGACTTGCCTTCATTCATCCAACCACGCATAGCCGGATCTAAAGAAATATAAAGCACTTTAACTTTGATTTGGTTTTGTTCTAATTCTGGCAACTCGGCTTCCACAAAGTCCCAGTTTTCAGCGGTAGGAGTGCCTACCGGACGTGAGGCTAATAAAAATTGTCTACTTTTCATCATTATTCTTTCCATCGTTTAAATTAAAACCATTCAGGTTGCATATCACTACAACTATCATCAGAACTTTCAAGAAGAGAAATATCGCGATTCACTAGCGGTAGCTCCCAGTTTACATAATACTTAGCTGCCTGAATTTTCCCCAAATAGTAGGGTTTATCGGCAGGCTCACACTGTGCCAATGCCTTTTCAGCCACATTTGCCTGACGGATCCATATCCAACTCATGACGATGCTTGAAAACACGTTCATAAAGCACTGTGCATTAGCTAACAAATTGGGTAGTTTTTCACTTCTAAGTGCCACGCCTAAAGAAGGTAAAAGTGCCTGCATTTTTACCATGTAGCCTTGGGTTTTATTGACGAGCGCTAAGCATTCTGGACCTGATGCCTGACTAAAATCTGCTAATATGCGCTTTTGCAGTATCTCTAATCCAGCACCATTTGCTTGCCATAGTTTTCTGGTCAGCAAATCCAAAGCTTGAATGCCATTCGTCCCCTCATGAATTGGGTTAAGACGATTGTCTCGCCAGCACTGTTCAACCGGGTACTCTCGCGTATAGCCAGCTCCCCCTAAAACTTGTATCGCTAAGTCGTTAGCTTTGACACCAAATTCAGATGGCCACGCCTTCACTACCGGTGTTAATAAATCTAACAGCTCCTCACTCATCCTTCTCTCTTCAGCAGACTCACGGGTTTTAGTGTCATCTACGAGTCTTGACGCATACAGACATAACGACATAGCTCCTTCTACATAAGCTTTTTGCGCTAGCAGCATACGTTTTACGTCACCATGATTGATTATCTCGGTAGCCGGATCTGCTGGAGAATTATTTGGAGGAATACGACCTTGGGTTCTATCTTTGGCGTAAGCTAACGAATATTGGTACCCGCGATAACCAATCATAGCTGCGCCAAAACCTACGCCTATACGCGCTTCGTTCATCATCAAGAACATATATTTGAGACCCTGATGAGGTTCACCAATTAAATAGCCATGGCAATCTCCATTCTCACCAAAGCTTAACGCTGTGGATGTGGTTCCCCGATAGCCCATTTTATGGATCAAACCAGCTAAAGCGACATCGTTGCGTTGACCAACTTCACCAGTTTCATCTAATCGGTATTTAGGTACGACGAACAATGAAATACCTTTTACGCCTGCAGGTGCGCCTTGAATTTTCGCTAACACCAAATGAACGATGTTATTTGATAACTGATGTTCACCTGCTGAGATATACAGTTTGCTACCTTTTAATCTGTAGTTACCATCTTCATTTTTTATCGCCGTGGTGCGAATGTCTGCCAATGACGAACCAGCATGCGGCTCAGTTAATGCCATAGTGCCGGTAAACTCGCCACTTAGCATGCGCGGCATAAACTGCTGTTTCAGTTCCTCTGAAGCGAAATTACCGATAACATTTGCGGCCGCTACGGTTAAAAATGGGTAACCCGCAGTGGATGGGTTCGCAGCCATAAAATAACCCGAGGTAGCCATCATGATAGTTTCCGGCAGTTGCATGCCCCCCTCGTCAAAATCATAACGTCCAGCCATAAAACCGGCTTCATTATATGCATCAAAGGCTTCTTTGACTTGCGGGATCATATGCACATTTTTACCATCAAACTTGGGTTCATCGGCATCTGCGATTGCGTTGTGCGTTGCAAACTTTTGGGTCGCAATTTTATTCGCCGTCTCTAAAATGGCATCGAAGGTTTCTCTATTATGCTCACTAAACCGCTCTCGCTGAATTAGTGATTCTGTATCCAATACTTCGTAAAGTTGAAACGGCAATTCTTTTGGGTGAATTAATTCATCATTCATTAGCGATGTCCTGAGTTAGCATTATCACATAGCTTCCCATATTTATAGTTACAGGCTAACTGTCATTATTGACACTTTTATGGCTAATATCGCCATCAATTCATAAGCGTGATAAGCTACTAAAATCACCGCTTATTTTAGGTTTATTAAAATGCACAATGTGACAATTTTAGGATATGAGCATGCATATGCCAGTGCTATTACTGGCGCATTAGACCTGTTCGCATTAGCCGGTGTTACTTGGAAACGTATGCAAGGAAAAACTCCTGAGCGTATTTTTAATGTGCAATTAGCTTCAGTAGGAAAGCGTGATGTGGAGTGTATTAATCATCTAACCATTAAAAGCCAGATCGCTATCGAAGATGTCCAGCAAACGGATATTCTCATTATTCCGACAATCGGCGGTAAACTCGACGATGTACTTGCAAAAAATAGAAACCTGTTACCTTTTATACAATATTTTTATGCTCAAGATTCTGATATTGCTAGTAATTGCAGCGGTGCTTTTTTTTTAGCCGAAGCGGGTATTTTAAAAGATAAAAAAGCCACTACCCACTGGGGATATGCAGAGACGTTCAATAGTCGCTATCCGGATGTCAATCTAATGCCCAACCAACTAATCACTCAAGATGGCAATATTTATTGTTCAGGTGGAGGAATGGCTTGGTTTGATCTGACTTTACTGCTGATAGAGCGATACTGTGGTCATGATGTGGCGACTAATACCGCTAAAGCTCATGTGTTAGATATCTCACGTGGAAATCAAGCCGCATATGCACAACTGCGTAGTAAAAAATACCACCAAGATGCAGAAATTTTGCGGATTCAAGAATGGTTAGAAAGCAATTACCAACAATCAATTTCACTTGATCAGTTGGCGCGCCAAGTTAACCTAACAAATAGAACGTTTTTACGGCGCTTTAAACTGGCTACCGAACAAACACCTTTTTCATATTTACAAATGCTTCGAGTAGAAGCTGCTAAAAAACTGTTAGAAACCGAAAACTTATCGTTAGAATCTATCGTCGCTCAAGTGGGCTATGAAGATCCCCGCTCGTTTACCCGGCTTTTTAGCGGTTTAACAGGTTTATCCCCAAGTCAATATCGTAAAAAATTCTTTCGTACTTTGAGTTAAATAAATAGTTACAAAGTAAACGCCAAAAATCGCGCAAAATAAACACAAAACATCGAAAAAAACGACTATCTTTAATGAAGTTTACTATTTTAGGGTAGTAAAAATGGATTAATTGGGAATATAAAATTACACTGCCCTTCGAAATATTTTTATCATTTAAACATGATTTAATAAATAACAATAAGTCCGTTTTTGGCCGCATTTAGTCAAAAACTCAAGGATAAAAAAACAACATAACTTTACACACTCAACTCGGTAATATAATGAAAACACTTAATAAAACAGCAATTGCATTATGCATACAATCAGCGCTACTAAGTCAATTTTCGATAGCACAAGAACAGGATGTAGCAGCCAAAGAGCGTAGCTTAGAAAAAATTACTGTCACAGCGCAAAAGCGTACTCAAAGTATTCAAGAAGTCCCTATCTCAATAGCGACTTTAAGCGGTGAACGATTTGAAAGCATGTTTGCTGGCGGAGAAGATATCCTTGCCCTAGCCGTACGCGTTCCCGGTCTATATGCAGAAACGTCTAACGGACGTGTTGCACCTAGATTTTACATTCGAGGTTTAGGTAACACAGATTTCGACTTAGCTGCATCTCAACCCGTCTCAATCGTGATGGATGACGTTGTAAAAGAAAACGTTATTTTAAAAAGCTTTCCGCTTTTTGATGTCTCTCAAGTAGAAGTCATTCGTGGACCACAAGGCACGTTATTTGGACGCAACACAACAGCCGGTATCGTTAAATTTGACTCAGTTAAGCCAACTGATGACTTTGATGCCTACGTCAAATTAGGTGTTGGTAATTTGGGAACGCTAAATTTCGAAGGCGCGGTTGGAGGTGGGTTAGCAGAAAATCTAGCTGGTCGTTTTTCAGTATTATCTCAGAATCGCGATGACTGGATCGATAACGCTTACACTGGTGAAAAAGATGCCATGGGTGGATTTGACGAGAAAGCATGGCGTGGACAACTTTTATATAAACCCTCTGACGACTTTTCCGCTTTGTTAAATGTACATGGCAGAGAGTTAGATGGAACCGCATCGATCTTCCGCGCCAACGTTTTCACTAAAGGAAGTAACGATTTAAATGAAAACTTTGATCGTGACGTTCTATATTATGATGGAGATATTGACGGGAATGGGGCTGACAATAACCCTCAAGAATATGAAAATTACGGGGCGTCGTTAAAGCTTGAGTTTGGATTAGACGATATGTCTTTGACCAGTATTACCGCATATGAGCAAGCTGAAGGATACAGCTTAGGTGATATAGATGGTGGTGTAGTATTAAACGAACCTGGTGATATCAATGGTGACGGTGTTGAAGAAACTACGTTCCCGGGCAACATCGCATTTTCAGCGGTAACCCAAGATAACCTTAATGATCTTGAACAGTTTACCCAAGAGATTCGCTTAGCAAGTGAGACAGATGACGCATTAGGTTGGCAAGTCGGTGCTTTTTATTACGATTCATCATTTAACGTTACTAGCGTTGACGGATTCTTTGGTGCAACAACAGTGTTCCATGAAAACACCACTTGGGCCGTATTTGGTCAAACATCGTATCAAGTTAATGAAAAACTCAATGTTACAGCTGGGCTAAGATACACCTATGACGAAAAGTCACTTGTTGTGGGCGAGCAAAATGTTGATGGATTCGCTCTAGTGATAGGTGCGGCCGCTATCCAAGATTACGACGACATCAATGTAGACGATGACCAGCTAAGTTGGGAATTAAGCGCAAATTATAAAGTTGATAGTGATACTTCGTTATTTGCCCGTTTAGCTAATGGTTTTAGAGCACAGACAATTCAAGGTCGTGATGTTGCGTTTGAGGCCGATCCTTCTGTTGCTGAAGCAGAAACCATTAACTCGGCAGAGTTAGGAATTAAAAAAGACTTACTAGAAGACACACTTCGGGTCAACGCGGCTGTATTTTATTATGAAATCGATGATATGCAACTTACCGCTATCGGTGGTGGCGCAAATACAACAGCCCTAATTAATGCTGATAAAGGCGTTGGATATGGTTTCGAAATTGACGTTGAATATTTGGTAAGTGATTATCTAACCTTGACCGCAGGTTACAGCTACAACCACACCGAAATTCAAGATAACGGCTTAACAATATTGCCTTGCGGTGCAAATCCTGATTTTGGCGCTACAGGTAACTGTACTGTTTTTGATCCTCGTCCAGATGGATTCGCCGCTAGTATAGACGGAAACGCATTCCCGCAAGCGCCTGAAACTATTTTCAACTTTACCGCTAGATACGCCACACCTATTGGCGATGATGGCGAATTGTTTATTTTTACCGATTGGGCTTTCCAAGGAGAAACCAGTCTTTTCTTATATGATTCGGTAGAATTTACAACTGACGATAATTTTGAAGGTGGATTGAGAATCGGTTACGAGAACTACCAAAACAACTATAGCATCGCGCTTTTCGGTCGAAATATCACCGACGAAGAGAATGTTAAAGGTGGTATTGATTTCAACAACTTAACCGGAATCGTAAATCAACCTCGTATATTTGGTATCGAAGCAAAAATCAGCTTCTATTAAACAATTCGTACTAACTTAAAATCAAAAGCGATCCTTCTTGGATCGCTTTTTTATTTGCTGATATAAAGCTAAGAATCGGCTACTACACTTTTATGATGAAGCTTATGCTTTGAATCATTCTTGACCTCTTTATCTCTAAATAACGATTTAAAGTCGTCAAGCATAATATAAAGCGACGGTACCAACAGTAGGGTAATGACGGTGGCAAATAAAATCCCAAAAGCAAGTGAGATGGCCATAGGTATAACAAGCTGAGCTTGCAGACTCTTTTCAAAAACGATAGGCATAAGTCCCATAAAGGTTGTCAACGAAGTTAACACAATTGGTCTAAAACGTTGTTTGCCCGACTGCACTACCGACTCAATTAACGAGTGTCCCTCTGCTCTGGCTCGATTGACAAAATCGACTAAAATTAAGCTATCATTCACCACGACGCCGGTTAGCGCAATGATCCCACAGATGGATAACACACTTACCGCATGCCCTAACACAAGGTGACCAATGATGGCACCAACTAATCCAAACGGAATAACCGACATTATAATAAAAGGCTGCGAATAGGATTTTAATGGTACTGCCATTAGTGCGTAAATCGCGAAAAGTGCAAATGCAAAGCCTTGCATCAAACTCACAATCGCCTCCCCCTGCTCTTTAGATGCACCTTCTAGTCTAAAGTCGACACTAGGGTATCGTTGCATTAAATCAGGGATGAAATTTTTCTGAATCGACATAGCGACTTCTTGCGGGTTTATTCTCCCCTTGTCAGCTTTAGCAGAAACGGTAATTGAGCGATTGCCATCGACCCGAATAATAGAGCCATATCCTTGGGCAAATTCTACGTCAGCTACCTCCGAAAACGGAATTTCATCCCCTTGGCTATTACGAATGCGCATATTCTCCAGATGACCAATTGAGCTGCGCTGTTCTTTTGGATAGCGGATCATAACTTTAACTTCTTCATCACCACGTTGAATTCGTTGCGCTTCCGCGCCATAAAATCCGTTTCTAACTTGTGTCGCTAAGGTTTGTAAACTCAGTCCTAGCGCTTCAGCCTGAGGTTTTATAAACAATCGAATTTCGTCACTGCCCCCAGCAAAGGTATCATTGACATCTGCTATTCCATCGAAACTAGCTAGATGCTGTTTTAATTCTAGCGTTGCTGCTTTTAGGGCATCCAAATTCTTACCGCTGAATTCAAACGTGATATCAGCACCACCACCAGGCCCGCCCATTGGCGAACCAATATCGATTTTTTTTAACACCAGGCATTTCAGGGATTGCTTCACGCCATTGTTGGTGAATATAAAATGAGTCAAACGTTCGGGTTTCAGCTTTACTTAATTCAACAAAAATTTGTCCGGTTAAACTTCCTTGATCAAAGGCAATCGCATGATTAACTACCCCAAAGCCAGTTTCACGCTGAATATTGTCATTCATTTCATACAGCGCATCTAACATTTGCGTGATGCTTTCATCACGTTGGCGTATTGATGACCCAGGTTCTAATTCAATTGTCCCCATAACAAAATCACTAGGTATATTAGGGAAAAAAACAAAACGCACTTGACCACCTGCGAACAATCCAACTGTGAGTATAAAAATCGCCACGAAACTCGCCAGTGTTGTATACCGGTTACGTATCACTTTTTCTAAAAAAGGGATATAAGAATTAGCTACAAAACGTTTAATACCTTCACTGAAGAAATCACGAAAACGCTGTAAAAAATTCGCTTTAGAAGGGTTGTATGGTTTGTCTTTCATGTGAACCAAATGCGCAGGTAAAATTAGTTTTGATTCAATCAATGAAAAAATTAAACAAATAATGACTACCCAACCAATGGTTTTCCAAATCACACCAAATGTACCCGGCACCATTAGCATAGGCGTAAACGCAGCGATAGTAGTTAATACGCCAAAAGTGGCGGGCATGGCGACTTTCTTCACCCCACGTATTACATTTTCAGTATTGTGACCATGTTTATCTATTTCAGAGTATGCTGATTCCCCCATAATAATGGCGTCATCTACCACTATTCCTAACACCAAAATGAAGCCAAACAAGCTGATCATGTTTATGGAAATATTAAATACTTCCCCTTGCATAATTAATAGAGCGCCCAAAAAACATACGGGAAGCCCCACCATAACCCATGCTGCTAGTCTCAATTTTAAAAATAGTGATAAAACAATGAAGACTAATATTGCACCTATTAGCATATTGCTTAGCATCATATTTAGCCTGTCAGCCAAATAAAATGAGCTATCTCCCCAAGTATCTGCATTAATATGCCCAGGCAAAGATGGGCGTAATTTGTCCAGAAACGCGTTAACTGTTTTAGAAATATTTAAGGCGTTTTGATCGCCTACCGCTTGAATCCGAATATTCATCGCCGGTTTGCCATCAAAAAGCGCATAAGAATTATTTTCGACAAACCCGTCTCGAATTGTGGCAATTTCGCCCAATAACAATCTTGTGCCATCGCTGCGTGTTAATAACACTAAATTTTCAAAATCAAAGGCGTTGTACGCTTGTCCTTTGGCACGCAATAAAATATCGCCATTTTCTGATTTAATCGCACCGCCTGGTACATCAATTGATGAACGCCGTACGGCTTCAACAAGTTCATTGAAGGTTAAATTGTATTCCTGCAGTTTAGCTTCAGAGATTTCTACAGAAACTTCATAATCCCGAGAACCCACAACCTGAACGGCTGATAATCCAGGTAAGTTTGCAATTTGATCGCGAATGTCTTTTGCAAATTCTTTTAGCTCACGCTCGTTTGCGTCCCCATAAATTGAAACCCACATCACATCTTGGGTTGCTTTTTGACGATAAACGATGGGTTTTTCAGTATTCGCCGGAAAACTAGGTATGGCATCGACCTGTACTTTTATCTCATCCAACGCAAGTTGCGGATCGTATTCGTCTTCAATTTCAATTAAAACCCGAGCAGTCCCTTCAGTGGCAGTGGAAGTGATTTTTTTAATACCCTCAATGTCCTTTACTGCTTCTTCAATCTTAATCACAACACCTTCTTCAACTTCTTGAGGAGCAGCACCTAAATAAGGGACAGTAACGACGATGTTATTAAATATAAAATTAGGAAAAACTTGTTTGTGAATAGTGAAAGCAGCAATAATTCCACCAAAAATCAATATCCACATTAATAAATTGGCCGCAACGCTATTGCGAGCAAACCATGCGATCAAGCCTTTTTCTGTATCAATATGCGTCATTTTGCATCTCCAGCATTGGATACGGATTTACTGGTAGATACTTGTTTATCTAATTGTTGGATATTGTTGTTATCTTCTTCATCGTCTGGTAAACGCACCTTCATACCATTAAATGGATTCGGCACGGCACTAGTAATTACTAAATCCCCTTCATTGATTCCTTGACTAATATAAACGTATTTTTCATCAGCTCGTTTCACAACAACCTGTTTGATTTGTAATTCATTATTACTGTCAACTATCAATAAAGTGCCATCTAAACGAAGAACATTTCGCGGCAGAACCAAGATGTTTTCGCTATTTTGGCCAACAATCTCGGCCTGTACAAAACGACCAAATTTCAACGGTACTCGATTGCTATCCTTAGAATCAGACTCACGAAGATAAGGATCGATAATTTCTGCCACCGCATAAATGACCCGACGCTGCTCATCCAAAACGCCCTCATCTCTAACCAATTTACCGACCCACTGACTTTTAGCGCCAGCGACAACCGCACTTAATGTAACTTTAGGCGCATCAATTTTTCCATTTGATATGCGCATAAATGCCATGTCATTGTCGCTCAGTGGCATTCTAACTTCGGCCACTTTAGTGGAATAAATCACACCTAACTCACTGCCTAACGATACAAACTGACCTAAGTCAACGTTCTTAGATTTAACTAATCCATCAAATGGCGCGGTAATGGACGTCCTCTGCAAATTACGTAAAGCTTTTTCTAATTGCGCTTTTGCAGCGCTTAAGTTAGCTTTTTCAGTCGCCAATTGCGGTTTTCTTAAGCCTAATTCTGGAGCAACGTTTCCTTTTACCGACCGCCATTCCTGTTCAGCAACTTTCCCCCGTGCGATCTCTTCTTCTAAAGACGCTTCAGCTCTCGCTAATTCAGCCTCAGCAAGTTTAACTTCAGTTTGATAATCATATTTTTCCAATTGTATAAGCACGTCTCCTTGCTTAAACATACCGCCTTCGATGAAGCTGTCGGCTACCCACTCGACTTTTCCGGTAACCTGCACGCTCAGGCGCGTTTCAACACGTGGAGCAACCGTGCCTTGTGAATGCACCTTAAAATTAATTGTTTCCAACCTGGCAGGTTCAACATTAACCAAAAAAGGACGCTCTTCAACTTCAACTATTTCTGGTGGCTTTTTACTTAACAAAAGGCCGATAAAGCCGACAACAGCCAACGCCAAAATAACTAACGGCACTAAAATTTTTGTAGTACTACTCGCCATTGAAAACCCTTAATTTTTTATTAAATTAGTTGTTGAAGTCATTTTTGAAATCTTTAACCAGCTTTTCAAACAATAAATATCTGAAAATAGGATGCTTATTAGAGATTCATTTCGAGCTCAGAGAAATATGCTTGATATATGATAAATTATTTATGACGTCACGCATGAAAGAGAGTGTTAACAAATGTAAATGACCGAAAATAGTTAAGCTATACTCTTCCACTCATCGGAGTAGTTTTTGAACGATTTGACAACAGATTAGACAATATTGGCATAAAACCTGAGACAAGATTTCTGTTAACGATGTTAAACGGGAATTATGCATTTAAACGGGCGAATTTTAAGCCAAAAAGGTGCATTAAATTTACAAGTAAGAATACATTGCACAGTTAAAGTGCGTATTTTCAAAAAATTCACCATTTATTTTGTGATTTTGTGTAATTTTATTTCACGAATATAAAATAAAAATGTAATATTGGCGTATTATTAAACTATTACTGTAATTTAATTACTTACTAGGAGGAGCATATGAGCTTCAAAAAACAATATCTTAAATCTAAACCTGTGTGTAAGGTAACTTTCAAACTTTCTAAAGAAGAAGCTAAAAACGCAGATTCAGTGCGTTTGGTAGGTGACTTCAATGATTGGGACATCGAAACATCACCCATGAAAAAGTTGAAAAATGGATCATTCTCTTCGACTCTAAACCTTCCTGCAGATGCAGAATATCAGTTCAGATATTTACTCAACGATGAAGAGTGGGAAAATGATTGGAGCGCTGACGCTTATGTCACATCCCCTATTTCGTTCGACGAAAACTCTGTTGTATCGGTTTAATTTCAACTGAGTCAGACACGAAAAACATCGTTCAAAACAGCAGTTTAAATAAAAAGGCAGTCATGCTTACAGCAGACTGCCTTTTGTATTATTTATGCTAGTACTTCGAATAATCGCTGTTATAGAGCGGCTTCTAATTCAGGAAGTACATCAAATAAGTCCCCAACTAAGCCGTAATCCGCGACTTGAAAAATCGGGGCTTCTTCATCTTTGTTGATAGCAACAATAATTTTCGAATCTTTCATACCCGCTAAATGCTGTATTGCACCTGAAATACCAACAGCAATGTACAATTGTGGAGCAACTATTTTACCGGTTTGCCCTACTTGCATATCATTCGGCACAAAACCCGCATCAACTGCGGCACGCGATGCACCAATTGCTGCACCAAGCTTATCGGCGATCCCTTCAAGCAATTTAAAGTTTTCACCATTTTGCATACCACGACCACCGGAGATAATGACTTCCGCTGCAGTAAGTTCTGGGCGTTCTGATTTAGTCAGCTCAGCACTTACAAAAGCAGATTTATCAGATACTTTTACCGTATCTAAAGCTTCAACCGACGCTGAACCACCTTCCTCGGCAGCATCAAATGCCGAAGCTCTTACCGTGATAACCTTTTTAGTATCACTGCTTTGTACCGTTGCGATTGCATTTCCGGCGTAAATGGGTCGAACAAATGTGTCTTCACTTTCCACTGCAATAATGTCAGATATCTGAGCAACGTCTAACAATGCAGCAACTCGCGGCATGAAATTTTTACCCGTCGTGGTCGCCGCAGCGATAATATGAGTATAATTCTCTGCCAATTCAGTTACTAGATCACCGATGTTCTCTGCTAACTGATTAGCATAAACTGGGTTATCCGCTAGTAGTACTTTACTCACACCTGAAATTTTTGCGGCTTCATCTGCTACTGCTGCGCAACCTTCCCCTGCTACTAAAATAGTCACGTCATCAGCCAATTTGCTCGCGGCGTTAACTAATTTATGAGTCTCTGACTTCAATTGTTTATTATCATGTTCTGCAAATACTAAAACAGCCATTAGATCACCTTCGCTTCTGTTTTTAATTTTTCAACAAGTTCAGCTACATCCGCTACTTTAATTCCGCCTTTACGTTGCGCTGGTGCTTCGACTTTCAAGGTTTTCACGTTTGAAGTTAACGTTACCCCAAAATCATTCGCAGACTTTACATCAATAGGTTTCCGTTTCGCTTTCATAATGTTGGGTAACGTGGCATAGCGCGGTTCATTTAATCGTAAATCAGTAGTCACTACTGCCGGCAAATTCAATTCGACCGTTTGTAGTCCACCATCAATTTCTCTTGTTACTTTCACTTTATCACCATCGATATCGACTACAGATGCAAAAGTACCTTGCGGCATGCCCGTTAAGGCCGCCATCATTTGACCTGTTTGGTTGTTGTCTGAATCTATTGACTGTTTACCTAAAATAACCAGTTGTGGCTGCTCTTCTTCCACCACTTTTGTCAAAAGTTTAGCAATTTGTAATGAATCTAGAACGTCACTGGTGTCGATTTGTAGCCCACGATCAGCACCAAGTGCCAACGCGGTTCTGATTTGTTCTTGGCACGCTTTGTCACCAACTGACACTACAACAATCTCGCTAGCAATGCCTTTTTCTTTCAGTCTTACTGCTTCTTCAACAGCGATTTCACAAAAAGGGTTTATAGACATCTTGGTGTTAGTCAAATCAACAGCTGAGTTATCGGCTTTGACGCGAACTTTTACGTTGTAATCAATGGCACGTTTAACCGGCACTAAAATTTTCATGTTTACCTCTATAGGATACAAAGTGTAGAGAATTCATAACGCAATACATGCGTTTTTGAAAAGTTGCGTAAATTTACTGGCTGTAGAGCTAAGCGTCAACCAAGCGAGAACAAACTAGCATTTATTGTTTTGGCTATTTTGCTTCTAAATTGTAGGTCATAATTTACATTTGAGCTTGAGTTTTAGTGTGGTAGTGTTGCTTGAAAAGGCCATATAACAAGGTATTAACATACCTTCAGATACGGACAATAATTACAGTTATCCAATTGATAAATAAAGATATATTTTAAATTAATTGGTGACTAGGTTGGGCAATATAAAATCCAAACATACTATACAGTTAGTGAATAGTTTGGGACATTATTGGTTACTATTAGTGATAGTAAGCAAATTATTTATTTCTTTAATTAATAGATATCTATAAGGGGGCAAACCCGTGGAACGTGAATCAATGGAGTTTGATGTTGTAGTTGTTGGAGCTGGACCAGCAGGACTCTCAACTGCGTGTAAAATTATGCAATTGGCCAAACAAAAAGACCAAGAATTAATGGTATGCGTTGTTGAAAAAGGCTCTGAAGTTGGAGCACATATCCTATCTGGAGCAGTTTTTGAAACGCGTGCGCTGGACGAACTTTTTCCAGATTGGCAGGAACTAGGTGCGCCTTTAACCACAAAGGTTACTGAGGATCATATCTATTACCTTAGAAACCAGGAGTCAGGATCTAAATTACCTAATTTGCTCACCCCAAAAACCATGCATAATCAGGGAAATTATATTGTCAGTATGGGAAATGTCTGCCGTTGGTTAGCAGATCAAGCAGAACAACTTGGTGTAGAGGTTTTTCCAGGATTTGCAGCATCCGATGTAATCTACAATGAAGATGGTAGTGTCGGTGGCATCATTACCGGTGACATGGGCATTAGTGAAACTGGAGAGCATAAAGACGGTTATATGCCAGGCATGGAATTGCGGGCTAAATACACGGTTTTTGCTGAAGGTTGCCGTGGGCACTTAGGTAAACAACTCATAGCTAAATTCAATCTTGATGAAGGTAAAGCCCCGCAACACTATGGCATTGGATTCAAAGAGATTTGGGATATAGACCCAAGTAAACACCAAGAGGGATTAGTAGTACACACAGCAGGTTGGCCGCTAAATAAAGAAACGGGTGGCAGCTATCTTTATCATGCTGAAAACAATCAAGTGTTGGTAGGGATTATTATCGATCTCAACTACGAAAACCCTCATTTGAGTCCTTTTGACGAATTTCAAAGAGTTAAACAGCATCCGGTATTAAAACAGTACTTAGAAGGTGGCAAGCGCGTTTCATATGGTGCTAGAGCAATCGCTAAAGGTGGTTATAACTCATTGCCTAAAATGACCTTCCCTGGTGGTCTTTTAGTTGGTTGTGATGCAGGCACCTTAAACTTTGCCAAAATTAAAGGAAATCATACTGCAATGAAGTCCGGTATACTGGCCGCTGAAACGATTGTCGATGCAATCAGTCAAGACAAAGTTGGTCAAGACCTTACTGAATATACCGAAAAATTTGAGCAATCTTGGTTATACAAAGAACTTTATAGTGCTAAAAACTTTGGTGCAGCATTACATAAGTTCGGTACTTTTTGGGGCGGAGCTTATAATACGTTTGAACAAAACATTCTGGCAGGTAAAGCACTATTTAATCTAGAAGATAACAGCAAAGACTACGAATCCACAGGCTTAGCTAGCGACTTTACTAAGATTGATTACCCCAAACCTGACGGCGTCATTAGTTTTGATAAATTGTCTTCAGTATTTTTATCAAATACTAATCATGAAGAAGATCAACCCTGTCATTTGCGTTTAAAAGATCCCTCCATCCCAATTGCCATTAATTTACCTAAATATGATGAGCCAGCTCAGCGTTATTGTCCTGCTGGCGTTTATGAAGTCGTGACATCTGATGTGGGAGAGAAGAAGTTTCAAATTAATGCACAAAACTGCGTCCATTGTAAAACCTGTGATATAAAAGATCCCTCACAGAACATTGTATGGGTAACACCTGAGGGGGCTGGCGGACCCAATTACCCTAATATGTAATATCTATACAAGTCATAGCTGGACTTTGATAAAGTCCAGCTATATTTATTTCTACCAATGACTTGTTTAAATTAACATCTATCCCTATTTACATGACTATGCATTCAATTAATTATCATCTAAGCAGCAATCTTGCTGAAAAACCCTATATTGTGCTACTACACGGTTTATTTGGCAGTTTAGATAACCTGTCAATGGTTAGAAAGGCGTTAGAGTCGACATACAATGTGTTAAGCATAGATTTACCTGATCACGGTAAGTCGGCATTTACAGAGAAATTTTCTTTTCATTCATATGCGCAGAAAATCGTCGAACTGTTGACTGATTTAGACATTCAGAAAGTGGCTATATTAGGGCACTCGTTAGGTGGCAAAATCGCCATGACAATCGCGCTTAATTTTCCTAATTTAGTAGAAAAATTGATAGTCGCTGATATAGCACCTGTCAGTTACACTCCTCGACACCAAAACGTATTCAAAGCACTTAATGCGGTAAATTTACCGCATTTAACCTCAAGAACTGAAGCTGACAAAACCATGTCTGCATATTTGCATGAAGCCGGAGTGAGCCAATTTTTATTAAAAAGCCTAAAACAAACAGATGGTCAGTGGCGTTGGGACTTTAATCTGGCATTATTGGAACGAGATTATGCTGAACTGTCTAAATCCATTGCATGTGATACCAGTTCTAAAATACCCGTGTTGTTTATTAAGGGCGGGTTATCTGATTATATTCTACCGGAGCATAAGCAGGTAATAAGTAAACTATTCCCTAATAGCAGTGCAAAAGTAATCGGCTCCGCTGGTCATTGGTTACACGCCCAGAAACCACAAATATTTAATCGATTGGTCGTTGAATTTTTACAAAAAGACGCATGAGGGTAATTCGCTTGCGTCGCATTGTGTGATATATTCTGCGCGTTTTTTTATTCTAAAGGTTTTGCGATGCTAAATGAATATTATGAGCAAATTGAAGCAATCGTGTTAAACCTCACGCTGGTCGCATTATTTGCACTCATGGGGTATGCGATTCACGATGTTTTAAAAAAGAATGATGTACCCTTTATAGGTAGAGCAGTTGTATATCTTGTTTTATTTTTAGGTGCAGCCGGTTTTATTGCAAAAGGTTTGATTCAGGTCTTTTGGCAAAACAATGGCGTTTAATATTATTAAACCCAAATCAGTTAAGTAAAGGAAAGTTTGAATGGCAAGTGTAGGTTTATTTTTTGGAAGTGATACTGGCAATACAGAACACGTTGCGAAAATGATCCAAAAAGAACTGGGTAAAAACCTGATTGACGTCTTTGATATTGCAAAAAGCAGCAAAGAAAGCATTGCCGAATTTGATCTATTATTGTTCGGTATCCCTACTTGGTACTACGGAGAAGCCCAATGTGATTGGGACGATTTTTTCCCTGAATTAGAGGAAATTGATTTCACCGATAAACTAGTAGCGATTTTTGGTTGTGGAGACCAAGAAGATTATGCTGAATATTTCCTCGATGCTATGGGTATGATCAGAGATATAGTCGAAGCTAGAGGTGCTATTTTAGTCGGTCAATGGCCTTGTGAAGGTTATGATTTTGAAGCATCTAAAGGCATGGCAGACGATGAACACTTTGTAGGACTGGGTATTGACGAAGACCGTCAACCTGAGTTGACCGAACAAAGAGTAAAAGATTGGTGTAAACAGATACACGAAGAGCTATGTCTCGCTGAATTGGCCTAATTAATTATTGCCATACGGATTTAAATTAAAAGCGCTTGTTTGGATATCTACTTGCTAGGAATTTCAATTCAAGCGCTTGATTTAAAGTTTGATTATTCTTAATTTCAGCTATCGTCTTACAATTTAAAACGCGTCACTGCTTTACGCATTTCGATCATCAAATTGTTCAACTCTTGATTTGCCTCTGTAGAAGCATAAGTCGTTTGTGCACTTTGTTCTGCAAGTTCTGCTGTATTACTAAGTTTGTTGGCAATTTTTTCAAATAAAGAATCTTGTTCCAACGTAACACTCACTATGTCTTGATTCATTTTTCGTAAACTATCAATAGTTTCATTTATTTCTGATACTTGCTGAGTTACATCAAAGATTTGACCTTCACTTTGTTTGGCATACTCACTTCCAATACTAATTGCTTTCACAGCTTGCTCAGCGTCTGCCTGAAGGCTTGCAATCATAGATTCAATTTCTTCGGTTGAGTTTTGCGTACGATTAGCTAACGTACGTACTTCGTCGGCAACCACAGCAAATCCCCTTCCCTGTTCACCAGCCCGTGCAGCTTCGATTGCAGCATTCAGAGCCAGTAAATTTGTTTGTTCTGCAATGGTTTTAATAACATCCAAAATGCTACCAATTTTCTTACTGTTTTCGTCTAATCGATGAATAACAGCCGAAGATTGCTCAGCTTGTTGAGTTTGTTCGGATATTTGAGCATGGGTGTCAGTGACGAGTTTGCTCACATTAGCACTTTGCATACTAACTTCTTGCAGTTTCTGCATACCAAATTGAATTTGTTCAGTGTTATTCTTGCTAGCTTGACGAATAGTATTGGTATCAGTCGCTGTAGAGTTTAATTGTTGTTTTTGCTGCTCTACCTGAACCAGTGTTTGCTCACCTAAATTTGCGCTGGTTTTGGTGGCTTTTTCTAAAGCCGCTTCCTGCACTAAAATTTGACTCACTACAGAATGCAAACTTTCAGTGAGTTCATTTACATTAGAAGCTAACACTGCAAATTCATCTTCATTAGTAGAATAGGCTTTATGGGTTAAATCGCCGCTACTTATTATTGATAAACTGCGGTTTATACGAGCCAATGGGGCGGCAATGCTACGAGCTGCAATAATACCTAAAATGATGGCTGCCGCTACAGCAAAAACGAGTAAAACAAGACCTTTAATTATATTAGAATTAACCGTATCGATAATTGCGTTTTGCCCCACCAGCGTATCTTCATTAACTTGCGAAAAGACCGCGGTGAAATTGAGTTTCGCAGTATCTAACTTTTCATTTGCAAGTTGGTAATATTGTTTAGATTGTGATTTCAGTTCTATCTTCTGAGTCTGCTTTGAAAATAAACCTGGATCTTGAGTAAATGCGTTTTGTAGTTTTTGAAATTGCGCATTCAGCGATTCAACATACCCTTGCGTATCGATGGTTTCTGAAAGTCGATTTATATAATCAATATCAACCTGTACATTACTAAGTGTAAATTCAATATCGCCTCTGATGGTTTCACTCAGTTCACTGTTATTTGCTGTGGTATATTCTTTAATAGAGTTAAATAGAGGTGTAATTTTATTGTCCGCATTAATCGCAGTACCAATTAACACCTCAAGATTAGGATCATCACCTTCTAAAAATGTAAGGTCGCCCAACAAAGCACTGGTTTCATCGGTCATTGCTAACAAATCAGCAGCAATTTGACTGATTTCCGCAGTTAGCGCCAGTTGCTTTAAACGCGCCTGATACATTTGATTTGATTGGTCTATATAAGCAAGTGAATCGTCAGCACCTTGTTGGTAAGCGCTATTTGATTTTCCAATTATGCTACTGAGACTATTTAAGGTCTGTATAAATTCTGAAGACAATGCATCAAAAGTCTGCTGGTTATCATCTAAAGCCGACAAGGATTCTTCAAAATAGCCATTGGTAGAAACGGTTCCTAAAGAAAGTATACCTGTCTGAATTTGCAACATTTTTGCCTGAACAGGCATTTTTTGTTGAACGACGGTATTAGCGGAATCTCGAATGTCTGCTAGACCAAAATAAGACACGACATTAGTGGCAACTATCACACAACCAAACAACGCAAAGCCTGCAATAATTTTACCGACCACATTTAAATTCATAACAAATCCTGAAGTTAACAACTTGTTATATCGTCAGATATAACAAAATATTGAGGAAATTCAAAGAATTCCAGCACTTTCACGCTTCAGTATAGAACAAATTTGTAACTTTAAACGATATCACGTTAATTTTAGGTTAAATGTACACAAAGTATACTTAACAAATGCATTTTTAATTCAAATCAGTATTTTTTGTCTGGATTAATGTTTAGATTGCCCACTATCCCTTTCATATTTCAATTACTTCCCTATAATGAACGCACCAATTAGTTCTTAGAAATACAGATGGATCAAAATAAAGAGTTAAAAAAAGCTGGGCTTAAAATAACTTTACCACGACTTAAAATTCTGGAAGTTTTGCAAGAGCCTGCAAATCAGCATATTAGTGCAGAAGACGTTTATAAGTTACTCATTGAACAAGGCGAAGAAATAGGCTTGGCTACTGTTTATCGAGTTTTAAACCAGTTTGATGATGCTGGAATTTTAAATAGACACCACTTTGAGGGTGGAAAGTCAGTATTTGAAATTAGTCATAAAAAACACCACGATCACTTAGTTTGTTTGAAGTGTGGAAAGGTAATTGAGTTTGAAGATCCTGTTATTGAAAGGCGTCAAGATGAAGTCGCAACCCAAAATAACATGAAATTAACACACCACAGTTTGTACCTTTACGGTGAATGTACAGATGGCAACTGTGATGAAGATTTGGACGCTTAAATTTATATTTAAGCATCCAAATTACAAACTAATAATCCTGCGACGTGTTCTTTTAGGCATCCGAGTGACGAGTTCATAGCCTATCGTATTTGCCCACGTTGCTACTTCATTAGCTAATAAATTTTTCCCCCAAAGCTCTACTTCAGAGTCAATTTTAATATCTATTAAGCCTGTGACATCAATTGTGATCATATCCATTGATACTCGGCCACAAAGTTTCGCTCGTTGGCCATTTACTAATACAGGTGTACCCAATTTTGCGTTTCGAGGATAGCCATCTCCATATCCAACGGCGACTGTTGCAACGACCGAATCCTCCTTGGCTTGCCAAGTATTTCCATATCCCACACTTTCTCCCTTTAGCACGTTGCGTAACGCAATTACTTTTGATGTAAAGGTCATGACTGGCTGTAATTGAGATTGCATTGTGTCGTCATGCATAAATGGCGAAACACCATAGAGCATAATGCCAGGTCGGTTCCATTGACTGCGTGCAGAAGGCCAAGCACTTATTCCTGCAGAATTTGCTATGCTACAGGGCATAGCCACATCAAATTGCGTTTCAATATTTTTACGACACTGCGCAAAATGGTTTAATTGTGATTCAGTAAATGGATTATGTTGTTCATCAGCAACTGATAAATGAGTCATAAGTATTACATTATCGACTTGCGCCGCAGCCTTTAGTTGTGAGAATACATCAACCACTTTTTCTATTGGGAAGCCAAGCCTATGCATACCCGTATCAACTTTTATCCAAACATCAATACGCTGTTCGATGCCTAAAACATGTAACATTTGCACCTGCTCATGGTTATGCATAACCACGCTAAAGCGTTGATTTGATGCAATAATGAGTTCATCAGCTGAAAAACATCCCTCCAGCAATAATACCGGCAGCATTATGCCCTGTTCACGTAGCTCCATTGCTTCTTCAAGGCTTGAGACAGCAAACATGGTTACTTGTTGTTGAAGTGCTTTTGCTATTTCTATGGCACCATGCCCATAAGCATCGGCTTTTATTACAGCGACAGTTTGACTGTCTGGAGATAAAGATTGAGCATATTGGGTATTTGCGACAAGCGCATTTAAATCAATGGTGATTTCTGTAGGGCGACTCATTGAGTATATTGATCCTCGGAAATAGAAAACTGGCTAACTAACCTAAAGGTGAATTGCAAAAAATTTAAAAATCAAATTTGTGTTTATTAAATAGCAAGTTAATTTGTTTATACACTTCACCTACTTTGCCATCCCCTATTTTTGCATTATCTAAGATTACAGCTGGCGCAATATTACGTGTTGAACTGGTTAGCCATAATTCGTCCGCATTTCTTGCCTCATCCAGACTAATACTTTTTTCGGTTAATCCAAAAGTGGTTTTTGCCGTTATTAGATCCATGATAATCGCTCGCGTGATACCCGGTAACAACTGCGAATCTAATGGCGGAGTATATATATGATTATTTTTCACAATAAAAACATTACATGCTGAAGCTTCTGTTACTTGTTTTTGCTCGTTATACAGCAAGCATTCATCAACTTGTTGATTTTGGCTATTTTGATAATGAAGAACATTCCCCAACAAAGAAGTAGTTTTAATATGGCAATTACGCCATCTACGGTCTTGTTGACTGATTAAAGTTAAACCTTTACTGGCGCTACTTAAGTAGTTTGTTGGTGGTTTTATTGGGTAACAGGTTATAAAGATAGTTGGCTGAATATTGTCGGGAAAACCATGCTGGCGTTTTTGACTGACACCACGACTGATTTGAATATAAATAGCGAGATTGTCGCCTTTATTTAACCCCAATAACTTAGAAAGAACCGATTGCCATTTTTCTTCTGACCAATCGAAAGCGATTCCAATCGCCTCTAATCCTGTTTGCAATCGAATTATATGCTGTTTAAAACCGATCATTCTTCGAAGATGGACCGGAATGACTTCATATATTCCATCACCAAACAAAAAACCTCGGTCCATAGGCGATATCATAGCCTCATCCTGAGGTAAAAAAGTACCATTTAAATATACTGTGGTGTCAGACATATATCAGCCAAATAAAGTTAATTGTTTTGTTGTATTTTACATCGAAGGTTTGCGTGCTTGATGTTATCTAACATCACTAAATTGTGTGCAGTTTGGATATCAATTGGTAAAAAGCTGACCTGACATTCAGGCGCAGCTTGAGCCAATCGGTCACAATCAATGGATAACACACTGCCTAGTTTAAAATAGCCACCTAAGGTTTGTCGATCATTGAGCATAATGATCGGTAATCCTTGCGGTGGTATTTGCACTGCCCCGCGGGTGATCCCCTCTGACAGCATAGCCTTTCGAGGAGCTTGAATTGCTTTACCTTTTAATTTGGCCGCCATTCTACTCGTATCTGAGCTAACAACATATTCATTAAGATAGAATTGTTTTATCGCCGTAGGCTGAAATTCCGCTATTTGATAACCTTCGACTAAACGCAAGACTAATTGATTAGTGCTTGTAACGCCAGCACTTGTTGGTGCTCGAGTTGGCGACTGCCTGTGGATAAATTTAGGCTGTTCATTATTATCTGCAAACAGCGCTAGTCGATCAGTTTTTTTAAGGGGTTGACCATCTTTATGTAGCCCCCCTAACCCATCACGCGTGACCGTAGTACAACTATCAAAGACTTTGGGTACATCGAAACCTCTATTGATAGCAATGTAGCTTCTCAAACCATTGTTAGCTTTGCTAATGGTGATAACATCCCCCGCTTGCAATTCATAATTCTGCCAAGCGTCAAAATGTTTACCATTTAATTTTACTTCCGAAGCTGCTCCCGTAATCGCCACTTCACAGCGCTCGTTCACCTGCATACTAAAACCTGTACCAATAGTCTCGATACTAGCTTCAATCTGCGCATTATTGCACAACCAATTAGCCCAAAGACAGCTGCGTTTATCTGCTGGTCCACCTGTGGTAATTCCCAATTGTTGGTAACCTAACCTACCAGAATCAACAACAATACTTTGCAGGCCGATTGCCATTATTTCAGCAAACTGACTCATATCTTCGACTCCACTAATCGCATGTATTCCGCTTCACTTATTGATTTAAACTTAACGGTATCGCCTATTTTAAATGGAATCGGTGGGCTTTTGTCAGGATCAAATAATGTCAAAGGGCATAGCCCTATAAGATTCCAACCGCCCGGTGATGAGTTTGGATAAATAGCAGTTTGCCGATCAGCAATCGCCACTGCCCCCTTTGGAACTTTTTTACGCGGTGTATCTAAACGCGGTGTCGAAATTTTTTCATCTGTTTCACCCAAAAAAGCAAAACCAGGCGCAAACCCTAGACAAAATACCCGGTAACTAGCGTGTTGATGCAGATGAATTACTTGTTGTACCGAAAGTTGATTGTGCTTTGCTACTCGTTGCAAATCGTTGTCGTCACCCAAACCATAACAAACAGGTATTTCAATAATCGAATCTGTCAGCGTTTGATCGTCAGGCGTAACGTCTTTACAAAATAGTGCTTTTACTACTTCAGTCACCCTTTGTTTAACGGCAAAGTAATCAGTTTGCTCAAGATCAATTGTAATCAAAACCGAATGATAAGCAGGTATTATCGAATCTAACCAGTCAAGTTTAAGGTTTACGAGTATTTCTGTTAGCTGACTGACAAACTGGTTTTTTTGATTCAAATTTTCGCCATCAAAATACACGATCAATGCATTTTCGGAAGCAACAGTAATTTTGTAAGGAGCTTGGCCAAGCATTACGATAATAACCCTCGAATATGTTTAACAACTTGTGCTGCTCCGCTGCTATCTCCATGCACACAAATCGTATCTATTTTTAAACTTAAAATCTGACCAGATTCGGTAACAACCTCTTGTTTTTTTACCATCCTTTCAACTTGTTGGTACATATCATTTAATTGCAGTACAGCTCCAGGTTTAGCTCTAGATACTAACAAACCTGTGTCGGCATATCGTCGATCTGCAAACGCTTCAAATTGTAGTTTCACCTGATACTTATCAGCAATCGCCTGCAAATTTTGCCAATTTGAAACAGCTTGTATTACTAAGGATAAGTTACCTGAATAACTGCTAACGGCTTTTAGCACCGTCTCGAATAATACAGTATTGGCCATCATGTCATTGTAAAGCGCTCCATGAGGCTTAACATAATCAACGGTTTTTGACTGTATCTTAGCCATACCTTGCAATGCCGCAATCTGGTAATGAATTAGAGGAATCAGCTCGTCTTCTGTCATCGCCATGCTGCGCCTACCAAAGCCCTGTAAGTCAGGATATGAAGGATGTGCACCTATCTGTGCATTATGCTTTGCAGCGGATTGAATGGCAGCCTGTATTGCTTGAGGATCACCACTATGGAATCCGCAAGCAATATTTGCCATGTCGACATATGGCATGATCAAATCATCGTGCGGCATACGCCATGCACCATAACTTTCACCTAAGTCACAATTTAGTTTAATCAAGCGCTTATTGCTCCTCTCAAATTCAGATACAATGGTTACCTATGGCGAATTCATAAATATTGATATTTTTCACGTTCTCTACCAAGATTCGCTAGTTTACTTCATTCTTAAAAAAAGTCAGGTGTATGCTACAAATTGGAAAAATGAACCGCTTAGAAGTGGTTGACAAATTACCCTTTGGATTTTATCTGGACGGTTCACAAGTAGAACGAATCTTATTGCCCAACGGGTCTGCGCCAGCGGATTGCGAAGTCGGAAATATGGTGGATGTATTTATTTACCATGACAGTGAAGATCGCATTATCGCAACTTCAAAAATCCCCTTAGCTTTTGTCAATGAAGTGGCTGTGCTAAAGGCTAAAAGCTTGACCAGTGTGGGGGCATTTTTAGATTGGGGCTTGGAAAAAGATTTACTGGTACCATTCAGCGAACAAGAACGACCTATGTCAGAAGGGTTAGAATATGTAGTTTACGTTTTCGAAGATCCAGAAACCGGTCGATTAGCCGCATCCACAAAACTACGTGACTTTTTATCTGAAGACGGACATGACCTCGAAACCGGAAAAAAAGCCGATTTAATTATATGTGGACGCACCGACATGGGCTACAAAGCGGTGATTAATGGCACCCATTTAGGATTAATTTTCAAAGACGAAGTATTTAAACCCCTGCGTATTGGTCAAAAAACTCAAGGCTATGTAAAACGAGTGCGCGAAGATGGCAAAATTGATTTATGTTTTCAATTCCACAGCGAACGCGCCAGAAAAGAATTAACCGACTTAATTATTGACGATCTCATAGCCCATGATGGCCTATCAACTCTAACCGATAAAAGTCCGCCAGATGAAATAACCCAACGATTTGGCGCCAGTAAAAACGCCTATAAAAAAGCCTTAGGGTCTTTGTTCAAACAAAAACGTATTTTAATCGAAAAAAATAAAATCACTCTGGTGAAATAATCCACCCAAGAGCGTAAAAAGGAACACACTATGCAAGCCACAGTAACTTGGCAACAAGATATGCTTTTCAATTGTGAAACCGACACAGGTAAAACACTACAATTAGACGGTGACGGAAACCAGTTGACGCCAATGGAAACGGTTTTATTTTCAGTAGGTGCCTGTTCGTCAGTTGATGTGGTTGAAATCATGAAAAAGTCTCGTCAGCCACTGACGCATTGTCGCTGTGAACTAATCGCCAAACGCGCAGAAACTGCCCCAAAAGTGTTTACTGAAATCCATGCAGAATATGTGGTTAGTGGTGAAAAAATTAACGATAAACATCTAGCGCGCGCAGTGCAGTTATCCTGCGAAAAGTATTGTTCTGTTATGCTTATGTTGGCTGCGAATGTAAACATCACAACCTTATATAGAGTGGAATGAAAAAGCCCGTTTATGATTAACGGGCTTTAATCGCTTAAACTTTGATTATTTATAATCAGCCAACGGGTGTTTCTTGAATAAGATTACTCGTGTTGAGTGAAGAATACGCCTGTTTGTCTCTCACATTTTTTTGCACGGTTACAGCAGCAAATAAACTCAAAGTATAGGCCATTCCATAAAAGCCCTTTTCACTTAGCAACAGATCCGCATTGATTAAGCCAATAACCAATAGCGCTATGGCTAAGCCAGTGGATAACCAAGATAAACTCACATAAATAGTAGATGTGTTCACCCCTTCCGCTTTATCACGCACAGTTTTCTGTAAAGACACAATAGAAAACAAACCATATAACAGGGTAATTAAGTAGTACCCTTTTTCGTTTAACATCATCTGGGCATTCACAAGACCTATTGCAAAAGCACCTATACCGATGGCCAATGCGACAATCGCTGCGTATGTATATGCTTTAGTTGGTCCTTGTTGCATAGTAATTTGTGTTGTCATAACTTTTCTCCAATACATTGACTAACGATTTAAAGACTTTCAATATCACCTGAATCGGTATAGGCAATAAATTCCTCTGACAATTGATTCTGGCGCAAATACTCACCTATGGTTGTGAATGTAGATGTGTAGACTTTGCCTTTATGATCTTTGGTACTGACATCATCCATAAACATCGAGCCAAACATGAGTTTAAGTGGACTGGTTTTTACCCGCTGAGCCTTAAAATGTGCTTTCGCATTCACTTTTAATTGCGCCACGTCTTGAGTGTCGTAAATAGCTGCATTGAGCAGGTCAAGGGTATATTCCGTACAATTCTGAAATCTGTTATTAAACGGATTGGCGATGACGGAGTAGTTTTCATTGTGCAAACTCTTGTCCTTTCCTGAAGCGATCAACTGAATTAACTTTTCTTGAACTTCCACGCTGGGTATCAGTATTCCAGCTTTAAGTTCGTGTGCTCCCCAAAAGAAATCAACCGGATAATCAATCACCAACTCACTTTTGTCCGATTGACCTGTTTTTTGATAAAGGTTATGAATTGCATAGCCCTGAACCGTTTCGCCATTGTCCAGAGTAATATTTGAATACAAGGCAACAGCCGTGTGGGTAAACCTGATCCCCGCAGGTAACTCCTTTTCCGGCCTACCCATTCTGGCAATAATAAAGGCTCTAGCACCTTTGGATGCGGCGTATTTTTCAACGTCTTTAGCAAATTTTACAATTTTTTCAGGTGCGTGCTGAATTGCAGCATCACTTTGACTTCCCGCCCAGCTGCTAGGTGACGTAAACCCAATTACGCTAACAATAATTATCATTAATAATGTTTTAGAATTCATTTCCCTACTCTCCAATAACTATTTACGAAAAAAATTAAGCTGCAGTCTAATCCTTAACGATTAATGACCTGATTAGGCGCAGGATCAGCAGTAATAGTCAGTTCCGTAACGATTAAAGTGTGATGCTGATGATGGGAATTTGCATGCGAGGCTTTTGCACTATCTAACAAGGCATCCCCAGCCTCAGAGATAACGCTTCCAGCGACCAAACTTACCCCAGCAGCAGCAACAACCGGTGCAACCATAACGGCACTAGCTACTTTTGCTGTAGAGGCCATACCTTGTGATGTTGCGATCGCTGAATGCTTACTGGCTTGTCCACTATGATAAGTAGATTCGGTAGCAAAAGCGTTAATTGAATACACCGACATTAAAATAATTAGGCTTGACGATAATGATTTCATATTGTTCTTCCTCGTTTGTTGTGAACGAGAGAAACAATATCTTTGAGTATAATCTATGTAAACTATAACGTTATATGTATACTAATAATCAACCAATAGTTTATTTATACAATACCGAGAGCGAAAAATGAGTCAAATTGCTCAAGTTAGCAAAACCTTAAAACAACTGTTAAAACAACAGCAAATTACTTACCGTGCTTTAGCGCAAAAGTTAAAAATGAGTGAAGCCAATATCAAACGCATATTCGCTTCTAATAGCTTCACCTTAGAACGTTTAGAAGAAATATGTGATGTATTACAAATGTCTTTGTCTGACCTTTTCTTGATGACGCAACAACAAACAGAAAAGCTCAGTCAACTCACTGTAGAACAAGAAAACCAGCTTCTAAGCGATCCCAAACTACTATTGGTTGCCGTTTGTGTGCGTGACTCATGGACGTTTAAGGAATTAATTGAACATTATGATATTGACCAATTTGAATGCACGCGCTTATTGGCCAAATTAGACAAATTGAAAATTATTAGTTTATTACCTAATAACCATTACAAAACGTTAATCGCTCAAGATTTTCGATGGATACCCGGAGGACCATTAGAGAAATTTATGGAGCAAGAAGTGATGGTTAAGTTTATGGCGCCCAAAAAAGATGAAAAATGGAATTTTAGACTGTACATACGTGGAAGATATTCACAGTCTTCCATAGAAATTATTCAACGCAAGCTAAATCAACTGACTAAAGAAGCATCAGATTTAAACCAAGAAGATGCATCTCTACCGTTAAATAAGCGTCAACATATGGGCATTCTGATGGCTATGCGACCCTGGGAACCTTCATTGTTTGAAAAAATGCGCCGCAAAAAAGTATAAGCGCATACTCTACCTTAGTTGTTAGGTATGACAGGTTTCTTGCTCGCGAAAACGCCTTTCATTTTTAAGAACCTAACAATTAACAATGTTATCAGGGCCCAACCAATCCCCATTAACCAACCAGCTAAAACATCGGTTGGCCAATGTACACCCAAGTAGACTCTGCTGACTCCAATGGCAAGCGTAAAAATCGCTGCGACAATAAAAAAATAGGTTTTTACGCGTTTACGCACAGGTAAATAAGACAACATACCGGCCAACGAAAAATAAACGAGTGCTGACAACATAGCATGGCCACTGGGAAAGCTAGCGGTATAGACGTAACTTCCATGAGGCACAAGATCAGGTCGAGGGCGAGTAATTCCATATTTTAAAGAAAAACTTACTAACATTCCTGACGCAATCGTTAACACTAAGGCCATGGCTAATTTGGGTTTATTTTCGATTAACAGAAATACGGTAACGAAAAAAGTAAAGCTAGCGAGAATGGCTACACCACCCAAAGCAGTAATATCGCGCATCATCTCTTCAACCCACTTTGGACCTATGGGATCTGATAAGTCATTAGCATGCCGAAATGCCAAAATTATATACTGGTCAATTTCAGGGGTACCACCTGATACAGCGAAACCAGCTAATTTGTAAAATGCCAACAAAATCAGTGTTATTACAAAAATTAATATTAGCTGATTAATAAACGGCTTCTCCAACAATACTTTGATCATTGTCTATCACTCCTGCTGAGTTTTCGTGTCTTCAAGCCACATCGATACATAATACTTTGAAATAAGTAACGTCATGATTGATATTATTCCGCCAACTCCTAAAACTAACCAATTGGCTGTATCAGGCGTGTTTTCGGTATTCAGCATCGAATGCCCTCCAATCCATCCAAGATAAACATACAAAGTTGTTAACGGAAGTTGTCCTAATAAGGTAGCCCAAACATAAGTAAACAATCGAATATTAGTCACGCCTAAACCATAGTTTTTGACCACAGCGGGAATAAACGGATTAAGCCTCAGCATAATGATAAATTTAGCCGTATGCTTGTTAATCAACGATAGTAATTGACTTCCGTTTTTGGTTTTTTCAATTTTGTCAGAAATAAAATCATGGATAAAATGTCGAGAAATAAGAAAAGTCGACACAGCGGCAGCTAATCCGCATGCCAAAGCAACCGGCAGCGCTATGGCGAATCCAAATAAAATACCCGCTGCAATATTAAAAATAGAACTTGGGAATGATAGGCATACCAAAGTTACATAGACTAAACAAAAGACAACCACACTCCAAACACCAAAAGACTGCACATATTCCACACCTTCTGTGATTTGCTGTGTGGAGACCCCAAACTTCCAACCCACAATTACGGCAAGACTGATGGCGACAAACGCGATTCCTGATTTAATAAGAATCATTTTACTTGAACCCTGCATACCTTACCTTCTTGTAATTATTTGGGTGTGTTGCATTTTAGATACAGGAAACGTGCCAATAAATAATCCATATATTTCAGCACGTTAAAGATAGAGAGGTGTTTATGTTGGAAATTATTACAAAAAATCTACATTTATATTACACACAGCTACTGAATTTCGCTACGTTAGTTTAAATTATTGATTCAATTTGGTTTTCTGCTTTTCAGTCAATACCTGTAAATATTTTTGATCAATTTGAATAGCAGGATCGGCGATTTGTAATAGCAATAAATAATCATAAATATCGGTTTGCAATTTATGCGCGATTGGATTGTCAGCTGTACCAGTCGTTACTGACTTTGTTTGTTCTTTTAGTTTGATTAACAAATTGTCTAAATATTCTGTATTTACCTGCATTTTTGAAGTTGAATAAAGTTCATTGGGTTCTCTAGCCATCAATTTAGCACTAGACAAAGACATCGCTTTTTTGCGTTCATTTTCTTCTGCTTTTTGTCTAGCTAGCAAGACTGCATTTTTTTGTTGTTCTTCAGCGGCAAGTTGCTGTGCTTCTTCGTTACTCAGTGCTATGTATGCTGGCATCTGCTGATCTACATTCACATCCGACGACGTTTCTAAATCCAAAGACAATGTCTCAATTTCAACACTTTCCATTGCCTTTGACGCTAAACTTAGCGCTTCTTTTTCTGCGTAACGAGCGCGCTCAGGCTCGACGACTTTTTGCTCATGAAATGAATCATGATCCGGCAATGGCGCTGAAGCCATTCGCTGTGAAACATTAGGAGAATTTAAATCGCGTGTTTCCAACTTCGCTTTTTGAGCTTGTTGGGTTTCATCCACAGTGGCTTGATCTGCGATGTCAAACGTATCGATAGGTGCCGATGGCATTTGTTCAAATCTGGGATCAAATTGTTCATATTGAGTATAGACAACTAACGTAATAAACATGACTGACGCCGCGATGGATGTTGGCCATTGCCACTTTCGCCATGTTGATGGCGTACTACCCACTTTGATTTTCAATTTTTGGTTAGCTAACGATAAAATCTGCTTATCTACTGCTTCCGATGGTACTTGCTTGTCTTGAGCTTGATAGATCCCACTAATCTGCTCATCGACGATACGTTCACTATCATGTGGTTTTTGATCACCCATTATTAGCACCACTTATTGCCCAATCGGGCATCTTTTTAGTTAAACATGTTTTTAAATGTGCATAGGAGTAACGCAACCGACTTTTAGTCGCTTCGTATGATAAATCAATAACTTCTGCAATCTGTTTTACGCTCATAGTCGATTCTTCTTTAAGCAGAAAAGCTTCTAACAGCTTTACCGGTAAACTTTGCATACATTCTTTTAGCAACATTTTTTGTTTTTCTGTTTGTAGCAGATTCTCTGGCGTGTTCTGCAGACCTTGATTGGGCGTATTCTCAAAGTCAGAATCATGTTCCGCATCACTAATGACGTTACTCACGACCTGCAAATGTCTAACTTGATCAATTATTCTGTTACGCGCCATCTTATATAGCCAAGTTGAAAATTTAGCATTGGGTTCAAATGAATCAGCATTAGCAATCACTTTTCCCCATGTGTCCTGAAACAAATCTTCAGCCAACTGCTGATCATGTAACTGACGTAAAAAATATCGATATAGGCCGCCTTTGTGGCGCGAATAAAGTAGCTTAAACGCATTTGCATCTCCTTCTGCAAAGCGCTTAAGCAACTCTTCATCTACTACTTGGTTCAAACGAATCCATCTTCCTATTATTTATTAATGTTAGTTAAACGCCGCGTCCGTGGATTAAATTCTGACATAGACACATCGTTATCCAAGTCAGTTTTGGATGTTTCAGTCTGCAACGTTTTGGCCATTCTAACTAATGACACAAACTCTGCGCGATAACCATAATCATCCTTACCTTTATTGTTGTTGGCAAGAGTGATCACCTGATCAAAGTCTAAGTTTTGAGTAAACTTACTGTTTTTCAATAACTGCGCAAAACTAATCACCGAGGTAGCAAACTTAAAGTCGGTTGATTGCGCTTCAAACTCAACGATACTGCTTTTCAATACAACTTGATCAATTAACACACTTTTGTCTTGGTCAATCGGTTTGTAGCGTAACTTTATATGCGCCAGTTCGTTGCTTATATCTTCGGGTGCGCTTTTTTGCGCTTGTTGATAGCGTAATTCGTCATTATATTTTTCCCCACCCTGCAGCACAACTTCATAAAATGCTGTTACCGTATGGCCTACGCCTATTTCACCTGCGTCCACTTTGTCATTATTAAAATCTTCATTATTTAAAGCGCGGTTTTCGTAACCGATCAAACGATACTCGGCTACCGTATCGGGGTTAAACTCCACTTGAATTTTAACATCCCTAGCTACTGACTGAAGGGTTGCCTCTAACTCATCTACTAACACTTTACGCGCTTCTTGCAAGGTATCAATGTAGGCATAATTTCCGTTGCCTTTGTTCGCAAGCTGTTCAATTAAATGGTCATTATAATTTCCCTGTCCAAAGCCCAAGGTGGTTAACTCAATCCCTTGCTCTTTTTGTTTCTCAATTAACTCAATTAGCTGTTGATGATTCACCATTCCCACATTAAAGTCGCCATCTGTGGCTAAAATAACGCGATTAACACCACCTTTTTTGAACGCTTGTTTGGCTAATTTGTAAGCCAGCTCTATGCCTTCTCCACCGTTAGTGGAACCACCTGCAGATAATTTTTCCAATGCTTGTTCTATTTTGAGCCCTTGATTACCTTCGGTAGGCTCTAACACAACACCAGAAGCCCCAGCATAAACCACGATAGCAACACTATCATTTGCTGTTAACTGTTTAGTTAACATGGTTAATGCTCGTTTTACCAACGGCAATTTGTTAGGCGAATTCATCGAGCCAGACACATCGAGTAAAAAAACTAAATTTTTATGTATTGCTTCGTTAGTTTTATCTGCTTTTTCTTTAGCGTTCTGGGGAGCTTGGGCTTTCAACCCAATTCTCATCAACATTCTGCCAGAATTCCAAGGCGAGGTTGATACTTTGCTATCAATTAAAAATGGATGAGGATGGTGCAAGGCTTGTGGATATTCATAATCGAAATAATTCACAAATTCTTCAACGCGAATAGCATCAGCAGGTGGCAACCAACCTTGATTTAACATCCTTCTAGCGTTGCTATAACTACCTGTATCGACATCAATGGAAAAGGTTGATACTGGATTGGTACGAGTACTAAATACTTGGTTTTCTTCAAGATGCTGATAATTTTCCGTGTAACTAGGGTTATCCGCAACGGGGGGCGGATATAAGCCAGGTGAAGTGGCGTGTGATACATCAGCTAGTGCAAATGCCTGTAACCTTTGACTTTGTTGTTGTTTTGCTTGTGACTCCGCCCTATGAGCTGAAACTGCAATTGCTTCGATTCTTTCACGCTCTGCGGCTCGCTGTTCTCTTTTTACCTGATTTTCACTCTCAGTACTTGAGCAGGCTGATATTGCTAACGCCAGCACTGTAGAGGTCATTAGATACCCTACCCTTTGACCACTAAAAATCCGGTTTGAAATTACATTTTCAGATAATTTACTTTTTCTAAACTGGTTCATTTTTGTTCCTTTTTAACGTTGTTATCAGTACCAACGGATGAAAATAAAAAAGGGGTTATTTATTTTTATAATGCTAAATGTGTCGTTAGCGGCAAATTCACACAACTAGTAACAATTCAACTAACTATTAGCAAATTTAACCAATTACAATTAAGCAAATTCACAACATTTGTTATCACTTAAATTGTATCACTTTGAAATATAAGCAATTTTACCTATGGCACAGTGAATGCTATGTAATCTGCATAACATATAGTCAATGCGACAATACATTTAAACTATTAGCTCAACTTTGGAAAACACAATGGACGCTACAATTTTTCACAATCACATTTCAGTTTCTCGTTTATCTTTTAAACACCTTTCATTGGCAGCACTTCTATGCTCGAGTTTAGTCTTAACTGGATGTGGGCAAGCTGAAGCAAATAAGAATGACGCGAAACAATCGGAGCAAGCGAAAGTTATTCCAATTCCTGTTGAAGTGAAAAATCTTGAACTTGGCAGTATTTCCTCAAATTATTCGACAACTGCCGTGTTAGAGGCAAAAGAAGAAGCCTTTGTTGTTGCCCGCGCGTCTGGAATAATTGATCAGATTTTAGTTGAAGAAGGTGATTATGTAGAAAAAGGGCAAGTTTTGGCGAAGCTAGATCCTGAGCGTTATGAGCTAAATTTATTGCGTGCTGCTGCAGATTTGCAAGGTGTAGAGAAAGAATTAGCCAAAATAAATAAGGTTTATAGCAAAAAGCTAGTCAGTGACGATACTTACGACAAACTAAATGCGCAATATGAATCAGCGAAGGCGACATTAGCGTTAGCCAAATTGGATTTAAAAGAGGCGACTATCGTTGCTCCAATAAGCGGTTTTATCGCTGAACGAAATGCCAAAGTAGGCAACTTAACTGAGTCATTCCAACGCGAGCGCATGTTCCATATTGTGCAACAAAAACAATTGTACGGTATTGTCCACTTGCCTGAAAAAGAATTGGCTAAGGTTCATAAAGATCAAAAAGCCACCTTATCTCTTGCGGCTATCGGTAACCAAAAAGTGAACGCTTTTGTTGAGCGAATCAGCCCAGTCATTGACGCTAAAACGGGTACATTTAAAGTGACACTGCGCGTACCTAACGAAGATAATTTATTAAAAGCGGGTATGTTTTCTCAAGTAAGTTTGAATTATGACACCCGTTTAAATGCCACACTCTTACCTCGTAAAGCGTTATTAGCAATCGATGATAAAACCAATGTGTTTGTTGTTAATGACGAAGGCATTGCTAGCAAAATTGCGATCACAGTGGGTTATCAAGAAGGCAATTTCGTAGAAGTTATCAATGGTCTAAGTGGTAACGAACAAGTGGTGGTTACTGGTCATCAGAACCTCAAAGACAAAGCTGTTGTTGAAATCGTCAATAGCTAATTGAGGGACACATCATGAATTTAATTGAAATTGCGGTAAGACGTCCGGTTACAGTGTGGATGTTTACTCTAGCTGTATTGTTGTTTGGGTTTGTTTCATTATCACGTTTGTCTTTGAATTTGTTACCTGAACTTTCTTATCCAACATTAACTATTCGCACCGATTACGTAGGTGCAGCACCCGGCGAAATTGAGCAACTGGTATCAAAACCTATTGAAGAAGCCGTAGGAATTGTAAAAGGTGTTCGTAAAGTCACCTCAGCCTCAAAAGCGGGACAATCTGATGTCGTCCTAGAGTTTGAATGGGGTACCGAGATGGATATGGCAAGTCTCGAAGTACGTGAGAAACTGGATGTTTTATTGTTACCCTTAGATGTAAAACGCCCCCTATTATTGCGCTTCAATCCTAGTTTAGATCCCGTTATGCGATTTGGTCTTGGTATCAACGAAGGAGCTTCTGACGCTAGCAGCACTGTAGTCATGGATGAAACAGCCATGAAAAAAGTGCGCACTTATGCTGAAGAAGACATAAAACGTAAACTTGAATCCGTTGAAGGGGTCGCTTCAGTTCGTATTGGAGGCGGTCTTGAAAATGAAATTCATGTGTTAATTAATCAACAGCGCACCAGCCAATTAAACATTCCCTTAGCTGACATCATCAAACGATTAAAAGATGAAAATGTCAATGCGTCTGGTGGTCGCGTGGAAGATGGTTCGCAAGAATATTTAGTACGCACCTTAAATCAATTTCAAAGCTTAGATGATATGCGTAATTTGTATATCGCGACACGGCAAGGAACGCACATCAAACTGGGTGACGTAGCCGAAGTTGTCGACACCTATAAAGAGCGCTCGTCTGTTACACGATTTGATGGTTTTGAAGGTGTTGAGATTGCGATCTATAAAGAAGGCGACGCGAATACTGTTAATGTCGCTAAGGCCGTGCAAACTAGACTGGATACGCTCAAACAATCTTTACCCGAAAACTATCAGTTGCAAATGGTTTACGATCAGTCGTTATTTATTGCCAGCGCTCTAGATGAAGTAAAATCGGCAGCCATCATTGGTGGTATTTTAGCCATGTTTATTTTGTACTTTTTCCTTAAAAACATCTGGCCCACTTTAATCATTTCGATTTCCATACCGGTATCAATTATTGCTACCTTTAATTTAATGTATAGCTACGATATTAGTCTGAATATTATGAGCCTTGGCGGTATAGCATTAGCCATAGGTTTATTAGTTGATAATAGTATCGTCGTTTTGGAAAACATCGACAGACATAAAAAACAAAACGCTAATACTCTGGATGCCGCATCCGAAGGCACAAAAGAAGTCTCAATGGCAATCGTGGCTTCTACACTCACCACCATGGCTGTATTTTTTCCATTGGTTTTCGTAGAGGGTATTGCAGGACAGTTATTTAGTGACCAAGCATTAACCGTTACCTTTGCACTTGCCGCTTCATTAGTAGTAGCTTTAACGCTCATACCCATGTTAGCAGCGCGAGAAAAATCGAATCAAGCACGCCAAGAATTAGATTTAGGCAGCAGTCAAGCAAAAACAAAACCCACCGGCTTTTTCAAGCTAACCGGATATTATTTGCTGCTACCAATAAAGCTATTATTCAAACTGGTCTTTTACGTTATACCACTGCTTATATCGACTATTATCTTAGTGTTATTTCGCGGCATATCGAAGCTACTCTCGTTATTGTTTACACCTGTTTTATGGTTATTCGACAAATTTTATAATCTTGTTTCGGCTGCCTATTCTCGTAGTTTAAATGTGGCGATGAAAGCCAGATTTGCTGTGGTTGCGATTGTGTTAGGTTTTTCAGCTTTATCTTTGCTCCTATTGCCAAAAATCGGATTAGAACTGATTCCCCCCCTTGCACAAGGCGAGTTCGACGTTGAAATCACCTTGCCAACAGGTTCTCGATTGGAAAACACCGATGCAGTTTTAGCCAGCTTAGCTACCTTTACCAATGCACAACCTCATGTTGCACGCACATACTCGTTAGCTGGCACAGGCAGTTTGATGAACGCCTCCCCAGCCCAAGGTGGTGATCATTGGGGCAAACTAAACGTGGTAATGGAACAAAATGCAAGCCCAGAAGATGAACAGAAAGTCGTGTCAGCGATGCGCGATTATCTTGCCAATCAAGCAGGACTAGAGAGCAAATTTGGGACCCCTGAATTATTTAGCTTTTCTACTCCCTTAGTAATAGAAATTTCTGGTTACGATCTTTCTATGCTCAAGCGATATGGCGACAAATTAGCAGGTGAGTTATCTAAAAATACACGGTTTGCGGATATAAAAAGTTCACTGCAAAACGGTAGCCCTGAGTTAAAAGTACAATTTGACCATGCTAAGTTAGCGCAACTGGGATTAAATGCTCCGGATGTTTCCAAACTCATCGCAGCAAAAGTAGGCGGCGAAGTGGCGAGTAAATTTAGTATCGATGATCGCAAAGTCGACATTCTAGTAAGAAACCAAATTACGCAACGGGATTCCATCGCGGATATCTCACGGATTGTGGTTAATCCCAACAGTTCTACAGCAATTCCATTGGCAGCCGTGGCTACAATTGAGATGTCGGTTGGCCCCAGTGAAATTACGCGCGTAGGCCAACAACGGGTTGTGTTGGTAAGTGCAAATTTAACCTATGGAGATCTTGGTGCGGCCGTCATTGATGCGCGCAAAGCCATAGAAGATATTAAACTACCTTTTAGTTTACAGGCAAAGATCACCGGCCAAAGCGAAGAAATGGAAGCTAGCTTTAATTCGCTTTACATGGCATTAGCTTTAGCTGTTTTTATGGTCTATCTGGTCATGGCCTCACAATTTGAATCATTGCTTCATCCATTCTTAATCTTGTTCACTGTTCCCATGGCCTGTGCAGGCTCAATTTATGGCTTATTCGTAACAGGAACTAACATCAGTGTCGTGGTGTTTATCGGACTAATCATGTTAGCCGGGATCGTGGTGAATAATGCCATTGTATTAATTGACAGAATTAATCAACTACGCGCGAAAGGTGAGGAAAAATCAACTGCGATTAAAGATGCAGCGAACAGTCGACTACGCCCTATCTTGATGACCACATTAACCACCATTTTAGGACTTTTACCAATGGCTATTGGCTTAGGTGAAGGGTCAGAAATACGTACGCCAATGGCCATTACCGTGATATTTGGATTGTTATTTGCGACTTTCCTAACCCTGTTCATGATCCCGGTTTTATACAGCCTTTTTGACCGCAAAGTCTTTATTGTAACGCCTGCAAAAGACGCCGAAAACGTAACCAAAAATGAGGTGGTTTATGGATAAGTTTGCCCATGCTGGCGCCGCTTTGGCAAGTTTCGCCATTCGTCGTCCGGTCACCATTTCCATGTTGTTCTTTTCGTTACTGATAATGGGCTTGGCGGCGAGTAAAATGTTACCGCTAGAAAAATTTCCAGGGATAGATTTTCCCGAAATTTTCATTCAAGTTCCGTATAAAGATGCCACCCCAACAGAAATTGACAAAATGATCACGCGTCCTGTTGAAGAAGCATTGGCGACTATGTCGGGCATTAAAAAACTACGTTCTCGGTCAACCGAAAATTATGCAGAAATTCAAGTTCGCTTTGATTGGGACGCAAATATTAAAGCCAAAAGTATTGAAGCTCGCGAAAAGATTGATGCGATCCGTCACCTACTTCCTGAAGATGTAGAACGTGTCTTAGTGTTTAAGTTTAACCTCAAAGATATGCCGGTTTTTCAATTGCGTTTATCCAGTGATCGTGACATTTCAAACGCCTATGATTTACTTGAACGCAATCTCAAGATGCCAATTGAACGGATTAAGGGCGTCTCTAAAGTTGAACTGTATGGCGTACAAAAAAAGCAAATTTCGATACGCTTAGATCCACAACGTATTGCTGCTTTGCATATTGATACAGGCAAACTAACCAAAACGTTACGTGATGCTAACTTTTCGATGACGGCAGGACAATTCTTTGATTTAGATAGTAAAATCACAGTTAATCCAATTGGTGAATATCGAAGTAAAGAAGAAATTGAAGACTTAATCATTGAGCGCAGCATACGTCTTAGTGATATCGCTCAGGTTAGATACGAAACACCTAGAGCTGAAGAAGGTCGTCATTTGGATCGAACCCACGCCATTGGCTTAAATATATTCCGCGAATCAGGTGCTAATTTAGTAGAAGTATCAGATGCCGTAATGGCAGAAATAGAAAAAGCACGAAACAGCACGGCATTTAACGGTATAAACTTGTTTATTATGCAAGATGAAGCCGACTCTGTTACCACATCTCTGCAAGATTTGCTTAATTCTGGCTTAATCGGTGCAGCACTTTCGATCATCGTGTTGTATTTATTTTTGCGTAATCTAGCTACAACCCTTGTAGTCGTGTTGTCGGTACCTTTTGCCATTTGTATAACCTTGGCTTGTATGTACTTCCTTGGGTATACCTTGAATATCCTATCTTTAATGGGATTAATGTTAGCGGTTGGTATGCTGGTAGATAATGCCGTAGTCGTGACAGAGAGTATATTCCAAGAACGGGAAACCGAACCAGATCCAGTAGAAGCCACTAAAAAAGGGGTTGGTTTAGTAAGCTTAGCTGTGATTGCAGGGACGGCAACGACCGCCATTGTATTTTTACCCAATATAGTAGGAGCAAAAGAAGAAATTACCGTCTTTTTGGAACACGTAGCTGTGTCGATTTGTATCTCGTTATTCGCGTCATTGATTTTAGCTCAAACGTTGATCCCACTACTTGCCACAAAGCTGAAAATCAAACCAAAAAGTAAACAAGTCAAACCGTCTAAATTTAAAGGCATGTATGCATCTGTACTGCGCTGGACTTTGGCAAACCAAGGTAAAACAGCGTTAATTGCGGTGCTTATTTTAGTCAGCACTATGATCCCCATGAGCCTATTAAAAAGCGATGAACAAAATAATGGGAGTAGCGGTCGAATTTGGCTGAACTACGATATTCAGGGCAATTACAGTCTTAAAGAAGTAGAAAAGTCTGTGCTTAAAATGGAAGATTATTTGTATGCCAATAAAGAACGCTTTTACATAAAGCAGGTTTATAGTTATTTCACTGCTGGGGAAGCGGTATCAGGCATAACACTTGAAGATGATATCCCGATCAAAATATCCGATCTTAAAAAACAAATAAAAGATGAATTCCCTGCATTTGCTAGAGCAAAACCGTCCTTTCAGTGGGATCAAGGAAACGGCGGCGGGGTTAGAATTTCATTATTTGGACAGTCATCTGAAACGCTAATGCAGATTGCCAGTGAAATTGTACCGATAATTAGTAGCGTAGACGGTTTGACGGATGTTAAAGCGGATATTGATGCACAAAATTATGAATTGCAAATTAAAATAGACCGTGAAAAAGCCTTTCGCTTTGGTTTAAACACAAACGATGTAGCCAACATAATCAGTACCGCTTTACGCGGAACTAACTTACGCACATTTAGAAATGATAGCGAAGGTGAAATAGATATTCGTTTACTATACGACGAGTCTCTGCAAACCTCGATTGATGCTCTGCGCAATTTAACTGTGTTTAGAAATATGGACCAAAATGTAACCTTGGACATGCTCGCTGAATTTGCAATAAAACCCAGAATGTCGCAAATTCAAAGAGACGGAAGACAGACTGCACTCGCAATAGGAGCAAATCTTGAAAATGAACTTACCATTGAAGAAGCCAAAGAACGTATTGAAGCCATAATGGCCAATGTGCAATTACCTGGTGGTTATACCTGGGCTCTTGATGGCAGTTTTCAAAGACAAGATGAAGACGAAGGCGTAATGATCACCAACATGATCCTTGCCATATGCATGATATATATTGTGATGGCGGCGTTATTCGAATCGCTACTTTTACCCACTTCAGTTCTTACCTCATTAATATTCTCATTTACCGGTGTTTTCTGGGCGTTTTTGATAACCGGAAACCCAATGACGGTAATGGGCATGATAGGCATGCTGATTTTGATGGGGATTGTGGTCAATAACGGAATTGTGTTGGTTGATCGCATTAACCAATTAGTGAATCAAGGTCAAACTGTCCATGACGCAATTATTGAGGGGTGTCTAACTCGTGTCAGACCGATTCTTATGACAGTATCGACAACTGTATTAGGACTGGTTCCACTAGCCATTGGCGATGTCAGCATTGGCGGTGACGGACCTCCCTACTCGCCGATGGCAATTGCCATAATTGGTGGCTTATTATTTAGTACGTTAACCAGTTTATTTTTAGTACCATTGACTTACTTGTTACTGCTTAAATTACGTCGTAACACTGTGTCTATGGTAAATGACAGTAAACGTTTGGTTAGCAAATTAATTCGCATATAAAAAAAATGCTAGGAGATGATTCTCCTAGCATTTTTATCTTTCTTATAAATGGGTTATTAACGTTTATCGATTAATTTAACCAATAAAAAGTCTAGTGCGGCTTTTTCAGAATCATCCAAATTGCCATCTGCATGAGAAATATCTTCTGCTAACTGCATCGCTTGCTCTTTCATCCATGGATCAGTTAACAGTGCAGCGCGGTGCGCTAGATAATCCTCAACCTCCTTCATGGCGATCGCATCCATTACTTTCTTTTCTACAGCGAAATAGTAATCTAGTTTGTCGGTTTCGTTCGACCATTCCAGATTGCTTAACCAACCTTGCATGTAGGTACGTTCTTGCTCTTCAATTATCCCATCTATCATCACAAACATCAGAGCGATATCGAATAGCGCCTGACGTTGTATTTGATCTTTACATTGACCTAAATCTAAAGCTTGAATAAAAACAGTAAATCTCATCAAATCACTCCAAGGTGTTTTCTGATCTAATCTATCGTATCCTAGTCTAAACTCTTAATTCGCGCTAATCCAAAATGCAAAATTCTTCACAAAAACATCAATCTAATCATTATATTGTCGGCTTAATAAACCCCAAAAGCCCGAGCAATGTCGGCGCGGTATTGAGAGCTGCAGGGTGTTATTCAGCACAATCGATCGTTTATACTGGGAAACGCTATGAGCGTGCTAAAAGTTTTGCGACAGACACCAAAAACGTTAATGCACATATACCACTTACAAATATAGATAATATTTTTGAAGACTTACCATCAGGTTTCCGAAAAATCGCATTTGAACTCGTTGAAGGGGCCACTCCTCTACCGCACTTTCAACATCCTGAAAACGCTATCTACGTGTTCGGCCCAGAAGACGGTTCTATTCCGCAACACGTATTGAACCAATGCGATGACGTTGTCTATGTACCTACTGTTGGCTGTATGAACCTCGCTGCATCGGTCAATGTGGTTTTATACGACCGACTTGCAAAACAACAATCCACTGTATATTCGGACGACATCATTCGTTCAAGCCGAGACACCAATAACAAACTCACCTTCAAAACTAAAAATCTACCACCCAACTAGCTTTACAATTTATTTACAAAAAAGCCAACAAATAGATTGTGATCCACTCTCAGGCGTGTATTAATTAATAATCTAAAATAAATAACTAACCTGAATGTAATAAAAAGGATATCCCCTATGACTGACGATACTCGTATCCCACGTAGTTCGGAGAATGACCATACTGTTGAAATGGCAAAAACTCGACGCGAGTTTCTAAAACAAAAGACTGGGACAGATTTAAAATACACTGGTGAATACAGCATAGATCCGGCGATTTTACCGGGTAATATTGAAAACTTTATTGGTATTGTGCAAATGCCTGTGGGTATCGCCGGGCCAGTTCAGATTAATGGTGAACATGCTAAAGGACAGTTTTACATACCGCTTGCAACCACCGAAGGTACATTAGTCGCCAGTTACAGCAGAGGGATGCGTGTTATAAATGAATGTGGTGGAGTTAAAACCACTGTGGTGGAAGGTTGGATGCAACGCGCACCGGCATTTATATTCGAAGATGCAAGACAAGCCCGTGATTTTGGCGAATGGGTTGAGCAAAACTTTGAACAAATTAAAGCAATTTCTGAAACCACGACCAGTGTTGGTAAACTAGAACATATTCAACAATGGTCGGTCGCTAAAACCCGATATTTGCGATTTAATTACACAACTGGCGATGCAGCCGGACAAAATATGGTGGGCAAAGCCACGCTGGTGGCCTGTGAATGGATTAAAGCCAACTCCCCTATCCCATGTATGTATCTATTATCGGGCAATATGGATACCGACAAAAAGCACTCTCATCTAAACATGCTGCATTCACGAGGCAAGCGAGTCATCGCCGAAATTGTGTTGAAAAAAGAAGTATTGGCTCGGGTGATGAAAGTAGACACAAAAATGTTAGCAGGAGCAACTACATTAGCCAACACAGGGGCATTGATGGCGGGTGCTGCATACAATGGTCCCCACTCCGCCAATGGTATAGCGTCACTTTATATTGCAACCGGACAAGATGAGGCTAATGTGGTCGAATCTCATGCGGGAATGTTATCCCATCAACTATTAGATAACGGGGACTTTTATTTGGCGGTGACTTTACCTTCGCTAATTGTAGCGACATTTGGCGGTGGCACTGGTCTGCCAACGCAAAACGAATGTTTACAGTTATTAGGGTGTGTTGGTAAAGATAAAGCCAATAAGTTTGCTGAAATAGTCGCCGCCACAGTTCTGGCGGGTGATATTTCGCTCGCTTGTGCAGTAATCGCCGGTCATTGGGTTAGCAGTCACGATAAAATGGGCCGCAATCGTTAATATTTAACGAAGCTGATATAAACGGCGTTCACAGTTTTGAGCGCCGTTTACGTATTTGCAGTACAAGCAAATCCACATTTTAAAAATTTATTTTATTTTTATTTAAACCTTTTCAACTTTCACTTCGACTTACTCTCTGATTGTTCTAATAATTTCAGAGAAAACGCCATGAAAATTCAAGACACCAGCGCACAAGATGTTGTTCTGGCCAAAAACAATAATAAAAAACCACTCATCATAGTTGTTCTTATATGTATTACTCTCATTATCTGCTATTTCACTCTCGCACCTGCTTTTAGTAACTGGTCCAGTTCAGATCTTTCCATATCAGCGCAAAGACTTCGCTTAGGCACGGTACAAAAAGGCGATTTAGTCCGAGATTTATCTGTACAGGGTCGAGTAGTAGCATCAGTAAGCCCCAGATTATACAGCCCTGCACAAGGGACTATCACCTTTAAGGTGGATGCAGGTGATTCAGTAACGATTGGTCAGGTTTTAGCAGAGATAGATAGTCCAGCTTTGACCAATGAACTTAAACAAGAGGAATCCAGTTTACAACGTTCACAAATGGAACTGGATCGAGAAAAAATTCAAGCTAAAAAACAGGCATTAGAAAACCAAAAAGCAGTGGATCTTGCGTTAGTCTCATTAACCGCAGCGGATCGAGAAAAACGCCGCGCGGATAAAGCTTTTGCGACACATTCCATTAGCCAGATCGATTTTGAAAAAGCACAAGATGATTTACAAAATGCCAAACTCGTGCACCAACATGCCGTACGCGATGCAGAGCTTAATCAGGAAAGCCTAGCCTTCGAAATTCAAACAAAAGAGTTTCAAGTAGAAAGACAGGCATTATTGGTAGCCGAATTAACCCGCAAAGTTGATGAGTTAACGATGCGATCTCCGGTAAATGGCATTGTGGGTAATTTAGCAGTGCAACAAAAAAACCAAGTCACCCAGAACCAGCCCATATTAAGTGTGGTGGATCTTTCTGAATTTGAATTAGAAGTCGATATCCCAGAAAGTTATGCCGACGATTTAGCCATTGGCATGCATGCCGAAATAAGCCTCAATGGCGAAACGCACTTAGCCACTCTCGTCACTATCTCACCTGAAATTGAGAACAATCAAGTGAACGGAAGAGTGCGTTTTGCCACCCATAACTTAGCGGGCGAAAGCATAGAGCAGCCACAGGGGCTGCGCCAGAATCAGCGCTTAACCACCCGCATTCTAATGGAAAGTAAAGAAAACGTATTAATGGTGCAACGTGGCCAGTTTTTAGATAGCGGCAGCGGACGAATCGCCTATTTAGTCAAAGACTCCATCGCCGAAAAGACCACCATTTCCACCGGTATTAGAAGTCTTTCAAGTGTTGAAATAATGGATGGCCTAAAAGCTGGAGACACCATCATCATTTCAGGTACCGACCAATTTAATGGAGCGGATCGCATTTTAATCACCAATTAATTTGCCTTCCCACTCACACTAAAAAATAAAAGGAAACACACATGTTAACGATGACAGAAGTGAAAAAAATATTTCGTACCGATTTAGTTGAAACCCACGCATTACGAGATTTTAACTTGCAAGTTGATGAAGGTGAATTTGTTGCCGTTACCGGACCGTCAGGATCAGGTAAAACAACCTTTCTAAATATTGCTGGCTTGCTGGAAACCTTCGAAGGCGGGAAATACGAGCTGGATGGACAAGATGTCAGTCGCTTAAACGATAAAAAACGTAGCCAGTTACGCAACGAAAAAATTGGCTTTATTTTTCAAAGCTTCAATCTTATTCCAGATCTAAATCTTTTTGATAATGTCGATGTACCGTTACGCTATCGCGGATTCAAAGGAGCAGAGCGTAAAAAACGTATAGAAGAAAGTTTAGAATTAGTCGGTTTAGCTAACCGTATGAAGCACCTACCTTCGCAATTATCTGGTGGTCAGCAACAACGCGTTGCGATTGCCAGAGCATTAGCTGGTAACCCTCGGTTTTTATTAGCTGATGAGCCAACCGGAAACCTTGACTCAAAGATGGCGTTAAGTGTGTTGGAGTTACTTAAACAAATAAATGATCAGGGAACCACCATAGTCATGGTTACCCACGATCAGCATTTAGCCACGCAAGCAAAACGTAATATTTATGTACGTGATGGTCGGGTCAGTGAACTTAGCGAGCTGACAGATATAAATGAAATAAATTTGCATCAAGCGGCAAATGGATAAGGGGTAGATAATGTTTACTTATTATCTTCGATTAGCTTTTAAAAGTATCAAACGAAATCCTATTTTAAGTGCATTAATGATCACTGCTATCGGTCTTGGCATTGGCGCAAGTATGACGACGGTGACAGTGAATTACTTAATGTCAGCCAACCCTATTCCGCATAAAAGCGAGCAGCTTTTTTATGTGCAGTTAGATAGTTGGTCTCAATTTGAACCTGCCAGAGAACCTAATGAACCACCGGATCAAATTACCTGGACCGAAGCCACTAATTTAATGCAAGCCAAGCAGGCTTTTCGTCAAACGGCAATGGCGTCAACAGGTGGAGTGATTGAGCCAACGGGGCAAGATGACAAACCATTTATGGCCAGTATTCGATTAGCATTTTCAGACTTTTTCCCAATGTTTGATGCCCCCTTTTTATTCGGTAACGGCTGGTCTGAAAATAATGATACCAATCGAGATTACGTGGTAGTTATCAGTAAAGCGACCAATGAGCGCGTTTTTGGCGGTGAAAACTCAGTTGGTCGCACCATTCGTATCGTAGGTGAAAATTTCCGTGTCGTTGGTGTGTTAGATGATTGGGTTCTAGTGCCACGCTTCTATGATGTAACAACCGGAGCTTTTGATGAGACCGAAGAAGTCTTTATGCCTTTTTACATGAAACAAGAATTGGAATTAAGTAACGGTGGAAATACCAATTGTTGGAAAAGCCCAGAAGGCGAAGGTTTTATCGCATTTTTACAATCAGAATGCGTTAATTATCAAATGTGGGTAGAGCTGAGGGATCAGAACGAAAAAGACCAGTACATGGATTTTCTTAACAACTATGTTAATGAACAAAAAGCGTTAGGCCGCTTTGCACGTCCTCTTAATAATCGCCTTTCAAATGTGATGGAATGGATGGAAATTGAGGAAGTCGTTGCCGATGACGCGCAGATTATGATGTGGGTGTCTTTTATGTTTTTATTGGTTTGTCTGCTCAATACCATTGGTTTATTGCTTGCTAAATTTACCGGTAAAGCATCAGAAATTGGCCTACGTCGAGCTGTTGGCGCTTCAAAGACTGACTTATTTATTCAACATCTTGTTGAAACAGCTTGTATTGGAGTGGCAGGCGGAATACTTGGCTTAGGTTTAGCATTTCTCGGACTTGAAGGCATTAAATCTCTGTATGGAGAATTCGTGCAAAATTTAGTCGGGTTAGATTTCACTATGATGGCGAGCGCGATATTACTTGCCTTAGTATCGAGTATTTTAGCCGGTATGTATCCGACTTGGCGAGCTTGCAATATCGCTCCCGCTAGCCAGTTAAAAAGTCAATAAGGAGAATTGTATGAGTTCAAATCAATGGGAAATTGGTCCGATATTTCGCGCTTTGATGCGTAATAAAGTCGGCGCTATTTTAATCGCTATACAAATCGCCGTTACAATGACGATTGTGGTTAATTCAATTTTTATCATCTTGGAGCGTGCAACAAAAATAGAAAGAGAAAGTGGCATTGACGAGATCAATAGTTTTTATCTAACCACCACGGGCTTTGGTTCAAATTTTGATCCTAAGAGCACCGCCACAAACGATTTAGAGTTAATTCGAAGTACAGCGGGCGTATTAGATGCAATTCAAATCAATGCTATCCCCGTCAGTGGAGGTGGTTGGTCAATGAGCTTTCAAACCGAACCGGGTGAAGAAAAAGAAACTGAAGGCGCAGCCATTTATATGGTTGATGAACATGGTATAAACGCGTTGGATCTTGAGGTCATTGCAGGCGAAAATTTTGCTGCTGGCGATGTACGTTGGCGTCCAGCCGGGGTTAGAGATTGGCCAGACAATGTCATCATAACCAAAGTATTGGCAGAGTCATTATTTCCTGATATTGGCTACCAAGATGTGGTTGGTAAAACCATCTATATTCAACAAAACGAACCCATGATAGTTAAAGGTATTGTAGACAAAATTCAAGCACCTTGGGTAGGTTGGGATGATTTAGAACATACAGTGCTGACACCAGAAATCACCGAGTTCGAATCTAATCGCTATTATATACGTGCTCAACCCGGTCAAAGAGATGCGATTATGCCGATTATTGAGGAAGCCCTAGCTTCTTCAAACAAGCAACGCATTATCCGCGGGATGCGTACCGTACAAGAAACCCGAGAACGCAGTTACCGTGCAGATACGGCAATGATTAAAATACTCTCAACCACTATGATTATCTTAACCATAGTTACCGGTCTAGGTATTGTTGGCTTAGCCAGTTTCAGTGTTAATCGTCGTAAAAAACAAATTGGCACCAGAAGAGCCTTGGGTGCGAGCCAACAGGCAATAGTTCGCTACTTTATGCTTGAGAATTTTCTAATTAGTACAGTAGGAGTATTGTTAGGAGCAGTTCTTACAGTGGGCTTAAATATGCTTCTGGTTAATATTTTTAGTCTCAATGCATTGGATTGGTATTTTGTACCCGCAGGCATGTTAGTGCTTTGGCTTGTCGGGCAAATAGCGGTATTTGGTCCAGCTAAAAAAGCAGCCAACATTCCGCCAGCACTAGCCACTCGAACAGTGTAAACGGCTCAAACTAAAAAGCGGAAATTCAAACGTGAATTTCCGCTAATACAACCGCTTTTATTTGCGCAAATAATGGAAGTTGTTTAACAATTTTCAACTGGTTAAAAGATTTTTGGGTTATTTGACTGAGAATAAATCTGCGCCCTACTCTCAATTTGAGAATGACACTTGCATTTTCTGTGAATTTAAACTCTTCAACCGTTGCAGGAAGTATGTTCAATATGCTCGTATCTTGGGCATTCGACAAAGCGACACTGACGTCTTTCGCGTGAATCACGACCTTTAAATGCTCACCAACGCTATTACTAATTTGACTTAGATAAAGTGGTCCTGCATCAGTATCAATTTCAGCTACCTGGTTTTGCGTATCAAATGCTTTAACTTCGCCGTGCAAAACGGTTTGAAGGTCTGAACTCAACATTAATGGTTGATTAAGGTCGGTTAACACATTTGCACTTGGCCCTTGCCCCACAACCTCGCCACGATTAATCAAAACAACTTGGCTTGAAAGCCGAGCTAGTTCTGCTTTTGAATGACTTACGTATACCACAGGAATGGATAATTGAATTAATAATTTCTCTAGATAAGCTAAAAACTCGCTTTTTAATTTTTCATCTAATGCAGATAATGGTTCATCCATTAACAACAAGTCGGGCTGAGTCGCTAATGCGCGTGCAATCGCAACCCGTTGCTGCTCTCCACCAGACAAGGTATTGGGTGTGCGTTTTAGTAACGGAGTAAGCTGTAGCAAAGTGATAATTTGAGAAATATCAATGTGTTTCTTACGATTTCTATTGGCTTTTAGCTTTTCACTAAAATAAATATTCTGTTCTACATTCAAGTGTTCGAACAAACTAGGATGTTGAAACACCATGCCGATATGGCGATGTTCAGGGGCAATAAAAGTATCTGCATCTTGCCAAACCTGATGATTGAATTTCACCTTAGCATCAGGCAGCTTTTCTAAACCAGCAATAACGCGTAATAACGTGGTTTTACCCGCACCGGACGGGCCAAATACCGCAGTGACACCTCTGCTGTTAATTTCTACATCAAGCTTGATGTTTGCCTTGTCGACATGCTTATCACCAACTTGTTTTGTAAAGCGGACCAACAAGCTCATTTATTCACCAACATAAATCGTTTATTGGAGGCATAAACAGATAATAGTAAGACAAAGGAAAATATTAATAAGGTTGCCGCCAACCAATGAGCTTGTTGATATTGCAAAGATTCGACGTGTTCATAAATTGCAATTGAGACCACTTGAGTTTGACCGGGGATATTTCCACCAATCATCAAAACCACGCCAAACTCCCCTAGGGTATGGGCAAAACCTAATACGGCAGCGCTAATTAAACCCGGTCTGATTATAGGGATGATAACGCTAAATAATCGCTCTGATTTTGAAGCCCCCAAAGTCGAGGCGACTTCTAATGGTCTTATCGATAGACCTGCAAATGCGGTTTGCAATGGTTGAACCACAAATGGCAGCGAATAAACACATGAGCCGATTATTAACCCCGTAAAACTAAAAGCCAAATTACCTGCACCTAACGCTGTGGATATTTTACCTAATACGCCATCTGGACTCATTAATAACAATAAATAAAAGCCCAGCACGGTCGGTGGCAGTACTAATGGTAACGCGACTAACGCTTCAAAAAAAAATTTAAAACGCCATTGTGATTTTGCTAACCAATAACTAAGCGGTAAGCCAATTAATAACAATAAAACAGTTGAGATAAGAGCTAGTTTTATGGTCAACCACAAGGCGAGTAGATCTGATTGGCTCAACATCATGGCAGAATATAACCACTTTTCAGGATAATATCGCGCGCCGATTGCGTTGATAGAAAAGCCACAAACTTAGCTGCTTCGGGTTTATTTGTGATAAGTACCGCTTGTTGACGAATGGCTTGATAGTTGTTGTCGTCTAACTCTGTAAACGAATGTGTGGGCAAATTGCCGGTCATAGACATAGCAATAAAACCCATTTGTGCATTACCTGTTTCAACAAATTGCAATGCTTGATTCACATTTTCCCCCATCACAATTTTATTCTTGAGCGATTGCCAAATTTGTTTGCTAGTCATCCAGTCTTTTGCCGCCTCTCCATAAGGCGCAATTTTAGGATTGGCTATGGCAATATATTTTACGTCGTTGTTGGATAGCAATTTTACACAAAACTGTGACGAATCAACTGCTGGGTGGTAAACCGCAAGGCGGCCAAAAGCATAGGTAAACGCTTTGTTTTTATGCGTAAAACCTTGTTTCTGCAATTGTTGAGGACGAACATCATCAGCTGAAAAAAACAGGTCATATGGCGCACCATGAGTAATCTGTGCGTACAACTTGCCTGTTGAGCCAGCGCTAACGATTAGTTGGCTTTGATGAGTTTGTTCAAAGGCAATTTGCAGTTGCTTAAATGTAGTTAAAAAATTACTCGCAACAGCCACATAAACCGTTTCTTTAGCTTGCGCAAATTGCCCTATGGAAAGTGAAACTCCAAAGAGCAAAATAAGCATGAACTTGCAGATTATGCTAACAATGATCCTCTATCCTTAAAAAATAACATTGTTACTGGTTCTGAAACCCAATTGCGATAAATTACCAAGGTAGAATCTCTCCATTGGAATGCCAAAAACTACCGGTATTATTCAAATTCAGGTCTTCAATTCGATCAAGTAAACGCGAAGCCGCATCTTCAGCTGAAATGTCCCCACCGTAGCTGACCATTTCAGTTTGTACATAACCTGGATGCAAAAGTGCCACGGCAATCCCGCGTTCTTTTAAGTCATTGGCCATGGAAACCCCCACAGCATTAAGCGCAGCTTTTGACATACGGTAACCATAGTAGCCGCCTGAAGCATTATCTGCTAAAGAACCCATACGGCTGGTGATATGCGCGACTTTAGCACCCTTCTTAAGTTGCTCGAGTAACACTTGTGTAACCAATAAGGGGCCCAATGCATTTACTCTAAACTGATGTTCAATGGTGTGCGGGTCCCATTCGTCAATCGAATCTTTTCCTAACACGCCAGCGTTATTAATTAATAAATCAATTTTAACGTCTTTGATTTTTGCCAACGCATTGGGAAGCGCGTCGGGGTTACCAACATCGACTTTGGTCACAACTTTAGCATTACTTTCGTTTAGTTCATCAGAACTATGACGGCACAATGCGTAAACATCCCATCCTTTCGCTAAAAGTTGTTTCGTTAATTCTAATCCAATTCCTCGATTAGCGCCGGTTATCACTGCATTTGGCATAATCACTCTCCATCTTTTAGGGTTTGAATAAGTTTCTCAAGATCTTCAGGTGTATCAATTCCAGTGGGTGGCGCTTTTTGCGCTTCATCCACATGAATACGTTCGCCATGCCACAAAACACGCAACTGCTCTAGTGATTCGATTTGCTCTAAACCAGAAGGCGCCATATTCACATATTGTTTAATAAAGCCTGCTCGATACGCATAAATACCAATATGGCGAAGATAAAAGTCGCCAATTTCATCAATGCTATCGGCATCCATAAAACGCGAACGGTCATAAGGGATTGCGGATCGAGAAAAATACAGTGCGTAGCCCATTTTGTCAGTGACTACTTTCACTACATTGGGATTAAATGCGTCTTCTACGTCAGAAATTCTCACCCCTAGCGTGGCCATCTCAGCATCTTTGTACTGAAACAAATTCTCTGCAACTTGACGAATATTCGCAGCTGGAATAAAAGGTTCATCACCTTGTACATTAACGACTAACTCATGTGCCAAAAGCCCTTCGACATCCACTACCTCAGCTAGTCTTTCGGTACCAGACTCATGATGTGCAGCGGTCATACAATAATTACCACCAAAATCCGTAACCGTTTTGGCAATTCGCGCATCATCGGTAGCCACTATTACACGTGTTGCGCCTGCTTCCAATGCACGCTCATAAACATGTTGCACCATAGGTTTACCGGAAATTTCAACTAGCGGTTTACCGGGAAAACGCGTTGAGGCGTAACGGGCTGGAATAATGACTGTAAATTTCATAATGGCGCTTTATCCAATTTTTCTATATCTGTTAGAGACAACTCTCGTGCTTCATTTTCGAGCATGACGGGAATGTTATCTTTAATAGGATAGGCTAAACGATCGAAACGACATATCAACTCGGACTCTTTTGGCTGATATTGCAACTTACCTTTGCAAACTGGACAGGCCAATATTTCCAGTAATTTTTTATCAAATGCCATTTTATTTTTGTATCCTTTTAATGGAGTCTAATTTTTGCTTTAAACGTTGTGTAAAATCTAATGGTAATTTTGCATGAATAGGTAAAAACCACCAATTATCTTTTGCCATATCGCGACATTTAACAGCATCTTTTTCTGTCATCACTATTGTCCCTTCGGGAAAATCGCCTACTTTAAATTGATAGTGATCAATAAATGAAATTTGCTGTTTTACCTCGACAAGACGTTCCAATAAAGTAAAAAATCGTTGAGGATTTCCTATCGCTGCCATCGCCGTAACGGCTTCTTCAACCTCTGTTGTAGGTTTGGTCAGACGTTGATTTTTTATATTAATTAAATCACCTGGAATTATTTCCATCAACATTTCTGATGCGCTTGGTGTTCCGCTATTGTTGATTACAAAATCAACTTTTGTCAGCCGATGGATGCTTTCTCGTAATGGCCCCATTGGTAACAGCCAGCCATTACCATGTTTTCTGGCCCCATCAATCACCACTATTTCAATGTCGCGATGTAGTGCGTAGTGCTGTAATCCATCATCACAAATTACGATATCACATTGATGTTGTTCAACTAAATATTTGGCACCACGAGGACGTTTTGGGTCGATGACAACAGGACAAGATACCCGTTGCTTGATCAATAATGGTTCGTCTCCTACTCGGCTTACATCGCTTTGAGCGTTTACACTGGCGGGATAAAAAGAAGCGTTTCCACCATACCCTCGACTAAGAATGCCAGGACGATAGCCTTGTTCTATCAACCAGTTTGCTAAAAATACGACGAGCGGGGTTTTTCCGTTTCCACCGACCGATATATTGCCAACCACAACAATTGGCACAGGAATTTTATGGGATTTAAGCCAGCCGAATTTGTAGCCTAATCGGCGTGTAGTAGACAACAGCCAAAAAAGACAGGTGAAGGGAAAAAACACCCACTTTACAATTCGGTATAGCAGCGATTCTTCAAACCATACTTTTTCAATAAAGGTCACTTACTATTTATTCCCTTCACTAAATTGCAAACTGTGCAATTGAGAATAAGCGCCTTGCTGCGCAAGCAATGTCTGGTGATCACCTTTCTCAATTATTTGTCCTTGCTCGATTACCATGATTTGATCAGCATTTTCAATTGTAGATAAGCGATGCGCCACTACAATACTGGTTCTGTCTTGCTGTAGCTTTTCAAGCGCATCTTGGATTAGACGTTCAGATTCAGTATCTAAAGCAGAGGTAGCTTCATCCAAAATTAATATTGGTGCATCCAATAAAATCGCGCGGGCAATTGCAATTCGTTGACGTTGACCACCAGATAATTTCAGACCATTTTCTCCTACCATAGTGTTAAAACCCTCTGGCAGTTGATTGACAAATTCTTGTACATGCGCAATTTTAGCCGCTTCCAATACACGGGCTTCATCAACTTGTTCAGAAGCATACGCAATATTGTTAAAAATCGTGTCATTAAATAACGTGACATGTTGCGATACCAAGGCAAATTGTTTGCGCAAATCAGTGAGCTTTATATTTTCAATAGGTATATCGTCGAGCCTGATTTGGCCTTGTTGGATATTGTAAAAACGCGTTAATAAACTGGATATTGTAGATTTGCCACTGCCTGAACGACCGACTAACGCATAAGTTTGGCCTTCTCCCACGCTGAATGAAACATCTTTTAATGCTGGCGTTTCAGTTTCAGGATAGTAAAAAGTGACATTATCAAATTCTATTTTTCCCTTTAGACGATTAATCCGTTCTTGCCCATTATCGATTTCAATTTCTCGATCCAAAACTTCAAAAACACTAGCACAAGCCGCCATACCTTTTTGAAACTCGCTGTTGACAGTAGTGAGTTGTTTTAGCGGTTTCAATAACATCGTCATACAAACCACCACGGTGGTGAAAATTCCGGGGGTTAAACCCTCTACCATACTCGGCAGACTTGAAATGTAGAGCACTACAGCGAGGGCGACGGAAGCTAAGACTTGAATAGAAGATACGCTCAACACGCGCGCAACGACTAATTTCATATTTTGTTGACGGTTGTGATTGTTGCGTTCCCTAAAACGTGACTTCTCTTGCTGCTGACCACCGAACATAAGAACGACTTTATGCCCTTTGATCACCTGCTCAACTGATGAGGTCAAATTCCCCATTGTTTGCTGAATACTCTTACTTACAATACGAAAACGTTTGCTCACAATAGAAACAATGATGGCGACTACCGGTCCAATTAATATGAATACCAATGACAATTGCCAAGAATAATAAAACATTACCGCAAGTAAACCGATGACAAATGCGCCCTCTCTAATCAAAGTTAATAGGGCTTTACTTCCAGCGCCAGATACTTGCTCAGTGTCATAAATTACTTTTGAAATTAACCCACCAGAGGCGTTGTTATCATGGAAAGAAACCGGTAAATACATATACTTTTCAAACAGTTGCTGGCGCATCTTCATGACAATATTACTGCCAATCCAAGACAAGATATAGGTACCTAAAAAGTTAAATAATCCTCTCGCAATAAAAATAGGGACAACGAAATATGCAGCCGTGCGCAAGGTTTCATAATTTTGCTTACCTAAACTGTTATCGATAATCGGCTGCAACTGAGAAAAAATCCAGGAATCAATTGCCGCATAGCCTATCATGCCGATAATCGCCATAAAAAAAGCTAATTTGAATTCCTTCAAATAAACTAAAAATCGTCTAAAAAGAGGTTGTGTTGGAAGCGCTGAATTCATTAATGTGCAACTTATACGTTAGGTAACCTGTTGATTGTAACTGTATTATCTTTTCAATAAAAATTGATATTAACATTAATCTAGTAATTGCATAAATTTGCCTTTCGCATTTTATCCGCAAAAAGCCGCTTTAATCGAAAAACTATCATGGCCATAGGTAACGACTAAACCAACTTTGCATGGGGTCTTGACGAAAACGACTGACTTTAATCGGTTTCCCATTTCTAGAGAACGTAAAAGTAATTTGTCCCGACTGAGCGGTCGACATAAGCTCGACCTTTTGATTGACAAATCGATTCACAACTTGTTGTTTAGGAAAGTCCCATCGATTTAAATACCCTTGACTGAAAATAGCATATTGGGGCGAAGTTGCTTGAATAAAAGAGTCTAGTGACGATGTGTCGCTGCCGTGATGGGCGGCAACAAGTATATCAGTGTTTAATTTGTTTCCCAGCTCAGTGACTAATCGCTTTTCCACATACTTACTGATATCGCCCGGTAGTATGACCGATTGGATACCATCAGATATCTGTAATACACATGAAAAATCATTGCCCTTACCGCGATGATCGATTTCCGGCCATAACCCTCTAATCGTCAGTTTTTCCCATTTGATAACCAGCTGGTTATGACACATATCCTGATTTGATAAGAATGCGCCAACATTAATTCCTGACAAAAGTTGCGGTAAGCCACCGGCATGATCATTATCAAAGTGACTTATTACCATCCAGTCGAGTTGATTGATATTTTCATGCTTTAGGAGTGGTAAAATTACCGCTTCGGACATGTTGAAGCGGCTCGGAAATGCTGCTCCTGTATCGTACAATAGCGCCCTACCATCTTGTTCAACCAAGACTGACAAGCCCTGCCCCACATCCAACACATGCAGTTTCCAAGAGGTCGATTGGGATGGTAAAAAATAGCTTAAGAAAGGTAAGAGACCAATGATTGCCGTTAATTTAATTCGTCGATTTAGTGGCACAAAAACGGCAATCGTTGCGATAAAAACGCTGAACCAAACAATAATTGGCATACCGGGTAGTTCGAACCGTGACCAACTTAGCTGCTGAAAATAATGCAAGCCTATCAAGCAAAAATCTAATAAACGATCGACCCAAGAAAAAAACCATGCAGCCCAGTTTTGACTAAACAATAACGAAAAGCAGCCTAACAGACACAACGGGACGATAATTAACGTCACCACAGGAACTGCAATCACATTCACAATGGGAGAGCTTACCGACACCATGGAAAAATACACGGCAACCACGGGTAGCATCAACAAACTCAGCATTAGCTGCAAACGAATAATCGATTTACTTACCTGTATGCTGCGATTCAAAACGCGGTGTGACTGTATATCGGCAACGTTTACAGGCCAGAGCCATGAAACGACAGCAATAAAGGCGATTGCACCAAAACTCAACCAAAAACTCGCACTGAGTAAACTCATTGGCTGAATTAGGATAAAAATAAACATGTTTAATATTATGAACCACTTAAAAGTGATATATCGTTTGCTAAAAAGCATTAATGCCCAAAGTGTTAACATTATCCATGCTCTGAGAGTCGGTAACGAAAAGCCCGCGATATAGGCATAAAAAAACGTCGCTATAAGTGTGATCAGAAGCGAGATATATTGATAGTTAACTCGTTGGGGTAACGTAACTATACGGCCAAACAAACGTAACAACTGGGTGAATATAAAATAACAAAGCGACGCTACCACGCCTAAGTGCAATCCCGATATCGCCACAAGATGAGCAACGCCCGTTGTTTGCATCATTTGCCAATTTTGCTGAGTTAATCCGGAACGATCGCCAAAGGTCATAGCTGCAATCCAACTGGAATGGCGCAGTTCGATTGATTTAAATTTATCGATTAGCCGTTGTCGTACAGTAACGTTGTTTTCCTGTAACTCAGCGCTATCATTTAAAACATACCCTGTCGCTACGATATTATTGGAAATTAACCACTTTTGATAATTAAACCCACCATCATTAGCGAGGCCATGTACCGGCTTTAGTTTTACCGACAAGTTAACACGCTGCCCCTGCTTCAATGGCCAAGCTGGCAACTTCCAATTTAGTCTTACTCTCGGCTGTGTATAACTTGTTTTACCATTAATAGAAGAAATCACTAAATTGAACTTAGTATTTTCTAAATCACTTACAATAGTTTCGATTGATCCTGTTACTTGCTTTATTTGTCGAATATCTTGCTCTGATAGTTGCCAATTAACCCGCCAATGGCCTACACTCGCCATCCACACTATTGCAAAAAGAGTGGATGTAATGCATATCATTGCTGACACATTTAGTTTGCAGAAAAATAGCGCATTTTTGGAATATCGTGTGGTAAGCCAGGCAATGACAAGAAAAACTGGCAACAGATAAGGACTAGGGAGATGTGGCCACACTAAACTGGACACTGAAATTGTCACAAAACTGACCACCCAAAGTTGTTTATTCCGTTGTATAGTATTTAGCAATTCCTTTGCCTTAACTGTGGTGTAAAATTCGGTAGACTATGCCTAAAAAGATTATTAAACGCTTTTTACCAGATCATCAAACGATCAAAAACCATAAAGCGTTAAAAATGTTCGGAACTGTACTACATGACCCCAATTTATGGCATTTGAACCGAAAATCTGCTTCTGGTGCATTTGGGATTGGGTTATTTTTTGCGTGGTGGCCAGTTCCCTTTCAAATGTGGTTAGCCGCCGCATCCGCTATTCCAATGCGCGTCAATCTGCCCTTGTCTATGGCGACCGTTTGGGTGACCAACCCTTTTACTATGCCTCCGATGTTTTATCTTGCCTATTTGATAGGTACCACGGTTTTAGGTGCACCTGAACGCCATTTTAAGTTTCAATTAAGCTGGCAATGGGTGGTACAAAGTATGGAAACGATTGGTCCGGCATTTTTACTTGGCTGCGGGATATGTTCGGTTGTATGTGGGTTAGCGGGATATTTAGGGCTAGACGCTATTTGGCGTTATTCAGTAAGCAAAGCATGGAAAAACCGCAAACTAAGACGTAAAAAAATGCAATAACACTGTTTTTTTTGTTAAATACGGTATTTACTCTGGATATCGAAGATTCATAACCGCTATATCTGACTTGATGATACTGGCTAAAACGGCTAAGTCCACATCTGCTAATTTGTTAATATATAAACATGCTTTACTGGTTTTATGTTTCCCTAAATTCTCCATCAGCTCTGGTTTTTCTGCCATCCCTGCTCCCACATAAACACTTAAGTTTTGTTTTCGCGGTGAAAACCCGCTGCGCATAAACGCTTGTTTTTTGCCACTAGCTAATGCATATGTATATGTGCCAAAACCAATAATACTGCTCCCCCAAAGCACAGGTTGCTCACCTGTGATGTCTTTAAACATATCCAATAGCACTAGCGCATCTTCACGCCTTTGAGCATTTTCAACTTGGTTAATAAATTCTATGACATCAGCTTCTGTAGGTTGTGTTTTATTTTCTGAAGACATAACAGTTGCCATCCCAATAAAAAGTTAATCGGATTAAATACTTCAGTGATATCTAGTGTCGTGCGAGCAACGCGATTAGTTCTTGTTCGGTTAACACCGCAACACCTAAATCCTGCGCTTTAGTGAGCTTGGAACCCGCTTTTTCACCTGCGACTAAATAATCTGTTTTCGCAGATACGCTGCCAGACACTTTCGCACCTAATGCTTGTAATTGTGCTTTTGCATCATTGCGTCCCATACTTTCTAGGGTACCCGTTAATACAAAGGTCTTATCTTTTAAAGGTAGTTCATCGGCGGACTTTTGTATTATTTCAGGCCAAGTTAATCCGACATTTAGCAACTCATCAATTACCTCAATGTTATGCTGCTCTCGCAAAAAGTGATAAACATGCGCCGCTACAATCACACCAACATCGCTAACCGCTTGTAAAGATTCTTGATCAGCGGCTTTTAAAGCTTCTAAGTTACAAAAATGGTTGGCTAAATTTGCAGCCGTCGCTTCACCGACCTCACGAATTCCCAGAGCATATAGAAATTTAGGAAAGGTGGTCTGTTTTGCATCTAATAATGCGTTGATCAAATTAGCAACTGATTTATCTCCCATACGCTCCATATTCGAAAGCTGCGATATATCTAACTTGAAGAAATCAGCAGGACTTTTCACTAAACCAATATCAACCAATTGTTCAATTAATTTATCACCTAAACCATCTATATCCAGCGCCTTTCGAGAAGCAAAGTGCTTCATCGCCTCTTTGCGTTGTGCGGCGCAAAATAATCCACCACTGCACCTCGCGACCGCCTCACCTTCAATTTTTTCAATTGCTGAGTCACAGATTGGACAATTGCTAGGAAAGGTTATTTCACTGGCGTCATCAGGGCGCATTTTAGACACCACTGAGACAACTTGGGGAATAACATCCCCGGCACGTCGAATAATGACCGTATCGCCTTTCTTTACCCCCAAGCGTTGAATTTCATCTTGATTATGCAAGGTGGCGTTGGAAACAGTAACACCACCTACAAATACCGGTTCTAAGCGAGCCACTGGTGTTATGGCACCGGTACGGCCGACCTGAAATTCGACGTCTAAGAGCTTGGTCATTTGCTCTTGTGCTGGGAATTTTTGCGCAATCGCCCAACGTGGTGCTCGGGAAACAAATCCTAATTGCTGTTGTAAATCGATATCATTGACTTTGAATACAACACCATCAATTTCATAGCTTAAGGCATCACGCATTTGGCCTATTTTGGCAAAATAGGCATGACATTCCTCATCCCCCACCGCCACATCAATTTCATTGCACACAGGCAATCCCCAACTCACCAATTGAGCCAAGCGTTGACTGTGTTTGTTTGCTAAGTTCTCAACTTCTCCTTCAACTAAACCTACTGAATACGCGTAAAACAACAAAGGGCGACTAGCGGTTATTTTTGGATCTAATTGGCGTAAACTACCAGCTGCAGCATTGCGAGGGTTGGCGAACACTTTTTTATCTGCTTCTCGCTGGGTTTGGTTTAGCTTTTCAAAACCAAGTTTAGGCATAAAGACTTCGCCTCTTACCTCCAAACGCGCTGGGTATTGATTCCCACGTAAGGTTAGCGGCACGTTTTTAATGGTTTTAACATTAGTCGTAATGTTCTCGCCAACTTTTCCATCTCCCCGGGTGGCTGCTCTTACCAATACCCCGTTTTCATATAAAATACTGACCGCCAAACCGTCTAATTTAGGCTCGCAGCTATATTCCAATGTTATATCTTGTTTTAGTCTATCGACGATACGTTTATTAAACGCGGTTAATTCTTCATCATTAAAAGCATTGTCTAATGACAACATTGGCACTTCATGCTCAACTTGAGTAAAGGCAGACAGCGGCGCGCCCCCGACTTTTTGACTAGGGGAATCTGGCGTCATTAATTCAGGGTGCTGTTTTTCTAACTTAATCAATTCTTGCATTAAGCGATCGTATTCTGCATCCGGCACCGACGGATCGTCTAATACATAGTATTGATAATTATATTCGTTGATCTGTGTGCGAATATCATTTAATTGCTGCAAAAGAGGGGCAGATTGAGTCATGTCTATACCTGCGAAAAGATAGTAGATAGGGAACAAATTTAAGGGACCGCGCATAAGCAATCCCTAAAAAGTAGTGTACTAGCGTGCGATCATACGTTTACGTTCAAATTCTCGAATCTTTTCTACGTATTGTTGCAAGCTTTGCTTCGTTAAGGCGCTACGTCTGCCATCTAAAACCTGAGCAGAAAACTCATCAGCAATTTTGCGCGCCGCATTGTGCATCATATTAAAAACTTGATGGGGATCACCTTCAATGGGCAACATCATAAATAATGACACACCCAAGGTATTAAAGTTTTCAAGGTTATCGATATCGAACACGCCGGGTTTGAACATATTCGCTAAACTGAATAATACTGGCCCTTTACCGTTACTGTTAACATGGCGGTGGAAAATATCCTGATCACCAAACTTAAATCCGAGGGTCAATAACATGGGCAAAAGCGCCGCACCTTGAATGGGATTGTCATCATTCGCTTTCACATTGATTACCAACACTTGTTGTTCTTGCTGTTGGACATTTTCTTCGACATGATCACTATTTGTTGCCGGTTTAACCGTTGTTTGCGCTTCTGCTTCAGGCTCATCAAAATCGATTTTCATTTGATCTTCACGAATTTGCGGCTCTCTACGTTTACGTGTTTTTGGCTCAGATTTGCTGCGTTTTACAAAGTTGCGCGCTTGATCCGCAAGACTCATTTTACTGACGCCTTCAGAATTTGCGGTACTTGCCACTTCTGATTCTTTTTCACTAGATTGCTCAGAATTGTTCGCAGTCTTCACAACTGGCTTATCATCTTTATCAGAAGATGACGGCTCTTTCACCGGTGCAGAGAAATCAGTGGTTGAATCCGCTTTGGGTGGTTTTTCGCCCGCTTCAAGCTCCGATGTTTTAAGTAAAAATGGGGGTGGTTCTGGTATATCGGCTGTATCACTACTTTCAATGGCACTCATCCGACTACGCATTGCTTGCACTTGCTGCGCTGCATATTCAGGTTTAGGTTGTGTTACCACAGAAGAATAAATTTTAGGCTTAGAGGCCGGAGAATCTTGCTTAATGACTTCATCTGCCGTTTTCGACATATCGGTTTCCGCTACGTCTTGAGGCTCTTCATTTTTTGCTTGTTCTGCAGATGGCGTGTCTGTGGAAGATGGTTCTTTTGCTGCAGTGCTAACCACACGAACAGCGCCAATGCCTAACTCGTCAAAATTATCATCGCTCAAATTAGGCTCAATTTTATCGCGTTTCGGATTAAACTCGATAACGTCTGAATCAGATTCTAGATCGACATCTTCTATTTCGTCGTCATCATAATCTTCTTCCCAATCTTGAGTTTCAAGGCTTGCATGACCTTTGTCTTGTGCATTTTTACGCACACTCCACATGCCATGTATTAAAATACCGATAATGGCGATAGCGCCTATGACTAAAAATGCTAGTCGTAATTCTTCCATATGAGCTTAACTACCCTATTTTTATGCTTGAGCAATCGCAACAGCTTCTTCAACATCTACGGCTACCATGCGCGAAACGCCCGGTTCAGCCATAGTCACACCCGTTAAATGTTTAGCCATTTCCATCGCAATTTTATTATGGGTGATATATATAAATTGCACACTTTTTGACATTTCAGACACCAACTTACAAAAGCGCCCCACATTGGCATCGTCCAAAGGCGCATCCACCTCATCTAATAAACAAAATGGTGCAGGATTTAGTCTGAAAATCGCAAATACCAATGATAAAGCGGTTAGCGCTTTTTCTCCACCAGAAAGAAGGTGAATTGTACTATTTTTCTTGCCAGGTGGTCTTGCCATAATTGTGACTCCTGTTTCGAGTAAATCTTCACCAGTAAGTTCCAAATAAGCTGAGCCACCACCGAACACTTTGGGAAACAGTTCTTTTAAGCCCTGATTAACTTTGTCATATGTATCTTTGAACCTTGCTTTGGTTTCTTTATCAATTTTACGAATCGCACCTTCAAGGGTCTCTAGCGCAGCAACCAAATCTTCATTTTGATCATCTAAATGTTTTTTACGTTGAGATTGAATTTCAAATTCCTCAACCGCAGCAAGATTCACCGCACCGAGTCGACTTACCGATGCAGTGGTATTTTCCAATTGTTGTTGCCATTGATTTTCTTCTGCGTCTTCTGGCAATGTTTCTAATATTGTTTTCAATGTTTGATTTAATTCATCCAACTGTTCAAGCGTACTATTGGCTCGTACTCGGAAACCTTCGCATTCGAGCTTTTTACTTTCAAGCGCACTGCGCATCTGTTGAATTTTTTCGACAATCCCTTGCTGACCTTTTTCCGCACTGGACAATAAGCTTTCAACTTCGGCGAGTTGATCATTTAGCTGAGATTGTTGTAATTCGACCTCAACTCGCTGTTCTAACAACATTGCCAAGGTATTTTCTTGCTCATCAAATGGTTTAGAAAGCTCTGCTAGTTCTTGACTCAATTGGTCTTGTCGATTACGCATAGTTTCCAGCATCTGCTTTGTTCAGCGATTAGAATCTAGCGCTCCTTGATACTGGCTTTTTACTTGTTGTAAAACCAGAGCTAATTGGTGAGATTGAGCGGTTACTGTTTCTACTTGATTGCGTGACAATTGTTCTTGATCAACAAGCTGTGACTTTTGTTGTTCGAAGCTTTGTTGTTGCACAGACATGTCTTCTAATTGAGTTTCCAATTCCTGAACCTGCTCAGCCAATTGTTCAGATTGCAATTCTTCATCTTCTAAAAGTTGCATTTGACGGCTCAGTTCTTCGCTTATTTTAGTTTGCCTGACTAACGTTTGCTGATGTTGCATCTCTAACAAGTTCAACTGATTTTGTTGTTGCGTTAAAGCTTGTTCGGATTGTTGGAAATCTGTTTGCGCTTCTTCAATTTTAATTTCCAGCGCTTTTACCTGATTTGCTGTCCCTAAAACTGTTTCTTCAAGCGGAATTTGTCGGTCTGAATACACCCGTTGCCTAGTATCATGCAATTCAACTAATTTTGCCGCTCGTTCAATCATGCCTTGTTGTTTTTCGGTATCTCCTAAATCAAGCCAATCTAGGCCAAATCGTTGTCCATTTTTAGTCACAATCGATTGACCACTGCTTAAACTTGCTTGTAATTCAAGAGCTTGTTCAACTGTATCTACGGCTAGAATGTGCGTAAACCAATCTGGAATTTCAGTATTTTTTATTTTCTGCGCTAAACTGCCCTCTGGTTTCAGGCTACTTAGACGATCGCCAAGTATTAGTTTACCGCTATCACATTGTATATAGTGTGCTAGCTTATCCGATTCCTGCAACCAATTCGCCTGTTGCCAATCTGCGGTTACTGCTTCCACTGCTTTTTCCCAGCCAGTTTCAACTTCGAGTACCTGCCACAAAGGCTGAAATTGTGCATCATGTAGATGTAAAGTATCGACTAATGAATGGTCGCTTTGTGACATTTTTTGCAGGCTTTCAAGAGCAGAAATTTGTGCATCTAGCTGTTGAATCTCACCTTTTACTTCAAAAAGTGATTGTTGTTGAGAGGTTTCTTTTTCACGCTGAAGAACCAAGTTTTGTTTACTGTCGTGAAGGCGCTGTTTGGTATGTTGAAAACGCCCCTTCGCTTGCGCAACTTGATGCTGTAAACTTTCAATTTGTTGCGCCAAAACATCATGTTCTAGTTCATTTTGTTCTTGTTGTAATTCGCTAATCCGCTGTTGAGTACGCATTTGCATATTCATCGTCGATTGAATTTGACTGTGGCAGCTTTGCACTTGTTGTTTACAGTTTTGATAGACTCTTTCGTGATCTCGAAATTCACTATCGAGCAATCGCAGCTTTTCTTGGTTTTGCAGTAAAACATCTTGTGCCACTTCTAATTGCGCTTGCAAGGTTTCATGTTCGGGCTCAGATTCAGCTAAATTTAACTCCAGACTCGCAATTTTTGCCGCCTCTTCACTCGCGAAGCCCTCTGATTCACCGATGGCACGCTGCGTTTCTTGCAGTTCACTTTCAATTTGTGCAGAGCGTTGTTTGGCATGTAGCCGATTTTGCTCTAATTTGGTGATTTCCGTGCCTAATTTAAAGTTTTCGTTTTGCAAATCCGTTAGTTGCTGTTTTAAGTTTTGCTGCTGCTCACGATACGTTGTGATGCCCCGCTCGTCTCCGCGTTGCTTTGCAATAAACGCCTCAACTTCATTTTGTTGATGTTCAATCTGATTTTCCAAATTGGCAATATTCTCACTATGTTTCAGCCATCGCAAAGCAGCCAACTCGCCTTTTAAAGTTCGTTCTTTAGCTTTTAAATCTTTGTATTTAATGGCTGCTGTGGCTTGTCTTTGTAACTTATCAAGTTGTTGCCCTAACTCAGAACGCACATCATCTAACCGTTCTAAATTTTCCTTAGTGTGACGAATTCTATTCTCTGTCTCTCTGCGTCTTTCTTTGTATTTAGAAATGCCGGCTGCTTCTTCGATAAACACTCTGAGTTCTTGTGGTTTAGATTCGATTAAGCGCGAAATCATACCTTGTTCGATTATCGCGTAGTTTCTAGGGCCAAGGCCCGTGCCAAGGAATAAGTCGGTAACATCTCTGCGTCTGCATTTTGTTGCATTTAAATAGTAATTTGATTGGGCGTCGCGCGTTACTACCCGTTTAACAGATAATTCCGTGTAATTTGCAAACTCCCCTTGAATTCGCCCTGAAGAGTTATCAAATACCAGTTCCACACTACATTGGGATACAGGTTTACGCGCCGTAGAGCCGTTAAAGATGACGTCTGTCATTGCGTCACCACGCAAATTTTTAGCCGAGCTTTCGCCCAGTACCCAACGCACTGCATCGATAACATTAGATTTTCCGCAACCATTGGGACCAACAATTGCTGTCATATCATCGGGAAACGGAATATTGGTCGGATCAACGAATGATTTGAATCCTGCCAACCGAATTTTCTTCAAGCGCATTTAAGGATAGGTAATCTTTATTATAGTTTGTAGTGAATGTATCAAATGTCATCAAGTGTAACAATTGAGGATTTGTATTGAATCAGCACAAAGTTATACTTAATCCTCATTTTAGGTATTTTTTCGGCGGGAATTAGTAAAACAATGCAAAGTAATAGTGGTACAGGTTATTTTCTTCAGGGCTTTTCTTTAATCAGAACCAAAGGGCTTAAACGATTTGTTTTCATTCCATTGACAGTCAATTTAATCTTATTTTCATTAGCTTTGTACTTTTTAGTAGGCCAAATTGAATCTGGGATTTTATATATCGTTAATATCATTCCTGACTGGGAATGGCTTAGTTGGATTAAACAAGGCTTAGCTTACATTTTGTGGCCTCTTGCTGTAATCACCGTACTCTTGGTTTTTGCTTTATTGTTCGGCACTCTGGCAAACTGGATTGCAGCGCCGTTCAACGGTTTATTAGCTGAAAAAGTAGAGCTGCACCTGACCGGAAAAGGCCTTGGAGACACAGGATTATTAGATGTTTTTAAAGATATTCCACGCACATTGGGTCGCGAGCTCGCCAAACTAGGTTACTATATTCCCCGTGCTATTGGATTTCTAATCCTGTTTTTCCTGTTACCCATAGCTGGACAAGTATTGTGGTTTTTGTTCTCCGCCTGGATGATGGCCATTCAATATTGCGACTATCCATTTGATAATCACAAAATCGATTTTAAAACCATGCGTCTAACATTGAATCAACGCCGCTCCCACTGTTTTTCATTTGGTGTTTTAGTGAGTGTTTTTTCAATGATCCCAATTATAAATTTTTTAGTAATGCCGGTGGCAATATGCGGAGCCACGTCCATGTGGGTCAATGAGTTGCGAGATAAGGTGCCAGATTAATTATCTGGCAATCAGATTCGTCAGCTTTGAAGAATGCACATATTTAATCGTCTGTGGATTCATTATATTGTTGTTGTGATAACAAAAATGTTTCAAAATCTTGATGGCTGAGAGCCTCACTAAACAGATAACCCTGCATAATATGACAATTATTTTGTACTAAGAAATCTGATTGCAATTTGTTCTCTACCCCTTCTGCAACCACCATTATGCCTAGGGTTTCAGCAAGTTGAATGATAGCTTTTACAATGATTTTATCGTGCGGGTTGTTATCTAAGTTACGCACAAACGAACGATCTATTTTTAGCGTATCTACGGGTAATTGCTGTAAATAGCGGAGGGACGAATAGCCCGTTCCGAAATCATCTAAAGTAATACTAAAACCGGATGTTTTGATACGTTTTAAACGCTCAATCAGACCTGCACCGCTCTCTTGCAGAGTACTTTCAGTTACTTCTATACGAATCGCATCTGCACAAAGCTGATATTTTTCAATCAATTGATCAATGAGATCAAAAGTATTCTGCTGATAAAATTGCTTACTCGAAATGTTAATCGATAAGGGAAGGCGTTCTTTAAAACTCTCAGTCCAACCAACCGCGTATTCGAAAGCTTGGGTAATAACTTGATTAAAAATTTCTTTAATTACACCTTTCTTTTCAGCGACGCCAATAAAATCCATCGCGGTTAAAATCCCGCGTTTTGGATGATGCCAGCGCGCTAAGCATTCAACACCAACAATTTTGTTAGTGTGCAGATCTATAACTGGTTGAAAATAAGGTACAAACTGATTTTCCGATAATCCGAGCTGCAATTCTTGTTCAACAACCCTAAGATCCAATAGTTCTTGATTTAATGCATCACTAAAAAACTGATAATGCAATTGCTCATCATGTTTAGCTCGATACATTGCGGCATCAGCATGTTGTAGTAATTCTTCTGCAGTTTGCGCATTATCTGGATAAATACTGATACCAATACTGCAACCAACCTCCATAACATTGGCTCCGCTTTTCACCGGCTTCTTAATCTCACGGATTAGCTTTTCGGTTACTTTAGCGACCGTTTCGGAGTCTTTTATATTACTCATAATCACAGCAAATTCATCGCCGCCCATGCGTGCTACTAAATCGCTTTTTCGTAGCGATTTTTGTAACCGCTCTGCAATCGCACACAGCATGGCGTCACCAGCGTCGTGGCCCATATTATCATTGACTTGTTTAAACTTATCTAAATCAACAAATAACACAGCAAAGCGCTTTTTCTGGCGTTGCGATTGACTAATTTCGTGATCAAATAATTGACTGAACAAAAATCGGTTGGCAAGCCCAGTTAGGCTATCGCGATATGCCAACTGGGCTAGGTTTTCATCTGGCATACTGTTAATCGATTTAACACTTAGTTTGGCAATAAAACAAATAAATCCATTATCATTTTTAATCGGAATTAAATGCAAACTACAGGTCACCAAGCTATTCAATTTATGCGCAACTACTACATCACCAGTCCAGGGTTCTTGCTGTGCTGATTGCAAAATCGATTTCCAATTTTGAGAATCAAATTGTCGCAACAAAAACATTTCTTCCAGCGAATCATTCGTGTCTGCTGAATCCTCAACTTCTATTTGTCTAGCAAACGCATCGTTTGCAAATAACAATTGCCCTTCGTTACCAATCAAACCTATAGGATCAGGTAAATATTGGTAGGCAGCGCACAGTTGTGCAAATTCATTTGACATATTCTAAGCTTCTCATTTGTTATTATTATTAGTGTTAAATCTTAACGACTTCTATTGTCTTTAAGAGCGATACTGATGATATTTACGCCACCAATATCCAGCCTGCTTTTCGTTCCCTTTTGATTCATACCAGTGCGCGAGATTAACGTAAATTGGCACTAATCCCACTTTGTTTTCCAATACATCTAACCAAATTTGCAGATATACGTCAGGAATAACACCTATATCATGATGTTCCATAAACGTGGTTTGGCTTACTGGTTTGTAGGCGGTCACCGGTGTTTGCTGGCAAGTGTATGTTTGAGTTAATTCTAACTCAGAAAACGCTTTTTGATAACGCGCAAAACCAGTCTTATTCATGCGCGGTGGAGAATCTGCAATCGTTAAATTGGGTACTTGGGTATTTTTACACACCTTGTTAGCACTCGTTTTGTCTATTTCGTATTCATCTACAAATCCAGCAAAATGGGCAAGCTCATGTAAAAAAACTCGATAATCATCCTGTTTATCCAAATACATAATACCATTGTGAACGTTCGCTATGCCTGCCTCAGAAACTAAAAGTACATGGGTAAAATCAATTTTTTCAACTAACCTAGACAATACGTTAAGCGAACAAGTAAGCCGTGTTTGTTGCGAATCAGAACAGGCCAACTCGCTAGGTTCAAGCCATATAGGTCGATTTAGACAAATTGGAAAATCTAAAAAACGTGGGTCAGATTCAAAGCTTTGCTTTAATTGATGGATTTTTGAAATGCTAGTTAACGTGCCGGCAATAGGCTGAATATTCATTGCACATTGTCGTTCAACAATCGGTAAACTAACAGTTTCATTTTCATAAACAGGTTGCCAACTAGCCTTATCAATCGCAGTTAACAGCTTTATTGCTTCTTGTTTGACGTCAGCATTACCACCGTTTACTTGGGCGTTTAACCATTGAATACTTTTATTGGGACTTTGTTGTTGCCATAGGTAATCCGCAAACATGTGCATGACGGTTACGTCAGACTCCGCAGCACGATGAAACCAGGGGTTAGATGAATCTGGCTGGTCTGATTGTTTTAACAGATAATAGAGGGCCACAATAGCGTCTTTATGTCCCGCTGCGGCGGCGTTTTCTAGCAGTCTGGTTTGGGTGGTTAAGTTTTCACTTAGACCCGCCAATTGAAATTGACTTTCCACATGACCACTGCGAGCAGCTTGACTTAAATATTGTTTCTTCAAATCAGTATTTGGGCTGTTATTGGCCAAATAGAAAAGTGAAGCCGTAGCGCCTATTTCAGCGCTCTTTGAAATCCAGAAGTGATTATTATTTTGTATTGCAATGGATGAAAGCTGATCTCGTGCTTCAGTATGGTTTTGCTGCGCAGCTAAATACAGTTGACTATAGCCTAACTCTATTCTCTCGCTTAACTGAAACAAAAAGTGCGGAGAGAGCGCAGAGTCAGCTCTTAAGAAAAAGAAAAAACTAATCAGTAACAGTGCGCGTAAAATCATATTTTACATTTTCGCCTCAACTTTTCATGTCTTCAGACGCCTTTTTACGCAACAAATCAATTTCAATACGGGCATAACGATGTTCAACATAATCGTAAATATTGGTGCTTAACACCATTTTGAAATAGTTTAACGCCAACCCTCTTTCACCGCGACTTTCGTAAAATTTGCCCATGTAAAAATAAACTTCACACATGCGCTGATTTAACTCAACTGAGTTTTTTGGACCGATCACAAATCCGTTTAGTAACTTATTTCGCGTTACGTTACCCAAATAAAAGTCTACAATTGCGGTTGCCCAATTGTCCTCAGAAAGCTGCTTTCGATTCGCCCTTAACTCAGCTAATGCCGCATTATAATCAATTTCTTTATGCGCCAAAAACAGCCATAAAGCAGAAAATGGGTTTTCCATGTCTTTTTTGTAAAACCGCTCTAGATCACTTACCGCCAACTCATTTCGTTGACCGTAATACAATGCTATCCCTCGATTTAACAATGCAAAATCAAGTTCTGGATTAATATCGAGTGCCGAATCAAATGATTCATACGCTTCATTAAATTCCATTTGCTGAGTGAAATGGATGCCGATCGCGTTGTAGGCCTCGGCCATATCTGGCTTGAGTTGCTTTGCTCTACCAAAATCATACTGCGCCAAACCTGCTAAGCCGACACTGTCGTATTGAGTGCCACGTAAGAATAGCAATTCAGCTCTTTCTTCGTTGCTTATTGAGGATTGATTTAATATTTGATTATAGCGAGCAATAGCAAGCTGAGCGCGAAAATTTAGTGGTTGTGGCTCAGGAATTAGGATGCTTTCGACCTTAGAATGCAAGGCGGAACCTGAATTTATGCTACATCCAATTAAGCTTGATGAAACAAGAAACAATGACAATAAAATGCGTTTTTTCATATTAACGGTGATGACACTTGAAAAATTATTTAAAAGGAAACGGAAACTAAACTTAATAAGGCATAAAAGTTTAGGAGAATACACTTAACAATAGCCCGCTAAGAGTCGCTTATTTAACGCTAAAAGTAAAGCATAGCCCCGCAGAATAGACTAAGGACAGCCATCAAAATAGACAAAGGACAGCCATCAAAATCAGATGCTTTTGGGTGATGAGTTGCGCTTACAATTAATCTATTGAATGACACATTGGGCTTGTCAAACACCAACTTTTTGTCGCAAACTGTGCGGCCAATTTCAAAAAGTGGAAATATTTGTTGGATAATTCAACTCAGAAACTGATTCAGGCAGCCAAACTAGCTCAACAAAACGCATATGCACCATACTCAAATTTTCAAGTAGGCTCCGCCATTCTTGCCGACAACGGGAAGGTGTATGCTGGATGCAATATCGAAAATGCTGCTTATCCATTAGGCCAATGTGCTGAGGCCGGAGCCATCGCGGCAATGATTTTAGATGGTGGAACAAAAATCGAAAAAATATTGATCGCCAGTCCTAATGAAAAACGATGCCCTCCTTGTGGTGGCTGTAGACAGAAGATAAAAGAGTTTGCCAATCAAAATACACAAATATTAATGTATGACACACAAGAAAATATCACTACTGTAGATATGAAAACCTTGTTACCTTTCGCCTTTGAACTAGATTGATGGCATCTAAAGCAGTGAAAACTATACTTTTGCAGGATTCGAAACTCCCTGCTTTGTGCTAATTTATAAATATCATTTGGACAACGGCAAGGAATGCCTGTGCTCACCTCAACATTTCGCAGAATAGCGTTATTGGGAAAAAACAAAAAGGATTTGGATAATCTTAGCCATATAAAATTAGTCAATACGATTGCACTAATGGTGTTGGTTTTTTTAGTCCTACAAATTCCATTCATTCTACGATTTTGGCATTTTAGCGGTTTTCCAGCGCTTATTTTATGTATCGTACATATTGGCCTGTTTTATCAAGTTTTGCGGGCAAACTATCGTCACCACTTCATTACGGCTAGATCCCTGCTTATGTGCGGGTTTGTATCTTATATTGGTATTTCCAGTCTGATTTGGAGTGTTAATATACAGTTTCATTTTTTGTTTATTATTGGATTATTTGTGAGTCCTTTTTTGTATCGAGAGTGGGAAAAAGGACAATACGTTCCAAATTTAATTATCTACCTAGTCTGCTTTTGTGGCATAGAAGTATTTTGGCAATTACCCAGTCGTCATCTGCAAGCAAAATCGATGGAAGAGTTTTGGTTAACTATGGGAACCGGATTTTTACTATCTATAGCGGCCATTACATCAAGTTTGCTCATCCATGAAAATACACGAATGTCATTGGAAAGAGTTTGCCGCGACAAAGCGCGCATTTCACACATATTACAAAAAACGCTTCCTAAGCCTTTAATAAAAAATTTGTTGGCAAACTTTAGCAATCCAACCCCTTCGTCTACCTTAAAACAGCATTTTTGCTCGGTATTGTTCGCAGATATTCAGGGATATACTCAGCATTGCAGTGATACAGACTCGCGCGAAGTCATGCATCTACTGAACGATTTTTACTGTGAATTTGATTTATTAAGCCGGCAAAATCAATTGCAAAAAATCAAAACCAATGGTGATCAATATATGGCTGTTTGTGGCATTTATGAACAGCAGGTAAATCCAGCAGCTCAGTGTTGTCTGGCTGCAATTTCGATGCTGAAAAGTTTCAACACCATCAGCAAAAAATTACAACTTCAACTGAAAATTAGGATTGGTATTGCAAGCGGCCCTATCACTGCCGGATGCGTGGGATTAGACAATATGCTTTTTGATGTTTGGGGTGACGCCGTTAACCTGGCGTCTCGATTGGAAAGCCACGGCACTGCAAATAAAATACTTGTGTGTCAGGATACTTATCTCAACTGTCAAAAACTGATTAAATTCGAGTCTGGAAACAAGCTAAATATTAAAGGGCTTGGTACACTCACCACATATTTTGTTCGAGATACCGTATGAACGTCAATAATGGAAAATAGTAATTTTCATGTATAAATTAAACATTCAAAATAAACAACGTTTCCTCAACGAATACTGGCAAAAGCGCCCCGTTGTGATACGCAATGCTTTTCCTGACTTTATTGACCCTTTAGATGAAAACGATTTAGCAGGTCTGGCCCAAGAAGCTGAAGTTGACTCAAGAATCATCTCCAACTTCAACGGTAAATGGTCAAATACCCAAGGTCCATTTGACGACTTTTCTAAACTCTGTGTAGGACAATGGACATTACTCGTGCAATCGGTGGACACCTACTTAGAAGAAGCGAAACAGCTTTTAGAAAGCTTTGATTTCATACCCAACTGGCGCGTTGACGACTTAATGGTAAGTTATTCTGACCTCAATGGTGGCGTAGGTCCTCATGTTGACCAATACGATGTATTTATCATTCAAGGACGCGGGACAAGGCGGTGGCAAGTAGGTGAAAATAAACATCATGATACGATTCAGCCTGCAAAAAACTTACGTCAAATTAGCGGATTCGATCCTATTTTGGATGAGATATTAGAACCTGGTGATTTAATCTACATTCCCCCCGGTTTTCCTCATAATGGTGTCGCTCTCAAACCGTGCATGAATTATTCCGTCGGCTTCAGGGCTCCGACACAACGGGAAATGCTGGATGGTTTTGTCGATTTTGCGCAAGCACGAAACCTATTTAATCAAAGATATTCAGATCCTGAATTAGACCTACGTGATTCTCGTTTTGAAATCAAACAGTCTGAAATAGAAAAAATGAAAAGCATGTTTAGTCAGATGATCAATTCAGTTCATTTTGACGACTTTATCGCATTTTACTTTACTGAATCGAAAAATTTTGACATTTATAATACTGATTTAGCAGAAGATTATTCACTCAAGCAAATTACCGAATTACTTGACGAGGGTGTTGATTTCCAGCGTAGTTTAGATGTTCGAATCATCCAACAAAAAATAAGATTAAAAGATAAATTTCAATTAGTTACGTGGATAAATCAACATCGAATTGAAGTCGAACCTCAGGATCAAAACTTACTTCTCGACATGCTCAATTCAGCGATACTAAATAACCAAACGAAAATTAATTACCAAAATGGGTTAATATTTAATCAAATCTTGACTAGACTGGTTAATACAGGGGGTTGGTACCCTGATATTGATTGATAGATTAGGAGAGCTTTAGTGACGTTAACGGTAAAAAACGTTGACTGGAATGAAGCGAAAAATGTACTTAGCAAGTTAAGAGAAAAAGTATTTGTTTACGAGTGGCGCATTCCCAGAGAATGTGAGTTTGATCATCAAGATATGCATGCTATACATATTCTCGTGCTGGATGATAATAAACAAGAAATCGCTACAGGCAGATTAACATCAAAAGGTGAAATTGGCCGAATAGCAGTTGTTCCAAAGTATCGTGGACCAGATGTCTACCACACACTATTTAAAGCATTGATTGACAATGCTGAACGTTTAGGATTGCAGCAAGTATACGTGCAGTGTGATTTGGAAGGGGTAGATTACTACCAAAAACAAGGATTCAATCCAGTTGGTTCGGTGTATATGGACGCTGGTATTGCTAGACAAAAAATCGCATGTTCTACGTCTGAGTTTTCACTCCAAAGAGTGGAGTTAACACATTAAAACAGCACCTAAGGTGCTGTTTTTTTTTAGTAAAGAATTTCAATGCCTGACATCAGGCCTTACCACCTTTAATTTCGGTCCATAAATCTTGTTGATTGTACAATGCATATAGACCTTCAGCTCGAGTTACTAACATTTCAGCAAATTGCTTTTGCGTGTTATCTAAGTTGTTACTTTCTTCTATCTCTTGGGCTTTTAATTGCCATTTAAAAGAGAATCGCCTTAATGCATCTCTAGCGCTATTTTCACTTTCATAAGGCATGTAATCACAGGGTAAATCTCCACTAATAACCCAATAAAACTTATTATCTAAAGATTTTATTTTCCAAACTGCAACATATGGTGCTAGATAGCGACATTCTTCCGTTACTACCGAGTCAAAAATTACGCCATTTTCGGCTAAATGCTTATTTGCGCGTTGAAACTGCGCACGAACCCATTGTGTCATTTCTTCCTGACTCATGGCTTGAGGTTGTGTCATAACTATCCTTATAGATTATTTATTCTGTAAAACTGCTAACAGAGCCTGTACTGGATGTTTTGGCTTAAAACCGTCAAATCTAGCCACTTGACTACGGCATGAATAACCTGTTGCTAATAGTGTTTTTTTATCACTAGACGCTACAGCTTTTTTCCAACTTAGATCATAAATTCCTTTTGATTCTTGTTGATGGATTAATTCATGGCCAAATGAACCCGCCATTCCACAACACCCAGTCGGTATAGCACTCAATTCTAACCCGAACCAAGAAAAAATTGTACGCCATTGATTGTCATTATTCGCTATTTTGGTTTTCTCAGTGCAGTGAGAAATTAACTGAAACTCGGGCAAATCTTTGGTTTTAGCCAATGCGGCTTCAAGTAACGATTTATCCAACGTTTGACAAGATAACCATTCGTTCGCTAATTGCACCTGAAATTCCCCACGTTTTGAGCCCAAAACGCGGTTGTATTCGTCGCGATAACATAAAACTAAGGAGCCATCTATGCCGATCATTGGCATGTTTAACTCGGCTACTTGATTGAGAAAATCAGCGCTATTTTTGGCGGTTTTTGCAAACTGAGTTAAAAAGCCTTTTACATGTTGCGGCTTTCCATTGGGCTTAAATGGCAATAAAACCGGATTAAATTGCAGCAGTTGTAGCAATTCAACTAACGCTTCTACCACTTCCGCTTCGTAGAAACTAGTAAACGGGTCTTGAACAATTAGAATCGTTTTGGATTTATCCGCTTCGTTTAAAGAGGAAAGCCTTTGCATGTCAAACGCCATAGTTTGACGTCCTGACATTCGTTTGCTTAACGACGGCTCTGAAAGCAGCGGTGCGTCAACATAACCAATATACCGTTTAATTGCCGCTTTTAACCAAGGCTGACGTTGGAAAAAGTTTATAAATGCAGGCGCTTTTGCCATTAAAGGCGCCATTGCTTCGATGTTAGCGGTAAGTACGTCTTTAGCTGGGCGCAAATATCGCTGGTAGTAGATATCTAAAAAGCGCGAACGAAATGAAGGCACATCCACATTTACCGGACATTGGCTGGCACAGGCCTTACATGCTAAGCACCCTTCCATGACCTCTAAGACTTCATGAGAGAAATCAGGATTTTTCGCTTTATAACGGGTATTTTGCAGACGCTCGAACCAAGACGGAACATTTTCACGTTTTTCCAACGCTATCACGTCCACTTTATTTTGGCTCAATAAACGTAACCACTCTCTAATCATACCTGCCCTTCCCTTTGGCGTATGACGGCGATCACGAGTTACTTTGCTTGAAGGGCACATGGTGGACTTGGTGTCGTAGTTATAACACAGCGCATTACCGTTACAACTCATCGCAACGGCATAAGAATCACGAACTTCGATCGGAATTTGCCTATCCAGATCGCCTCGTTTTAAATCAGATACTTTTACTAAGGCTTCAGTTGATTCGATAGGCGTGCAGATTTTGCCCGGATTCATTTTATTTAATGGATCAAATGCAGTTTTGATTTTACGCAGCTCAAGAAACAATTCTTCACCAAAAAATTCCGGACCATATTCACTGCGGTAACCTTTTCCGTGTTCCCCCCACATTAGTCCACCATACTTGGAAACTAATGCCACTACTTCATCGGAGATTTGCTGCATCGTTTCTTGCTGTTTGAGATCACACATATCAAGGGCGGGACGCACATGCAGTACACCTGCATCAACATGACCAAACATGCCGTAATAAAGACCTTTGCTATCTAATAACGCTCTAAATTCCATGATGAAATCAGCTAAGTTCTCAGGCGGGACTGCGGTATCTTCAGTAAAAGGGATTGGCTTTTTCCAACCATCAGCCTTTCCTAATAAACCCACTGACTTTTTACGCATGGCATAAATCCGATTGATATCCGCTACGTCATAAGTCAATTGATAACCAATGATGCCATTTAGTCCTTGTTCCTGAGCTTGGTCTAGGGTTTGGCTAAGTTGCGCAATTTTAGATTCTATTTCTGCTTTATCTTCACTGTTGTACTCAACCATATTCAGCCCTAGCACTTCCTTGCCAGGCACATCTTGGATTAGATCTTTCACCGAATGCCACACAATATCTTGTTTAGCTAAATTGAGTACTTTGCTATCGACTGTTTCAACTGATGTTGCATTGGCCGCAACCATATGAGGCGCGTGACGTAAAGCGGACTCGAAGGAATCATATTTGATGTTAACTAAAGCTTTGCATTTAGCAATGGGGGTAATATTAAGTTTTGCTTCTGATACAAATACTAACGAGCCTTCCGACCCGGTTATCACACGACTAATGTCGAGCTGTGTTAGATCATCAGAAACAGTATGTTCGAGGTCGTAACCGGTCAAAAAACGATTTAAACGAGGAAATTTGGCAACTATTTGGGCGCGTTTGTCGACACACGTTGCAATTAACTGCTCAGTTATTTTGGCTAAAGACGGTATTTCAATAGAGCTATTTTTTGCTTCATCAATGTCAGTAGGCAGAGTTTGAATTATCGTGCCGTCAACTAATACAGAGGTTAAGCTAAGTACATGGTCACTGGTTTTTCCGTACACCAACGAGCCTTGGCCTGATGCATCAGTGTTGATCATACCGCCAATGGTCGCACGATTGCTGGTTGACAGATCGGGTGCAAAGAAAAAACCAAAAGGTCTTAGCGCATCATTTAATTGATCTTTCACTACACCGGCTTGTACCCTTACCCAGCCTTCTTGGGCATTTATTTCAAGCACTTCATTCATGTGACGAGATACATCTACAATAATGCCACTTGTTAAAGACTGGCCATTAGTACCCGTTCCGCCTCCCCGAGCACTAAATTTAACATTGTCATATTGATTCGACACTTGACCGATTAGTGACAGATCATCGGTAGATTTTGGGAATACCACTGCTTGCGGAAGTTTTTGGTAAATTGAGTTGTCAGTTGCGACTGCGAGTCGACTCGCATAACTAAACTCTATATCTCCTGAAAAACCTGCTGACTTTAAGTCTTCAAGATACATCTGATAATGATTTTCAAGAGCGGATTGAGGGTCGATACTCGGTAACATTGTCACTGCTTTACACGTCCAAATTGCATTTGGCATATTATAACTGGATGCCAAAGTCTTTACCTACATTCATTCAAAATAAATTATATGTATTTGATTTAGTGGAAACTAATCAAACTTTAACGGGTTAGTTTCAAACCATAACCTTTAGCCACGCTGGCTTAATTTGTTCATAATATTCAACAGATTGATCGATTAACCTGGTTCTAGCGGATTCGTCAATCATTTCAGCTGGCAACCAAGGATCTTTAGACAAGTTCTCTACCAACAAACGTCCAATGGCAAAACTTCGAATCAATACTTCACGATCTGTCGCTTTAGCAATTAAATCACATTCGTTTGAAATCATTTCGTACGCGTCAGTATAAAATTGATTAAGTTGTTGAACCGGCCAACTTTGCATAAGCTGCGCTAACCACTGCTTATCAATTTCTTTTAGATAACAAATTAACAAACCAGACTGTTCAATAACTGCATTGAAGTGAAAAAGCACTTCTTCACGTAAATCAACTAAATTATTTGGCCTGACCCAACCTAAAGATTGAATAAACTTCAGTCCAAGCAATTCTGCTTTATTATTTAAACGACGCAAAATAGTGGGGTTTAATTTTAGGTCACCTTGATTTATCAGTAACCAGTCACCGCACCAATGCATTTTTCGATGTTTGATATCTAACCAGAATCTAGGCAATACAAATGGATTGAGGCTTTTAGCTAGCGCATATTTCCCTTTGTTACGGATCAGTTTGCCTTGCTTAGTTTGTCTAGATAAAGCCATGCGCATGGATGCTTCAGTTATATCTAACTTTTCAGCAATAGTTAATAATTGTTTAGCGGACAGGCTGGTAAGTTCAGAAATCTGAAACCCTTTAGTTGCACTTAACAATTCCAATACTTTTTTATCTGCGCTATCCGTCGCAAGCCGTTCAAGCGCAATTTCATAATTCAGTTTCATAACAAATTATTTGCTTTATTTGTATTTTTTGTTATACCTTGGAGAAGGTGTCTAAATCTGGACAAACGACTTTGGTAAAATTATCAGATTATATTTCTTCTGAAGAACTAAAAGCCCTATGCCAAACTTCCGATTTAATCGGATGGTATCGTGTTTTAGTTAACTATGCATTGATTTCGCTTGCTTTGCTTATTTTAGTCACTTTTCCTCATTGGTTTACGTTTATTTGCTGTAGTTGGGTGATAGGAGGACGCATTTTAGGCCTTGCCATCCTAAACCACGATGCGGGTCACAACACACTGTTTAGAAACCAAAAACTTAATCAAACAGTCGGTCGTTGGTTTTTGGGAAGTTTAGTATTTGTCGATTTTCAAGCATTTCAACAAGGTCATGGGCAACACCATCGATTTGCCGGAACGGATAAAGATCCTGACAAGATATTTGTCATTAATTACCCAGCCACACCAGCCAGTATGACTCGTAAACTACTGCGAGATGTAAGTGGAGTTAATGGCGTTAAGGAATTAGCTTATCAAATTAGCGTATCAAATTGGCATAAGCGTATCCCAAATTTAGTAATGCATGGAACCATGATACTTTTCTTATATAGTATTGGAATATTGTGGACTTATACTGCGTTTTGGGCAGCCTACATTTTCGTGTACCCGCTACTAAGCAGAATAAGAATAATGGGGGAACATGGCGCTGTAACCGATATTGATGCGTTAGATCCGCGCCTTAATACGCGCACAACACTTGCAGGTCCACTAACTCGGTTATTAATTAGTCCAAATCAAGTAAACTTTCATTTAGAACATCATATTCACCAGAATATACCTGCACATAATCTTGAAAAAGCACATAAACTGTTTAAACAACGTGGGATGTACGACGGTTTTGATTGTATCGCCAATAATTATTGGCAAGTGCTACAGAAGTGCATTTCAAAACACTTTGGTAAATCGAACAATGCGAAGCATGCTCCTTCTTCGGTGAGTAACCTCAGTTAACCTAATTCTTACACACCTTGTTACAAGCCGAAACAGAAGTTTATCTACATGCAGTTTATACTTTACGCATAGATAGATAATGTTTAACCCTTACGCAGCAAAATACTTGCAATAACGATGAGACATTGCTGAACGAGTAAAAGAGATTTCAAATGAAAAAAACAATTCGCATTACATTAGGTGCAGTGTTGTCAGCCATCGGAGTGGTATTTGCCATTTTACCAGGCTCAATATTATTCTTGCTAGGTGGGTTATTATTGCTTAGTTATGATATTCCGCTAGCTAGAAGATGGCTGCAAAAATGTCAAAATGGCATGACAATCAGCGCTAGAAAATTAGACAGATATATACTTAACCGAAAATATCGTTAATCACATAAAAAAGGCAGGATAAACCTGCCTTTTGATCTTAATTCGTTATTACATTTAGCTGTGCTTTTCACCTAAATATAACCAGGTTTCCACTACGGTGTCTGGGTTTAGTGAAACACTATCTATACCCTGCTCCACTAACCAAGCCGCTAAATCTTCGTGATCTGATGGACCTTGACCACAAATACCGACATATTTCCCACGCTTTTTAGCCGCTTTGATTGCCATACTTAACAGTACTTTAACCGCTTCATCTCGTTCATCAAACAGATGCGCAATTAAACCTGAGTCACGGTCTAAACCTAACGTAAGCTGGGTTAAATCATTTGAACCAATAGAGAAACCGTCAAAGATATCTAGAAACTGATCTGCAAGTAACGCATTTGAAGGAAGTTCGCACATCATAATGACGCGCAAGCCGTTTTCACCTTGCACTAGCCCCTGCTCTGCAAGCAATTCAATGACTTTTTTACCTTCTCCAACGGTGCGAACAAACGGGATCATGATCTCAACATTGGTCAGTCCCATCGTGTTTCGAACACGCTTAATTGCTTCGCATTCCAAAGCAAAACAAGCTCTAAAGTCATCGGAAATATAACGGCTCGCACCACGGAACCCAAGCATTGGATTCTCTTCATCTGGCTCGTACTGATAACCACCGACTAAGTTAAAGTACTCATTCGATTTAAAGTCCGACATGCGTACAATCACTTTTTCTGGTGAAAAAGCCGCACCAATCGTTGAGATACCTTCAACCAACTTTTGAATATAAAATTCAACTGGTGAAGCATATCCGGCCATCATCTCTGAAATTTCTTCTTTTAACTCTGCGGGTTGATTGTCAAAATCTAACAGTGCTTTTGGATGTACACCAATCATTCGGTTGATGATAAATTCCAAGCGCGCAAGGCCGACACCTTTGTGAGGCAATCGAGCAAAGTCAAATGCCCTATCTGGGTTACCTACGTTCATCATCACTTTTAACGGAATATCAGGCATTGCATCAATACGCGAAGTAACAACATCAAATTCCAGCTCAGCATCATAAATGAAACCAGTGTCACCTTCGGCGCAGGAAACCGTAATTCTATCTCCACTTTCAATAGAATCAGTGGCATTGCCACAACCTACTACTGCTGGAATGCCCAACTCGCGAGCAATAATTGCCGCGTGGCAGGTTCTACCACCGCGATTAGTAACAATGGCAGCGGCCTTTTTCATTATCGGTTCCCAGTCAGGATCTGTCATATCGGTCACTAACACATCGCCTGGTTGGATTTTACCCATTTCATCAATTGAGCTCAGCACTTTGGCTTCGCCAGCACCAATTTTATGACCGATTGCACGGCCTTCGGTGACAACTTTGGCTTTACCTTTCAACTGGAAGTTTTCAATGACCTGAATATCTTCACGCGAACGAACCGTTTCTGGACGCGCTTGCACTATATAAAGCTTGCCGTCTGTACCATCCTTCGCCCATTCAATATCCATTGGACGTTTGTAATGTTTTTCGATTATTTGTGCTTGTTTGGCCAGCTCCATGACTTCTTGATCAGTAATCGAAAATTCTAAACTTTGTGATTTTTCAACATCAACAATTTCTACTTGCTTACCATGTGATAAATCTGGCGAGTAAATCATTTTAATTAATTTACTGCCCATGTTTCTGCGCACAATCGCTGGATTACCATTATCTAGTGTTGGTTTATGTACGTAAAATTCATCCGGGTTGACAGCCCCCTGTACTACCATTTCACCTAGACCATAAGACGAGGTGATAAATACAACATCTTCGAATCCTGATTCTGTATCGATTGTAAACATGACACCAGACGAGCTGACATCACTTCGCACCATACGCTGGATACCCGCAGACAATGCCACACCTTTGTGGTCGTAACCTTGGTGAACACGGTATGAAATGGCGCGATCATTAAACAAAGAGGCAAACACATGTTTGATAGCAACAAGAACGGAATCGTAACCTTTGACGTTCAAGAAAGTTTCTTGCTGACCGGCAAAAGAAGCGTCCGGCATATCTTCAGCTGTCGCGGATGAACGCACAGCAAATGACGCTTCGCTACCCGCGTCCCCTTGTAACTTCTCAAACGCAGTTTTAATTTCCTGCTCGAGTTTTGGCAAAAATGGGGTTTCAATAACCCAGTTACGAATGTTTTCACCAGCTTGAGCAAGTGCGTCTATGTCGTCAACATCTAGACTATCAAGTACTTCGTGGATGCGTGCTTCAAGTCCACTTTGCTCCAAAAACTCATTAAACGCATATGCAGTTGTAGCAAAGCCTCCTGGAACTTGAACACCTGCATTTGACAGGTTTGAAATCATTTCGCCCAAAGATGCATTTTTCCCGCCCACACGGTTTACATCATCCATTCCCAATTGCTCATACCAAAGTACATATTCTTGCACTGCTAACACCTCAAAGTTTTTTGTCCTGGGGTCGATTGCTAAAACGCAAACGGATTAAGTTTTGTTGCAATAAAATACTCAGATAGGTACCTACGATTTTTATTTTGTTCACCTTCTGGCTTTTTGCGTCAGGGATTTTAGAATGGTGTAAAGACGAAAGTAAAATTTAATTTTTTTCTGTAATTAAATTACAACATTGTTAAGGAATTGTAGTGAGATCAGCTTTTTACATATCTGATGGTACAGCCATTACTGCTGAAGTGTTTGGGCATGCTTTGCTGTCACTTTTCACAGTAGAATTTAAACATTACACTGAACCATTCGTAGAAACTGAACAACAAGCCCAAAAAGTACTAAATAAAATTTCCGAATCTTTTAAGGAGTCTGGGCTGCGTCCATTGGTGTTTTATACCATCGTAAATACAGATGTTAGAAAAATGATCGCCAAGTCAGTGGGTATCAATTACAACTTTCTTGATCAGTTTGTTGCACCGCTAGAAAAAGCATTAGGTGTACCATCCATGCCAGAAAAACATCGTACCCATAGCATCCACGAAAAAACCTACGATATTCGAATTGATGCGGTAAATTATGCGTTAGCAAATGATGATGGATCGAACATTAAAGATTATCACGAAGCTGATATTATTTTGTGCGGCGTATCACGCTCAGGCAAAACGCCGACGAGCTTATATCTGGCATTACAATATGGTATCAAAGCGGCAAACTATCCGTTTACCGAAGAAGATATGGGAGACATTTTAAAACTTCCAGCTGCTTTGAGACGCTTCAAGAAAAAGCTGTTTGGATTAACCATTGTGCCAGAGAGGTTACACTCTATACGCTCAGAAAGACGCCCTAACAGTCGCTACGCATCAATGAAACAATGCAGAATGGAATTACGAGAAGTAGAAAATTTATATCGTAAAGAAAAAATACCTTTTATTAATAGTACTAAATTTTCAATTGAAGAAATGTCTGCAAAAATATTAGCTGAAACCGGTCTGCAAAGACGTAAATACTAGGAATATGACAATGTTTTCTCACTTTGATCCCAGCATAATTACGTTTTTAAGACAACTTGCCGCTAACAATGATAAAAATTGGTTTGCAGAGCACAAACAAGAATACGAAGATAAAGTAAGAACACCTACCCTAGCGTTTATTCAACAAATGGATAGTTGGATCAAAATGATCTCACCTCACTATGAAGCCACGGCTAAAAAAGTAGGTGGCTCAATGATGCGGCCATACCGAGATGTGCGCTTTTCGAAAGATAAATCACCTTACAAAACCAATGTGGGTATTCAGTTTAAACACGAAATCGGTAAAGACGTACATGCACCTGGATTTTATCTGCACATAGAGCCGGACAATGTTTTTTTAGGCGTTGGTACATGGCGACCTGACCCCGAATCACTTAGAAAAATTCGTGATCATATAGTTCTAAAACCAGATACTTTTAGAGATGCAATACAGCATTCACCTTTTAAAGAAATATTTGAGCTCGAAGGAGAGTCTCTAGTCAGAGCACCAAAAGGATTTGACCCAGATCATCCATTAATCGAGGATATAAAACGCAAGGATTTCATTGCAGTAAGTCGCCTCCACAATGAATTTCTTTTTAGTCCAAACTTGTGTGAAGAGGTGGCCAGAAAATTTGGAAGAGCCCAGCCTTTTCAATCTTTTTTATGTGCTGCATTAGGATTACGATTTTAGAATACATCTAAACTCTAAAGTGCGCCTACTCCAAATAATTCATGACTTCATCGGCCCACTTTAAGGCTTCTTGATAGCATTTTCTAAACAACTCTATCTCTTGTTTGGACAGGCGGGCAAACACTTTTTCGTCCAAACGTTCGATGCCGATGGTGTTTTCAAGTAATTTTCCCAAATCATTATCGTTATATAAAAGAGCTGATTTAATTGAATCACTTAAGGTTAACTTTTCCAATATCTCTTTTATATCTGCTTGAAAGATTGCATCGATCCCAGACAATAGTCCGACTAAAAAACTTTCTGAAGAATCAGTTTTGACTCCTCCGGTTATTGGGCTTTCAGAAAATAATGCCAATGTTTTAGCGCGTATTAATAAGGTTCTAAATAATTCATTAGGTTGTGAAGAGTGGGAAGCTAAAGTCAAAATCATTGCCCACTGTTTCACCACGTTCAAGCCTAATCTTACAACAGCATCTTTTACCGATTTAATCTCTCGAACTAATTGATAAATTGGACAGTTAATTAACGATAAAATTTTCACTGTGAGCACTGGATCACGAGAAATGATTTCTGCGACTTCAGTCGCTTCGATGTCAGAACGACTTAGTTTTGCGACTAACTGCAAAGATGAATTTTTATTGCCATCAATTTTTTGACCAGAAACAATTGAAGGTTTTTCAAGAAAATACCCTTGAAATAAATCAAATCCCATTGCCACGCATTTATCAAACATCTGCTGATCTTCAATTTTTTCAGCAAGCAATAAACACCCAGCCTTTTTAAGTCTTGGAAAAGCAAGTTCGAGTTGAGCGAAGTCAATATCTAGCAAGTCTATCTTAAGAATTTTAAGATATTTGAACAGTGCGTCTTTGGAAGGTTCAAGGACATAATCATCAAGCGCAAATTCATAGCCTAAGCGGCGCAGCTGACTCACCTTTTTCAAAACGGCTTCGGTTGGCTCAACCGTCTCTAAAATCTCAAAAATCAAATTGTGGGGAGGGACAGGGAAAAAGTAATCTGCTTCAAGAAAGTCCATATCAACATTGATCAACATGGGTAAATCTAAGTTAATATTATCGTTGATAACAGAAGTACATACGTTAACGAGTAAATCGCGTGTGGCAACTAAATTTTTATCGTCTGATGAGTTATCGAATGCATCTCCTCGATACAACAACTCATTTGCGACCATAGTGCAGTTTTTATCAAAAATAGGTTGTCTAGCAAAAAGTACTGTCTTTTCCACATGATTCCCGTTGATATTTGTTTAATCCGCTCAGTATCAGGCACATCGAATTTTATACCATAATCTAGATTAACGTTAATTCCAATATATTGAAATTAGACTTATAGATAACAAACCTTTACTCGTTAACTTAACAGAAATTCACAATCACGCTAGTAAAAACAGCCACGTACTTCAACGTCTTCGTTTCTTTTTAGTTGGTTTTTCTTCTCTTTTTTGATCTTTCAAGTCGCGCTTATTTGGAGTTGCTGATCCATCTTTAAAGCGTTGTTTGCGTTGTTCTTTTTCCAGTATTTTTTGCGCAGCGAGTTCAGCAACTTGATGTTCTTCGGCAATAACCATTGATGGAGTTTCCAAGGTAATTCTACCTAATTTACCCGATCGCAATTCGTTGATTAAAACCTCACAAATCTTATGTAAATTTACTCTACCACCGGCGCGCAATGCACCACGTTTAGCGGCTGCAGCTTCTAAAAATTCAATTTCGGTAGACGGAATATATTCCAGTGAAAATCGCTCTTTCATCAATTCTGGGTATGCTTTAATTAGATAGTCAGCAGCAAAAAAGCCGACATCTTCATAATCCATCGCAGTATCTTTTATTGCTCCAGATGCAGCCAACCGATAACTACTATTTGGGTTTTCAATTTTCGGCCAGAGTATTCCAGGCGTATCAAATAACACGATTCCGCTACCCAAATTAATTCGCTGTTGCACTTTGGTTACGGCAGGCACATTCCCTGTTTGAGCAATAATTCTGTCTGCTAATGTATTAATAAGTGTCGATTTCCCCACGTTGGGAATGCCTACAATCATAGTATTGATTGACTTAATTCCAGCATCTTTTTCGGGCAGCATTTTTCTGCACAAATCAACAATTTGTTTAATTTTTGCGGGTTGTTCTGTAGTGGTAGGAAAAGTTCGAACGCCTTTCTCTTGTTCTAAGTATTCTTGCCACTTGAGCGTTAATTCAGGGTCTGCCAAATCAGTTTTACTGAGAACTTTTATGCAAGGTTTGTCGCCACGCAATTGCTTAATAGCAGGATTTTCACTCGAATAAGGTATGCGAGCGTCAAGAACTTCAATAACCAAGTCAACGCTGGGTAACACATCTTTGATTTCTTTTTGGGCTTTATGCATATGCCCGGGGTACCACTGAATTGCCATTAATATTATCTTTTTAAGTAAACGCTACTCGTACCTCTCAAAAATACAGCACAATGAAATCGCGTTTAGGTTATATTTGGGATGGAATTTATCCAGCCATACATTTTATTGGCTTACCATATTCATCAATACTGCAAAAGTGCCTCAGCATCTAATTCTATTCGCTGTTGAGGATACTGAAAACGAGTAAGTATCTAATTGTAAACCGACGAATATTGGTAACTAAAAACGACAAAATCTAACTAGGTTTTCACCCTTCCGCCGGTGACTTTATCTGCTCGCCCTTCTACTTTCGCTTTTTCAGCTCGTAAGCGACGAACTTCTTTTGGATCAGCTATTAGTGGACGATAAATTTCAATTCTATCCCCATCTCTAGGCGTATCTGTGAGTTTGCAAGTCCGATTCCAAATACCAATTTTCATTTTTGAAAGATCAATTTCGGGAAAACGACGCAGAATTCCAGACGCCTGAATAGTTTCTTCCGCTGTTCGCCCCTCTTCTACCACTAATTTGATCAGTGCTTGCTCATTGGGTAAACCATAAACGACTTCAACGGAGATTTGTGTTTCACTCACAAATACACCTCTTTCGCCCGAGCCGTGAACGCATTCACCATGTTAGTTGCAATTGCGTTAAACACTTTGCCAAATGCCATTTCCGCTAACCGACTGGAAAAAGCGAAATCTAACTTCAATTCGATTTTACATGCATCATCTGCTAACGCAGTAAAGGACCAGCCACCTGACAAGTGTGAGAAAGGCCCTTCCACTAAATTCATTTCAATCGCTTTACCCCGTTCTAACATATTTAAAGTGGTAAACCATTGCTTCACACCCGCCTTAGCAATTAATACAGCAGCTTTCATCGAGTTTTCGTTATGTTCTAACACTTTAGTTTGTGCGCAACCGGGCAAAAATTCTGGATACGAAGCTACATCATTGACTAAATCAAACATCGATTCTGCGCTAAATGCTACTAGCGCACTGCGATGAACACTTGCCATTCATTTTCCTTATCACAACCTATCTATCACTAAAGGAAGTTTACCATGAATACGCACTTTTGATAGTTCATCGATATAATTACAACTATTTTTTAACTCTTCTACAGACAAATTAAATGGGCCTGATATAATCCGCCGTTATGAAGAAAAAGAACGCTAAATCAAATCAAAGCAATACCATAGCTTTAAATAAAAAGGCCCGGCATGAATATCACCTGCAAGATAAAATCGAAGCAGGAATTGAATTACAAGGTTGGGAAGTGAAAGGTATTCGAGCTGGAAAGGTCAATTTGACCGATAGTTTTGTGAATATTCACAACGGCGAAGCTTTCCTGCAAGGATGTAAAATAACACCGCTAAATCAAGCATCCAGTCACGTCGTTTGCGACCCTGATAGACATAAAAAATTGCTGATACATAGACGTGAAATTGACCGGCTAATGGGCGCAAGAGAGCGTCAAGGTTACTCGATTATTGCAACGGCCATGTATTGGAAACAGTGTTGGGTAAAAGTTGAAATTTATCTTGCCAAAGGTAAAGACGCCCACGATAAGCGCGATACGGTTAAAGATCGAGATTGGGCGCGTCAAAAAGAACGGGTAATGAAACACAGCGCCTGATTAAAGTATTAGGCGAGCTTTTCTTACAATATTAAATGGCTAAATTCCTCAGCCCTATTTTATCTCGTTCTTATATTGTCGACGATAACGTTTCGTCAATTTAGCCGAACGTATTTGATCTGTAATCACGGTAAACAAGGGCGAAGCATTCAGTTTAACGTCTTTTCCAGTAGCAATTCGACGCAACTGCCTTTTAGCAAGTGCCATATTTGCTAATCCACTTAACGTTTTATTTTTCCACTCAACTTGCCGCGTCATGCTTACAACGCCAGGAACTTGCTGCCAATGATTGGGAAGTTCTGGGTTATAAGCTAACGCAGATGCCATACCGACCAATTCGACGCCAGAATCCAGAACCTTTTGTACAACAGGTAAACGTTTGATTCCGCCGGTAGTCATAATAGGAATTTGGCTTTGCTGTGCAATTTTTGCGGCAAACTCTAAAAAATAGGCTTCTCTTGCTAGCGTCCTATTATCAGCAGTACGCCCTTGCATGGCCGGTGCCTCATAGCTTCCACCAGATAACTCCACTAAATCTATATTGAGAGGTTCGAGCATTTTTACTACTGCCAATGCATCATCTACATCAAAACCTCCACGTTGAAAATCTGCTGAATTAAGTTTAACTGCAACGGCAAACCCATCACCGCAAGACTGACGGATTGCGCGCACAATCTCCAATAATAACCTTGCTCTATTTTCGAGGCTTCCGCCCCACTTATCAGATCGTTTGTTTACCAATGGAGATAAAAATTGTGCTAACAAATATCCGTGAGCAGCGTGAACCTCTACTCCATCATAACCGGCTTGCTTAGCTAAATTGGCCGTAATTGTAAAACGCTGAATAACCTCTTCTATCTCCTCCTCACTCATTGCTTTGGGTTGACTAAATAATTTTGAATGTTTACCCATATCAAGGGCAATGTCTGAAGGAGATAATGCTTTGCCACCCAGTTTTTTAAAAACCTGTCGTCCTGGATGATTAATTTGCATCCACACTTTAGTATTATTTTGTTTAGCTTTTTGTGCTAATACTTCATAGGACGAAATATCTGTGTGTTCTTCAAGTGCCATTCCACCAGGGCCTGTCATTGCCAAATGATCAACCATGACATTTCCTGTAATTATTAAGCCAACGCCACCTAGCGCCCATGCTTCATACAAATTAAACAGGTTTTCGTCTGGCAATTGCTCTGTGTTGGCCAAATTTTCTTCCATGGCCGCTTTGACTAAACGATTTTTTAATTTTACACCTGAGGGCAACGTAAATGTTTCGAATACTTCTTTTGACATAACACACTTCTTATTTTAGAAAAGCCAATGGCAAAGCGAATGCACAACCATTGGAAAATAATAAAAACCAAGCCTCAGTCTAATTCACCTGCTTACAGAAAGAAAACCACATGAAGCATTTAAACTAGGTTTCACTGCATTGCCCAATTGGGAAATTGAAACAGTACAATTTAATTGACGACGATCGTTTGAAACTCAACCACTTGAAGTAAAATATTTTGTCCCCACATATTGTTTTCAGGAAGGATGTGTTATTATTCTCCCACTTGAAAAAAGTACTACATAGGGGCTGATTTTGGATTCGACAGGATTCGGGATGCTCGAGGTGCATGCAGAGGTGCGGTTTGCCTCTTTAAAAAGCCGCAAAAAAATAGTCGCAAACGACGAAAACTACGCACTAGCAGCTTAATAACCTGTATAGGCCCTTCCACTTCAGCCGTCGTCTATTCGTGAAGGTTTGGAAGGTCATACTAATAGACTAGCGAGGGAAACTTGTCCGAGGTTGAACCGCGAAATAGTATCGGGACAGCTATGAGAAATCCTGTTTGTCGGAGTTCGAAATAGTTAAAAAAATGACAAAATAAGCATGTAGTACCAACAGTTGAAGCTTTCTGGACGCGGGTTCAAGTCCCGCCAGCTCCACCAAATTTAAGTTCGACGAACGACGAAAACCCTGCCAAAGCCGCTAAAAACGGTGATTAACAGGGTTTTTTTATGCTCTAGCGTTCGGTAATGGTCGTTGACAATCTCAGGTTCGTGAAAAGTTTAAAATTTGGGGGTCGACACAATGCTACTAAGCAAACAGAAAATTGCACGCTCGTTTACACGCTAATTATTTGCTTCAACCAAACAGCAGAGCAGTATCACTTAGAAATTGCGACCATGTAATTCTTCAAACATTTCTTTAATAAAGTCTATTAATTCTTGCAAACTCGAACCCAATACAGGTATCGCGCCAACAATACTTTTTAGAAGAATGGAAACTTTACTTAATAAATTTTTTAAATTCATAATCCCACCCTGCTGATGAAATATTGAATTAGATCGACTAATTTCTGCAAACTTAAAATTTAGTTCTGTGCTTCCTTCTTCAAGCCCCGCTTTTGCAATCGCCTCATATTCAAGATCTGTTTTAGGGTTTGTTAAACTATCGTTGAAATAAGCTGAAAATGACGCTCTATATTCATCAATTGTTTCACTTTCCTGGCTAGTTTCGATTCCTTTTTTTAACTCTTTTAAACATGCCTCTTCAAATTCGCTTCTCACTTCTATTGGAAAAAGCAATTTACTTGAGCGATAAGATAAAAATAAAACATCAAACACCAGATTAAAAAATTCATCAAATGTTGCTATTGTAGATTCATTTTCAATCGTTTCCATATGACTTTCTCCTATTCATCAAAATAGCTAGATGCTACCAAATTACTTTAGTTAATCTAGAATAATTATAGAAGGTTAACCCGCATAAAAAAGGTGACCAATTCTTATATAGTGATTAATAATTTGTGCATTTATTTCTGTCAATCTCAATGTAGTTTAACTTTGGTTTTAAATAAACTCTTCACCGTATTCTGTTGTTACACTTTGCTTTGCCTATTAGAGCTCCCTTAAAATTTTCACTTTCATTATTAATTGTAGAAAAAACAATCTAAATATAATCTAATTATGCAATGCACGTTCGTGATTAACTTGTTTCGCGATAACATAATTAAAAAGGATTTTGACGATGCTAATTAGGGAAGGTGAAATTCAAAACACGACGATAAATGCTTTCGTTGAAAGAAGGTTCTTCATTGATATAGGGATGATTAAAGTTGTCACGTCTTATCAAAAAACGAAAAAGTACATATTTCCTATCAAAGTCATCTTAACGTTAGCAATTCCCCTTTTATTACTCAATTTTTATGTCGCTATTTTCTCTATTTTTAATACATATGACCTTCAATTACTCACCCAAATTTACATAGTTTTTATGGCTATAGCGGTAATTTACGGACTAATTACCATTTCCCCAAGAAAGTGGCTAACAACCTTTGTAATGAAGTCAATTAAACAGGAAGACTTCAAAAAAACGGTTGAAAAACACAAAGATCTCAAATGGTATAAACGGTTAATGATAGACTTCGTAATTAATGGGTTCGAGGCCTATGTGGCTAATCTACCAACCGATAAAACCTTCAAAACGATTCGCTTTAACAGCACAAAATTCTTTGATTTAATGGATAACTCACTCGCTTTGTCGACTGCCATTTTTTTCCTATTAAATAGTGAGATTACATTCTCATTAAAACTATTCCAAGAGTTTAGCATTATGGTTTTCCTAGGCATTCCTGACATGTTGTTTTCAGGCATAGTTACTGCGTCAGGGATCAGCTTTGGTTTAAGTTATGATTTAACTCAAGTAGATAAGATTCTTTTAGCAATTATGAATGTTAGCCTTTTTTCGGCTGTCTTTTGCGTTGTATTTAAGAATCTAGGAGATGTAGAGCGAGGGGACTTCTACTTTAAAGGAAACTATTCAAAGTTAGAAATTGAACTATCTTATTTTCGTAAAGCGCCAATAGGTGTGGTGGTGATATATGATTATGGGCCGATTTATTCTCCTTACGCATCCCCTTGTTTATGGTATGTGGACGATATACAAATGCTTAAAGCTAAAGAACTCAATTGGGCGCACAAAAATATAGAAAACTTACATGATTTAGATGATAGAGAAAAATGGAGACACAATTACCATGCGGTTACACATAGAGGCTTTCGCAAACTCAAAAACATTGATCTCAACAATAATAAAGTTGAATATTATCTGAATGTTTCATCAATTTATTTATTTCGAGGGAAACCTGTCGTATGTTTTTACGATTCTACTGACTTTAGTCAAATTCAAAAAATTATCATATACAAACAATCTAATATTATAGAGTTGGAAGATAGTTTAGGAAATAAAAAGCCTATCCCATTTCAAACAATATTTCCCTTTAATTTCGTGACTAACAAAGAAGGTATTTGTACCTTTATTCACGAAAAACACGATCTAGACTTATCTCACACTGGGACCTTTGAGCTTGTAGAGTAAGTTAAGGCTTGTTGACGAAGTCTTGAAAGAATGTTTACGGAGCTAAACCAATTTTGAAAACAGGTTAAAACTTGAAATCTAACTATTCGATTATTGAGCAGAAAAAATACTTACTAGCAGAATTAAATTGCCCTTATCTAAAACTTAGCAAATTCCTCTAAACATAAAAGTGTTCTTTTACAGATAAAAAATACCGTTATTTAAGCTTAAATTACGTATTTTTCTAAATAACATGGCTTATTTTAGAGGCTAGTTATTTACGCTCAGATTTGGTGATATTTACCTTAATTCTAAATTTTTTGTTTGTGCCATAGACATGTCATAAGGATATTTATGTTTATATACAAAAAGCGGTATTTAAGGCTCGGAATTGCTTTATTGCTTATCGTTGTTAACTCCATAGTTGTTTTTTACATCGGTCGAGACCGCTTTGCTTTGCCAGATTGGTTTTCAACCCTGCAAGCGAATATTGGAGCGCTATTTGATAATGAAGACGACAACACTTCCAAGCTAAATGTCACGTTTGATAAAATTGAAAACCCACAAGCAGAAAAAGTGAACCTTATCGAACAACAAGACGCTAAATTGACTGGATCAACAAACATAATTAATCATGCTGAGTTGTCCATCCACGGTTCATTTTGTACAGATAAACGGCCTGAATCCGCAAGTAAAAAAATATACTCCTGGATAGACGGTAATGGAATTCGCCACCTTAGTGATAAGCCTCGTCGAGTTGATAGTTCCACTCTTGTTTCAGTAATAGGTACTATTCCTGCTGAACAACTGTCAATTAACTACATAAGCGCTCCTCCTTCATTCGATATTAAACAGAAAATTCACGAGCGGGTAATGGCAAACAAAGCCTTATTTGCACAAATTACGCCTAAAGAATTAATTAAGCCTGTTACGATCAACTTTAGAATTTTCAACAACAAACATACCTACCAAAAATATCAGCAACGTATAGCCCCTTCTTTAAATTCGGCAGTCGGATTTTATTCAAGTGGTATAAATGAGTCTGTGGTTTTAATGCAAAACGAACAACAAAGTGTAAATACAGCGGTACATGAGGCCATGCACTCAATTAATCGTCATTGGTTTGGTCATATGAGTAAATGGCTCAATGAAGGTATTGCTGAATATGCAGAATCAAGCCAAATGAATTCTTATTCTAAGAACCACTGGTTAGCACATATTAGACGAAATGGGGCTGTTTCATTGAGTAAGTTATTTAATGTAAATCAGCACCAATGGAACGCTCAAAGTACCAAGATGTATGCGACAAGCTGGGCGTTGATCGCATTTTTGATGGATACACAGCCAAAAACGTTATCTCGTTTATTACTAGAAGAAAATAATAACGGATGTAAAGTCATCAACATCAATGATATTGAACGTATAACATCAAAACAGCTATCAGTGTTGCAAAGTGCGTTTGATAATTGGGTACAGCAAATTTAAACCATCGCTTTTTTTAAGCCAAAATAGAATCAGCTCTAAGCTAGCTCGATAAAAAATGAAGCCATGCAAACAAGCGAATTGGGATCTTTAATTAGGATGGTTATTTACGACATGCCTGAGCCTGGTCGTGAGACCGTTAGGACTAATTAATGATATCGAGCGCCAATTAAAATTTACCTTCACACTAAAATAATAACGCTAATTTTAATTATGTACTTTCATGTAACATGGGTGAGCTTTGCGTCACTAACAAAAAAGCACCTTACGGTGAGTAAGGTGCTTAATAATAATGTTTTTTGATTGCTAACTGAGCTTACGACTTTTTAAATTTGCGAGAAGCCAATCCAATCAAACCCAAAGCCAATATTGCGAGTGTTGATGGCTCTGGTACAACCGCTTTGTTCGCACGTAATGCATCGAATATTAAAAAAGATGAGCTTGTGATGCTTGAATGAGAAATTACAACACTATCAAATGCAGAACCTTGGGTTGCTTCCCATCCTTGCCAGTTATAATTTCCAAACCCTACAGTGATATCATCTTGAGCAATTAAGTTTCCATCGTCAAAAAAGCTTATAGTGCTTGATGTAGTAGTGAATAGTGAATTGAAATAACCACCAAAACTCGATAACGATTCATTGAAAGCAATTTCCATTTCTCCGGTACCATTAATAAAAGATGCGACTTAAGAACCTTCTACTACCCCAGAGACACATCCACATTCGCCTCCACTCCAAGAACTAGTTGTGTGATAAAAGCCACTACCCGTTAATGAGAATGTTGCTTGGTTCTCAAAACCGAAGAAAGAAGCAGAGCTAAATCCGGGTGATTGGTTTGCTTCGAAACCTTCATAAAGCTCACCAGTAAATTCAGAAGCTGATATAACCCCCGCATTTGCTTGGCTTACAAGACTGGTTGCAGACAAAAATAAGATCGTAGATAAAACTTTCGTAAATTTATTATTCATTTGATATTCCTTTTAACTTCTTCAAAAAACGACATGAAAGAATAAAACTAAAAGCGATAAGACATCACGAATTATACACGCATGGAATAAATAGCAAAAATCACACCAAGAAACATTTCCATATAATTCAGTACGATAGGTAATTATTAAGAGGGTGTACTTTGATTATGTAAATTATTTTGACATGTAAAAGATAGTTTAATGCATAGATACAAATGGCGAGTTAAAGGTAATAAATTGCCCTACCAATATATAACGTTGGCAGGGCCTACTGAACGTTTAAAAGCTACCGAACGAATTAACAGCACCACTTGATTGGGTTGTTATTTGATTATTTGCGCCACTTTGCCAAACCACAGCGCCAACATCGCGTTTAATACATTTCCATTCGATAGAAGTATTAGCTGGCAGGTTAGTCACTGTCTCAGTCCAAGTAGGATAAGCGCTAGCAGACAGTTTTATAGCTGCATTAGTGTCCCAGTTGCCTAATTCCGGAATATTTCCAACCACATACACGTTTTGACCCCATGTGGTAGTGCCATTATTACAGGTGAAGTTTACCGCTGCACTAGTTGAGCTGCGCGCTAATATCACAGCACCATAAGCAGGAATATGTACGTTATTACTAGTGTTTACTACGCCCTCCCCTCTGCTTGCTACAGGCACTCCGCCTAAGTTGTATTGATTCCAGCTAGTGTTTGCCACTTCTAGATAAGAACCACTTACACCAACGTCATAGTTGTACCAGGTAGTGGGACCAAAATTCATCACAATGAGGTATTTGCCACCGTCACGGGTAAAAGCAGCTACACCATTATTATTGTGAATATGAGTAACCAAGCTATCTCCGCTGGCAAAACTTAGAGGATCACCTGCTCTAACCGCATTCATTTTTTTGTACCATGCTAAGATTTTTGAGCGTCCTGCATCATTTTGATAGTCACTTAATGGCAGTCGGTCATCCCACCAATCAATATGAAATTGAGTACTCTCTCCTCCCTCTTGCCCCATGAATACCATCGGTGTGCCACGCGCTAAAACCGTTCCTGTAAGCGATAATTGATTCATCTCCCACCCTTTACCATCGCGTCCACGCTTGGCTAAGCGATCATCAGTATTCCCTACTTCATCATGCGATTCACTATAAACAGTAGCGTCTTGCCAACCATCACCGAAGTGTCCAAAGACCGGCCATAAGTTATCCAAGTGTCCACCCGTTAGAACCGATTTAAAATTGTCATGAAAGGTGTCTGTCCATTGGCTGTCCATAGGCCCATGTGCACTGCCTTCTACAGTCGAGCCTAAGTTATCAGCGGTGAGACCCCACCAGTCCGGCAATTCTTCAGCCGTAAACCATATATTCGGATCTTCAGTCTTTATTTTGCCATATAGTTCTCGTAGAAAATCCCATCCACCACCGTCACCGGCTTGCGTAATGTAGCCACTATAGTTGTTATGGATAGTATTTGTATGGTCAAAACGGAACCCATCAATTTTGAATTCACGGGCCAAATACAGCACGTTTTGAATCAAGAAATGTTTAGCGACGTCATTGTTAAAATTGTATAACGGGCCCCAAACCGTATCCCCATCAGCATAGGTATTATTGTTCATGGTATACAAAATGTTGTCACCGATGCCTAAGTGATTAAACTCTAAATCTAATATTACTGCTATACCTCTTTGATGGGCTTCATCTACCATCGCTTTAAGGGCATCAGGACCACCGTAAGAAGATTCAATAGCATAGAAAAAAGATGGGTTATAACCCCAACTCAATTCACCAGCAAACTCGTTTACCGGCAGTAACTGAATTGCTGTCACACCTAAATCACTTAAATAATCATTAGTGTTATTGGCATTTAACTCTTCAGTGATTTCGTCTAGGGGAGATTCATTATTTCGATCAGTAAAACGTAAAGGATGTAACTGATAAATATTTAAATCACTTTGATCCGGTCTTTGCCAATTTGAAGATTGCCATTGATAATCATCACTAAGGTAAATTTTTGACATTCCGCTAGAAAGATTGGAATGGGTTACCCAACGCGCGGCAGGATCTTGAAAGGTCAGTTGCTGGCCACCTCGAATAAGCTGAAAGCGGTAGCTGTCGCCATGTTGCGGGGCACGTATAAAGCTAGCGTCTGTTCCTTTAAACCACCAGAATTTTCCGTCTGGGGTTCTAGTCATAGTCACCGCGCCAGTCTCTCCATTAGTGAAATCACCGTAGAGTTTTACATTTGTATCGCCAGATTGAGTATGTAATATCGCAAACCAATGATTACCTTCTTTGTATACACCAGGGGAGCGCTGCCAAATTGCGTTAGGGTCTCCATCAAGCCAAGCATCAGCATGGACACTTAGCGAACAAACTAAAAACAATACGCCTACAACGTGTTGCCACTTAGTTAAACAAAACAACCTCTGACACTGAACATGGATCTTTCTTAATACGTAATTCATTGGCCCTCCCACTCATTTTAAAATTAACATTTGCCTGCTCTAATTAACCAAACATTAACATTTGAATTCATAAATACAGCCATATGCAGACCTGAATACGTATGCATCTGGTCACATTTGTTGTTTATTTGTTAACAAACCTGGGGGAAGGAGTTGGAGTATTGATACTTGATTAAAAGACGCTCATTAAGTCATATATCGTCGATAAAGTAGTCAAAACAATTTTGCTTTCCTACACTTATTTAAGCGCGCTTTTTTTATTAGTTTTAAATAAAAATCCAATAATAAATCCGATCAGTAGCATTAATGCAATTAGTACCGCACGAGGCATGCTAATTTGCCAGAAAAATACTTGAACAGTCATAATTTGTATATTTTGTAAAATGAGAATAACCGCTAACACCAGCAGTGTAATAATCAGATAGTGATGTATTTTATGCACCCACTTATTCCTTAAAACAGAATTGATTAGTCATATACTCTGTTAACCTTAGTACACAATTTTTGTGGTGTAAAAATTGTCTTAATTCGTTTTGCAAAAGCATTTTTTATCAAAGTTGATTGGTTTCAATATTTTATAATTTATTAAGGCGTACCGTTGAGCCGGTCAAGCTTAATTCATTTACGGAGATAACCATGAACGCACCCCAAAAAATTTTAGTCGTTATTAGTGGAAAAAGAAAACAACACGAGTCCCTACTTAGGGCGTTGAAATTTGCCGAGTATAATGACATTCATATTCACTTGGTCACTGTCATCTACGAACCTATTTTGGAACTCACAGACGTCCTATCCAGCGACCATCGCAAAGAAATGAAAAAAGAGTATTTGGCCGATAGATTTCTTTATATGAATACCATTATTGCCGATCTCGAAAAGAAAAATATCCGCTGCACAGCACATGTAGAATGGTGTCAGGATGTAGCAAAAGGCATTGAAGATGCGGTAAACAATTTACGGCCTGATTTAGTAATTAAACGCATCACAGCGGATTCGACAAGTATCAACCCATTTGCCATGCCTATCGATAGACATTTACTGCGTCATTGCAATGCCCCGCTTCTATTAGTGAAAAAAGCCGCTTGGGAAGATGCACCAATATTAGCTGCGGTGGACGTATTAGCTAAAGATGAAGACCACATTAAGCTAAACCACGCAATACTCGATTCAGCCCAATTTTTATCGCAACTGAGCGCAAGTGAAGTTCACACTGTTAGCGCATATATCGTACACAATATGAGTGCAGCAGTTGATTTTCCTGCAATAAATCTTCATCAACTGAGTGAAAACAGTGCTAAGTTTCATAGTGAAAAGCTCGATTCTATGGAAAAAGAGCATGGACTAACCATGGCGAAAAAACACGTCGAATCTGGCGTGCCTGAAACGGTTATACCCAATGTGGTAAAGCAAATCGACGCACAAATGGTGATTTTAGGAACCGTTGCCAGAAAAGGTGTATCGGCCTTCTTTTTAGGCAACACGGCAGAATCGATTTTGGCTGAACTCAATTGTGAAGTGTTGGCTTTAAACCTTAATGCTATAAATTAATATCGAAAGCGTTTAATACAGCAATTCGTGTGCTCTGCCCTACAAAAATATACATTTGAAACTGTGCATATGTATGGTGGATTTTACTTTTTTCAATTTTTGGGTTTAACTTAAGTTAAATAAATAGACCAAGTTGTTACTAAATTGCAGGAACACGGTGATTACATAGTTAGCAGAAGCCAGCAAGTAATATTGTTTGCAGGACGCGGGCCGTGGAATGATGAATCACTCATGCACGGTACTCGTCAAATGGCGGTTAATATTGGTAATTTAGATAAATCACGTCCTTGGGCCCAGTTGAGCTGTTTATTTGGCGAATGTCTGTTACCGCCTTCTACATTTAATATGTTCGTTAAGCAGAGTAAAATTCGCAAAGAGATGGGCTTACAAGCGCTTGCAATTGTGATTCTCGATACAGATATCATGAATACAATCAAACAACAGCTAACCTCTGCATATCAAGAAGTCGGAATTGAACATGCTTTTTTTACATCTATTGATGAAGCCATTCAATGGCTTGAGCAACAACATATAGAATTAGACTCACAGTTCATTACTCAGTTCTATAACGATCACCCACTTTAACCAAGCACTAACATAATGCCCCAAAATTGGGACATTACCACTATACAACGCCACAATGTCCCTTTTAAGATACATTAAACAAAGGTTGATAAAGTCTTAAATATGGAACATTATTAGCCTATATACCAATAATGTTCCCATTTAAACCCATTAAGGTAGTTATGCAATTGAAAAATTTAGTCGCAGATTTAGGAGAGCGTTTAAAACAAGCGCGCTTAAACGCGGATTTAACACAGCAAAACTTAGCGGATAAAACGGGATTATCTCGAAAAGTGATTATGCGTGCCGAAAAAGGACAGGCACAATTAGAAACGGTCGTGGCGATTTTAATGGCATTAGATTTAACCAAGCAACTAGACTTGTTCATCCCCATTGCCACAGAATCCCCCGTCCAATTAGCAAAACGCCAAGGCCAACGACGTCAAAGGGCTTCAGGCAACCAAGTAACACCTAAAAAAGGTGTGAGTACATGGTAATGGAAGTCGTTATTGTTCATTATGAAGATTATGAAGTGGGCGCAGTCAGTTACGACACAGAAAAACAACTCGGTGCATTTGAGTACACATCTGCATTCATCAAAAGCGGTATCCAACTTTCACCGCTAAAGATGCCCTTATCTAAGCAAGTTTATACTTTCCCTGAGGCGGATTTTGCAGCCTTTAAAGGATTACCGGGGATGATAGCTGATTCCCTACCCGATGATTTCGGTAATGCTGTAATCAATGCATGGGTTGCTTCACAAGGTAAATCGCCAAAAGACATATCACCACTACAACGACTAAAATATACTGGAACTCGCGGTATGGGAGCATTAACTTTTGCTCCTGCAACGCGACATAAAAATCTTAATGCGTCACAACAATTAGAAGTTGAAAATCTAGTAGAAATAGCGCAGGAAATAGTTAACCAACGCTCTGAGTTCAATGTGTCATTAAGCCAGCAAGGTCAGGAAGATAAAGAAGCGATGATGGCGCTAATGTCAGTAGGAATGAGTGCTGGGGGAGCGCGTCCTAAAGCTGTATTAGCCTTTAATGATGATTTTACCCAGGTTCGCTCCGGACAAACTCAAGCGCCTAAAGGTTTTAATCATTACTTAATGAAATTTGATGGAGTGAATGAGCACAATACCAACCAAGAAACCTTTGGTGACCCCATGGGTTATGGTGCAATGGAATACGTCTATTATTTAATGGCGACTAACTGTCAAATTGACATGATGCCCTGTTATTTGCTAGATGAAGGAAAGCGCCGCCACTTCATCACAAAACGATTTGATCGAATCGAAAATGAAAAAGTGCACGTACAAACACTCAACGGTCTTGCACACGTTAGTTTTAAACAAGTTGGTATATATTCCTATGCTGAACTGTTTGATGTTGCTCGCCAGTTACAATTAAGTGCACAAGAAGCGGAACAATTATTTAGACGAATGGTATTTAACGTTGTCGCCAGAAATCATGATGACCACGCAAAAAATATCTCATTTATGTTTAATAAAAATAAAGAATGGACGTTAGCACCGGCTTACGACCTAGCCTACAGCTATAAGCCCGGTAGTAAATGGGTAAATAGTCATTGGATGTCATTAAATGCGAAGCGAGATAATTTCGATAGACACGATTTCTACACTTTCAGCAGTCTAAGTCCTATTTTTAACAAACGGAAAATTGATCGCATTATAGATGAGGTCGTAGAACAAGTATCAAAATGGAAAAGGTTAGCAAACGAGTATCAGGTACCAAAAGTGCTTGTTGACGAAATTCAATCTAACCTGAGGTTATCTTTGTAAATTTATTCACATGTTAAGCTACACAAATCCTTAGATTTATCTTTGGAAAATTGAAAACCGCAGTGCAGCGTTTTAATTGAGCACAATTTAATGGGGAAAAACATGCGATTTGCTTTCTATTTATTTATGTTTTTTAGCTGGGGATTGTTAATTTTTACCAGCAGCTTCTGGTCATTATCATATTGGGGAATGGCAGTACTTATCCCTATTACGCTAATCGGATTCTACGATATATTCCAAACTAAACATGCATTGTTACGCAATTATCCAGTAGTTGGACACGGACGCTGGATAATGGAAGATATACGTCCATTTATTCGTCAATACTTCTTTGAATCTGAAACGGATGGTACACCAGTAAACCGCATGTTTCGTTCAGTTATTTATCAGCGAGCCAAAGGTGAAATGGATTCATTACCTTACGGCACAAAATTAGATACGCAAAATGTTGGTTACGAATGGGTCAGTCACTCACTTAGCGCCGTGCATCATGATGAAAGTAAATCTGTGCCGAGAGTAACCGTTGGCGGACCAGATTGCCTGCAACCATACAAAGCCAGTGTGTTTAACATTTCAGCAATGAGTTTCGGATCATTAAGTGCTAACGCCATTCGCGCGCTGAATAAAGGAGCTAAGTTAGGTAATTTTTACCATAACACAGGAGAAGGCAGTGTTAGTCCTTATCATTTAGAGCATGGCGGCGACTTAGTATGGCAAATCGGAACCGGTTACTTCGGCTGTCGAGATACCCACGGTAATTTTGATCCAGATGCATTTAAACTAGTGATGAAAAACGACACCATAAAAATGGTAGAAATTAAATTATCACAAGGTGCTAAACCGGGTCATGGAGGGATTTTACCCGCGGATAAAAACACGCCTGAAATCGCTCGAATCCGATTAGTTAAGGCCGGCACACGCGTAGACTCTCCTCCAGGCCATAGTGCGTTTTCTAACCCGTTGGAAATGATGAGTTTCATCCAACAATTGCGGGATTTATCAGATGGAAAACCAATTGGATTTAAACTTTGTATCGGTCAAAAAAGTGAATTTGTAGCGATTTGCAAAGCCATGGTGCAAACCGGTATTAAACCGGATTTTATTACTGTCGATGGTGGCGAAGGTGGCACAGGAGCTGCGCCTTTGGAATACTCTAACTCGGTTGGAATGCCGTTAAGAGAGGCCTTAGTTTATGTCTGCGATATTTTAAAAGGTTTCGATCTTAAAAAAGATATTCGTGTTATCGCAAGCGGCAAAGCTTTTACAGGTTTCCATGTGGTTAGAAATCTCGCTGTCGGTGCTGATATTTGCAATAGTGCACGTGGTATGATGATGGCGTTGGGATGCGTTCAGTCCTTAGTGTGTAATACAAATCATTGCCCAACAGGGGTCGCGACTCAAGATAAAAAACTCGCTAAAGGATTAGTTGTCGAAGATAAATCTCAACGAGTGGCTAGATATCATAAAGAAACAGTAGACGCCACATTGGACATCGCCTCTTCTGCTGGCTTAACCGACTTTTGTACCATTAATAGAGGGCATATTTATCGTCGCATTAGCCAAACAGAAATTAAGCGATACGATGAGATCTACCCGAGTTTGGTGGCAGGCTGTTTATTGACAGATGATTACCCTGAACAATTTAGAAAAGAAATGCGGGAATCATCAGTTGACTGCTTTATGCCCAAAAAATATGTCCTAGAATCCAGTAGCGGACTGAAAACGAAAACGAATAAAGAAAGTGAAAACAACGCTGAAACAGCATAGAAAATCAAAGGAACGCTTGTGTCAACTCAAACTCACTCTGTAAACATTGCATTTATTGGCCTAGGTGTAATGGGATTTCCAATGGCCGGCTACCTCGCAAATGCTGGACATAAGGTCACAGTATTTAATCGTACGGATAGCAAAGCTAATCTTTGGCTAGAAAAATATAAAGGCAATAAAGCGGCCACACCGGCCGCAGCAGCTCAAAATAAAGATGTTGTGTTTGCTTGCGTCGGCAACGACGATGATCTACGACAAGTCACCAGCGGTGAATACGGTGCCTTTTCAAGTATGAAAGCAGGCAGTATTTTTGTCGATCACACGACCACTTCAGCTTCTGTCGCCAAAGAACTTGCCCTGCTCGCTGAGAGTAAAAGCATTGGCTTTGTGGACGCTCCTGTCTCCGGTGGACAAGCAGGTGCGGAAAACGGAGCTCTAACGGTAATGCTAGGTGCTAAGCAGGATGACTATTTAAAAATCGAATCCTTAATTCGCTGTTATGCAAAAATGCAAAAGCTGCTAGGTCCTGTAGGTTGCGGTCAAATGGCGAAAATGGTCAATCAGATTTGTATCGCTGGTGTTGTGCAAGGACTTTCTGAAGCCCTACATTTTGCTCAACGAAACGGTTTGGATGCAGAAGCTGTGGTTGAAGTAATTTCTAAAGGAGCGGCGCAATCATGGCAAATGGATAATCGCGCAAATACAATGTTGGAGAATCAGTTTAATTTTGGTTTCGCAGTCGATTGGATGCGCAAAGATTTAGGTATCGTATTAGATCAAGCAAGACGCTCCAATGCGCATTTGCCACTTACCGCTTTAGTTGATCAGTTTTATAGTCAAGTTCAGGCTAACGGTGGCGGCCGATTCGACACATCGAGTTTAATTACGTTATTGGAAAAGTAGTCAATATCGTCGGTTACAGGCTCTATGTAGCCGACGTTAAAAATTAACTTCAAGAATTCGCACATTTCACCACTGCTTAAGCGTAAATCACTAAATTCTTGGCAATTTGCCTAACCACTTATTTCATCTTTGAGCACTAAATCAAATAAAATCAATAATTATCAATGTGTTAAAAAATTGGCCTAAGTTCTGCTAATTTCTTCACAACTAACTAAAAACTAAAAACTTTACACAATCAGGAATATTATGTTTGCTTTAACGTCATTTAAAACAATATCAAAAACGTTAGTCACAGTTTCAGCTGTTTTCGCCTTATCTGGCTGCATTATTCACGTTGGTGGTGGAAGTAATGATACCTCTGAAGGCAATAGCGTAAGTAGCGTGTTTGGTGGATTAGAAGTGTCAAAAGGTAAACATGTATCGAATGTGAGTTCTGTAAATGGTGGGATTGAGCTACATGACGATGTAACCGCTAGAACTGTAGATACAGTAAATGGCAGTATTGAAATGGGTGAATATGTAGAGGTGCAAAATGCCTCTACCGTAAACGGTGATATTCAAGCTGGCCATCATTTTACCAGCGCTGGATATGTTAAAACGGTCAACGGAGATATCAGTTTGATGCCGAATTCAAAGTTGGGTCAGGATGTTGAAACCGTTAACGGCGACATTCAATTGCAAAACGTTAGCGTAAATGGCTCAGTTCATACTCATAACGGTGATATTAAATTAACCAATAATACTCAGATACTGGGTGACATCATATTTCATCAAAACAATCGAAATAATAAAGGTCACTCTATACCTAAGCTTAATATAGAAATGGGTGTTACAGTTTCCGGACAAATCATCCTCTACCGTGAAGTCGACCTTAATATTGAAGATGCTGAGTTACTTAAAAAAGTCGAAATTCAGTATGACAATGAAAAGTAATTTGAGAAAAATAAATTAACAAAACCGAGCTGAATTTTAATTGAACCGAATGTCATTCCCGACAATTAGGCCGCCCAGTATCAATCTTTTCTAGGCGGCCATTTTTTATTTCGCGATGCGCAAAAACCTATTTGTTTGATCAAATAAATTGATGTTACCGTAGCAACCATAAGTTCATTTAAACCAATGAGTACATTATGACGACCATCATTATCTGTTTGATCATTGCCACATCAATGCCCATTTTATTTAAAGCGCCTTTGGCATATGCACAAAATAAAGCGGGTGGTTATAACAATCGTTATCCTCGCGCTCAGCAAAATAAATTGCGTGGATTCGGCGCTCGCGCCAAAGCTGTACACGAAAATAGTTTTGAAGCTTTAATTATGTTTGTCCCCGGAGCTTTAACCGCTTTAATCACCCACAACGTCGGTGAAATAGCCCAATATCTGGCCATCGGTTTTATAGTTTCACGTCTAATTTATGCACTTTGCTATTGGTTTAACGTGCATCGTTTAAGAAGTCTCTTTTGGGGTGTCGGTTTTGCCTGCTCGATTGGATTATTGGTAATATCGTTATAGTGTTCAAAAATCCAAAAACGCCCCTGCATATGGATGTAGAGGCGTTTTAACGAAGAACAGCTAAATTGTAAATTTAGCTTTTTTTGGGGTTTTTATTTAATTTATGTTTTTTCACTGAACGACGCATACGACTAATGCGTACATGATCTAGCTTGTTGCGCTTTTCATTGACCAAACTTTCCGTTTCATTAGGCAATTGCACTGACTTCCGCAACGGATTCACATCTTCCAAGGTCAACTCTATCCAACCACCTTGGGGTAAACGTTTTTGTAATTCCAACCCACCATAATTCACCCGGATCAGGCGACTTACTTGCACTCCTTGAGATTCCCAAAGACGTCGCACTTCTCGATTACGTCCTTCAGATAAGGTGACGTTAAACCATGAGTTAAGACTCTCATCATCACCAGGACGACGAGAGATGGTAGTAAATTTAGCTTCACCATCATCAAGTTCAACGCCCTTTTTAAGCTGCGTGATCATTTTATGATCAACTTCACCAAACACTCTGACGGCATACTCACGTTGAATTTCATGTTTGGGATGCATCAACCGGTTAGCCAACTCACCGTCGTTGGTAAACAGTAGCAAACCACTGGTATTAATATCTAAACGACCTACCGCAATCCAGCGGCCATTTTGTATTTTTGGTAAACGGTCAAACACCGTTGGCCGCCCTTCGGGATCTTTTCGACTACATAATTCGCCTTCAGGTTTATTGTACATAAGTACCCTACAGACCGGCTTTTCTTGCGCGATAGTCAACAACTGACCGTCTACTCTGACCTGATCCGTGTTTTCAACCCTATCACCTAAGGTAGCGATATTACCGTTAACTGAAATACGCCCCTGCTCGATCCATTTTTCCATCTCACGACGGGATCCTTTACCGGCATTTGCTAGTACTTTTTGCAGTTTTTCACTCATTAATGTAATTGCTCTTTATTTGCTTCAGAGTCAGCGATAGTTGACGCTGATTCTGAAGACATTGTATCTGAATTAATTTGATCAGCCACTTTTTGCAGTCGTAGCTCATCCGCTTGTTCTTGTTCCTGCTCCGGCAGTACCTCTATGCTTTGCATTGCAGGTAATTCCGCTAAATTCTTGAGCCCGAAATAATCTAAAAATGCTTTAGTCGTGGCGTACAACGCCGGTCTTCCTGGCACTTCTTTATGCCCTACCACCTTAACCCATTCTCTTTCCGTTAAGGTCTTAATAATGTGACTACTGACTGACACGCCTCGTACGTCTTCGATTTCACCACGGGTGATAGGTTGTCGATATGCAATCAAAGACAAAGTTTCAAGCAATGCCCGAGAATAACGTGGTGCTTGCTCTTGCCATAACTTACTTAGCCACGGACTTAAACTATCTACCGATTGAAATCTAAAACCAGTAGACACCTCTACCAGTTGAATTCCTCTAGGCGCATAATCCAATACGAGTTCTGCCAACGCGGCCTCAAGCCTTTTATTCGAAACCTTTAAGCCTTCCAATACCGTCAGCTGCAATTTATCTTTGCTTAAAGGCTCATCTGCAACGAAAATAGCGGCTTCGACCAGTTGTTTTAACTGCGCATCAGTTAGCTTTGCCATACATCTGACTCCCTGTCACGCAGCTTAATATGAATTTGGCTTAACGGTTGCGCCTGTACTAGGTCGACTAAGCTCTCCTTTACTAGTTCAAGGATAGCTAAAAATGTGACAACCACACCGGCTTTCCCCTCTGAAACAGTAAATAAGGTTTCGAAATCTACATAATTTTTACTATCTAGCATGTCTAAAATTCTACTCATTCGCTCACGCGTCGAGAGCACTTCACGTTCAATTTGATGATGTTCGAATGCTTTTGCCTTTTTAATCGCGCCGTGAAATGCCAAAACCAACTCCTGTAAGCCCACTTCGGGTTGGATCTTTATCGGTGCAACTTGCGCATCTGGAATTGCCGTTGCGCCGAACAAGTCCCTTTCCATACGCGGTAAACCATCTATTTCTTGAGCAGCCAACTTTATAGCTTCATACTCTTGCAAACGTCTGATTAATTCAGCTCTCGGATCGTCTTCATCATCTTCTGCATCCGGTCTTTTAGGTAACAATAACCTAGATTTCACTTCCGCTAAAATAGCGGCCATCAATAAATACTCGGCAGCCAATTCTAGTTTAATTTCCTTCATCACCTCGACATATTCCATGTATTGTTGGGTGACTTGTAAGATTGGCAAATTAACGATATCGAACTTTTGTTTTCGGATCAGGTATAAGAGTAAATCTAACGGCCCTTCGAATGCTTCGAGAATCACTTCTAAGGCATCGGGTGGGATGTATAAGTCTTCCGGCTTTTCAATCAGCGCTTCACCATTCACAAATGCTAATGGCAATGGCTGTTGAATCGGCGGCTTGTTAGGTATTGACTCTTGCGTCATTTACTTATCCAAATACACTAGTGTCGCCACTACCTTCTCGGATGATATCAATTCCACCTTCCGACATATCGATTACGCTAGTAGGTTGCTCACCTAAATAACCACCATTGATAATCAGATCAACCTGGTGCTCTAATTTATCGCGGATTTCATCAGGATCGAATTCAGCCTGCGTTTCACCGGGTAGAATCAAGGTTGTAGACATCAAAGGTTCGTTTAATTCTTCTAATAACTGCAATGCGATTATATTATCCGGGACCCGAATTCCAATGGTTTTACGTTTTGGATTCTGCAAACGTTTAGGCACTTCTTTCGTGGCCTTGAGAATAAAAGTGTATGGCCCTGGTGTATTATTTTTAATTAATCTAAACGCCGTATTATCAACACGAGCATAATTAGATAACTCTGACATATCACGACACATCAACGTAAAATTGTGCTCTTTTCCGATTTGCCGGATTCTGCAAATTTTTTCTAATGCAGACTTGTCTTCCATCTGACAACCAATGGCATAACCAGAATCTGTAGGATAAACGATTACGCCACCAGCACGAATAATTTCACATGCTTGACGTAATAATCGCTGCTGCGGGTTCTCTGGGTGAACGTAAAAATACTGACTCATAAGTTTTTGCTATTTTCCTAAGCTACATTTTGTGGCGCGATATTTTGCCAATCGTGCCAAACCGGGGTTAATTGTTCCGAAAATGCCAAACTTTTCCCCAATTCAGTCCAGCGACTGGGATAATGGAAATCAGAACCTGTTGAAGCTAATAAATTATGTTCTATGGCTAATTCCACCAGCAACTCTCTTTTGCTCGGCGCTAAATGCATATGGTTAGCTTCAATGCCATCACCGCCAGCAAAGGCAAATTCAGCCACCAATCTACGCAGCCATTTTGCTGTCATATCATAATGTCCAGGGTGAGCTAAAACAGCCTGCCCTCCGGCATCTTGAATCCAAGTCACTGCAACTGCAATGCTTATCCATTCAGGTTTTACGTGGGCTTTTTTACCCTTGCCCAAATATTTTTTAAATGCGCTTTCAAGACTATCAACCGCATTTAGTTTTACCAAAGCTCGAGCGAAATGCGCACGCGTTATTTGCCCTACCCCAGCAAATTGTTTAGCGACATCATATACACCACTTACTCCAGCTTTTTCTAATTTGTGAGCAATTTTTTGTGCTCTACATTCACGACGATCAGCTTGTTCTTGTAACCTCGCTAAAAAGGTAGAGTCATCATGGTCTACATTCAAGCCTACTATGTGGATATCAAAGCCATGCCAACTGGTCGACAACTCGACGCCTGAAATAATATGCAATGTGCGCTTTGTGAGTTGCTGTAAATCTTTGAGTTCTTGCACACCTGCCACAGTATCGTGATCAGTTAACGCCAATACATCCACTTGCATGTTATGTGCGCGATCTAACAGTTCCTTTGGCGTAAGGCGACCGTCTGAATAGGTACTGTGACAATGTAAATCTATTTTCATGGCTTCTATCATATAACGCTTTAATTAGTTAGTTTTAAACTTTTTATCGCACTTTGTATTGACACAACCGTCGAATTGTTTTCTTCTATAAGGGTGCTGGCGGTATTATATGTTAAACGCCACAAAATATTCTGGTTAAATACCTTGGGAGTGAAATAAAATCCCTAAATAACGCTGATAAAACAGCATTAACATACAAAATACGACACTAAACAGCGAAAAACAGTAAATGACACATTCAACACAATTAATTACTAACAAAAATTGGTGGTGGCACATCCCTAACTAACGGGCTGTGAGTGTTTGTGTTTATTGCAAATAATGAATAAAAGGCCCGTTTTTCGGGCCTTTTTCGTATCTGCCCGCAACGCGTTAACGTTAAATCTAAATCAGAGATGTAGAATATGAGCTTGACTCAATTAAGTGAAAAACCCGGTATCGCCGAAACTATTGTGAAAAAAGGGCCATACGTTGCTGATCCACTCAGTGCTTATCAACAGCTATGTGACAAAAAAGCCAATACCTTACTGTTAGAATCTGCTGAAATTGACAGTAAAGACAATCTTAAAAGCCTAATTTTATTAGATTCAGCATTAAAATTAACTTGTCATGGTCATACAGTGCAAATACAGGCTTTGAATGACAATGGCGCATCGCTGTTACCACTTTTTGAACAACATAAACCTGATGGTGTGAAAGTCACCGAAGATGTACAAAATACTGCGCTTACATTGACTTTTCCGTTACCTGATGCAGATTTAGATGAAGATGCCCGATTAAAAGCCCCAGCGGTATTTGATGCATTGCGCTTAATTATTAAAAACATGCATTGTTTACGCGAGCATCCGCAAAACCTATTTTTAGGCGGTGCATTTGCTTATGACCTGCTTGCCAGCTTTGAAACGTTACCGGATGTACCGGATAGTGAAAACACCTGCCCAGATTTTGTATTTTACCTCGCCCAATCACTATTAATTATCGACCATCAACTACAAACAACAGAAGTGATTAGCACAGTATTTAGTGGTGCGAATGTAAGCAGCAGTTATTTTTCTGTCAGTCAGCAATTAGAACACACCATCGGTCAATTGAATCAGTTACAAGATCGTGCGCCATGCAACAATCCTGAACCTGTTGAGATGGTTTTAGCAATTGACAAGTCGGATGAAGAGTACAAACAAGATGTGTTGAACTTAAAAGAACATATTTTGGCAGGTGATATTTTCCAAGTGGTTCCATCACGCACATTCACATTACCTTGCCCTTCTCCATACACAGCATATGCAAATTTAAAGAAGCAAAATCCAAGTCCCTATATGTTCTTTTTACAAGATGACGATTTTTGTATGTTTGGCGCATCCCCCGAGTCTGCATTGAAATACGAAAAAAACAGTAATCAAGTAGAAATTTATCCTATAGCAGGGACACGCCCCAGAGGAAAACATGCTGATGGTAGCGTTAATGTAGATTTAGATAGTCGAATTGAGCTAAATCTGCGCGAAGATCAAAAAGAAAAAGCAGAGCACCTAATGCTTGTGGACTTGGCCCGCAATGATGTGGCTAAAGTGTCCAAGCCGGGCACACGATTCGTAAAAGATCTACTCAAAGTCGATAGATACTCTCATGTAATGCATTTAGTTAGTCGAGTCGTAGGTCAATTACGCGATGATCTTGATGCGCTGCACGCATATGCGGCTTGCATGAACATGGGTACGTTAGTTGGCGCACCAAAAGTCAGTGCCGCATCTTTGATTCGAGAAGTAGAGAAAAAACGCAGAGGCAGTTATGGCGGTGCGGTGGGATATATCAATGGCCACGGTGATATGGATACCTGTATTGTCATTCGCTCAGCATTTGTACGCAATAATATTGCTTATATTCAAGCAGGTGCCGGCGTGGTTTTTGACTCTGATCCACAATCTGAAGCAAATGAAACTAGAGGCAAGGCACAAGCCGTAATTAGCGCGATCGTTAGCGCACATTCTAAGGAGAACAAACTATGAGTCGTGCAATAAGTGTTTTCCTTTTGGATAATTTCGATTCGTTTACATACAACTTAGTGGATGAATTACGCGGTATGGGCATGGAACTAACAATTTATCGCAACTCAGTTTCGGCGCAGATGATTTATTCACGCATGCAAGAAAAATCAACGGATGCTGATGTGTTACTCATGTTATCTCCCGGTCCAGGCGAGCCTTCTCAAGCTGGTTGCCTTTTAGAGCTAATCGATTTAGCCAAAGGGGAATTTCCGGTATTAGGTATTTGTTTGGGTCACCAAGCCATAGTGAAATCATATGGTGGCAAAGTTATAAGGGCAGAAAGCGTGATGCACGGCAAAGCATCCTATATTCAACACGACAATAGTGCGCTATTTTCTGGCTTATCCAATCCTCTTCCCGTAGCCAGATACCACTCATTAGTGGTCAGTGATATTCCGGCATCGCTTAACGTAATTGCAAACTTTGAAGGTATTCCCATGTGTGTGTATCATCCTGCGCACAAAATGTTGGGTTTCCAATTTCATCCCGAGTCAATTTTAACGTCGCACGGCAGCCAATTGCTTGAACAAAGCATTCGTTATTTAACCCAAAAGGCATGAACATGAGTATCGATACACTTTCCCAATTGGAGTCTTTGTACAAAGGACAAGATTTATCGCAGCAGGCTTGTGAAGACTTATTCTCAAAAGTGGTAAAAGGCGAGTTAAACGACATCGTTATTTCATCCATGTTAACTGCTCTTAAAATTAAAGGTGAAAAGCCGTCTGAAATTGCTGGCGCAGCAGCAGCCCTAATTAATAATGCCGCGCCTTTTCCACGCCCCGATTATCCGTTTGCTGATATCGTTGGTACTGGAGGTGATGGCCACAATACAATCAATATTTCATCCGCTGCCGCCATTGTTGCTGCTAGCTGTGGAGTGAAAGTAGCCAAACATGGCAACCGCAGTGTTTCCAGTAAATCGGGCTCTGCCGATTTGTTTCGTGAATTTGGTATGGATCTCGGTATGAGTGCACAAACCGCAAGAAACTGCTTAGATGAAGCGGGATTGTGTTTTTTGTTTGCACCGAATTATCACGCTGGCATAAAGTACGCCATGCCAGTTCGAACCACGTTAAAAACCCGTACACTGTTTAATTTATTAGGTCCTTTGGCAAATCCCGGTAAACCCACTCACATGATGATTGGAGTCTATGCGCCAGAATGGGTTATGCCATTTGCAAAAACCTTAAAACTATTAGGTTATGAGCACGCATTGGTGGTTCATGGCAATGGTTTAGATGAACTGGCATTGCATGGTCCGTCGCAAGTCGCCGAATTAAACAATGGCACGATAACCGAATATACCCTTTCTCCAGCTGATTTCGGGTTACAAGAGTATTCCCTTGAAAGCATCAAAGGCGGTGAACCTGAAGAAAACAAAACGCTTATTGAAGCGGTTCTATCCGGCCAAGGAAAAGTTGCTCACCAATCAGCGGTTGCATTAAATGCTGGCGCACTGTTGAAACTTACCGGCATCGCCACTACCTATCAACAAGGCGCACAATTAGCAATTGACGCTATGCAATCGAAACAAGCATTAGCCACCATTTTATCGGCGGCCAAAATCAGTCAGCAAGGAGTTCAATAAGTGGCAAATGTATTAGAAAAAATTGTGGCTGATAAACGTTTGGAGTTGGAACAACGTAAACGAGACAAGCCGCTTTCGTCATTTAAAGACAGTCTAACGCCTTCTGACCGGAGTTTTTATCAAGCGCTCGCTCAACCTAATGCAGGTTATATATTTGAGTGTAAAAAAGCCTCACCTTCTAAAGGCTTGATCCGCGAAAAATTCGATCTTGATGAAATTATCGAAGCGTACGGTCCATATGCCGCATGTATTTCTGTGCTTACCGATGAAAAATATTTTCAAGGTAAATTTGAATATCTCGAATACGTACGTGAAAGAGTCAAACAACCCGTTTTAAACAAAGATTTTTTTGTCGATCCTTATCAAATATATTTGGCGAGACACCATAATGCAGATGCTGTCTTACTGATGTTATCGGTACTTGATGATACGGAATATAAACAACTTTCAAGGCTAGCCGATGAATACCAATTGGATGTATTGACCGAGGTAAGTAACGAAGAAGAAGTACACCGAGCTTTGGCTTTAGGGGCGAAGATAATTGGCATCAATAATCGTGATTTACGTGATTTAAGTACCAATTTAGCCACAACAGAAAAACTGGTTCCTTTAATCAAACAAAGCAAACATGAATGTGTCATCATTTCTGAATCTGGGATTTATACCAATAAAGATGTTCGCCGACTCGCCCCATTAGTAGACGGTTTTTTAGTGGGTAGTTCTGTGATGGCTGAACAAGACGTGAAATCAGCGGTTAAAAAGCTACTGTTTGGTAGTGTAAAAGTCTGTGGTATTACCCGAATTGAAGATGCAAAAGTTGTAGCAGCCTCAGGGGCTACCCACGCGGGACTGATATTTGCTGAAAAATCACCAAGATATGTATCGATTGAAAACGCTAAAGATATTGTGAGCGCTGTACCGTTTGATTATGTGGGCGTGTTTGTCGATGCAACAGTGGACACCATTGTCGCTCATGTACAGCTTTTATCTTTGTCAGCAGTGCAACTCCATGGGAAAGAAGAACAAACTTTTATTGATGAATTACGTAACAAGTTACCGCCAGAATGTGAAATTTGGAAAGCTATTGGCGTTACCAACACGTTACCACCTATGCAATTAAAAAATATAGATAAATATCTATTGGATTGTCAGGTTGGTGAGCAGTCGGGAGGAACTGGTCAACAGTTTGATTGGCAATTGTTATCCCAATTACCAGATGACAATCGTGTTTTGTTAGCGGGTGGGCTGAATCCTCAAAATATACATGATGCGGTGGCCACTAAAGCAAGCGGACTCGATGTAAATTCGGGTGTGGAATCGTCGCCAGGGATCAAGAACAAGCAAAGTATAAAACAGTTATTTGACGTGCTACGCAGTTATTGAAGATAAACCTGCGATAAAAGCCGCCAATAACGTGACAACAAATATTTAGATAAGAGAGCAAAATGAATCATTTAAACAGTAAATTTGGCGAGTATGGTGGTATGTATGTACCAGAGTTACTCATTCCAGCGCTGGATCAGCTTGAACAAGCTTTTATTGATGCGCAAAACGATCCTAGTTTTATTGAAGAATTTAACGGCTTATTAAAGGATTATGCAGGACGCCCTACGTCGATGACATTAACTAAGAATTTAGTTAGTAATCCAAACGTAAAGCTTTACTTGAAACGAGAAGATTTATTACACGGTGGCGCGCATAAAACCAATCAGGTTTTAGGACAGGCCATTTTGACTAAACGCATGGGTAAAACGGAAGTGATTGCTGAAACCGGAGCTGGACAGCATGGTGTAGCCACCGCTTTAGCGTGCGCATTAATGGGTCTAAAAGCACGTATTTACATGGGTGCTAAAGATGTAGAACGTCAAGCACCAAATGTATTCAGAATGCGATTAATGGGTGCGGAAGTTATTCCCGTTAATGCTGGTTCAGGCACGCTGAAAGATGCAGTAAACGAAGCTATGCGCGATTGGTCTGCAACTTATGACAAAGCTCATTATTTATTAGGTACTGCTGCGGGCCCTCATCCTTTCCCTACGATTGTACGTGAATTTCACCGCATGATAGGCGAAGAAACACGTGCGCAGATCATGGAAAAAGAAGGTCGTTTGCCAGATGCAGTTGTTGCCTGTGTAGGAGGTGGTTCAAATGCCATCGGTATGTTCGCTGACTTTATTGATGAACCGAGTGTTAAATTAATAGGTGTTGAGCCTGCGGGTAAAGGCATACACACACCTGATCATGGCGCTGCTATCTGTACTGGGAGCAAAGGCGTATTGCACGGTGCTTATAGTTACATCATGCAAGATAGTGACGGTCAAATTGAGGAGTCTTATTCTGTGTCGGCAGGGTTAGATTACCCGGCAGTAGGACCGCAACATGCACACTTACACGATATTGGTCGCGCTGAATATGCCGCAGTGACTGACGAAGAAGCCCTAAATGCGTTTCAGTTATTGGCCCGAAAAGAAGGCATAATCCCGGCGCTTGAATCGTCGCATGCCTTAGCACATGCACTTAATATGGCTGACGAAGCCGATAAAGAAACCATTATCGTAGTGAACCTGTCAGGTCGCGGCGACAAAGATTTGGCCCATGTTTACAACATTTTAGGAGAGCAAAAATGAGCCGTTACCAACACATGTTTGCACGCCTAAACGATGCTAATCAAGGGGCATTTGTACCATTTGTAATGCTTGGCGATCCAGACAAACAAACGTCATTTGAAATAATTAAAACATTGGTAGAAAGTGGCGCTGATGCTCTAGAGTTGGGTATTCCTTACTCCGATCCTATTGCTGATGGCCCGACTATTCAAAAAGCCAGTATTCGTGCGCTCAACAATAAGATTACGCCAGCCGATTGTTTTGAAGTTATCAAACAAATTCGCGCGCAATTTCCAGATGTCCCTATTGGCCTACTTTTGTATAGCAACCTTGTCATTAAAAGAGGGCTGACTGAGTTTTATCAAGCTGCTAGTGACGCAGGCGTCGATTCAATCTTAATTGCCGATGTGCCACTACGTGAAGCACAACGTTTTATCGACGTAGCTAAAAATACCAGTATTGATCAAATATTACTTGCTCCCCCCAATGCGAGTGACGAAACCTTAGCGGAGATTGGTGCTAAATCAGCAGGTTACACTTATTTACTCGGCAGAGCTGGTGTAACTGGCGCAGAAACGGCCGCCAACATCCCTGCCGATGAACTGATTGCAAAACTGACGCAATATAAGGTTGCGCCACCGCTATTAGGATTTGGTATTTCTAAGCCAGAACAGGTAAAAGAAGCGATAAAAGCAGGCGCTGCTGGTGCGATTTCTGGCTCAGCAACCGTAAATATTATTGCCGAAAACCTGGACGATCAAAAAGCCATGCTCGAAAAACTAGCAAGCTTCGTTACCGAAATGAAAGCTGCCACACAAAAATAATCGGCTTAAAAGGAACACAGAATGTTATACGTTATTTATTCAGAAGATGTGGCCGATAGCTTGCCTTTACGTAAGCAAGCTCGTCCCGATCATTTAGCTAGATTACACCAACTGCAAGAACAAGGACGTCTGATTATTGCAGGCCCCTGCCCTGCAATTGACAGCCCAGCACCAGGTGAAGCTGGATTTACAGGATCTCTTGTCATCGCTGAGTTTGAAAGCCTACAAGAAGCACAGGCTTGGGCCGACAGTGATCCATATATTGCCGCGGGCGTGTATCAAAAAGTGATTGTTAAACCTTACATACAAGCAGTTCCTTAGGCGGTAAAAATGGCACAAATAGACATAACTGAATACATAAGTATTTCAGAAGATCAGTTCGAAATGAACGCTATTCGTGCCCAAGGCGCTGGCGGCCAAAACGTGAATAAAGTCTCCAGCGCAATTCATTTACGTTTCGATATTCAAGCATCCACTTTGCCTGAATTCTATAAAACTAATCTTCTAAACAGTAATGATAGCCGTATCACCAATGAAGGTGTTTTGATCATTAAAGCGCAGAACTATCGCACCCAAGAGCAAAATCGCGAGGATGCACTGGCAAGATTAGTTGAGATCATAAAAAAAGCCGGAGAAAAGCCTAAACCACGCCGCGCGACCAAACCCACCAAATCTTCACAAATCAAACGCGTTGAAAGTAAAAAAAAGGCGGGGAAAACCAAGTCACTTCGCAAAAAAGTCGATTTCGAATAGGCAACCAATAGCCGCGTAATTCAAGCAATTCACAATTTAGCCGATACCCTTAATTGCAGGGGGATTGGTTGATGAAAAGTACACAAACATTCACAGTTAAATTAGTAAAAAGAGCAATGTTACTGGTGGTTGTTGCACTCAGTGTGACGGCCTGTAGTCAATTGTTTTCCATGAAAATTGTACGTTATGCCGACAAAGAAAGTTATCAGGCAAGCGCTCAAACACTCGACTCTGTGGATAGAGCTTTTTATGCAGCCCTGCATCTTGGGGATTGGGTTTATCAGGGGTCTAATACTTCTTTTGGGGAAGTAAGAGCCTTTATTAAAATTCCCAAAAGCCTAGATTTAGCCAAAGAAGTACAAGAACAGTATTTACAGCAAATCATCTGCCCTAGCGCCGAGAATATTGATCTATGGTACCAATTAAAAAATATTGATTTAGAAATTCATATTTTCACCCAGAACCGAAATAGCACGATATCAGCCACCTGCATTAACCCTTACAATTCGGTCAACAGCCAACAAGTCTAATTAACCTTAACTGAAGGATAAGTTTTAGTTCAGTTATAGTTCAGATTGTCTCTCCTATTATGATCACAAGATTACAAAGGAGAGACAGCATGTTAAATCTAAAAAACATCTCATTAGTTACCTTAACATTCGCTTTATTTGCAGGACAGGCATCGGCAAAGGCCCGCTATGACTATGCTAGAGTGGTTCATGTTAAACCCGTTTATCAATACGTCACGGTCAATCAACCTATCGAACAGTGTTATCCGGTTAAACGCACAATTCGCCATAACACAGACCATCGTCAGCGAGCGCATTCAACAATTGCCGGGGCTGTTATTGGCGGTGTTATTGGTAATGCCATTGGTGATAATCGCGCGAGTACAGTAACCGGCGCAATCATAGGAGGCGCTATTGGTAATCATTCACAAGGACCACATTACAGTACTCACGTTACTCAACATTGCGAAACCGTGTATGAATCAACAAAAAAAGTAAGAAAAATCAGAGGTTATAACGTAAAATATCGCTACCAAGGTGAATCTTACAAAACCTTTATGCACCAGCATCCAGGGAATACGGTGAAAGTCCGTGTGAAAGTGTCACCTTATAGACATTAAAGAATCAATTATTTTTAAACGCCGAAAAGTCAGGAACCGATTTTGATTGCGAACACAAAAAGTAAGTTGATTTTATTGATACTGGCATTTGCCCTATGTTTTGGTGGGCAGGTGTCAGCTCAAGAAAAATCAAAAGACAACATTGATAAAGCACAGGCCGCCCAAAAAGCCCAGCAGAAAGTCAGTGGTCGTGTATTGCGAGTTGATCAAAGTAAAAATGCTTACAAAGTGAAAGTCTTACAAAAAACTGGGCGTGTTGTGACGGTAGACGTAGACAAACGTTCTGGTCGAGTGACTAAACAACGTAGTAGAGATAAATAATGCGCATTCTAGTAGTAGAAGATGATAGTCGACTGTTAACCCAGCTTGATCAGTTGTTACAAAACAACGGTTACAGTGTAGATCTAGCCGATGACGGCGCCAAGGCTAGTTATTTGTTGTCCGAGCATCCCTATGATTTAGCGATAGTTGACATAGGACTCCCCATTATCGACGGTTTTGACGTCATCAAAAATGCCCGTAAAAACAATGTAACCTGCCCTATCTTGATTCTTACTGCTCGTGATCGTTGGCAAGAAAAAGTAGAAGGTCTCGATGCTGGCGCTGATGATTATCTAACGAAACCTTTCCACAACGAAGAGTTGTTAGCGCGTGCTAAAGCGCTCATTCGGAGATCGTCAGGACAAGCAAATCCGCTAATTGAAAAAGGCCCAATCACCTTAGATACTACTGCTGAAGAAGTCACCGTTGAAGGTCAGCCTTTAGAACTAACAGCTTATGAATACAAGGTATTAGAATACTTATTTTTAAACCCGCAAAAAATTGTCTCTAAGACTGAGTTAACCGAACATATATACGATCAAGATTTTGATTTAGATAGCAATGTAATCGAAGTTTTTGTAGGGCGATTACGTAAAAAGCTTGACCCTCAAGGTACTTATAAACCCATAGAGACCTTACGTGGGCGCGGGTACCGTATAAATCGAGAACTATGATTAAATTATCATTGCGCCTCAGAAGTTTTGCCGCTGCGCTACTGGCATTACTTCTATTTATTCCGTTAAGTGCAATGACATTAGAACAAGCTTTCACCCGCAGTCTTAGCCAGTCAATGCTCGAACAACTTCGGGTGCAAAGCCTTACTCTGATTTCTGAATTTGAAATGGGTGACGGCGTGCCAGACATGCCAGAACAACTTTTCAATGATAAGCTGAATATCCCTGGCTCTGGTTTATATGCGTTTATAAAAATAAATCAACAAATAGTTTGGAAATCGCTTTCCACCTTAAATTGGTCAGAACAGCCCCAGCTAGATGCCCCTATTATTGGTGAAGAAATATTTCTACCTGACTTCAGCTTATCGTCTGACTATTTCATGTACGCCTATACAGCTGAATTCGAAGGTAGCGACAATTTTGTTCCTGTGAGTTTTTTTATTGTGCAAGATAAACTCACTTTTGAAAAAGAACGAGACGCGTTTTCTAACACATTATGGTACTGGCTTGGTTTCTTAGCGTTATTGCTGCTTGTTGTTTTGATAGGTAGTTTGAATATGGCATTGAGTCCAATTAACACCTTAATTGGACAAATAAAGAAAACAGAAGAAGGCGATATCGAACGGTTACAAGAAACTTACCCGCCCGAACTTGAAAAGCTCAAGCGTAGCATCAACCATTTGTTAGACACTGAACAACAACAACGAAGCCGCTATAAAAATAGCCTTAGCGATCTTGCCCATAGTTTAAAGACGCCATTAGCTGTGCTAACTGGAAACCCTAACCTGCCAAGGTCTGCCAACGAACCGTTAACACAAATTGATAATATTATTCAGCGCCAACTAAAGCGCGCTGTTGCTGGTGCGGGTAGTGGCTGGGATCAGGCCCAAACAATATTGCCTATTGTCAAAAAATTGCAATCGGCCATGCGCAAAGTTCATGCAGACAAACACTTATCGATTAGCATAGATATAGATGAAAGCGTTCAATTTAGAGGTGATCAAACCGATTTAATGGAGTTGTTGGGAAATCTAATGGATAACGCCTGTAAGGCTGCTAAATCAACCGTTATGGTGTCTGCAATGCAAACCAACAAGATGTTACGTATCACTGTTGAAGACGATGGCCAAGGAATAGAGCCTCAACATCGAGAGGCGCTATTGCACAGAGGAAAAAGACTCGATAGTTATCAAGAAGGCCAAGGAATTGGCATGGCAGTGGTGACCGACCTAATTTCTGCATACCACGGAAAAATGGAAATTTCTGACTCCACCTTAGGCGGAGCCAAAATAGACATGACCTTTACTCGGGTAGTTGATTAGTATCGGTTTTATTTCTTCCCTGCCCCATTTCTTGCTCTTCCACAATATCCGGAATATCTTCACTGTCCAGCAAGATTGCAATCCATTTTGTGTCTTCATTCGATTCAAGGGCAATTTTAACGATCATGGTCAAAGGAACGGACAATAACATTCCCACTGTACCCAATAACCACCCCCAGAAAATCAACGATAAGAACACCACCAACGTGGATAGTCCTAGACCGCGGCCTAAAAATCTAGGCTCAACGACATTACCCATAACCGTGTTAGTGACCACATAACCGATTGCGGTTAATCCTGCCACACCAGGACCCAGTTGTACCAAAGCCAACAGCACCGCTGGCACCGCCGCAATAATTGAACCTATATTTGGAATATAATTTAATAAAAACGCCAGCACGGCCCACAACATAAAGTGATCTAAACCTAAAAAGTATAACCACAAGCCAATAATTGTACCTGTGCCGATACTGACGATGGTTTTAATCACCAAATAATTTTTAACAGAGATTAAGAACTTATCAATCTGTTGAATTTTCATGGTCGGATCATCTAATGCGATATGCACTTTTTTGGGTACAGAATCGGCTTCAAATAACATAAATACCACGGTTAGAATAATCAATAAAAAGTTGGTCAGCACACCACCGAAGCTGGTGAGCAGGTTTGTGGCCATACTCATTGCGATGCCAGGATCTAGATAAGAAACTAATAAATCACTATTAACTTCTATTGAAAATTGGCTTTCAAGCTTATTCGTAACCCACAACAACTCGTCACTCAATTGCTGTTTATACTGGGGAATATTTTCACGGAATTCAGCCATGGAGTTACCCACCAAACCTGCTAACATAAATCCAAAAATGACAATTAGCAGTATGACTAATATTACCGACAACCAACGAGGCACTTTATATCGAGAGGCCCAGTGAATGATTGGATGACACGCCATCGCAATAAAGATCGAAAGTAAAAAAGGAACGACTATTGTACTGGCAGATTTGATGCCAGCTAAAATAACAACAATACTGGCTAACACTAATATTGCTTTAATCGCTGTGGGCGACTTGGTATCCATTTAGGCTCACATTAGATTATTTGAAGTTGGCCCACAAACTAGCAGATAATAAGCGTATTGAAAACACAACAGTTAAACAACATATCGCGATATTTTAAGGAAATAACCGTACATGAAGCTGAATCCAGCCACAATAAGAATTAAAAATCTAAGACTACGCACTTATATTGGTATAAACGAGGATGAAATAGTCAATAAGCAGGATGTCATCGTTAATGTAAAAATTCATTACAATGCGCAACAAGCAACTGATTCTGACGATATGGAAGACGCGCTAAACTATAAAGTCATCACTAAACGAATTATAAAACTAGTGGAAGATAACCGGTTTTCGTTGCTGGAAAAGCTCACTTCAGATGTATTAGAAATTGCCGCGGAACATCCGTGGGTTATATACGCAGAAGCAGAAGTAGACAAACCCCACGCATTGCGTTTTTCTGATTCAGTCTCATTGTGCTTATCTTGTACAAAATCTTGATACAAAAAAAAGGGCGTCTTTGCGCCCTCTCTTCTGAGATTGGATTAGACCATTTTTCTGAGTAACTGACTCGTATTCAGGGTTAATAATCGCCAACAACCCGCTGCGCCCAACAACCCAACTGTAATTGCACCAACCAATGGCGCTATTAGCCAGTATTCAAAATGCAATTTTCCTTGCATCTGGAAGATTTGTGATTGTAATAGGTATAGCGTCAGTTCATTGGCAAACGCTGCCATTAATCCTGCTACTGCGCCAATAATCAAAAACTCGTAGATGACACTGGCGCGAATTAAACTACCTTTGGCTCCCAGGGTGCGCAATATAGCGAGTTCTTGAAGTCGTTCGTCCATGCTTGCCTGTACCTGTGCTATTAACACTAACGAGCCAGCGATGAGTACTAAGACTAAAATAAACTCAACCGCCACCGAGACTTGATCGACAATTTCCCGCAATTGATTAATTCTGGCATCAACATCAAACAAGGTCACACTGGAAAAAGGTTGCATCAATTCTGCAATTTTTGCCTTGTTATCGGTCGCCACATGGAAGCTGGTAATATAGGTTGGTAAAAACGCTTCCATTGCCTCAGGCTGCAATACAAAAAAGAAATTGGGTTGCATGGTTTGCCAATTTACACTTCGTAAGCTGGTTACGGTGACAGTGATAACTTCACTACCAATATTAAATGTCAGTTTGTCGTTTAATTTAATATTTAGCCTTTCCGCAATTCGTTCTTCTACAGACACACCAAAATCATCACCTTCTTGCCATTTATCTAGCCACTGACCAGCAATGATTTTGTTTTCTTTCTGCAGTTGATTGCTCCAAGTTAAGTTAGCCTCGCGCCCTAAACCATTTCGGCCATCGTCTTTTTTCTCGTCTTCTTTAGTAACTGCCGTTCGAATTGTTTCATCATTTATAGATACAAACCGAGCTCTAACCACAGGATAAAACACGTCCGTTTTAACCCCCAACTGGTTAAAATGCTCATTCAAAGCAGGACGCTGTTGTTCAGTGATGTTTGACATGAAATAGTTAGGCGTGCCTTGAGGTAATTGGTCTTGCCATTGGGAGACCATATCGTTACGCATAACCAAAACCACTAACAGTAACATGATAGTGACAGAGAAACTAATAAGCTGCACACTGTTGTCCATTGCGCGTCGCCGTATTCGAGCCCAGGCAAGTTGCCAAGCCCCCATTTTCCCCTGCCCGAGCTTCCGTCCTACAGCAATTAATCCATAGGTAATAATCAGTAATGCACTTACCAATACAATACCTGAAACGAAAAGGATTAGACTTATTTTCAAATTCTGACTATATGCCCACATAAGCAATAAAATAGCCGTGCCTGTTGCTGAGAACTGCAGAACCCGTGAACTCATACCGGCGCCTAAATCTCGTCTAAGCACACGCAGAGGTGGCACAGAGAATAGTTTTAAGAGCGGATAAAGTGAGAATAACACCGCACAAATTGTACCGGTAAAAACGGCAATAATTAACGGTCGCCAGTGCCAAACATCCAATGAAACCGTCACTTTATCTGCCACGGCTAGTACAACTAAATGCTGGATAACAAAACCGACCAAGGTACCTAGTAGAATGCCTAAAATTGTGATGAATGTAATTTGATACAAATACACGCGCTGCACTAGTTTTTTGCTAGCACCTAGCGTTTTCATGATAGCAACGGGATCATAGTGTCGCTGACTATAGCGCTGTGCAGCAACAGCAATTGATACGGCAGCTAACACTATTGCCAATAAACTGGCGAGTAGAAAATACTGTTCTGCGCGTCCTACGGAACGTCCTAATCGAGAGTCATCATCTTCTACTGACTCCCAATCGTGAATTTCACGATCCAACTGTGGACGTAACCATTGATAGTAGTCATCTAGATCACTATTTTCACCTACAAAAAAATAGGTATAGTCGATTCGGCTGCCAGGCCCTGTAATGTTAGTCGCAGCTAAATCGTTTATTCCAATTAATACTTTCGGATTGCCACCAAAAACGCTAAATCCAGAATCTGGTACATCCGTAATGATACGAGTTAAATTAAACTCTTTATCGCCGACTTCAATTTTGTCGCCAAGTTTTAATCCTAGCTTTTGTAGTAATAACGATTCAGCCCACGCCTCTCCCGGGCCAGGCAACGAATCGGTGACATCTCCTAAACCAAAAAGCTCGGTTGAGGTCTTCAACTCTCCCTTCAGGGGGTATCCACTCGCAGCAGCGCGTAAACTTGTCAAAGTCATTTGCTCATTTCCGAACACCATCGACCGCGCATACACTTGTTGTGTAGTTTGTAGACCCATTTCTTTAGCTTTATCAATCCACGCAGGATCGACCGGTTTACCTGACTCTAACAACCTATCAGCAGCGATGAACTCAGCAGATTTAGCAGTCAAGGCACTTTGCAAACGTTCACTAAACAAAGATAACGATAAAACCGCTGCAACAGATAATACGATGGCAAACAAAATGATTGTTAGTTCGCCGCGTTTTGCCTCATGCTTAAATAAACGCCAAGCTAAATTAAAACCGTATTTCATGTTTAACCAGCCTGTTGTTGTGCAGTTTGTGTATTTTGTTCAGTGATTTCGGTCAGTACACCAGCCTGCATATTCAGTTGTCGCTGACAATGCTTAGCTAATACAGGATCATGAGTCACGAGCACTAGTGTGGTATCTGAATTGCGATTCAATTCAAATAAAAGTGATTCCACCTTTTCACTATTAGCCGCATCAAGATTTCCCGTAGGCTCATCAGCAAACAGAATTTTAGGCTTAGTTATAAATGCTCTGGCAATGGCTACTCGCTGCTGTTCGCCACCTGACAATTGGTTAGGGTAATGGTTACCCCGATGGCCTAACCCGACTTTTTCTAAAATCTGTTGGCCCAGTTGTTTAGCATTGTCCATGCCGGCGATTTCTGCAGGAAGCATAATATTTTCAAGTGCAGTCAAACTTTGCACTAGCATAAAGCTTTGAAATATAAATCCGACTTTTTCGCCTCGAATTCTGGCTCGTTGTTCTTCGTCCATAGAATGTAAAGGCGAGCCGGCTAACAAAATCTCGCCGTCAGAGACTTGATCTAGCCCGGCAAGCAGACTGAGCAAAGTAGATTTACCGGAGCCTGACGCACCTACTATGGCAACCGACTCACCTTCCTTGACATTAAAGCTAATTGGTTGAAGGATCTGAAGTTCACCTTCACTCGTACTTACTACTTTAGTGATTTGTTTGGTTTCTATCATTACATTTGGAGTTGTTGTCATAGTGCACTTATGGTTTAAAAGTAACAGAATAAGTCTGTTAAATATTGGGTTTCTATTTATACTTTTAGTGAGTTTTTCAGATCACTTGCAAGCCCAGCAAGCAGAAAATCCACAATCAGCAAAAGTACTTATCTTGGGTGATAGCCTAAGCGCTGCTTATGGTCTAACGCAAGAACAAGGTTGGGTTAGTTTGTTACATAATGCGTGGAAAAACCAAGACATAAGCGTTGTAAACGCCGCAATTAGCGGTGAAACGACAGATGGCGCATTAGCTAGGCTTCCCAGATTATTAAAACAGCATTCACCGACACATCTGTATATTGAATTGGGTGGTAATGATGGATTGCAAGGTCATCCGGTAAAAAAAATGCAAAACAACCTACAGTCAATGATTGATATTGCGCAAAAAACAGGCATTGAAGTGATATTACAACAAATGCAAATACCGACAAATTATGGCCGTCGTTATAATCAAATGTTTACTGAGATGTACTCGAATCTGTCGATTGAGAACAAGCTGCCATTAATACCCTTCTTCTTGCAAGACATAGCCCTTAACAAAGAGTTAATGCAAGGAGATGGAATTCATCCGAATTTAGAAGCCCAGCCGTTAATTGCAGATTTTATGCAGCAACAACTTGAGCCTTTAATTAAAAACTAATCTACGCCGCGAAATAATTTACTCATAGTAGTGATGCAGATTGAATCAATATGTACTATATTTAGTTGAATCTATCGGCAACGAGGTAAGTTAAAATGGAAGTAGGTTCTTCATCTAGTAGCACTGCAGCCCAAGCTGCGCCACAACAACAAGCGAGGCAAGTTGACACACAACAACGCCAAGCAGAACTGGAGTCTCCTAGGCAGTCTTCAACCACTGAAAACAATCCTACTCCGGACTCTCGCGTAGGTTCAGTAATTAATACACAAGCCTGATTTCCAGCGGAAAATAAAATCGATTAACATAAAAAA
>NZ_BAEN01000037.1 GCF_000314975.1 Aliiglaciecola lipolytica E3
GAATCTATTTAGCTTTTATGTTGATGCTCAAACATGGAATATAAATACAACGCAAAGCTGGCGAGATGCGGTCAAGCAATCTAGCAATCTTACCTTTAGTCAAAACAGTGCGACGTTAACAAATATTGTTTCGTCAGATAAGACAGCCATGTTTAGCAGTAAAGTACAACGGTATGCAGAAAAGCGTCAGGCTGAGTATATTGTGTTTGAGCAGTCACATGATTGGCATAATTGGACACCCACCGAACATGTTGGACCAACTAATTTACGTGATGCACCGGTTTTTTTATCCAAAGGAAAAAATGACTATTGGATGTTTGGTCGTTACGGTGAAAGCGCAAAAAAGAATAACTTCCAAGCGCAGGAAGTCGTGCTATCAGGTTACGATATCACGCTTAGAAGTACTCCATTCAAACATCAATATGATGCTCCAGGAGGCTTAAATAAAAGTCTCGGCGGATATCATGCTTGGCAAAGTAAAGATATGGTCAATTGGGTCCATCATGGAGCGGTTTCTGAGGCTTATTCTCGATGGGTAACCTCCGCGGAATACGTGGATGGCAATGTTTATATTTTTTATGACTACCCGAATGATCAAGATCCACATATGTACATCGATGAAGATTTGACTGATGGTGTACCAGGCAAAGATGTTGGGATGGTATTTAACGATCCCACTCACGGTTCTGATTCCGTCTTTTTTCATGATAATGACGGCAGCCTACATGTAATTTATGAAGACTGGAGTCCTATCAATGCACAAATGCATGCCTGGGATTCACCTTTAGCAGGGCATGCTGTCAGTAAAAAAGGGTATGACAATTTTGAAATACTTCCGCCCGCTGTTGATTTGCGAACTACTCCTACAGGAAAAGTAAAAACCTATAACCATCCGCACTGGAAACAACACCCTGCTTGGGACAGTAATGTTGCAGAATTTCAAGAACACACGCCTGTTCAGGACGCATTTGGCGATTGGTGCATGATTAAAATAGGGGAGCAATATTATCTTTTCGGAGATTATGATAAAGCTGAACATTCCGTAGGAAATGGCAATCCACGAAAAGAAGCGCAAGCAAATATGAGCATCGCGCGCTTTACCACCGGCAATTTAAATGAGGAATTTAAGCTAGTTGGCGATTTTGGGAAGACCGGACATCCTGACCCTGATATCGGTTTCGCTGAAGGAAAATTTTATTTGATTACCCAACATCAAGATTTTGTGAGTTCGGGACCATGGGTAGACACTGTTTCTGCCCGCGTTGGTGTAGATATTGATAATGATGGCGAAATAGACCAATGGAGTGAATGGCAGAAAGTTTCCGAACAATATCAACAGAAAAAGGGCTATGCAAAACACGTTGAGCGCATACCGGCAAAATTGGATTTAAGTCGATTACCACCTGGTTACGGTTTTAGCTTTGAGTTTCGCGCAAACCCTAATGAAAACGGCGTGAGTCCGGTTCTTGATACAGTTAGCTTATCGTTTAAATAGTCGTACCCAACTATAAAGAGATTAACATGGAAAAGTTTATTTGGTTTTCACTTTTATTATTGATTTGTCATGCGACGAGCGCAGCGACTAGACCAAATATTGTTATTTTATTTGCTGATGATATGGGCTACGGCGAGGTTCAGGCACTCAATCCACAGCGAGGTAAGATCCCGACTCCCAATTTAGATAAACTCGCAAGCGAAGGAATCGTCTTTACAGATGCGCATACAGCTTCATCCGTCTGCACGCCATCAAGATATGCACTGCTAACCGGGCGTTATGCATGGAGAACTAGGTTGCAAAGAGGTGTCACATCAGGACATGCTGATCCGCTAATTGCTGCAGAAACATTGACCTTACAAGGTATGTTAAAACAACAGGGCTATCACACTGCGATAGCGGGAAAGTGGCATTTAAACTTTAATTATGAATATGAAGGGGAGGTACTTTCTCCTGAAGGGAAAGGCAAAAATATAAAGAGTCCCCCCATCAATAGTTATATTCCAGACGGTCCTTTAACAAGAGGATTCGATCACTTTTTTGGCTTTCACCATGCACGAGATATGCGGACGTTAATTCGTGATGATAAGGTGGTTGAACATATCGATGTTCAGGATATGTTGCCCAGAACCACCGACTTTGCTGTTGACTATATAAGATCGCAGGCAGAGTCGGCCAAAAAAGGTAATCCATTTTTTTTATATGTCGCATTCGGCTCACCACACACACCAATTGTGCCAACGAAAGAATGGATAGGAAAAAGTGGACTGGGTAAATACGCAGATTTTGTAATGATGACTGATGGAATGGCTGGCAAAATTATTGAAGCGCTCAATGAAAATGGCTTAAAAGAAAATACCTTAGTGATATTCAGTTCAGATAATGGCACCTCCAAAGCGGCTGATGTTATACAATTACAAAATCAAGGTCATTACCCAAGCGCTAACCTGCGTGGATTAAAGTCAGATCTGTGGGACGGTGGGCATAGAGTACCATTTATTTTACGTTGGCCAAGCGGACATAATCGTAAAATAGATACGCAAGACAAATTAATTGGATTATCAGATGTGATGGCCACTGTTGCAGACATAACTGATTATGAAGTCCCAGAAAACGCAGCTGAAGACAGTATTAGCTTTTTGCCTCTGTTACAACAAGACGAGGCGTCATCAACGCGTGAAGCCATCGTTCATCATTCAATTTATGGTAAATTCTCAATACGCCAAGGTGACTGGAAGCTTCTGCTTAGTCCTGGCTCAGGAGGGTGGAGTAAACCTAATGACAAGCAAGCTACTAAAGCGTTTTTACCTGCGGTCCAATTGTATAACATCAAAAATGATATAGCTGAAAAGAACAACTTAGCGACACAATATCCGCAAAAAGTAACGGCTTTAATCACGTTGCTTGAATCTTATGTTGAAAGAGGAAGAAGTACGCCAGGTAAAGCGTTAAAAAATGATGCTGATATCGATATTTGGAAAGATGAACTCAACCTGTGATTAGAGAGTTAATTCTGTGAAATAAGAGCGTAAATCCCTAAATTATTATGGAGTGTTTAATCGGCCTAAGATGAAAATTTGACCAGTTCGACTATTTACATCCTGTTTAATCAATCGAAACTTTTCCACTATGCAAAAAAAACACGCTAGGATCCGTTGATAAAACTCTATTAAATTATTACTTTAGCTTTAATAAAAAATATCCCTCACTGCGAATATTAAACCTATACAAATACTGGTAATTTATATTAGTTTACATAGCGTAAACTGATTTTCGTTGAGTATTGAATATAAATAAGTGGGAAATCCTGGATATAACCAAATGATAAGATTTGTATCAATATTCTATTTAATTGTATTGTTTTTTGGGACTTCAACTCTTGCATTAGCTTCTAAAAATAAAACATTGCAGATGTTTATTTGGTCTAGTGAATTAGCCCCGATAATCAGCAAAGGGGAGGGCACAGATAAAGTGCTTGATCTTATGCAATATCAAGGGATATTTGTCGATATTATGGCTAAATTGCCAACTGAACTGCAGGTATCCATTGATGTGTCGTTAATCGGCAGAGCACGCGGTGAAAAAGAGTTATACAAGGGTGTATATGATTTATCTATTTTGTCGAAAGAGTGGTTAAGCCAACCGGAAGCTTTAGTTTATACAAAGCCTATCTACGTGCATCGTGAATATTTATATGCAGTTTCTGAAATACCAGATGTATCTCTTGAAAAAATCATTAACAAAGCATTTATTTGCACCAGAAGAAATTATTTATATCCAAAATTAAAGGACTATTTCGATCGAAAAATTGCGGTTCGTATGGATAGCTTTTCTGAAGAAGCGCAATTTAAAATGTTATTAAAAGGTCGTTGCGATTTTGTGGTGACCAACGAATTTGTTGGACAGGCAATAATTGACAAATATCAGTTGCACAATCAGGTCAAACACTCTTTCAAATCACTAGATGAGGTTAATTTTACGATTGCATTTCACCCAAGAAATAAACAATTTGTTACTATCTTGAATAAGCATATTGAAATGTTGGCTGAGACTGGCCAGCTTGAAGAGATCATAGACACCCATCGTTTTAGTGCAGTTAGATGACGAGTAAATTTTGAGTTCGCTAAAGTACTTATCCTCATATCCCACTCAATTGCAAGAACAGATAGCGCAGTTACTGAACCAGAATCGATTAACAGAGTATTTGCTAGCAAAGTACCCCTTAATAAATTATGTTCCAAATGATAATGCGCTTCGAGAATATGTGATTGATATTAAAAATCAGTACCTAAAAAAGTCACAGCCTTTGAGTAAAGTGGTATTCGATAAAAATATTCATGTCGTTGACAATGCGTTAGGCTTACATAGTTATGTATCACGTATTCAGGGCAGCAAACTCAAGAGTAAAAATGAAATTCGGATTAGCACTTTGTTTAAAAATACGCCGATCGCGTTTTTGAATATGATAGTGGTGCATGAATTGGCACATTTGAAGCAAAAAGAACATAACAAGGCGTTTTACCAACTCTGTCGACATATGTTACCTGATTATCACCAAATTGAGTTCGATGTAAGGGTTTATCTAACTCATCTAGAAGAAGTTGGGCAAGTTTATGGTAACCGCTAAACTTAGAGCAGGTTTTTTATGAACTACCAATTTACAAAAAATTATTTAGGTGTGCCGGAGGCCCAGTTTGAGATGGGGAACGAAGCGTTTTCACGTTGGTTCTCTGAAGAACTTGGCGTTAAGAAGACAAGATTAACGAAAATTTTCACGGCCATTGAACAGCTTGAAAATGGGAAAATTAATCAATTTACGCTGACGGGAAATGAATTTAGTTTGTTACTGGATAAATATGAAGTAGAAGTTAGTGCAAATGAATTGCATTTAAACTCGCCAGATGAACTTCCTGAAGGAACTGAAATTTACACTCAAGAGTTAGTCTCAGGTTGCGGTTTGGAAGACTTTAAGCAAGTTTTGAAATCCTGGAGTGATTTTATTGCTGAATAAAAAGCCTTTGAAAGCACAAGTTGGTAGCCAATTTTGACCGTTATTGTTGATGATTTTATTGCGCCTGTTTGTTTACAAGATATTGAGATTCTTTATCAAGACACACATCTTTTACTGATTAACAAACCCTGCGGATTGTTATCACTATCAGGTAAAAATCCGTTAAATCGAGATTCCGTGCATTTTAGGTTGGTTAAAGAATATAGTACTGCAACTATGGTTCACCGGTTAGATTTTGGAACGTCAGGTATTATGTTGATTGCGTTGACAAAAGATTGCAACGCTGCGCTAACTAAGCAATTTCAATCACGCAAGGTAGCAAAGTCATATGTAGCTTTATTACAAGGTCATGTCGAAAATTCGTCTGGGCAGATTAATTCCCCTATTGCTAAAGATCGACTTTTATTTCCCAAGGTTAAAATTTGTTCTGAATTTGGTAAACCTGCGACTACACGATATAAAGTGCTTGCACGATACAGTGACATTAATACAACTCGCGTTCAATTTGAACCGTTAAGTGGCAGGACTCATCAATTAAGAATTCATAGTCAGAATTTTGGACACCCAATACTAGGCTGTGACTTATATGGTACAGCAGACAGTCATGCAGCAGCGGACAGACTTATGCTACATGCAGAAAAGTTAGCGTTTATCCACCCTGTAACCAATCAACCTATCTGTGGCTATAGTTCTGTACCTTTTTAAGACTATGTTATTCAGTTTGTTTTATTTTACGACTGCCATTTTTGCTTGTTCTTTTTTAAAAATGCATACCTGATTTTTTCCTAGTGCCTTAGCCCGATAGAGTGCCTGATCGGCTGCTTTAATCAGTGATAAAGGATCTTCATTTCTGTTCGGTTGCATACAATGCACGCCAATACTAACACTGGCATTTACTTGAATATTTTCACCTTCACTTCCGATGACTTGAATAGGTGTTTCTTCAACCAGTTCCTTTATATCATTTGCCACTTTTTGGGCACCTATAAGGTTTGTGTTAGGCAAAATACAGGCAAATTCTTCGCCCCCGTAGCGAGCGACTAAGTCATCAGGCCGATGTATGTTTTTGGCTATTTTCTGGGCGATGGTTCGCAAGCAACTATCACCCGCCTGATGTCCGTATGTATCATTAAATTCTTTAAAGTTATCTACGTCGATCATTAGCAATGCCATCTGCGTTTTTTCTCTGGCGCAAGATAACCAGTCGGATACAATTTGTTCATCAAATTGGTAACGGTTACTTACACCTGTAAGACCGTCTACTAAAGCTAATTTGCGTAACAAATCAGATTGTCGTTTCGATTGCACGTGGCTTTGCACTCTAGCCCACGTAATCGTATTGTTTATGGGCTTGCGAATAAAGTCGACTGCACCAACTTCAAACCCTTTAACTTCGTCAGATTCGTCAATGTTAGAAGTAATAAATATAATTGGGATATGTGACGTAAACACATTGTCTTTTAGTTTTTCGCAGGTTTGAAAACCATCTAAAACTGGCATATTAATATCCAGTAAAATGATATCAGGTATAAGCTCTTTAGCTGTCTGCAGGCATTGTTCACCATCGCTGGCCATAAAAATATGAAAGTCATTTTGAAATACTTCGTATATTTGACGAACCACTAATGGCTGATCATCAGCAATCAACATGACGGGAGTACGGTTGGTGATATTGCTAAAACTTACCTGTTCATTTTTCATAAACTTTACTCAATTTATGGGTTAAATTCTGTGTTTGGATGAAGTTAAGTGCTTGATTAAATTTAAGATGATCCACATACTCATTCAATTGTGCTAGGTTTTCATCGCTAGGGTGTCGGTCTTGTAACGACTTTACATATTGAATGACACTAAGATCATTCGTATTCAAAAGCCCTACAATTTTATTCAACTGTTCAGGCCTTATACCTATACTTTCACAGGGGGATTTTTGTTCCTGATCGATAGTTTTCGATCCCATGAATAAGTCTTGTAGTCGCTTTAAATTAATGGCTTGCAACTGGGGTAATGTTTCTATTAATTTTGCCATTTGTTGTTTGTTTAAACCATCATTTTTAGCCGTCTGATAAATGGAACTCACATAATCAAAAACATCTTGAGCACCTATTGTTCCTGAGATACCTTTCAATGCATGTAGCGCTTCGTTCACTTGGCTTTTTGCAGTTGCGTTTTTTAATAAGTTAAATTGTTGAATGAATTCTTGAGCATATAAAGGCAGCAAATTTTCAACCAGAGATTGATTGTTACCAAACCTGATAAGTATTTGTTGTTTAGCCACTTGATCCGAATTCGCTGTTGACGATTCTACAGGTTTATCGTTTTGTTCAAATTCGTTGTTCAATGCCGCTAAAATTGTTTCGCACAATCTATGCAGGTTGACGGGCTTCGGAATATGTCCATTCATACCTACTTTATAGTAAGTTAATTGGTCTTCTGGGTTTGAGTCTGCTGTTGCCGCGATAATCGGTAGATTGTCAAATCGAGAGTCTTGTCTAATTTGTTTTGTGGTGCTTATACCGTCCAGTTTTGGCATATTGATATCAATTAGCAAAATATCGAATGTAGTTGGCTTAGAATCCAATAAAGAAAGAACTTCTTTTCCATTGTCTACTGCTGACACTAATGCACCAGACATTTCAAGGAGACGCTTCAGCGCATCCAATGTAAGTTTGTTGTCATCAGCGATAAGAATGGTGATTCCAGCGAGTCTATTCACAGCAAAATCTACCTTATCGATTCTTTTATTATAAAAAACTTGTAATGTTTAGCGTCGATCATAATGAATGAACCCTCACGTTATTTTCACCAATTAATATATTAAAAAGGTGTAACAGCTCGATTTAATACTTTAGTGAAAGCAACTTACACACCAAGTTTCATTTCAATAGATAATTAGTCTAATATGTGGCTGGGATGCGCAAGTGTAGGGTTTTATGTCAAAATAGCCTAATGCGATACACTCATTTTTGTAATAAAGGAATTTCTAAGCGAGAAATAATTGCAATATTGTGAAAAAGTTTCATTCTATTTAAATCTGCAGATTAAAGTTTTTGGTTAATTAGTTGATAAAGTAGATTGAGTGAAATAATGTCATCCTAGTTATCGGTTTTCATTGAGACTCAAGCAATAACTAAGAATTATTATTAGTTGAATGCGGTTTTGTATCGGAAATAGAAGAATGGCAGTTGGAAAGGTTGAAACAATTTTAAAAAGCACTATGTACAGTGTTAAATTTCTATTTAGCAAATCTAAATATTGAGAATTAAAACGTTAGTTGTCTCAACAATTAAAATATAAAGGACGTTGATGTGTTAAAAGTACTATTGGTTGATGATGACAGCGAATTTACCGATGTTGCCTATCAAATTATCGAATTTTTAGGCCATGAAGTATCTGTAGCAGGTACATTAAAAGAAGCCAAACAATGGTTAGAACATCAACAGTTTGATCATATTTTACTGGACTTCATGCTGCCAGACGGCAGTGGATTGCATTTAATCGACGAACTGAAATCAAATAGTGAAAATGAAACTTTCATTACTCTAATTACGGGTCACCCCTCAGTTAAAGGTATGCTAGCAGGCCTTTGCGGTCCAAAAGTTAATTATCTAGTTAAACCAATTCAGCGGGAAGATATCGAACAGGTACTTAACCGCAAATCTAAAAAGCCAACTAAAAAGAACCATAAAGCATTACATTTTGGATGTTTAATTGGTGAATCTGCACCGATGCAAGAATTGTATTTAATGATTGAACGTGTCGCTAAAACCAGTGCAAATGTGATGCTCATGGGGGAAAGCGGGGTTGGTAAAGAAGTGGTCGCGCAAGCTATTCATAGCGCTAGTGAGTGTGACGGGCCACTGGTAGCAACTAACTGTGGCGCTTTGTCTAAAGAACTAATTGGCAGTGAATTGTTTGGGCATGAAAAAGGCGCATTTACCGGCGCAGTGGGACGTAAAGATGGCGTTTTTGAACGAGCTGAGCATGGTACTTTATTTCTTGACGAAGTGACCGAAATGCCAATTGATATGCAACCAAATTTGTTACGAGTTTTAGAATCAAAACGCGTGACACGTTTAGGTGGTACAAAAGAAATTGATGTTAATTGTAGAGTCGTATCGGCCACCAACCGAAGCATTCAAGATTTAGCGGAAAGTAAAATGTTAAGAGAGGATGTCTATTTTCGATTAGCGGTTTTCCCTATTGACATCCCTCCACTTAGAAAAAGAAAAGAAGACATTCCATTATTGGCTAAAGCTTTCCTTGACGAATTAAATTCAGAAAATGGGACATCTTTTGCTTGGAATGAGAGTCAGCTTTCGCGACTATCGGATTATTCATGGCCCGGAAATGTGCGTGAATTGCGACATACCGTACATCGTGCTTTTATTATGAGTGACCCAGATACTTCAACCGTCGATTTACCCAGTAGCTTTGCTTCGCCATTTGCCACCAAGCAAAGTGCGTCTAATCAAATATCAGCAGGGCAGACCATCGAAAATGTTGAAAAGGAACTAATACGGGCGACTTTGGAAAAAGTGGATGGTAGTAAAACCTTGGCCGCCGAAATGCTTGGTATTAGTACTAAAACACTCTATAACCGTCTTCATGCCTACGGCGATTTTGCAGAATAATCGGAGTTTTAATGACCTTAGAAGATGATGGAAATAGTAATCTTAGAACCATGATTCACGACGCGCGTGGACCATTAAATCGGATTTCGATGAATGCTGAGTTAGTCAAGTTGGTACTTGAAAACGATATGCCTCGCGAAAAAGCGATTGAAGCATTAAATAAAATTATTGTTGCTTGCCAAGATTGTAGTGAAAAACTTCAATCAATCAGTGATTCGCAAAAAAATAGCGACGTATAGTCTTATTGTTTTGGGATGAACCAACTACAACTTAACTAAGCAGGAATATATGACTAAGCGTCGATTACTCGGAAATACGGTATTTACTTGGTTTACGGTTACTATCATTGTGTTAGGTGTGATAACTGTGAATGCATATTTAGCAGTGAAAACCACCCGAGACCTAGCAAAAGTGCAACAAAGTTTGACCAATACGGGTAACGTCATTCTCGTTTTGGATGAGTTAAACATAATGATTTTAGCTGCTGAAAGTAGTCAGCGAGGGTATTTATTAACCGAAATTGAAGAATACCTCGCGCCTTATACTAATGCGGTCAAAAAGTTAGCTGAACAAATTGAAAAAGTTAGACTGGTTAAAGTAGAAATTGTCGGTCAAAAAGATTTAATTGATCAACTCATTCATAAAACAGAACTAAAAATGAATGAATTGGAAAAAACTGTGCTACTCGCCCAGGCGGATAGAGAACGTTCGGCAATCAGGTTGGTGAAAGGTGGCGAAGGTCATGAATTAACCAAAGAACTCAATCAATTGTTTACGCAAATTATCGATAATGAACTTACCTACCGTGATTTTCTGTATAGCAAATTAAACCGTGCAGAAAAAGAATCCGTTTTTACGTTTTTTACTTCTGCAATTACTAGTGCATTGTTGTTGCTTGGACTTATTGTTCTTGCAAGATTAAATTTGGTTAGCGATGAAAAATTTAGGAATTCATTAGAAAAGCAAAACGAAATCCTTGCTAGAAAAGTCAACGAACGCACAGAAAAATTAACGATTTACGCCGATGAGTTAGCTCGAAGCAACCGTGAACTAGAAGACTTTGCCTTTGTCGCTTCTCACGATTTGCAAGAACCGTTACGTAAAATTCGTGCATTCGGTGACAGACTCCAATCAGACTATTCAGAAAAGTTAGGAGATAAAGGTGCTGACTACCTAAATCGCATGAAAAATGCGGCTGAACGCATGTCAAATTTGATTAGCGATTTATTAGAGTTCTCTAGAGTATCTACTCGCGGTAAAGATTTTGTTGACGTAGATTTGGCTGAAGTCATTACTGACCTTAAGAGTGACTTAGAAATAGCAATAGAAGAAAGTAAAGCAGAACTAATTATTGCTGATTTACCGACAATTAAAGCAGACTCTAGTCAAATGAATCAACTTTTCTTAAATCTACTTTCTAATGCTATAAAATTTAGAAAAACAGACGTGCAACTACAGATTGAACTTCAATATCATATGCAAGAAGCGGCGAAATTAAAAGGTAATTCGGATGTAGATATGCACGTGTTTACCTTAAGCGACAATGGTGTTGGCTTCGAAAATGAATTCGCGGAAAAAATATTTGTTCCTTTCCAACGTTTACACGGACGAAATGAATACAAGGGCACAGGTATCGGCTTAGCGGTGTGTCGACGCATTGTGGAACGTCACGGAGGTAGTATTATGGCGACAAGTGAACTAGGCGAAGGCTCGAAATTTGTCATCAAATTACCGGTAGACGCCGTATTAAACAAAATTTAGTCAAGAGATAATGAGCAAAGGAAAAATAAATGGTAAATTCAAATAAAAAGTCGCTAGTCATTCTGATGGCAGATGACGATGATGATGATAGATTATTAGCGCAAGACGCATTAAACGAAAGCCGAGTTTTAAACAACCTCCAGTGTGTGGAGGACGGTGTTGAGTTAATGAATTATTTGAAGCGTAATGGAAAATATGCGGATAAAGAAGCTTATCCGCGACCTGGACTCATTTTATTAGACCTTAATATGCCAAGAATGGACGGCAGAGAAGCCCTAGCTGAGATTAAAGCGGATCCAAATCTAAAGAGTATTCCTGTTGTGATTCTAACAACCTCAAAAGAAGAAGAGGATAAAGTCAAAGGATATGACTCTGGCGCTGCATCTTATATTACTAAGCCAGTGAATTTCGAAGGCTTAGTTGAAGTGATGAAAGCGTTAGGAAAGTATTGGGTTGAAATTGTTGAATTACCAGATAACAAAGAATAGAAAATTAAGTAATTGATTGATATGGAAGTGAAATCAGCGCGCATTTTAATTGTTGAAGATGACGAAGATGATTACATACTCACTCGTGATCAATTAGACAAGCTCGAAGGTCACCAGTTTGAAATTGATTGGGCGACCAACTTAACGAATGCGCTTGATCAATTAAAGCGCAATATCCATGAAATTTGTTTATTAGATTATCGATTGGGTGCCTATACTGGTATAGACGTTTTAAACAAAGCACAAGCACTTGGGTCTGAAGTTCCTATTATAATGCTTACTGGGCAGTCAGATGATGCTCTAGATAGATTGGCTTTAAAGGCTGGTGCAGCCGACTTTTTAGTCAAAGGGGATATTACAAACTCTAGGTTTGCTCGTGCCATTCGTTATGCAATTGCTCGTGGCGAAATTGAAAAGGCTCGCCAACAAAGTTTAGATGCCGAAATTGAAAGTCGCTCAAAAGATCGTTTCATTGCACATTTAAGCCATGAACTCAGAACGCCTTTAACATCTATTTTAGGTTATACAGAACTGTTATTGCATAGCGATAAAGCAAATGATGCTTCAAAAGAGCTCTCGACCATATTAAATAATGGTAAACATCTATTAAGCTTACTTAATGACATTTTAGACTTATCAAAAATAGCAGCAGGGAAATTACAGTTAAAACCCGCAGAAGTTGAGCTTAGTAGTTTTGTTGGTGATATTCTAACCCTCATGCAAATGCCGGCAGCCGAGAAAAACTTACATCTTAATTTTATCGCTTCCCCTTTAATTCCGAGTGTCATCAAGGTCGATCCAACTCGACTTCGCCAGATCATTATTAATCTGTTATTTAATGCAATTAAATTTACAGATGCAGGTGAAGTTAGTCTTACTGTCGACTTTGATCCCAATCATCCTGAACATATACGTTTTATTGTGTCTGATACTGGTATTGGCATCGCTGCAAAAGAAATTGATTCGATATTTATTCCGTTTCAACAACTTGAAGAAGTGGCTTTAAAAAAAGAGCAGGGGGCAGGGCTCGGACTTGCTATTTCTACTGAATTAGTGCGTTGTATGGAAGGCAATATCACGGTTGAATCTGAATTGGGTAAAGGTAGTAAATTCATGGTGAGTTTGCCTCTTCCAACAGCTTATCATGCCAATTTGAAACCTTTAGAGGTGAAGATATTTGATCAACATTCTGGAGAAAAGTACGGCCCACTAAAGGGTAAAATTCTTATTGTTGATGATTTACCTGATATACGAAATCTGGTTGGCGAAATGTGTCGCTCTTACGGTCTAGAAGTGGTTTTTGCCGCAGATGGGCGGCAGGCGCTTGAAGCCCTTCAAAACGCAAGTCATGACTTTGATTTAGTAGTGATGGACATTCATATGCCAGTTATGGATGGTCGAAAGGCGATTGTTGAAATTAGAAAGTTGGGCTTTAGTAAACCTGTTTTGTCACTGACCGCAGCGAACATGAAAGGCGTAGATATTGAGTTAGCTGCATTGGGTTTTGATGATGTCATCGGTAAGCCTATTGACCAAACTTTGCTGCATAAAAAGTTGAAGCAATACTTGCAACAAAATACATCTGTTGAACAAACAGCAGCAGCGAAAACAACAAATTCAAACATAACCGATTGTTTGGCAAATTCACAGGTATTGGTAGTAGAAGACGATGCAGATGCGTCGGATGTTATTGTACTGCTGTTAGACAGTTTAGGCTTGAAAGCTGATAGTGCCGCTTCTTGTGAAATGTGCCTAGATATTCTGTCCAAAAACCATCAGTTCAGCCATATTTTATTAGACAAAAACTTACCTGATGGAGATGGCATCAAGCTAGCTAACCAAATAAGAGTTAGTCATCCTAGTTGTGAATTGATAGTCATCAGTGGAGAGGAAATTGATGACGATGTGTTGTCCCAAAATGGTGTCAGCTGTGCCTTATTGAAGCCTATCAATATGCAGCAATTGAGCGATATTTTTTCATAATCAATTTTTTAATCTAACTTTGTGTAGCTGATTAGTAAACATAAAAGTATATATAAAAGGCTAATACCTTCTATTATATTTGCTACAGAGATTAATTCATTTGTGCTACCGTGACATTATCGATGTGTAGTGGTGTAGATGACTTGTTTACTTTATTTTTCAAGTCACCTTTGGATGTAAATTCGATGTGGCTTTTTGTCCTTAATTATTTAATTAGACTGCGACTTTATAAGATTGTTGTTGGATTTGCTTTCGTGTGCGGCGCTTTCGCAGGACAGGCTCAATCTGGTGATATCCTTACCGAAAAAATTTTGACACAGCCGGTTCAATCCTATCTCGTTTTAAATAATCAAAATCGTGATTCGCAACCTATAGAACAGCGTCTGCAAACAGCATTTTTGCAGCACTTGCTAGGATTAAATGAAGAGTTATCAAAAAATTTAAGCGCTATATCTGTACCAGCGTTGTCAGAATCTATTGAATTGCAGGCTATCTACTATTTTTTGCAAGGTGCAAATGCAGGTAAAAAGGGACACTATAAGCAAGCTGTAGAACATCTGGTTCGAGCTCAGAACATTACCCATAATTTAGATTCTTCTAGATTATGGGTGCTGGCGAGTCAAGAAATGGCTTATACCCAAGCTCTACAAGAAAATTTCGAAGAGGCTTTTAATACTTTACAGTTAGCTTTCCAGCGCGCACAGTCAGAGCAGGATACTTTAGGATTAGCCCTTGCAGAGCAATCGCTTGCTGCAATTTACAGTTATGCAGACAATTATCAACAAGCTCTAGCAAATTACAAAAGTGCGTTAACGCGTTATAAACAACTAGCATACCCTGCGTACATTGCAGAAACTTTGTTGGGGATTGCAACGACATTACGTCACAGCCAACAATGGGATAAAGCATTGTCAGCTTATGAAGAGTATGCCAAGGCATTGAGTTTTCAAAATGACGTTGGAAGTAAATTCTTTTATCACTATGGCAAAGGGATTACCCTTGCGTTAAGTGGGCGTTGCAGAGAAGCAATACCAGAAATCAATGCTGCGGTTGATTCTGACGCACCGAGAGATTATTTGAGTGAGTTACATAAAAAATCCGCATTGTGCTCCGCGGCTAATGGGGATGTCGAGCAAGCCAAAGTTAGTTTAGAACAAGCCAAATTCATTATCGATAATTCTCCTGAATTGCAAAACACTTTGTGGCAAACAGAATTACTATTAATTGAATCGGAAATAGCAAAATCTGAAGGGAATTATGAGGCCGCTTTGGCGTTATTTCGAAGCTATCATTCCACATACATTAAATTGCAAAGTAAAAAGACCTCAGACAATCTAATTCGCTTAAAGTCCAAGTTGGAAAGCGAGCGCAAAGATGCTGAAATTGAATTGCTATCTCAACGCACCAAGTTGCAAGCTTTAGAATTAGTGGCCAATAAAGCGAAACAACAAAATCGACTAGTGATTACGATCGGTGCCATTGTTGTTGCTTTATTATTGATGATAATAGCGTTATTTCAATATTGGAAATCCAAACAACTTTATCAATTGTCAGTTAAAGATATGCTAACCGGACTATTTAATCGGCGCTATGCTATTGAATTGATGAGTAGTTGGTTAGTGCCGCAACGGCATAAAATGCAAAATTGGACTGTCATCATGATCGACATTGATCATTTTAAACAAGTGAACGATACCTTTGGCCACGCGATAGGCGATCAGTTGCTCAAAGCAATGGCAGATGAAGCTTCTCAAGTAGTTAGACCCTCAGATATGCTAGCGCGTTTTGGTGGTGAAGAGTTTATTTGTGCCCTCACAAGAATTGAGCCTGAAGAAGCCGAAAAAATAGCAGAACGTTTACGCGAGCAGTTAGCGAACGTCACTATTGCAATACCCGGAAATAATGATTCGAAACAAGTTAATTGTACGGCATCAATCGGAGTTGCTCACATTAGACAAGACGATACAGACCTCAATAAGCTTTTGGAAAGAGCTGATAAAGCGCTATATGAGGCGAAACATCAGGGGCGAAATTGTGTCGTTGTGGCCGATTAATTCGTTTTTGTTGCAATCATCGACTGAAAAGTGGGTTATAAACTCAGATTGAATAAGAGATGTGCACACAATAAAGTTTAAATTGGTCGTACTAATCTTTGGTCTATAATGAAAAAGTCGAGACTGATTGTTATTCTTACTTTGGCAAATGTTTTGGATATCACAACTTTGTTTGTGGGCTTGATATTAATTTAAAAGGAAATAGCTAAATTATGTCTACGTTGGTTAAATTGATTTTGGGCTGTTTCTTAACTTTTTCACATTTTTATGTGAGTGCTCAAAGTGAACAAATTGACCCTCCCTCGATAGCAGATGAAACGAATATCATTTGGGTCGAGGTGCAATCCTATTGGCATGAGATCCTTCAGGCACTGCCTTCAATAGCATTTGGGCTCACTATTTTTGTTATTTTTTATCTGTCTTCGCGTCCAGTTTCGGAGTTGATGCTTAAACCCATAAGTTACGTCAGTACTAGCCTACTAATCAGAGTCGTCATTCGACGTATATTTCAGCTATTACTTATTCTACTAGGCATTTATATTTTTCTGCGATTCGCTGGCTTAAGTGAGTTTGCTGTAGCAATTTTAAGTGGTACCGGTGTAATGGGGTTAATCATCGGCTTTGCATTTAAAGATATCGCTGAAAACTTCATATCCAGTTTATTGTTAAGCATTCAAAAGCCATTCAAAATAGGCGATATTATTGAAGTAGATAATCGTATAGGAGTGGTAAAGCAAGTCACTGCCAGAGCAACTACATTGTTAGACTTCGATGGTGATCATATCCAGATCCCAAATTCTACCGTGTATAAAAATGTAATACGAAATGTCAGCGCAAATCCTAATTCTCGCGGTAACTTCGTCATCGGCATAGGTTATGATTCAAGTATTGTTGATGCACAAAAATTAGCGATGACTGTGTTACATATGACCGAAGCTGTTTTAGACGATCCAGAACCTCAAGTATTAGTTGATAACCTAGCTTCTTCAACTGTAAACCTTAAAGTTTATTTTTGGATCAATACACATCAACATAGCTTACTAAAAGTATCCTCACTGTTAATGAGAACCATTTTTAGTGAATTTGATAAAGCAGGGATTAGTATGCCGGATGACGCAAGAGAAGTTATTTTTCCTGAAGGGGTCAGAGTTTTTACGGCCGCTGATGAAAAGATTGATGTGGCTGAACAAAAATCTGCAAGTACACTTAAAAGTAATGCTGCAAAAGATCAAAAAAGCGAGAAAGAAAGCCGTGCTGATTTAAAAAATATAGAAAAGGATATAAAAGCCGCTTCTAAAGTAGATGACTTAAGCAGTGATGCTGATGATATTCGTGAACAGGCGAAATTGGCTAGAGATCCTGAGCAAGGACAAAATATACTTTAACCTTGTTAACTTAACTAATCAGTTAAAAATTGCTGCTTTACTTGTTAAGTTTAAATTCATCTGTGTAGATTTAGCAGCATTTAGTCAATCTGCTATTTAAACATTATTTTACCACGCAATTTTTTCGGTTTAACGTTATCTACTACTGTTGCGCTGTGGTTCTAACGTGTACAATCCGATTCTTGTATGAAGAACAAGGCCTTATGAAAAAAATTGCAACGTTAGGACCGCCTGGAACATTTTCCGATATGGCGACTGGAATATATACCGCTGCTCAATCAGATACTTTTCAAGTAGAGTACTTTCCGACGATAGTAGGAACCCTCAGCGAAGTAGGGAAAAGCTGTGATATCGGTATTATACCCATTGAAAATTTTTCTGAAGGTTTTATTGCACTCGTATTAGATGAACTTATATCTGCAGATTTGAATGTTATCGATGAAATCATTTTACCGATTAAATTTTCGATGATTAGTAACGCCCACTCGTTGAGCGACATTCAGCAGCTATATGTGCAATTCGTTGCTCGCGGACAATGTTGCGAATTCTTAGAGTCTTTACATAACGCTAAAATTATTACGACTGACAGCAACATTGAATCATTAAATAGATTCAAGGACTCAGATATTCCCAGTGCAGCAATTGTCCCTTCTACCTCTTATCGAAAAAGCGACTTTCCGTTAGTTTGTGAGGAAGTAAACGATTACAAAAATAACCAAACTCGGTTTTTAGTGATATCTAAAGTCTCACAACCTGCCACGGTCGATGCGGATAAGACGAGCCTAATAGTACTAGATGATAATGATCACCCGGGTTATTTGGGGGAAGTGTTACTTTCGTTTTCAAAACGCAACATCAATCTAACATCCATAATATCGCGACCTACGCGCAAAACATTTGGCAAATATCATTTCTTTATCGATTTTGATGGCAATGCAGAGGATCCTGTTGTTGCGGATGCACTAAAGGAAATTGGCAAAACTAATAACGTTAAGCTGTTAGGTTCTTATAAAAAAGCAAAAAGCTTAAATTGATTCGCATTTTTATATCAATCAATGAGCACTTTAAACTCATCCATCAAAATCACTAAAGTGATCTTTTAGGATTGTCTTATTAATCCTTTCTAAAATATACAACCACTAAATATAAAAGGTAACTTATGTCTGAACTTACTCTCTTTGCTATGCCTGGAAGTTGCTCCAGAGTATCCTTGATTTTGTTAGAAGAGGCGAACGCGGACTATCAGATTCATTGGGTCAACCTAATGAAGGGAGAGCATAAAACAGATGCATTCAAACTAGTAAACCCTAAATCAAAGGTACCGGCTTTACGTATAGATGGACACGTGTTAACAGAAAACCCAATGATTATTAAGTTCCTCAGTGAACGCTTTCCAGAAGCAAATCTATTACCAAAAACAAATCCGGGATTAGAAGAGTATCAGCAAAAATCCGATTTATGCTTTTGTTCTTCGACCATTCACCCTTTAGTGACTCGATTTTGTATTCCCGCCTTTTTTGTAGATGAAGTGGGTTTGGCTAGTGTTAAAGAAAAAGCTCATAAAGCGTTATTAGAAGCATTGGTTTGGGTTGAGGGTAAGTTAGGGGATGGCCAATGGTGGTACGGGGAACAATGGAGTGCAATGGATGCTTATATATTTTGGATAATATCGCGCTTACAACGATGTGATTTTAGCTTAGCAAGCTTACCAAATATAGCTCGGCATACAGACACTATGCTGAGAAGAAAATCTGTTCTAAGCTCATTGGCAAAGGAACAACATGCAATAAAGTAGCAAGCAAAAATAAGGATACGCAATTCACATCCTAGCCGCTATGGAATGGGAGTTTTCTTGCTAATAAACTAGCTGCTTTACTGTTTGGGGATTAGTTCTAAATTCCCATATATTTTTGTATTTGAAAAAGCCCCAAGCGATGTTGGGGCTTTGATTTTTTCAATCTAACCTATTCATTAAGCGTTAAAACGAAACAGTAACTTCTTCTGAACATGCTGTGGTTTCATCACAAATCATGTAAATGAAGGTTGTTCCTACTGCTCTGCGTTCCCTATCTCGATAGGTTCCAGTATTTTCAACAGTTTCCAACAATTCCCCGTTGCGGTATACATCAACCATATCGGCACCAGAACCTGAGTAAGATAAATCTACTCTTAAGTTGCCGAAGCGCGACATGTAAGCTCTGTCTACTTCAAGTTCAATATCGACGCTGGAAACGCTGACTGTCTGCACTACCGTATCCGACTGTCCTTCTGAATCTGTGGTTGTAAGGGATACATCATAACTTCCTGTCGCCGGGAAGATATGTACTGGATTTACGTCAACTGAAGTGCTGCCGTCTCCAAAATCCCATAGGTAGCTTATAATGTCGTTGTTTACGTCACTACTTTCGTTAGTAAACGTCGCCTGTAAACCATCAGACTCATAACTGAATGCTGAAACGGGTGGTGCAATGGCGACTTCGCCAATACCTGTAATGGTTAATTCCCAACCATTAAGTGTACCGTTGTCGCCATTGTATATGTCTAGTACATTCAAGGTCCAATCGCCGGTTGCCACTTCGCCGTCAAAGGCGCTCGACTCAAAGCTTTCAACAATATCATCGTCACCACCACCCGTGTTGGCGGTTAACACCGTTGATGTTCCTGCTGGCGAGGTTAGTGTTAAGACAAGATCACCGCGATAGGTATGAGTAATATTCACGAATGTACTAGTGCCAAATACCGTTAATGGATCAGGGATATTAATGACAGAATCGATACCGATATCGTCAGGGTCTTCTTCGTTAGGTAGGGTAGGGATGGAAGTGTTATTACTGTACACAAAATCATTTAAACCTTGTGGGAACACAAATAGCCCTAATGATTTCTCTTTAACAATGTCACCACTTGTACCTGTTACTGTAAACTCATAATCACCATAGGGGGTATCATCAGCGGTATCAACCGTTAACGTAAAGGAGTCGCCCGGTTCTACTGTTGCTGCCGAAAGCACACCTAGTCCTGATACATCCGTAAGTGATAAAGCAACTTCTCCTTCCCAATCAGAAACACTGTCCACTTCAAATGTATAAATAGCGGTTTCACCGGCGGTTATCTCTAAATTAACCGGACTTACACTAAACTTAAATCCAGGAGTCGGATCCGCATCAAGCAACGCGCTGTGCACATTTAAACGTTTACCCGTAACGGTTCGACCTTGCATGACAGCACTATCATCTCCAGTTGCCATCAACAGTTCTTTCATTTCTAAGGCAGTTAAATCGGGGTTAAGTGACCAAACCAATGCCGCCGCACCGGCAACATGTGGGGTAGCCATGGATGTACCGGAATAACTAGAATAACCGTTTCCAGGCGTAGTCGACAAAATAGCTGTTCCAGGTGCTGCCATATCGACGGTCGTTAAACCATAAGAGTATCCTGAATCCCCATCTGTACGGTTAATACTGGCTACCGCTAATACGCTATCATTGTCGTAATTCGACGGATAATGAGGCAGCGCATCATTGTCTGTTCCATCGTTTCCTGCGGCAGCGACGAACAGAATGTCAACATCACCCGCTGCAGTAATGGAATCTTTCAATGCTTGGCTGAATGCACCTCCACCCCAACTGTTATTAAGTGCGCGTATATTTACCCCAGCATTTTTAAGAGAAACAAAATAATCGATACACTCAATAGCGCCTGCGGTGTCACCAAAACCATCTGCGGCAAGAAATTTACATCCAGCAATAGACACTTCGTGGTTTACCCCTACAACACCTATTCCATTATTTCCTGTTGCCCCAATCGTACCTGAAACGTGAGAACCATGGCCTTGATCATCCATGGGATCTGTATCACCGTTTACCGTATCAATACCGTAAATATCGTCAATATAGCCATTGCCATCATTGTCAATTCCGTCATTGGCTATTTCGCCTGGGTTCATCCACATATTATCGGTTAAATCTTCATGTAGGTAATCAACACCCGTGTCGATAACACCGATGACAATGCTACTATCTCCGGTAGTGATGTCCCATGCTTCAGGCGCATCAATATCGACATCTTCAACACCACCACTTTGGCCAGTGTTGTTTAACCCCCACAAGGAACCAAAGCTAGCATCATCTGGAACGAGTGCAGTAGTGACGATGTAATTAGGCTCAGCATATAGCACAGCTGGGTGACTATTGAGTGAATCTAAGGCAGCTTTTACTGATTTTCCATTTAGTTTTAGTTTTGCAATTCGCCCATCCATTATATGGGCAAAGCGATCATCCACTTCATCTCTATTCAAATCTGTAATTCGAGCAGCGATTCCTGCTCTGGCAGATCTTTTTTGGCTTGCAGTTGCACTGTCCTTATAAACAACAATAACAGAGTCTGATTTATAAGCAGGCGCACCTGCGGCTTGCACTTGGGTAGCAGCGAGCGCTGGTATAAGCGCCAGAGTAATCGCAGAAAGTTTGGCTTTCATAATTAAAGAATCCTAAATAAACACAAACATACTTAGCTATTAGCTAAGTGACGGTTATAGATTCTCCAAACAACTAAACAATGAGTCTTACATTTACACAACTTGTTCACACTAACGCCAATCGGGATGCTTTTTCTACAGCAAAGCTTAAAAATACAACTTTTTTGGTAAGTAAATTGCGCATTATTTAGGTTCTGGTACTAAAGGGTTAGGTGAATTTGGTCAACTTTGCAAAGACAGCCAAGTCGGTCTAACTTTTCTAGCACTAAAGTGCTAACTAGTGATTTTGGTCAAGTTTTAAAAAACACTAACTATTTGAATTATATATAGTTAATAAATACTACTTTAGGGCTATAGCACAGAGTAGTGGGATAGGTTTAAAGTCGTTTGCAGGTTTCAGAGCCGAAATTGTAGTGTACAAGGAGTTGTATTAGATGACAGGAAGCACCCTCATTCAGATTGCTAGGCTAAGGAGGATTCTCTCCATTCAAAACGTATGGTCTGCGTTCTTTGGTGGTGCGTTGTTAATTTCATCTTTCCCATGTTTGTCGCAACAAGACTCTACTGACCTAATAGACTCTCCACTGACTTTAAGTCTTGCTCGTACTGTTAATAATGACGCGTCGCAAAACGTGTTAATTGTTGATCAATACGGCATACACAACACAACAAATATAATTCAGGCTGCCAATTCTTCAAATCTCATTGTTGTTACACAATTTGGCAATAGTAATAGTGCGGACATTACCCAGTTAGGCTTTGGAAACCATGTTGATTTGGTACAAAGCGGTGAAGAAAACACGTTAGAAATTGTGCAACAAGGTGATTTTAATTTGGCAAATATAAACCAACTTGGTGAGCAGAATTTCACTGTGCATCAAATTGGTAACGACATGGTTGTAAACATTACCCAATATAAGAAGTAAAGGTGTTTGCAATTACTCACGGAGAATAAAATGAAGTTTAAAAAAACGACAGTAGCCAGTTCAATTATTTTAGCCGTATTAGCAGCACAAACAGGATTTGCTAGTGCTCAACAAATGATTAAAGATGATAACCCTTCTATTCAATCTGATTTTATGGTGGAAGCAGCAGGGAATATAATTAATTTGACTCAATCAGCGCCGCTAGGTAACGCGATAGGTAATGAAGCAATACTTATGCAGGAAGGCGATTTTAATGGCCAAAGTATCACTATAATTGGTGATGCGAATATTGTTGAAGCGGATCAATTTGGTTCTGATAACGTTATTTATGGTGATATAACTGGAGATGAAAATTCGGTTGTGATTTATCAAGACGGTATCGAAAATGACGCAGAAATTGTCATTGAAGGAAGTGTTAACGAAGTTGAGATATCGCAAGTCGGAGATGGTGGCCCTTTTGGCTTCATTTTTAATCGTTCAATTAATGATATAACGGGTGATGGAAACGTTCTTATTGTAGATCAAGGTGATGGTGGTAATTGGGCAAATAACTCAATTAACGGATTTGATAACGAGGTTGAAATCACCCAAACCGAAGATTGGCATGAGTCATACATCAGTAGTCTTGTTGGGGACGGCAATGAAGTCGAAGTGTCCCAGGCCGGTTATTACAATATCGCGAGCTTTTCTGAAATTACAGGGAATGATAACGAAGTTTATTTAGAATCTGATGGTGAATATAACCGTATTTACGGCTATGTTTTTGGTGATGACAATAGTGTCGAATTTGAACAGTCAGGAGATGATAACTATGCGCAGCTTGGGTTGTTTGAAGGCAGTGACTCCACTGCAGAAATCACTCAGATTGGTACATTCAATGATGCACAAATTGACAACCTAGGTGATGATAACGATTACGAAATTACACAAATAGGTAATGACAACATTGGCTATGCCGGTGCAACAGGTTTTTACAATGACTTTTCAGTTTTCCAAAATGGTGATCTTAACCTTGCCAGTACGGTTAACTTTGATGGCTTCTATAATGAAGTTACGTTATCTCAAGAAGGTGATGAAAATACCTTACTGGCAGAGGCGGGTGTTGGCGAAGACGGACCAAGTGGCTTTTATGCTGACGATAACATCATAGATGCGTCTCAAGTTGGTAATCAAAATGATGCAGTAATTCGATTAGGTGGCAGTACTCCCAGTAATTTTAATACCTTAGACGTTGCACAAACAGGTGACCTGAACATAATTGACTTACTAATTGATGGTTCAGATAACACCATTGATATTATGCAAGAGGGTAATGACAACTGGGTTGTTGGTGAAGAAACCTTGGCGATGACGATAACTGGAGACGGTATGAGTTTGTCTATCTCACAAGTGGGTAATGACAACTTGGTTACTGGCAGTATGAGTGGTAGCGGAGGCAGTATTTCAGTGACTCAAATAGGTGATTACAACGTAGCGTCTATTACTCAACAATAATGCTTGACGGAAGTAGGGGGGATTTTCCCCTCTATGCCTGTTGATCTACGTTGGATAAATTTATTCCATAATAATTACGGTTGATTCAATAAACGTGCAATCTTTAATTACAAAAACAATTTGTGCTGCAACTCAAAGATTTTTGCTCATTATTAGTTTAACTATGTTTAATTTTGGCTATGTCGAAGCTGATGATTTTGAGCTCAGTGGATTGCTGTTAGATAACACGATCAGTAGACAAGGCCACGAATTTGCTAACGAGTTTGGTAAATACTGGCGAGACATTCCGCATACTTTTGGTCAAAACGTTCAAATTAAGGAAATTATCGTACCTCAAGCAGGAACTAAATTGACTGTGCACTTCGATAATCAAACCATTTACCAAACTTACATGGGCAGAAGACAAACTCCCATTAAACAACGCGTTGAGAATGCTGTGGTATTGCTAATTGATGCAATATCACGTTCTGGAGCAATTCAAGACAACCCTGATCTCGCTGAAGATGAATGGTGAAAATATGAAAAATAAAATAGTAATAACAGTAAGTTTTCTGGTGGCCATAATCGCTACGCCGGTGTTTTCTACTGAGTTAGTTTATGAACCCATTAACCCTAGTTTCGGAGGCAGCCCTTTAAATGGCAGCTATTTGTTAAGTAAAGCAAATGCACAAAATACCCATAGTGCTTCTAGCAGTGAGCGCACGTATGCTGAGAGCTTGCAGGATTCTTTAGAAAGAGCTTACATCAACAGGATTGTTCGAGAAGTGACTGACTTGGCTTTTGGTGAGGTGAGTTACGACGAAAATGGTGACCCCGTAGAAAGTATTTTTTCTGATGATTCCATTTTCGTGAGTGGTGAGTTTCAGGTGGAATTAATCACGAGTAACCCTGATAGCATTGTTGTTGAAATTACCAATGTAATCACCGATGAAGTCACTATTGTAGAAATTCCAAGGTTTGGTTGATATGAAGTATTTTGTTGTAATGTTAACCATACTAATTAATGGTTGTAGCTCGCTAACTAATGTCATTCCTCCTAATGCAGAAAACGCAATCGTAATTGAAGAATCCGCAACATTAAAAGAACTTAAAGCGCTGCCTAAACCAGTTGGTTCAATACCTGTATCGGTTTATGCGTTCAGGGATCAAACTGGTCAATATAAACCAAGCAGTGGTGCTAGCTCATTTAGTACCGCAGTGACGCAAGGTGCCACTTCAATATTGATGCAAGCTCTAAGTGAAACCGAGTGGTTTTTACCCGTTGAACGAGAAGGATTACAAAATATTCTGACAGAGCGTAAAATTGTAAGGGCCGCTATTCAAGGTGACACGAGCAAAAATGAAAGTGTTGAATTACCACCACTGACCACCGCTAAAATCATTATAGAAGGTGGCATTATCAGTTACGATTCGAATATTAAAACCGGAGGGTTCGGCGCTGAGTATTTTGGCATTAATGCGTCGGAGCTATTCAGAGAAGATCAAATTTCAGTGTATATGCGTGCCATAGATGTTCGCTCTGGGCAAGTTTTAGTGTCTGTGTCTACCAGTAAGAAAGTACTCAGTAAGGAAATTCGAGCAGGCTTATTTCGCTACATTAGCTTTAAGCGTTTGGCTGAAATTGAAGCAGGGTATACAACTAACGAACCTATGTTCACTTGTGTTCAGCAAAGTATTGAAAAAGCGATTTCTGAATTAGTATTAAAAGGCATTGATAAAGGTGTTTGGAAGGCTCGAGCTGTCTGAAATTAACTTTTAATCGCGCATTTTATACACGGGTTAGACCCTTGTTAAAACTTGATCAAACCTTAATGCTGCGTAATCAACAAGCGGTCTCGACAGCTTGCCTTGACCAGGTTATTAGCTCAACCCTATTGCGACAGTTGGTTTTTCTAAAAATGCTATAAATGTGGGTTTTAACCGTATTAACACTAATGTGTAATTGGTCAGCGATTTCCTGATTCTGTGCACCTTGACCGATATATTTAACGATGGTTTGTTCTCGTTTCGTTAATGACTGCTGCCAAAATCTTGATTGGCTTCTATCAAGTATATCGTTTGTGAAATTGGACTCGTTCAACAATTCATTTACGAGTAGTTCTAGAGCATTTCTTTTAAACCACTTTTTATCTTGTTTAATAGCCTTTATACCCTTGAGAACGATTTCCAACTTATCGTCGGCATAGAAAATACCAGCGATTCCTTGTTTAATAGCTGCAATTTCAAAGTCTAAATTAGTACTCGCGTTGAAGAATATAATTTTGATCAAATTTTTGTATTTTAATACTGGCACTTGCGGAATAGCGTTTTTGTCAATTGACTTACAGTCCACAAATATCACATCAAATGAAGCGATATAATCAGATTTAGGGCAAAAATTGCCAACTTGGAGATCAAACCCACATGCATCTACGAGGTCGAGAAAGTGATTTAATTTGCTGTGCCGCTTTTTAGTTATTTCATCTTTTTGAGGTGAAATAACAAATGCTCTATTTCCTTGCATAAACTAGAGTCCTTTGGAGAATTTATTCTCTTTTTTATTATGACACTTTCTTACAGTGTAAGAGTTAGCATACATAGTAGGTTCAAGTTGCGCAAGAAAATACAGGTAAAAAATGTATGCTGAGATCGGGTTGTTTTTTGTACTATTAAGGTTAGAATCAATAAGTCTAATTATATTAACAACTTAGATTTAAGGTTAAGTTTTGCACAACGTGAAGTTCAAAAAATAATCACATTTCATGCGTAAACTAAAACACTTATTATTAAGCCTGAGTAAATTGAACCTTATTGGCAACCTCTGAAGCGCGGGATCAGTTGGCTAAATAAAATTACAAAAAGCAGATTGTAATAAACTAGACAATCCGCTTTGCAAAATTTACGGTTTAATGATTACTTCAATAGGCGTTGTTAACGCTTTTATTTTTTCAGCTAGCAGCATTTCGAATTGCTGTTGATTTTGCGGGTTGCTGTCATGTTCAGGCCATGCAGCTAAAAAACCATAATTTAATTCATTGGTAGGCTTAAACTGAATTAAATAATCATGTTCCGACTCCAGGCTTTTTGCCGCATCATCAATTCTATAAAATAACGCCATACCTAAATGATACGAATCGCCTAGCATATTTTGATTGCCATACGTGGCAATAACAGCCCATTCATCATTTTTTAAAGTAATGAATTCTGTATTAGGATGTTTAACTATTCCAGTTACTAAATCGTTCACTTGATCCGACAATAGTACATTAACCATTGTTGTCGGATCATCACCGTGAATTCGATATGTGGTTGAAACATCTACTTTGGTACTGTTCACATCCCAACCCTTGTAGGTTACATTAAATTCGGAAATAAGCTTAGTATCACTGAGTAAATTCCAACTGGTTTGAGAGACTTGTTGGAAGTGCATAACATTACCTTGCGACAATCTGCCAAGTGAACCTAATCCCAACGATTTCCCCACTTTTAAAACATCAGCACCCCAATCAGCTTGTTCATGGTAGCTGTCATACCCATCTTGACCTACTTCAGACAAGACCATATCAGTTGTTTTTTTTGCGAACACATCTATACCGTTGCGCCAATCTAAATAGAGTCGATATCCAACTAAGTTATTTTCCCAGCCAGGCCCCTCGTACCGTAGATAATAGGAATGATCAGTTAACTGTTCTGGGGCTGTAAATTGTTTTACATTTTTAAACTCAAATCCATCTGCAACATATTCCTTGCCTCGCCATTCACCGCCTGTTCGAACCGATAACTCTGCATAAGCCATATCGTTGAATTCAATTCTTGAAGTACTTAGCGGTATTTGGGCTTGCTGTCCTGGGTTTAATTCAGCTAACAAAGTGAGGGTTCCACTTCCATCTGAGTTTTGCTGCCATTCACTGGGATACTGAGTACTGTACAGTGGTAAATTATCTTGAATAAGGTTTGCAGGTACTTCAACTGAAACCAGCTGTTTGATTGCTCCACCAGTTGATGGGTTATGTAGAACTAATGAAAGATCTTTTTCTTTTTCAGACTGATTACATGCCGCAATAGTTAATACACAGAGAAAGTAGAATCCGAGCTTAAGTTTATTCATATTGACATCCTTTAGGCTATTTATTTTAACAATTATGAACTAATATATTGACAAATGCCACCGGTGGCAATTATTTTAGATGGTGTTAACATTTATTTAGCATGATTTGACTTTCTTTACGTTTCCCTAGCGATCTGTTCTTAAGTCTATTTAAATCATTTCATTTTAGAGGAAAACAGCATGAGCGATTTTAGTTTGGACGGGAAAAGGGCTTTGGTGACAGGAGCTAGTCGCGGAATTGGACAAGCATTGGCTGTCGCGTTGGCCGAAGCTGGAGCAAAGGTAATCGTTGCAAGTTCTAAAGCGGGAGGATGCAGTGAAACGTTAACTAAAATTAAACAAATTGAAAAGGCACAGGTAGTTGAATTAAGTGCTGATTTGTCAGAGCCAGAAGCGGTAATGAATTTGGCTAAATCGAGTCTATCGATATGGGGGGGAATCGACATTCTTATCAATAATGGCGGCACTATTTTTCGCAGTCCGGTGGTCGATTATCCCTTTTCTGAATGGCAAAACGTGATGCGCGTCAACGTTGATTCTGCTTTCCTACTAAGCCAGCAACTGGGTAAAGAAATGATTAAACAAGGGCAGGGTAAAATTATCAATATAGCTTCAATGCTTAGTTACAGCGGCGGTATAACTGTGCCTGCATATACAGCCAGTAAACATGCAATCGCTGGATTGACCAAAGCACTTGCGAATGAGTGGGGAAAATATAACGTACAAATCAATGCTATAGCACCAGGTTATATTCGAACCGATAACACTCAATCATTGCAAGATGATTCACAGCGAAGTAAAGAAATTTGTGCTCGTATACCTGCAGATCGCTGGGGGGAAACCGCAGATCTAAAAGGAGCGGCTATATTTTTAGCGAGCAATGCCAGTAACTACGTAAATGGACATGTATTGGCTGTAGATGGCGGTTTTTTAGCACGCTAAAGTAAATTTATGTCCATTTATAAAAGGGTAAAAATATGACGACTGAATATGAAGTGCGTTATGCCGTAGGGCAACGAGAAGTAAAAGCATACGATACAGATGAGCTTAGAGATGCTTTTTTAACAACTAAACTAATGCAAAGCGACAAAATTTATTGGGTTTACAGCCACTATGAACGATTTATGGTTGGCAGTGCGGTCCCCCTAAAACACTCTTTAACGCTTGAGACTATACCTGATTTACTCAAAACAGAGTTTTTCACTTCTAGAAGAGAAGTAGGGATTATCAACATAGGTGGTAGTGGCTCCGTGGTGATTGGCGATACTGAATATAGTATAGCGAATGAAGAAGCCCTTTATATCGGTAAAGGTGATAAGCAAGTAACCTTTAAATCTGATGATGCCAGCAATCCAGCCAAATTCTATTTGAATTCAGCTCCAGCGCATCAAGTTTATCAGGATAAAAAGGTAGGCAAACAAGATGCGAATGTATTGCATCTTGGTTCCCAAGAGACATGTAATGAACGTGATATAAATCAATTGCTTATAAATAGCGTAGTAGAAACCTGTCAATTACAAATGGGATTAACGAGATTAAAGCCAGGAAGTGTATGGAATACGATGCCTGCACATCAACATGACCGTCGTAATGAAGTGTATTTTTACTTTGATATGAAACCAGACCAAGCGGTCTGTCACTTTATGGGAGAGCCTAAGCAGACTCGGCATATATTCGTTGCTAATCAACAAGCTATTTTATCACCTCCTTGGTCAATACATTGTGGAGCCGGTACAGCCAATTATGCATTTATTTGGGGTATGGCAGGTGAAAATCTTGATTACGATGATATGGATAAGTATCCAGCCAATGAATTACGCTAGTTGGAAGAGGGGCATATGAAATACGTTCAATGGTCCATAAAACATTTTATTGCAGCAGCATTGATGTGTTTGATGTGGTCTTGTACTCCCGCGAAAAAATCAGATCACTTAGTTTTGCGGCTCGGTCACACACTAGACACTCAGCACTCAGTACACAAAGCAATGGAAAGATTGGGGGACAGGTTAGATTATTATTCTCGCGGTCAAATGAAACTGGAAATTTTTCCTGGTAGCCAATTAGGTACCGAACGCGAAATGGTCGAGCTATTGCAGATTGGTTCCTTGGATATGACAAAAGTTTCCGCCAGTCCATTGGAAGGTTTTGCACCAGCGATGAAAATCTTTAGTATCCCATACGTATTCAGAGACAATACGCACTTTTGGAAGGTTTTAAACAGTGATATCGGTACAGAGTTGTTAACCGGTATCGAAGCTTTCCGATTAAAAGGGTTAGGCTACTACGATGCAGGAAGTCGCAGTTTTTATACTAACGAAAAACCGATACATACACCGAAAGATTTAGTAGGTTTAAAAATACGGGTGCTAAATAGCCCTACGGCAGTGCAAACTGTTCGTGCAATGGGTGCTGCTGCAACGCCTGTATCATGGGGGGAGCTCTATACAGCGCTGCAACAAGGTGTTGTTGATGGGGCGGAAAATAATCCTCCTAGTTATTTTTTATCCAAACATTACGAAATTGCCCGCTATTATTCTTTAGACGAACATACATCAGTGCCGGATATTTTATTGTGTTCTTTAAGAACCTGGAACCAATTAACTGAACAACAACAAGACTGGTTAGCAAAGGCAATGTCAGATTCTGTTATTTACCAACGTGAACTTTGGCAACAGTCCACCAAAGAATCTTTGCAGAAAGTCATTGATGATGGTGTTGAGGTTATTTATCCAGATAAACAAGCATTTGTCGACGCTGTCACTCCATTTCATGAAAGTTTAGCTGACACCCCAGCTGGTAAACTTATGCGAAAAATAAAGGCGATGTAATTATGCGTACTCTTATAAGATTTGTAGATAAGCTGCTAGCAGGCACTTTGATCTTGGCTATGCTGGGGATTCTATTAGCAGTAGTTTGGCAGGTTATTTCACGATATTTGTTAAAGGATCCAGCATCGGTTACCGAAGAATTATCTCGATTTATTTTAATTTGGGTTGGAATTTTAGGAGCAGCTTACGCGTACAGACAAAAATCTCATTTGGGATTCAACTTATTGGTGCAAAAACTTTCCCCAAAAAGTCAGCAAATCATGTTAACGATAGTTGAGTTGTTAGTCATCCTATTTAGTACTTTTGTCTTGATGTTAGGCGGAAAAGAGCTTGTTGTTATTACTTTGGAACTGGACCAAATTTCAGCTTCGTTAGGTGTGAAGATGGGATTGATTTATACCGTTTTACCTATCACAGGCGTTTTGTTTGTTTTGTATAGCATTATCAATATTTATAACCTGTGGATAGCTGATTCTAAGGAGTCTTTGTAATGGAAATGACTGCAATCGTACTAATTGTCGGATTTTTTGTATTTTTATTAATGAATGTTCCTGTGTCTATTAGCATTGGTTTAGCGACGATGATCGTCATTGTTATGAACATTGATTTAATTCCAGCTGTTACCACTGTTGCCCAGCGAATGGCAGGAGGTATTAATAGTTTTGCATTGTTAGCGATTCCATTTTTCGTTTTATCTGGGCTGATTATGGGGCGAGGAGGAATTGCAAAACGATTAATTGAGTGCGCCATGGCATTAATTGGAGCACTTCCTGGTGGACTTGCTTTAGTTAATGTCGTGTCATGCATGTTATTTGGTGCGATTTCTGGCTCTGCCGTTGCTGCTACTTCTGCAATAGGTAGTTTTATGCTCCCGGAGATGAAGAAAGCTGGATACGATCCCAATTTTAGTGCTGCTTTAACAGCAGCCGCATCAACTACTGGAATGCTAATTCCACCCAGTAATATTTTAATTGTTTATGCTATAGCTAGTGGTGGCGTTTCTATAGCTGCTTTATTCATGGCGGGTTATTTGCCTGGGTTAATGGTGGGATTAGCCTTAATGCTAGTGTGTTTCATTGTTGCTAAAATTAATAATTATCCACTTTCAGCTCGACTACCATTAGCTATTGTTTTCAAAAAGGTACTCGCCGCAATTCCAAGTTTGTTTTTAATTGTGTTGGTCATAGGTGGGATCGTCGGAGGTATATTTACAGCCACTGAAGCTGGCGCAATTGCAGTGGTATATGCATTAATTTTGTCGGTTGGCTTTTATGGCGAAGTGAAACTAAAACAACTACCCGAAATTTTCTTAAAATCTGCTGAAACAACATCTATAGTCATGTTATTAATTGCTGCTTCCACCGCAATGTCTTGGGTGCTGTCTATCGAAAGTATTCCCCAAACAATGAGTCAATTTATGCTAGGTTTGAGTGACAACCCTATCGTTATTTTGTTGCTGATTAATTTGTTTTTAATTGTTGTTGGCGCTTTTTTGGATATGACACCGGCCGTGCTCATTTTTACGCCTATATTTCTACCGGTGGCAGAGCAGTTGGGTATGTCGCCTCTACAATTTGGAATTATGATTGTCCTAAATCTATCTATAGGATTATGTTCGCCGCCAGTAGGTGCTGTCTTGTTTATTACCTGTGCTATCGCCAAAACAAAACTCGAAGCTATTATTAGGCCTTTAATTCCGCTTTATGTCGCTATGTTTGTGGTATTAATGTTAGTGACTTATGTACCCTGGATAAGCGAAGCAATTCCAGCGTGGTTAGGTTTTTAATCGCAATCTGTCGATTTATGTTTTGGACTTTATGTCGGCAGTAGTTAACGAGTTATTGTTCTATCTAGCAAAATGCGTAATTTTATTTGGTTTATTAAAGTCAAAGAGATAGACTTCGAGGCTCGAACCGAATAGCTAATGTATATAACAAGAAGAAGAACAGGTGAATATAGTAAAGGATAAACGCCCTACAATTAATGATGTTGCAAGAATATCTGGCGTATCTAAACGGACTGTATCGCGAGTTATCAATGGCGCTGCAAACGTAGGTGAGGCAACTCGAAAAAAAATTGAAGCCGTTATTCAGGAGTTGAATTTTTCTCCTGACAAACAGGCTAGGGGTTTGGCAGCTAGTCGATCTTTTTTATTAGGGTTAATTTATGATAACCCTGACGCTCTGTACATCGACCAAGTACAGCGGGGCGTGTTGGATATATGTTCTGCAAAAGGTTATGAGTTAGTAGTACACCCTTGTACCTACAAAAGCGATGACTTTATCAACAACTGTATCAAGTTCGTGAAGCGCTCTAATATCGATGGTGTCGTGATACTTCCCCCTGTTTCTGAATCGCGAGAGTTGGCTACTTCATTTCAAGAAAACCACATTAAATATGTGCGCATTGCTTCTTTAGATTTGGATGATCATGCAAATATTGTGGTTTCCGATGATAGGGCTGCTTTAAGTGACTTAGCACGTTATATTGTTTCACTTGGACATCAAAATATAGCCATAATTAGTGGGCCGAAATCATATTTTTCGTCTAAAGAACGATTAGAAGGATTCTGTGATACCTTGAAGCAACTGGGCAAAAAAGTACCAGAAGAGCGTATTATTGAAGGTAAAAACACCTACGAAAGTGGAATTGATTGTGCCCGTCAGTTATTGATACAGACTCCGAGACCTCAATTTATTTTTGCTAATAATGACGAAATGGCAGCAGGCGTTCTTAAAGTAGCGCATGAATTGGGAATTTTAGTTCCTGAGCAATTATCCATTGCCGGGTTTGATGACAACTTATTGGCATCGCGAATCATTCCGTCATTAACGACAATTCAAAGACCCGTTTCAGCAATGGCATCTTTAGCAGCTACAAAAATAATAGCCATGATAGAAGGCAACGAATACAACGTTGAAGAGCAATACTTGGTTAAACCTCACCTGATCATTCGTGAATCCACCCGTAAAATAGATAAATAGTTATCTAATAGTTGCTTATAACTTTATTTTGACATAATATGCCACCGGTGGCACAAGTGGATCGCGACAGTTTAATACTCTCTTGTGCTAAATATTTTAACTCTTTTGTAAATCTTGTAGGTAGGTAAGCTATGCACAACCAATCACAAATTATCCGTGTTCATCCGAATGATAATGTTGGTGTGACTACACAAGAGTTATTGGCTGGATATAGTGATGGTGGAGTAGGGGTTACCTTATCAAATGATATTCCCGCTGGTCATAAAGTAGCGTTAACAAAAATAGCTTCTGGCGCATCAGTAATAAAATACGGGTTTCCTATTGGTTATGCTACTCAGGACATTAACACTGGTGAACATGTTCACAGTCACAATTTAAAAACTGCGTTAAAAGGTGGTGCAACATATCAATACTCTCCTGTTGCAGACTCATCCAACGTCATCAACCAATCTACTGATACCTTTATGGGATACCGCCGCGAGAATGGCAAAGTGGGGATTCGAAACGAATTGTGGATTATCAATACAGTAGGCTGCGTTAATCGGACTGCTGAACGAATAGCCAGTGAAGCTGAAAAACGTTTTGCCAACCGCTGTGAAGGTTTTAGAGCGTTTACCCATCCATTTGGTTGTTCACAGCTCGGTGATGATCTTAAAGATACGCGCTCAATATTAGCAGCTTTAGCATCTCACCCTAATGCTGGAGCTGTGTTAATCGTGGGTTTAGGTTGTGAAAATAACCAACTATTCGCGTTGCTTGAACAAGTTGAAAAACCGGTAAAGCGCGTGGCTTATTTCAACTCGCAAGAAGTGGTTGATGAAATTGAAGAAGGCCTAAATCTAGTTACTGCTTTATTGGATGAGATGATAGATGACAAACGCGAGTCAATTCCGGCTAGTGAACTGATACTAGGTATGAAGTGTGGTGGGAGTGATGCCTTTAGCGGAATCACGGCTAATCCATTGGTAGGGCGAATGACTGATTTGCTTACCGCCATTGGTGGTAGTGTTATTTTAACCGAAACACCAGAGATGTTCGGTGCTGAACAAATGCTCATGAATCGCGCTAAAAACGAAGACGTATTTAAACAGATCGGCAAATTAGTAAACGATTTTAAACAGTATTTTATTGATCATAATCAACCCATTTATGAAAACCCGTCGCCAGGTAATAAAGCCGGTGGGTTAACCACGTTGGAAGAAAAGTCATTGGGCGCTGTGCAAAAAGGTGGCCAGGCTCGGGTCAATGACGTGTTGGATTATGGTCAACCGATCCGAGAAAAAGGATTGTCATTATTACAAGCTCCTGGCAACGATGCGGTCAGTTCGACGGCGTTAGCTGCCAGTGGTGCACATATTGTGTTATTTACAACTGGGCGCGGTACACCGCTCGGTTTCCCTGTCCCTACAGTCAAAATCTCATCCAATAGTCGATTAAAAGAGCAAAAACCACATTGGATAGATTTTAACGCAGGTCAAGTGTTGCAAGGCGTTGATATTGACGATTGTGCTACACAGTTGTACCAATTTTGTTTAAGTACTGCGTCAGGAGAGGCTACCTGTAACGAAAAGAATGGTAGTCACGAAATCGCTATATGGAAGCGCGGTGTCACTTTATAAGAAGAGATTGATATGAAACCAATACATTTGCATGACGATAGGTTATTCCCAGTAGACGAAAAAACACGAGGCATCGCACGAGCTTTGTATCAATCGGTACGTAATTTACCCATTATCAGTCCCCATGGTCATACTGATCCTCGCTGGTTTGCGTACGATAATAATTTTGGCAATGCCACTGAATTATTGATTATTCCTGACCATTACGTATTTAGAATGCTATATAGCCAGGGGATTTCGCTCGAATCTCTGGGTATTCCACGATGGGATGGCGGGAGTACTGAATCTGATCCGGAAAAAATATGGCGAATTTTTGCAGATAATTATCATTTGTTCGCAGCTACACCTTCCCGTTTATGGCTGGATACGGTTTTTAAGCAAGTATTTGGTTTAAGCGACATGTTATGTGCTGACAATGCTATGGCCTACTACAAACATATAACTAGTGAATTAGCCAAGCCAACTTATAAACCTAGAGCTTTAATGAACAGGTTTAATATCGAGCTAATTGCAACAACTGAAGGGGCATTAGATCCATTAACTCATCACGCTGAGATTCAGGGAACAGAATGGGAAAAGCGAGTTATTACTACGTTTCGTCCTGATGATGTAATCGATGCTTCCAGAGAAGATTTTAAACAAAATGTCGTAAAATTAGGGGAGTTAACCCAGCAAGACACGCAAAGCTGGCAAGGATATCTTACTGCGTTACGCCAACGTCGTGAAGTCTTTCGGCGTCATGGAGCTACTGCTACAGATCATGGTCATCCAACCGCGGCAACCGCAAATCTAACCGTTTCTGAGTGCGAAAAACTATTTGATAAATGTATAAGTGGTCAAAGTACTGAGCAAGAGCAAGAATTATTCAGAGCGCAAATGTTAACGGAAATGGCAGGCATGAGTATTGAAGACGGAATGGTCATGCAAATTCATCCTGGTTCATTTCGAAACCACAATGCTTCACTTTTTAATAAATTTGGACGTGACAAGGGAGCTGATATTCCTCAACAAACTGATTACGTAAACGCTTTGAAGCCACTCTTGGACAAGTATGGTAGCGATCCTAAATTGAATATTATTTTATTTACCTTAGATGAAACCGTATACGCCCGTGAACTTGCTCCATTGGCTGGTCATTATCCTTCGTTAAAACTAGGCCCGGCTTGGTGGTTCCACGACAGTCCAGAAGGTATGTTACGTTTTCGACATCAAGTCACTGAGACTGCTGGTTTTTTCAATACAGTTGGCTTTAATGATGACACTCGAGCATTTTTGTCAATTCCTGCCAGACATGATGTGGCGCGCAGAATCGATTGTCGTTATTTAGCTTCTCTCGTCTGTGAACATCGATTAAGTGAAAATGAGGCAACTGATCTAGCTCAAGATTTAACTTATAACTTGGCTAAAAAAGCCTATAAATTAGAAGGTTATTAGAATGTCAGGACTAAACCGACATACGCTAAGTGAGTTGCCCCGAGATGTGCTTAAACCGCAATACGATTTAAACAGCACGCAGCGAGGTATTGTACATTTAGGTCCTGGTGCTTTTCATCGAGCTCATCAAGCGGTATACACAGATTTAGCCATGTCAGCTGAAGGTGGAAACTGGAAAATTGACGGGGTATCGTTACGCAGTAAAGACCTTCGCGATAATATTAAAGCTCAAGATAATTTGTATTCTTTAATGGTGCTTGATGATTCACCTTACGTGCAAGTTATTGGGGCATTCAATCAAATTTTTGTACTAGGTGAACAACGTCATCAAGTTATGGAAGCATTAACTGATGCCTCTACCCATATCATTTCGCTTACCGTGACAGAAAAAGGTTATTGTCTGAATAATAAAGGAGAATTAGATTGGCAAAATCCTGATATCAAACATGACTTAGCCCATCGTGACATACCTAAATCATCTATTGGACTTTTAGTCGCAGCGCTGGAAGCGCGATTTATTCAAAATAAAGCAGAGTTAACCATTATTAGCTGTGATAATTTATCAGACAATGGTGATAAGTTAGCAAATGCAGTAATAACATTCGCAAACGAAATTTCACAAAACCTTGCTAATTGGATAAAGGAAAATATCTGCTTTCCTAATACTATGGTAGATAGTATTACCCCAGCAACTGATGATGCGCTTAAAGAACAAACTAAGTTGAAAATAAGCGTCAATGATGCCTGGCCCATTCAGCGAGAATCCTTTACTCAGTGGGTTGTCGAAGATAAATTTAGTGGCCCTCGGCCAGCATGGGACAAAGTTGGTGTAACCTTTACTGATGATGTGCACATTTACGAAAAAGCCAAGCTCCGTATTTTAAATGGTACTCATTCAACACTGGCATATATCGGTAGTTTAGTCGATTTGGAAACCGTTTATGAGGCGATCAGTATTAGTGAGTTTGAGCAATTCATCCGACAATTATTGAGTCAGGAGATTTTACCTTCAATTGATAATGCAACTGGAATGGATTTAGATGAATATGCAAATGACATCATAAAACGATATCACAATAAGCATATCCGCCACTTTTTAACGCAAATTGCTTGGGATGGCTCGCAGAAAATTCCATTTCGCATTTTGAATACCATAAGAGATAACATTAAGGCAGAACGGAGCATTGTTTTACTGTGTGTACCGATAGCAGCTTGGTGTTTATTCTTAGCTAAACGCACAAAAGAAGAACATGAAATCGTTGATCCGTTAGCCGAAGTGTTAACTGGGTTAGTGAAGAAAAATGTAGATTCACCGCTTAATTTAGTCGATGACATATTAGATTTAACTGCTGTATTCGCCGATCTATCTGCTAATCAAAAATTTAGAAATACGATAAAGCAACACGTCGTCACTTTGAATATGGTAAATAAATCAAATTTGGCAGGTTGTTTAACACAGCTCAAAGATGGTTTATAAACATTGAAATAGACTTCACTCAATTGTTTTTAGGTTAATAAATCGAATATGCGTTTAAATGATCTTAACGGTAAATAGTAATTGCGAATGAACGGTGAGAAGCACTCGCGTATAGTGTTATTCGGCGAGTGCATGGTTGAGTTAGCTACACAGTCAGCAATAACCCTAGAGAGAAGCTTTGCTGGCGATACTTATAACACCGCAGTATATTTAAAGCGATGTTCACCAATGCTGTCTGTAAGCTATTTTACTGCGATTGGTGATGATTTTTTAAGTAATGAATTATTATTTAAGATGGGAGACGAGCAAATTAACACGGATTACGTGTTTCGATGTAATCAGCATAATTTAGGTTTATACCTTGTTAAGAGGGATCAATATGGTGAGCGAACGTTCGCTTATTGGCGAGATAATTCCGCGGCAACCCAAACGTTCAACGCTTATAAAGGCCAATCCATTCACGCAAACTACTTTTATTTTAGTGGCATATCGTTAGGAATTTTAGACGACGAACAACGTCAAAAACTATTTAAACTTCTTGAACAACTGAAGTGTAGTGGCACATCAATCGTGTTTGACCCAAATTATCGTCAAAAATTATGGCAGGATAGGGCGCAAGCTCAGTTTTGGACAGACAAAAGTTATGCCATATCAGATATCGTTTTCCCCGGAAGCGAAGATCATTTAGCACTGTACGATCATGTTGATACCGAGCAGATTCTATCTCATCTATCTACATTTGATATCCGCGAAATAGTGATTAAAAATGGCGCGAATGGTGTAAATATATTTTATGCTAATGAACGGTTTATAGTGCCTACTGTGCGAGTTAACAATATTGTCGATACAACTGCTGCAGGCGATGCTTTTAATGCTGGCTACTTAGCATGCAGAATTAATGGTGGCTCAATTATTGTTGCCACCAACTATGCAGCCAAGGTTGCAGCAGTTGTAATCGGTTGCCCTGGGGCAATTATTGATTCCTCTCAATTCAAACAGCTTGTTCATGCTTATAATGGAAATTGACGTTCCAATTGCTGTCATTTAATTCAATAGGTTCTAAAGCGTTTCTCGATACACATAATTAAATAAAGGGTGTTTTTTTGATTTCAGTTCTAGCACAAAAAGTTGGGCGATTTTCGATGCACCAATAACGTTTAAGTGGGTATTGTCGATTTTCCCGTCAGGATAGCGAGTGTACAGTCCTGCGGGCACTTGTATAAAGTACTGTTGGCTTTGCTGTTCACCAATTTTTGCTAGAAACTGACAGCTAATTTGGTTTAAGTCGAAAAACACAATATCTTCTTCTAGTGCGACTTTCTTTGCGGCTTGCGCATAATCAATAAGCTTACGTTCGAGTTCGCCATTTTCGTTGAAATGCCGACGACAAATTGAGCTTGCAATCAAAGGTATTGCTCCTTTGCTTTTTACGTCTTGTATATATCTGTGTAAAAAAGCAGGGTAATCTTCTTCTACAGATGCATACCTTTTTGGATCTTCCACTTTTTGATCGTTATGACCAAACTGTATTAAAACATAGTCATCTATGTGTAACTCTGATAAAACCACACTCCAGCGGCCTTCATCGATAAATCTCCTTGTACTCCTACCATTTGCCGCATGATTTTTTATTGATAATTTGCGGTTAAAAAACTGCGGTAATAACTGACCCCAGCCTCGCTCAGGAAACGCTGAATTTGGTTTGTTTGACATAGTTGAATCGCCTACCAAATGCAAAGTAAGCTGATTATTTGGCAGACTAAAAGCGGTATTGCTTAATCCCCAACATACAAATATAACTATTAATTTTCTCATAGAAATGGTCCATATCTTTTTGTTTTTAAAGTGTAATTTAAATACTGATTAATAGGACTGCGATTACAAAACATATTAATCTGTAATAATTTTGTTAAAAGAAAAGTTAATTAGTTGTTGACAACATGTGATCCAAAAACTAGTCTTATAACAAGTGTGCCACCGGTGGCATTATAGCGTGCTAAAAATAAAAGCGGGTTCTTTTTTCGTTTTATTCAACGAAAGATGAATGAAAAATAAGCTAGTTCTCTACATACAACAACTTAGAAATTTAATTTTTACTTGGGACAACACTATGGAAACGAAAATGTTTAAAGTTAATAAACTGTTAGGTTCATTACTATTAGCTGGTGGATTGTGTAGCAGTTTTACTGCTTTAGCTCAACAAAGTGGGCAGAGCAACGAAGCCGATAAAGATGTCGAAGTCATTGAAGTAAAAGGGTTTCGTGGTTCTCTAAATAGAGCCTTGTTTGACAAACGTTATTCTACCAACGCTAAAGAAACTATTTTAGCTGAAGATATAGGTAAGTTCCCAGATTTAAATATTGCAGAGTCATTGCAGCGAATTCCTGGTGTTGCTATTTCAAGAGAAGGGGGGGAAGGTAGACAAATAACCTTGCGTGGTTTAGGACCATCTTTTACTCGAACTACGTTAAATGGCATGGAAGTGCCAGCAAGTACCGACGGTACGGACTCAGGAGGTGGTGTTAATGGCGGACGTGCTTTCGACTTTAATGTATTTGCTTCTGAATTGTTTAATCGTGTAGATATTCAAAAAACGTCTACGGCTTCTATGGAAGAAGGCGGTATTGCTGGAACCGTAGATTTATATTCTGCAAAACCGATGGACAACCCCGGGTTCCATGTGGCTGCATCTGGACAACTCGGCTATAACGATGTAACAGAAAAATCTGACCCTCGTCTTGCGCTAATGATTAGCAATACCTTCGCGGATGATACCCTTGGCGTTTTGTTGTCTGTAGCTAGTTCAAAGCGAACTGTGCGCCAAGAGGGGTTCGGAACAGTTCGTTGGACGACTCCCGTGTTAGACGGTGGTGGTCTTTTTGCTGATACGTCTGATACCGTCGTCACTGGTTCAGCTAATGGTAGCTGTCAGGATGATAACGTAGACGTGAATCCAATTAACTGTTTGTGGACTCCACGTCTTCCTCGTCCAGATTTTTTTGGGAATGAGCAAGATCGCTTGGGAGTTACTGGATCATTTCAATATGCACCAAATGAAGATGTGCTAATTACGTTGGACACACTGCACTCTACCTTAGATAACGAACGTACGATGTATAATTTTTTCGAAATGTTTCGTAGTACATTTGACGAACTTACTCCTACCGCAATTACAGTGCACCCAAATGGAAAGCAAGTACTGGCAGGAACCTACGATGGAATTAAATCAAGAATAGAAAGTCGTCAGCAAATTTCCACCACTGATTTCAGTCAATATGTATTGTCAGGCGCTTTTAATCTAAATGATTCGACTAAAATCAATGCGATGTTTGGAACTGCAGAGTCTGATGCGCGTTCTGAGCAATACCGTTACAATATGACTAATAATACTGCCCATACTTTTAGTTTCGATTTTTCTAATAATGCAAACTCGCCTGCGTTAGATTATGGTTACGATATAAATGACGAAAGTATGTACGATTTAAGCGACGGCCGCCTTCGTGCAACTGATGTGGGAAGAAATAACGATACAGCTAAACTAGATTTAATTTACGATGGAGAAACTCTAAAGTTTAAAACTGGACTTGCTTACAATGATCGTAGCGTTGAATACAGTGAAGAACAAATAAATGGTTTCCCAGATCAAGCTTCCGCAGTTGGCTTTACAGAATTACTACCTTACGACGACTTTGGCAGTGGTTTCGACGGTGAGTTACCACGTTTTATTGTTGCTGATTTTAGCGCAATAAATTCACAACTTTTAGATAAAACCTGGACGCCTCGTAGTGCTCAAAGCTGGAAAGTCCAAGAAGAAACTTTAGCTGCGTATCTAGAGTTAAATTCCTCTCATGAAATTGGTGATATGGAATTAAATACCAATTTTGGTATGCGATACGTAGAAACAGAAACTACCTCTAGCGGGTTTATTCAAGCTGATACCGTTAGTATTACAAACGATTATAAAAATTTCTTACCTGCAATGAACTTAGCTTTGACAGCAACTGATGAAATCGTTGTTCGGTTAGGAATGTCAAAAACGATGACTCGTCCGAGTTTAAGTTCACTCAATCCTGGTAATCCGTCATTCTCATATATCAATGGTACGGTAAGTGCGGGTAACCCATTTTTGGACCCTTTTACCTCCAACAACGTAGATTTGGGGCTTGAATGGTATTTCGCTGAAGAATCATTGTTAGCGGCAAATATTTTCTATAAGGATATTGAGACTTTTATTACCAGCTCAAGTGAGGAAAGGTTAGTGGATCCAGCTTATTTACCGTTTATAGATGCTGATCCACAATATGACCCTCAAATTGCCTTAGACCCTAGAACCGTTCCCTATATTCACAACGTGCCTGTAAATGGGGAAGGTACAACGGTAAATGGCCTTGAGTTAATTTATCAACAACCATTGAATTTCCTACCTGCACCATTTGACGGTCTAGGTATCGTTGCTAACTATACCCGAGTGTCATCTGGTGAAATAACTGGGTTATCGGAAAATTCCTATAATGCAACCTTGTATTACGAGCGTGATGACTATGGAGTAAGAGTTTCAATGAATAAGCGCGATGACTATATTACTGACTACAGTGGCAGTAATGGCAACGCCCAACACGCAACAACTGGCCCTCAACACGTCGATATGTCGGCTTTTTACAATGTAAATGAAAATCTTACGGTTACATTTGAAGCGATTAATCTCACCGATGAATATGAGCGCTTATATACTACAGGTGATGGTACCTTGAATTTAATGCGAGAATACAATCACACTGGTAGACAGTTCTTCTTTGGCGTACGTTACGTACAATAATGCTTTAGTGTAATTGGTATAAATTGACCGCCTTTTATTAGGCGGTTTTTTTAACTTACATTTATCACTGATTTATTAGGTTTATATTTATAAAATCAAATGTTCAAAAATGGTATTCCGTGAATTTAATAAAGCGGCTTTATCTTGACAATGTAAAGTGCTTTAGAGAATATGTTTAGAGTTATGTGCTACCGGTGGCATGATGTGTTAATAATGTTAGATATGGGGTTATACATGAAGAGAATTTACCTGTTCGTAGCGGCACTCACAGTGGTGATTTTGGCTGGTTGTAGCCATACGACAAATGCATCGACCAAATCAGATAAAGTTTTGAGTAATACAGCCCCTTGGTCAATCCGTATGGCGGAATCAGAAATGCAACGATTCCCAGAAGCTTATATGATCGATTGGCGAACGGAGCTTAAATGGGACTATGTACATGGTCTTAATTTACTGGCATTTTCAAAGTTGTATCTAAAGACCAAAGATCAGCGTTACTTCGATTATGTTAAAGGTTATTACGATTCTTTGGTTTCAGAACAGGGTGAAATCAAAACTTACGACATCAAAAAATACAATATCGATATGATAAACCCAGGGAAAGTTTTATATTTTTTATATGATCAAACTGGAGATACTCGATATATAAAAGCGGCAGATACTTTACGCTCGCAGTTAAACGATCATCCTCGCACTAGTGAAGGTGGATTCTGGCATAAAAAACGTTATCCCTCTCAAATGTGGTTAGATGGCTTGTATATGGGGGCGCCGTTTTACGCCGAATACATTATGCGCTACGGTAAACCTGATGAGTTGAATGACGTGTATTTGCAATTCGAATTGATCGAAAAACACTTATACAGTGCTGACACTGGCTTGCCTAGACATGGCTGGGATGAGTCAAGAGAACAACGTTGGGCAGATAAAGAGACAGGTTTGTCTATGCATCATTGGTCTCGAGCGTTAGGGTGGTATGCAATGGCAATTGTGGACGTTTTAGAAATCACCCCTGCTCAAAATGCCAAACATCAGTGGTTGAGTGAGCGATTTAAAAACTTTGTTGATCACGTGGTGAAATACCAAGATGAAACCGGTAACTGGTATCAGGTAACTGATCTGGGAGATAGGGAAGGGAACTACTTAGAAGGTTCTTCTACCGCCATGTTAACGTATGCGATAGCAAAAGGGGTCAATCTCGGCGTGCTGCCAGAATCTTATCGAGCCACCGCAGAAAAAGGCTTCGCAGGCATGTTAGATCAACTTGTGAGCGTCTCGCCAGAAAACAATTTGGTTAATTTAGACCAAGTTTGTGCAGTTGCAGGTTTAGGGGGGAATCCTTATCGTGATGGTTCGTTTGACTACTATATTGGCGAAACAATTAAGTCCAATGATCCCAAAGGTGTCGGTCCCTTTATCATGGCCGCGTTGGAATTAAATAAATGATCCCTTGCTCTGCCGGCATAGCCACATTGAGTCTAACCTTGTGTGTTATGTTGGCAGGGGGTCAACAGCGAACTACCACACAAACTGTATCGTCTGCTGCTCCAGAGTTTTTGTGGCAGAGTAATGTAGCTAATGAGCTCTATCAAAATCCGATTTTACCGTTGGATTATTCAGATCCAGATGTGGTGGCGGTAGGACAGGATTATTACATGACTGCATCGAGTTTTAATGCGGCCCCTGGGTTACCGATTCTGCATTCTACTGATTTAGTTAACTGGCAACTTATTAATTATGCCTTACCGCAACAATTTCCTGTAACCCACTTTGCAACGCCACAACATGGCAATGGTGTATGGGCACCTAATATACGATTTCACGACGGCCTTTTTTGGATTTTCTACCCCGACCCGGATTTTGGCATTTATGTCACTACCGCTAAAGATCCAAAAGGAGATTGGAGTGAACCTAAGCTAATTCTAGCCGGTAAGGGGTTAATTGATCCTACACCACTGTGGGATGACGATGGACAAGCTTGGTTGTTGCATGCCTGGGCAAAGAGTCGGGCAGGATTTAATAATGTGTTAAGCCTGAGAAAAATGGCCAGTGACGCCAGTAGGGTCAGCGAGCAATATGAACATGTAATTGATGGCAATCAATTGCCCGGTTATCGCACACTAGAGGGGCCAAAATTTTACAAACGTCATGGATATTATTACATATTTGCGCCAGCCGGCGGTGTAGAAACTGGTTGGCAAAGTGTTTTTCGCGCTAAACAGATCCAAGGGCCGTACGAGCATAGACAGGTATTACATCAAGGGAATACCTTGATTAATGGCCCACATCAAGGTGCCTGGGTGCACACCAGTGAAAATGAAGATTGGTTTATCCATTTTCAGTCCCGTAAGGCGTTCGGGCGTATTGTGCATTTACAACCTATGACATGGAAAAACCACTGGCCCGTTATTGGGTTTACGCCATCGCAAGACGTGGTCGGTGAGCCTGTGTACCGGTATCGCAAGCCTAAAACACGGATTCTAGGCATTCCGTTTCCGCAGCCAAGCAGTGATGAATTTAATCAAAAAACCTTAGGGTTACAATGGCAGTGGAACGCAAACTCACAGCCACACTGGTATCAACTCGAACCACAAAATAGCACGCTAACCTTGTTTGGGCAGCCACGCATCGACAATACTGGTAAAAACCTGTGGATGACCCCCTCGTTGTTATTGCAAAAAAATCCGGCTCTTAATTACGAAGTTATAACTCAAATTGATTTGAACCGTTCCAGTGATAATGCCAAGGGAGGATTATTGCTGTTTGGTGAAGACTACGCATGGATCGGCATTCATCCTGTGCAAGGCAAATCTCACCTTGTATATGTGCAATGTAAAGGAGCTCGGGTAGGGTGTGATGAACATCTTCAAGATTATGGAGAAATAAACAGCGGAGCACTTGAGTTGCGATATATTATGAATTCTGATGCCACGGTTATATTTAGTTATCGCACCTCGCCCAATGATTCATTTACAGTAATAGGTGAACAATTTAAAGCCGTGCGGGGCCGCTGGGTCGGGGCTAAGGTTGGTTTATTTAATGTTTTAGAGCAAAGCTCTGGCAATTCCCAGTTGGTGTTTGATTATATTCGATTTCTTCCCCAACCCAGAGATCGGTAAAAATGAATAGCAAGCTAACTTTTGTCGTAATGACGATTTTATTGAGTACCCGTTTGTTTTCAGCTCAAGCACAAGACATTTTGGTTGATGATAGTTACACGCCGTCCCAGCGATATGACAAAAACATAGTGAAATTTCCTGAACTTAAGTGGCCTCAGTTGGAATTTATCGAAGGTCAGCGCATTGTATTTGAACAACGCTATAAACGTATTGGCAGACGAGAATTACATCTAGATATATTCTTGCCTGCCGAAGCACGCTCATCAAACCAAACTATCATGCTGGTTCACGGTGGAGGTTGGCGTTCTGGCAATAAATCCCATTTATACCCCATAGCCAATTTGCTCTCACAACGTGGTTACGTGGTGGTATTACCTGAATATCGGTTATCTATTGAAGCGACTTATCCAGCCGGGTTAGTTGACCTTAATGATGCACGACTATGGTTAGCTGAACACGCCAAGGAGTTTGCAATTGACCCGGATAAAATCGCTATTGGCGGGGCCTCATCCGGGGGGCAAATGGCGACACTGTTAGCCAACACTGGCAATCATATTTGGTTTAAAGGTGATCAAAAAAATGCAAAAAGCGATTTCAATCTGGTTGTTAATTTAGACGGAGTATTGGACTTTACCGATCCCCTTGCTATTGAATATGAAAATAAACTGGGGGCTGAGTCGGCAGCCGGACTTTGGTTTGGCGGCGCAATGAAAGACACATTGGAAAAGTGGCAACAAGCCTCTGCCGCCAGGCATATTCACGCGCATTCGCCGCCTATGTTAATTGTGAGTAGTGGCCAAAAACGATTTACTGCAGGGCAAGAAATTGTACGTAAGCAGCTCACAGAATTTAGTATTGATAACCAATATTATGAATTTGACACAATCCTCCACTCGTTCTGGCTGTTCGAACCTTATCTTAGCCAGACCGTGCAGCTAATTGATAACTTTTTCAGTAAACAGAATTTATAGGAATAAAAAGATGAATAGGCAGTTTGAGAGACGAGATATATTAAAACTAATAGGCTGCAGCGCGGCTTCAGTGGGTTTGTTCAATTTAGCTGGATGTCAACAAACCCTTTCAGACTCTAAATCGTTTGCCTGGAGTAGCGAAGCGCAGCAAATCAAAGCGCGCATTAAAGCACCGGAGTTTCCAGAATTAACTAAAAGCATCAAAGATTTTGGAGCTAAACCGGGCAAACAGAATGACAGTTCGATGGCCATACGAGCGGCGATCGCGGATGTTGCGTCAGCGGGAGGTGGTACAGTATTAGTGCCTGCTGGCGAATTTTATACTGGTCCTGTGCATTTGGAGTCCAACATCAATTTGCATATTGCACAAGGGGCGGTATTGCATTTTTATCCTGAGCCAGAGCGTTATAAACCTTATGTTTTTACCCGTTGGGAAGGCACTGAATTGATGGGATTATCACCGCTCATTTATGCTTTTGAAAAAACTAACGTAGCCGTTACTGGAAAAGGTATTCTGGAAGGTGGAGGCAGTCATACTCACTGGTGGCCCTGGAAAGGGAAATGGAAAGAAGCCGAGTGGGGTGATCATCCTGTTGAAAATCAGAAGTTTACTCGTGATCCACTGCGTGAAATGGCGGAAAACGAAGTTCCGGTGGCTCAACGGGTATTTGACGATAATTATTTGCGTCCTCCTTTTATTCAACCAATACGATGCAAAAATGTATTGATAGAAGGTGTTACTATCAAAAATTCGCCATTTTGGTTGGTTAATCCAGTTTTATGTGAAAATGTGACTGTACAGGGAATACACTGTGAGAGTTACGGTCCTAATTCTGATGGTTGTGATCCAGAAGCCTGCAAAGACGTGCTTATTCAAAATTGCATTTTTGATACCGGTGATGATTGCATTGCGATTAAATCTGGGCGTAATGCCGATGGTCGCAGAGTCGGTGTTGCCAGCGAAAATATCTTAATTGAAAATTGTCAAATGAAAGCTGGTCATGGGGGTGTTGTGATTGGTAGTGAGATTTCGGGTGGGGTACGTAATTTGTATGTGGATAATTGCGAAATGAGTAGTCCTGATTTGGATCGAGGAATTCGCATCAAAACCAATTCAATTCGTGGTGGCCATCTTAAAAACCTCAATTATCGCAATATAAACATTGGTCAGGTTAAAGACGCTATTGTGATTAATTTCTACTACGAAGAGGGGGATGTAGGAAAATTTACGCCTGTGTTAGAAGACATTCGTATTGAAAATCTTTGGGTAGAACACGCGACAAGGGCATTTTCATTGCGCGGCTATCCCCATACGCCGATTACAGGTGTTACGCTGAAAAACCTGACTTTTGTTAAGGTTGATAAAGACCCCATAATCGAAAATGTGGCTAATATTAAACAAAGCGGAATTAGTGTTAATGGGAAGTTCGTGAAGATTTAGTGCGTTTTTTATGCCGCTTTTATGTTTTAACAGGTTATCCAGTCACGTTTACTAAACTGGATAGCCCCGACGTAGAACTGGATAGCCCCGACGTAGCACTGGGCATGGTAACGCTGATCTAAACGCCGTTGATACATATTTCGCTGATGTGAGCTTTGCAAATAGTTTTGACCAACCGGCCAATGGAAAACTGGCTGAAATTGCTCCCCCTATACGCGCAACCATACAGGCTGTAGCGGTAACATAATGTGACTGGATAGTATTGAAGAGCAACTAGCGTTGCTCAGTGCTGAACCAAGTATGCTCTAGCTTAAGGGTTAAAATGAAATCTATTACATTTTTCTTATTTGCGCTTTTTCCGATGTTTATTGGAGCTCAGGGATACCAAACTCAGTTTACGGTTGCCAAAGATGGCAGCGGTGATTTTACCCGTATTCAAGATGCCATTTATGCCACCAAAACCTATCCGTGGACGGATATTACTATTTTTATTAAAAATGGAATATATCAAGAAAAAGTTGAAATTTATGCTTGGAATACCCGGTTAAGATTGGTCGGTGAGAGTCGCGAAGGTACGGTGATTCGTTATGAAGATCATTTTAATAAAATAAATAAAGGTAGAAACAGTACATTTCATACCTTCACTTTACGGGTCCTAGGAAATGATTTTAGCGCTGAAAACCTAACCATTGAAAACACTGCAGGACCAGTGGGACAAGCCGTAGCTCTGCACGTAGAAGCCGATCGAGCACGCTTTTCGAATATTAGCCTAAAAGGGTTTCAGGATACCCTGTATGTGGCCGGTGAAGGGTTTCGAACTTATTTTCATCATTGTTATATTGAAGGCTCTACAGACTTTATTTTTGGTCAAGGTACGGCCGTTTTCGAGAACTGTGAAATTAAATCGTTAACCAACTCATTTATAACCGCCGCTTCTACGCCTCAAGACCAACCATTTGGATTAGTATTTAAACATTGCAAGCTAACGGCAGAAGCGGGGGTTAATGAGGTTTATCTTGGCCGCCCATGGCGACAATATGCTAAGACAGTATTTTTGGATTCGCAGATAGGCAAACATATTCATCCTGCTGGCTGGCATGACTGGGATAAAGCGTCTAACCACAGTACCGTCTTTTATGCTGAATACCAAAATAGTGGAGAAGGAGCTGACATGCGTCGCAGAGTTTCCTGGTCTCAGCAACTTTCCGCAGAGCAAGCTAAACAATATGCTACCGAAACCATTTTGCGTGGTTGGGATCCTGCAAATTAATCAATACTTTTTCAAACTGGTATTTTAGTCGCCCTTCAATTTTATTAAGCCACCTTTCGAAACCCCGTCAGTCATTCCTAATCACAATGTATCCCAAGGAATTTGTATGAATTAATACGGACGAATTTACATGGACTGGAATTTACATGGACAGCCATGCTAAAAAGCTGTTCATTTTGAAAGGGAATATATATTTGTAATTGCACAAAAAAAAGCAAAGGGATAATCCACTTTGCCTTTTAAATTGCGTTTTATTTATAATTGACTGAAATTAGTCCAGATATTCAATCCTGAGGTTATCGATCACCACAACACCGCCACTTTCCGTGCGTAATTGTAAAAATGAACTGTCAGTTGCGGTAAAACCGGGTATCACCAATTCTCCTAGACTGTGTTCATTAATCAGAACAGAATAAAATTTCGAACTGCCACCATGCATTGAATTTCCGCTGCTGGTGGAGTTGTTATCAACGTAAACGATAAAGTTATTGTCCCCATCCGGATCATTGAGACTAACGATATCCATCACGATCTGATAACTCTGACTAAGGTCCAGTGCGCCATTGGCTGCAATGTCTGCTGAAGAGGTCGCCACATCTGGTGCAGATTGGCCAAGGGTGAAGCGTCCACTGTCTAGTCTCAGTGCACCATCGATGGTTTCCACTGTCCCACCGGTTTTAACATAGAAAGACGCCGTGGAGTCATTCGCTAGACTTTTATAGTCTGCACTGAAGAAGTCGGCATCCCCCACATCAAAACTTTCGCTTAATACAGCATCCGCGGGTAAATATTCGATACGTAAATTATCAATCTCTACCGTGCCGCCGCTTTCTGTTCGTAGTTGAATAAACGAATTCGCTGTGGCGACTAACCCGCTGACTTCAATACTGCTTCCAGGGGTTAGGCTGGTGATCAGTTCCGAATACATTTTCGAACTGCCACTGTGCACAGATTTACTGCTGCTGGAGGTATTATTATCCACATAGACAATAAAGTTGTTGTCTCCATCTGGGTCGTCAACACTAACCACATCCATGGTGATTTTATAAGGTTTACTGAGATCAAACACCCCAGCTGAATCCGTATCCGTTTCAGCGGTCTCAACGTCGGGTGTGGTGTTACCTATTGTGAACCGGGCACTGCTCAAGGTCATTTTCTCATCGGTAATACTGATGCCGCTGCCGCCACCGGTAATATAGTTCAACGCTGCTGTATCATCGTCAGGCATGGTTTTGTAATCTGCCGTGAAGAATATCGCGGCATCCGCAGCACTAAAATCCTCTGAATAGGGTAGGGATACATCGGTAGTTGAAGGCGTATCGCCTTCAATATCCGGAATATCCAATCCACTTTGATCGAGTTTGTTAACTCCAGAAAAAGCGATGACATTGGCTTTTACTACATCAGCATCTTCTAACTCATAGGTATAAGGCACAACATAACTACTGGTTGGTGTTGCGTCTGGTCCAGCTGATACATCGTTACCTGATGGTGTTGTCCAGGTCACTCCTAACCCAAATATATTACCGCTGGTGTTCCAATATCCAATCACATCTGAATAAAAAGATACGATAGGGTTCTGAGTATTTTCAAAGACATTGTTTTCAATCAGCAGTTCTGCGCCAATTCGAGAGTTGATCCCAGTAGAGTGGATGTCATTGTAATAGTTGTTATACAAATGACCTTTTCCATATCTAAACAGGGGCAAACGTGACTCAATACTTTCAAATCGGTTGTGATGGAAAGTAATATTTCTGTCAGTATTGTCAGACGTATCATTTTCAGTGTGACCGTGTAACGAGGCTTTCCAATGGTCATGCAAATAGTTGTAAGAAATAGTGATATTTTTCGCACCGCTCTTACTATCTATCAAGCCATCGTAATAGTCTTTGTCAACATTTAGCGTACTGTAAAGTTCATTATGATCAATCCAGATATTGCTAGTGGTTGAGCCATCATCATCCCCCTCGATAGAAATTGCATCTTTACCACCGGTTAGAACATGATGGATAGTTAGGTTTTGAATAATAATATTGTTAGCTCGACGAATCGAGATCCCAATACCGTCAAACTCACCTCTATCTGCAACACCCACAATTGAGACGTTATCCATATCTTTGATATCGATTGAACGTCCGCTACCGCCGCTGTTTGCATCGGTAATGGTACCGTCTACATAAATGATAATAGGCATGGCTGCGTCACTGGCTTCTTCAAGCGCGGTAATCATGTCTGCACCATTATTTACCGTAACTACCATTCCGCCAGCGCCGCCAGTTAGGTCAAAGTTATATCCCGCAAATCCTTTATCATCCAATATTTCACCTATGACAGGTTCATTATTGGCAGTTGGATCCCAACCTTGGTCATTGTTGTAACTGGCAAATATCGAGACCCGATCGGTGAGGTTTATTACTTCACTTTCTGTAAGCAGATAACCTCCCACTCTTGAACTTAAATCCAACAGATTACCTTGCATATCCATACTGCCATACTCACGCCAGCCGCTGGTTGCAGTGGCTGTTTCTGGGTTGGGAGCAGGTTGTCCATTAACACCCAATGTCGCCCAACCTTCAGTGGCAATGTGGGTATCGAATTTATTATTAATTAAGGTGACATTATCATAGTAACTGCTGCTGCCTCCGCTACGGGCGATGTAGGTAGAGTTATCTAGTACATCATTGCCAATAGGGCCTGGTCCATGGGTAAATTCGCTGTTAAGAAAAATAAACCCGGGGTCAGTTGCATTTTGCACCCGCGCCTGCAATACATAACCACCTGAGCTATCCTGATCGGGATCACCGTTTTTAGAGTCACCTATGGTACGTATTTCACTTTCTTCAAACAGTGCAGTGACAGGATAACCCCAGATGAAATCTACGTTGCCTGCTACCAGTGTGTTATAGAACCAGGTGTAGCCTTTTAACAATAAGGTGTCTTGTTCACTGATAAAGTTCGCATCTTTGGCAACCAATCTGTTGGGACTATTAAAATAAATCGTCTCAGCCTGATTAGAGTAAAGATTTGAGCGAATATGGTCGTTTTTCAAGGTTAAGTTGCTCAAGGTGAGCAAATCAGCGCCTTCAACCAAGAACACACTGCGCCCGCCGTTTGGTGAGCCTGTTCCTGGGGCTTCACTGCCACCAGAGCCACCATTACGGGATTCGTAGTTATCGTAGCTGATAATAGTGTTATCACGGCTTTCACCGTTGATGGTTAGATAGTTTTTATTGCGCATATACAATAGCTCATTGTATATGCCGTTTTTCACTGAAATTTGCGCAGGTGTATCGGCAGCAACGTTTTCCATCACATAATTTAATGCCCCTTGAACGGTTCTGAAATCTGCATCACCGTCATCATCAACGGTCACCGCCGTGTCAGTTGGGCCCGCTGTTTTAGTAGTAAAATACCAGTTACTATTTTCACCTAGGCCAACAAATTCAACCCCATTGAGTTGCACATTAGTGGCTACATCGTCACCCACAACGACATAATAGGTTTGATTGTACGCTAACAGACTGTTATGTGGTTTGATTACCAAATCATTACCCTCAACTCTGATTAAATCAGTGTTGACTCGACGAACACGGCTTTGACCTGAATATCCAAGAGCATCTATTTCTCCGCTGACACGGATCACATCAACGAGTGTATCGTTACTGGCATCGAATATTCTTACTTCACCCACACTACCTAGGGTTGGCTCGCTATCAAAAGTGACACGTAAGCTCGCATCAATATAGGCCTCTGTAGCACTAATGGCAGGGGAGAGTTTGGTACTCAGGTCACCATAATTCTGGGTTGGCATTACAAACCCTTCGGCGACAGTGATATTAATAGTGCGAACAATGGTGTCATCAGAACCTGATTCAATATACAAGGTGCTGCTGCCTGCGCCAATGGGCGTGATGGTAAGCACATTACCCTCAAGGGAGGTTGAGACTACGCTTGCATCTGAATTGCTAACGGTGAAGGTGTCTGCGGTTATCCCGTCACTTTGAACAGCGGTGATATTAATCACCAAAGGATCACCTGTAGTGGACGTTTCCCACTCCGGTGACTTATAGTCCAAGGTTAACTGCACAGGTTTAATTGACGGATCACCTACTTTTAAGTCATCTAGTTCAAATGAGCGGTTATTAGTGAAGATACCTATCAGGCCTTTATCTGTATAGCTGGCATCCGTCGTTGTACCGATTTTTTCCCCATCGAGATAAACGGTTAATATATCGTCAATCATTTCGAAGCGAACTGTGTACCATACCCCATCGGTTCCATCTTTTTCTCCGAGTAAAATCGGTGTTTTAGTTTGTACCGGACGAGATATAGAATTCGCAGTACTTATTGCCACCTCAGTTTGGGTGCTACTGGAAGAGTTTTGGACATTTAATCCGCCTCCATACCAATTACCTTCACTCTGGTAACGACCTAATAAAAAGATTTGTTTATTGGCTGTGGTACTGTTTTGTCTTGGGCGAATTCTGGCTTCGATGAAGTAGTTGCCATTATTAGGAATATTGGCCATGGCGGCTTCAGTGAACAACATGATTTCACCACCTGCGCCGCCTGCGGTATAGCGCAGTACTTTATTATCTTCATCATCTAGGGTATCAAAGAATCCAATTGCACCTGAGTCATTATCTGGCTGTGCAATTAATTGATAGTTGCTGGTAGAACCGGTAGCGAAATCGTCGCAATAGTATAGCTCTGGTTCATTTTCACAACTGAACGTGCTGGCACCTGGATCGTCTGCTTCTAAATATTCGATCCTCAGGTTATCAATGACAACTGTCCCGCCGCTTTCGGTCCGCAGTTGTAAGAAAGATGTTTGGGTTGCCACAAACCCCTCTATCTCAAGAGTTTCCCCCGCACTAAGAGATAAAATTTGTTCACTATAAAACTTAGAGTCACCACCGTGAATCGAATTAGAGCTACCACTAGTGTTATTGTCCACATAAATGATAAATCCGTTATTTCCTTCTTCATCTTCGGTGCTGACAATGTCCAAATAAATTTTATATGGGCGGCTTAAATCGAGCAATCCAGTGGTAACAGTATCGTCGCCTGTTGTTGAAACATCAGGTGTGCCATTACCTATGGTAAAACGGGCACTGGCGATACTGAGTTGACCTTCGGCAATGCTTAAACCACTACCACCGCCGGTAATGCTGTACAAAGGTAACGCATCATTACCAGGAATCGATTTGTATTCCGGGGTAAAGAACAATTCGGTGGTCGTTTCAAAATCCTCTGAGCTGAGTAAGTTTTCGTTGATATATTCAATACGAATATTGTTTACAACTACCGTACCACCACTTTCAGTACGCAACTGCAAAAACGAATTTTTGGTAGCAATTATGCCGGGAACAATGAGTGTACTTCCCGGTGTTAGGGTGTTGATGAGTTCACTGTAGAATTTTGATCCGCCGCCATGCATTGAAGCTGAGCTGCTACTGGTATTGTTATCTACATAAATTTGGAAATTGTTATCGCCATCAGGATCATTCACTGAGACAATGTCCATGACCACGTTATACGGACGACTTAGGTCAAATACACCTGTGCTAGCTGTATCGTCTGACGTTGTAGTAGCGCCTGGCATTGCGTTACCAATAGTGAAACGGCCACTGTCCAATTCAAGACCTGATTCAATCACAGACACTGAACCACCGGTTTTGGTATATAGGGCTACATCCATACCGTCGCCATCAACAATGGTGGCAAACTCTGTGGTGAAAATATCCACTCCCGCTTCATCAAAGTTAACGCTAAAGGGCAGGCTTACTCGCGGAATAGAAATCGGCTCTTCAGGTTCTTCTGGCTCTTCCGGTTCTTCTGGTTCAACAGCATCAGCATTGGTTTCAATAATTAGGTTATCGATGGTGATATTACCACTGCTATCAGTTCTGAACTGAAAAAACGAATTAGTAATATCAGTGTTTAAGATTTTTGCTTCGGGATCACTTGGATCTAGGCCATTAACATCAGCACCTGGTACATAGGTATAGCTAAAACGCTGCCCAATTGGGAATTCATCCTCAGTGATTGAGCGGCCAATGAATTTAGAAGCCGCGCCATGAACAGAGTTATCTTGTCCGGTGGTGTTGTTATCAATATAAATATTTAACGAACCAGAGCTGGTGTGAGACACCACATCAAAACTGATGGTGAAACCCTGACTGATGTTAAAAACCCCCGTACCTTGGGTATCGCTCGCTGAAGTTTGTGCCAATGGGTTGCTAGCGGCATTCCCGATACTGAAACGGTCTCCAGCCAAGGTTAACTGGCCTAATTCAGCGTTTAAAGAAGGACTACCACCGGTTTTAAAGTACATAGGGCCGGTATTTTCGTCGGTTAAACGTTTGTAAGTAGATGAGAAAAAGGTGGTTGTATCGGTGTTAAAATCTTCTGATAAAGCTGGTTCGATGGTATTTGCCCGTTCGACCAGTTGTTCTAATTCGATGGCAGCTTGCGCCTCACTTAACACCAATAAGTCGGTTTTAGGATCGTCATTGGCATCGCAATTTTTAACTGCTGTAGCCACGGCGGTACTACCATCGGCTAAACATAAGCTGTACACCTGGTCAACGGTATTGAATGATCTGACAATCAGATAGGTGGTGTTGGTGTCGGAAGTTAATTTAAGGGCTCTGCGGCCAAACATAAGCTCATAGGTTCCCATCGTTTCTATATCCCCATTGAATTGGGAATAGGAACCTTTACGTTGAGAACTGTCGTCTGGCGTAAAGTTAAAGGTATCTTGTATCGCCGTGTCACCTTGTAAAAACGGGTTGTAAACTATCCCATTTAAATGGTCCAGGTTGAATGTATTGGCAAAAAGGGTGCCGTATTCTGTTTCTAAAAAGTTGACGAAATGGGCAACCGCACTGTCAAACGGTGCTAAGGTAGTCATCGCGCCGCCAGCATTGGCTAACCAAGGTTCAACGTCGGCTGCGAATTGTTCAGCTGGTCGGTCGAAAAAAGCTTCAATGGTTTGTCCATCGGCCAATAGCATCGAGGCAGCCGCGGCTGCATTTTCACTAATCTCAATACCATTTGACGGATCGCCATCTATGTCCAGAGCCTGCAATAGTCTCAATGTATTCACTACAGACTGATCAAACGGCGTGTCAGCGTTAAATAAATTCAGTGGTGTTAAAATACTGGAGACAGGCACTCCAGGAAATTCAAAATCACCAATAAAGAAAGTGATAATTTCGCCACGAAAATAGCTAAATTCACCGTTACTATTGGTTTTCCCGTCGGCCACGGATTCAGAGCGATAGCCTAATCCGGAAACGGGGCTATCGACAAACTGACCAGTGAGGGCAGGGGCAGGTAACTCTTTGACATTGGTAGTACTTTCCGCACCACATCCAACTAACAGTATTGTACTGACAATACTTGCTGCTAGCGTAAATTTGTAATTCATTTTTGTTCTCCCAAGAGTAATTGGCGCTTGGCACTATTCACTCTTTAAGTTCCTATTGAATAAATTGCATTTATGTTCGTTTCATTTCTTTAGGCATAAATAGTGAGGTTATTTAATAAAATTTATAATCCACACCTATTTGGAAGGTTTTCCCATATTCTTCTTTTTGATACAGAATATTGCCGCCACTTTGTGCATTGCCTTGGAAGTAACGCAAGTCGGACTCGTCAGTTAAGTTAACGGCATCGAAATACATGTTGATTTGATCGTTAATCCGATATCTCGCTTTAAAATCTATAGTGGTGATAGCGTCTTGATATCTGTCTGACCAATATTTACAAGCGCGTGTATCCGATTCACTGACACCAGTAGGGCAAGCTCCGACTTCTTCTAAGATTTTGGCTCTGTGATTGCCAATTAAACGGAATGAAAACACATTATTTTCCCAACCGAATGTTAAGTTAGCGGTAGTGTCAGCTTGATCAGGCAAAGGAACGTTTGAAACACGTATTGAATCATCTAGTTCTGCTTCGCTGTCTAAAAAGGTCATGTTACTTTGCAGGAAGAAACCATTATCAAAGTATTGGTTGTAACTAAGCTCAACCCCAACTACATAGGCTTTATCACCGTTTAAGGTAATATTGACATCATTAAGTACAAGGTTTTGTGGAATCACGAATTCGGTCACCTGAGCCACAGGTAACGATAGTGGCAAATCTTCTAAAGACTGGGTTATACCATTCACATCGACAATAAAATTGTCTATGTCTTTGTAAAAAATCGCCGCTTCCATAAATAGATTTTTACTTGGATACCAACCAATTGATGCGTCGTAATTGACAGAAGTCATGGCAACCAAATTAGGGTTACCGACATCCAGCGTATTATTAGAACCTAAAATATAGTCTTGTAACTGGCGAACGTTCGCACTTCCCTGAGAATCGTCACAATCGTCACTGGCCGGCGGACAAAGCTCAATATCCTGATCAAACTTGGCAAAAGCACGCGCTTGTTTAAATGAGGGGCGGGTATAACTGCTCCAGATAGAGGCACGAACCAGAATATCTTCAGTGGGTTCATAACGCAGATGTGCACTAGGATAATATTCACTGTAAGTTATGGATGCTTCAGGTAATGGAATGGCAATATCCAGACTTCCGCTACCTGCGCCATTAAATTCAAAATCGTCATTTTCTAACGACAAAAAGCCAGTTGATGAAAATTCGGTTTCTGCATATCTGACACCTGCAATTAAAATTAGATCATCATTTAAAGGTACTTCAGCCATCAAGTAAGCAGCTTTAGTATCTTCAATTATGGTGTAATCTTCTTTGGTACTGTCAATGGACAATTCGTTATTGGTCGCACTTTCCCGAGTTATTTTGGATGAGGCGACTATGTATTCAATTTGGTCTTGGTTAACAAATGGATAGAAAAAATTACTATTTTCAGGAATAGCGCTAGGGTAATCAGCGTGATTTGAGTTAACTACTTCAATACAAACTGGATCGCCATTACAGTCATCACTACTGGGATCGTAACTGGCCCGGTTCTTATCGCGTACATGACTACGATTTGAAAACGCCACACCACCTTTTATGTAATTTAAGTGGGGCAAAAAATACTCTTTGGTTAAATTAATTTCACCATTTTTGATTTTATCTTCGCGCGTACCGTCTTCTAGAAACAAATTGTCGAATTGAAAATTTGACATCTGCGAAGCATCACCTGAACCTGATGTGCCGAAAATGCTATTTTCAGGATCGTAATCAAAGCCGCCTAATTCAGCCGCTTCTTCCGGCGTAACCGCGCGACCAATGATGTTATCTCTTAACCCTTGGCCATAAACAATTAGGTCTCTTTCACGGAATTGTACTCGTCTGTCATTAAGTGATTCGTCAGTAGTCTGTGATTGTGCGTATTCATAATCTAATACCCAAGTATCACCGAGTTTATTCTCGCCACCAATGCTAAAACTTTTTGTTGTGGTATCACCACCTTGAATAAAATACTGATGAAAAATATCGATGTCGGTTAGGATAAACTCTTTGGTATCTCCATTAACATAGGCAATTTCACCGCTTCCAACTCCTCCAGCATCTTGAAAGTCATAAAATTCCCGTAACGCGATGTCTTCATCAGAAAATTTGGTTAAATTGCCACGCACATAATAATAGGAAAGATCATTCGGTTTGAATTCTAGATTGAGTGATGCTGCACGCCTTTTTCGATTTGCGACTTCTCGTCTAAGTTCTAATTGACTCGGACCTAAAATCTCAGGGCCAGAAGCCTGCAATGCATTCCCTTCGTCTGTGTCTTCGAAGCCAATGTCAGCTTGATAAAATCGCATCTCAGTAGTGCTATGATGACGAATTTCATCAACTTGAGTTTTACGATTCTCTGTAGAAAGAGCAAAACCAACACCGACTTTTTTATCTAATAAAAGCTGAGTGCCATCTAAACTAAATTTAGGAGAATGTTCTTCGCGTAATTGACTGTACGAGTCTTGCGCTCTAAATTTTAAACTTGACTTACCTCTATCATAAGCTGAAATCGCTTTGACATTTACAGTACCGCCTATTGAGTTGAGGTTTTGATCCGGTGTTAGGGTTTTTAGCACCTCTATTGAGCCTAGAATATCCGCGGGAATTGCATCTAATCCAACTTTACGATCATCACCAACACCAGAAAGCTCAGAGCCATTAAGATTAACAGAGACAAACCCCGGTCCTAAACCACGGACAGATACGAATTTACCTTCTCCTTCCGAACGTTGAAGAGTCACCCCGGGCAATCGACGTAATGACTCCGCTACATTCTGATCAACAAAATTGCCTATGTCGTCGGTAGCAATTACAGAACTAAATCCATTTTTCTCTCTTTCTAAATCTCTGGCTTTTAAATCAGCCTGTTTTATACCAACTACTTCTACTATTTCAATCTCTTGCTCATTAGCTGTGTTGTTGATGTTCTCTTCAGATTCTTGATTAGGTAAGTTGGTAATAGTTTGTTGCACTATTTCTGGTTCTGCATTTTTTTCTTCAGCAGCTATCGTTTGTGATGATGTACACATCAGCGGGATAGCAAGGGTCGATGCAAATAGCAAAGCTTCCACTTGAACAGGCTTCATTGGAATTTACTCCTTGGCAATTTCATTAATATTGTTTTTTGGCCACTAACTTTAGATTCGCCATCGGTGGCATAATAATCTATATTATATACTTTATTCTTGTTGCCACCGGTGGCATTCTAGGGTTTGGTTAAACTGATGTCAATAAAATGTTAATGATTGGTTCGGCTATTTGAAATTTATTTTGACTACTATTAATGAAAGGTCATTTGTTCATAATCAATAAATGCTTTAAATCCAAGTTTAGTAATTTTGGAGTTAGGGTCGCGGTCTAACATCTACATTATCTTATAAACTCGAATGGCATTAAAAAGAACAAGGTTAAGAGTGAAACTTCGTATGTTCAGAAACATTTTTTTGAAGAAAATAAGCATGTTGTTATTTTTAGTACTTCTATCATTTGAAAGTAAGCTTGTAATGGCTGGTGATACGAGCTTAGCATTTGAAGGCGCTTTAGGTTTTGGCCGCTTTACCCAAGGTGGTAATGGAGGCGAAATTTATGTTGTCGATACGTTAGATGATAGTAGTAACCCTATAAAAGGGATGCTACGGCATGCTGTAAACGCTAAAGGCCCAAGAATTATTGTTTTTACAGTTTCGGGGGTTATCGAATTGGTTAAACCATTAGAAATTAAACATGACTTTATCACTATTGCAGGGCAGACCTCACCTAAAGGGATCGTGCTGAAAGGGGCTGAAACACAAATAAAAGCTAATCAAGTGATTATCCGTTATTTACGTTTTCGACACGGGACGTCAAATCATCAAAGTGATGCGATAACGGCAAAGCGAAATTCAAACATTATTATTGATCATTGTTCAATGAGTTGGGCCAATGATGAGGTGGCTTCCTTTTATAATAATACAGACTTTACACTACAATACAGCATCATAAGCGAAAGCCTTAATGATGCTGGGCATAACAAAGGAAGTCATGGTTATGGCGGAATTTGGGGGGGACGTCGTGCTAGTTTTCTATTTAATGTGCTTGCTCATCATACAAGTAGGAATCCACGAATAAACGGGCACAGATTAAAACCAACTTATTCTCAAGAGGAAGAATTTGCAGAGATAAACAATAATGTAATTTATAATTGGTCCAAAAATTCAGCATATGGAAATGAAAACGGAAAACTTCATTTTATAAATAACTATTTTAAACCAGGTCCGAGTAATGGTCCTATCCGTTTTTTTCAGTTACTCAATTCAACTGAAAAAGGAGCAAATGGACGCGGCTTTTTTCGTGGAAACGTGATGGTAGGATATCCAGAGATATCTAATCTGAACCGGTTAGGGCTACCCATTAAAAATCAGAAAACTTTGCAGCCCGAAGACATTCGTTTGATTCATGAAAATTTTACGCTCGAGCAACTTTTTCGACCACTAAATATTCACACTGTCGATAATACGGTTGACGCGAAATTTGCTTATCAGCGCTTAATTGTTGATCAAGAAGTGGGAGCAAATCGAAATCGCCATGGCAAAAAGTTGGACTCTGTTGACTTGCGTATATTAACTGAAATTAAATCAGCAACTGCATCGACCGAAACTGGAATCATAGACTCGGAATTGCAGGTGATAGAAAGTTGGGATAGTTATGCCTCTGAATTTTCCAATGATGGAGTCGAGCATATCCCTAATTTATACATGCAAAACAACCAGCAAATAGAACTCTGGTTAAATAATTTAGGAAAATTCTAACCGATAAATAACACTAGGTTTTTAAAGTTAACGACTGCGAAATAATTGGTAAATTGTCCTTAAGTTTACGGCAATTATTGTCAATTCAAGTAAGGTTGTGCCTATGGATCCTACAATAATATTGTTGGTCAACCAACATAGGGCTCCAATTAATAAGCCCAAACGCATGACGATTCCCTGTAAACAAAAAATCGCATAGGTTCCTATACAACTACCTAATATAGGAAACATATCATACCAATTATCAGTTAAATGTAGCCCCCAAAAAAATGTTATAAAAATAAAGGTGAATGCTATTTTTTTGGAGGCGGTTTTAAGCGATATCGCGGTTCTTACTATCGCCAATACAGCACTTAAGCAAGCTGTTTCAGCTCCTAGTAATGCAAAATGAATTGCATGATTAAAATTCAACAAAAGCAACATTACTTTTAGTTTTCGATCATTTTGTTGATAGAAACATACGATGCCAAGCACAAAACTTAACATACCGATCCCTTGAACTAAATTGAATTCAGGAAATGACATTGTGCAAATAATCTCACTAGGAAAAGAGGTACAAAATCCAAACAAGGGTTAGAATATTTGGTTGAAAATTGACGATATTAAAAATACGAAAGAAAGATTAGCAAAATTCTTTAAATCTTTTTCTACAAATAACCTATTTTTTCAATTATCTAATAGGATATTAAAATAAAGCTTTCTATTCTTTGCCTTGCATGTAAGTGCCGAGGTCCGTATACTATGCGCATCTTTTGAGACGGGCTCCCTCTGAATTGGATAGTAACGTCTCGATTAGTTGGTTTAGCTAGCTAAGAAACCGCAAGAAAAGACACGGGTATCTATAAATGACTTTGTTTTAGTTGCTCAGTTCTTGCGACCACTATTTTCGACTAAACGCGAAACTTTAGTTAAGCGTAATTTAAAATGTCGGATAGTGGGTTAGGGTCCAGAAACAAAAAAGCCCCGCTTGTACGGGGCTTTTTGTTGTTAATATTGGTTTTCTAAATCTGGGCTTTTCGCCCTTTTTTCGTATTTGGAGCTTTATTTTTGTCACAACTTGAACAAAAACTGACGGACATGTTGGCTGCACCAGTTGAAGCGACAGGCTTTGAACTGGTGGGAGTTGAGTTTGTTCGCGCCGGAAAACATTCTACGCTACGTGTCTATATCGATCATCCCGAAGGCATCACTGTTGATAATTGTGCAGATGTAAGTTTGCAAGTAAGTGCTGTACTTGATGTGGAAGATCCGATTAGCACGGAATATAACCTTGAAGTTTCTTCACCTGGCATGGATAGGCCTTTGTTCAAAGAAGCACACTATGAAAAGTGTATTGGCGAAGTGATCGCAGTGCGTTTAAGAATGCCAATGAATGATAGAAGAAATTTTAAAGGCACGTTGCTCAAAGTAGACAACGGTAATTTAACGATAGAAGTTGACGGTCAAGAATATGTTCTAGTCGTAGCAAATATCGAAAAAGGTAATTTGGTTCCAACATTTTAAGAGAAATTCATATTAGCGCTTTCTCAGGGAAGCAATCAGTGAGGCAACGATGAATAAAGAAATTTTGTTAGTGGCAGAGGCCGTTTCAAATGAAAAGCAGGTTCCCAAAGAGAAAATCTTTGAAGCATTAGAATATGCAATTGCCAGCGCTACTAAAAAGAAAAACGAAGGCGAAATAGAAGTAAGAGTTAATATCGATCGTGAAACTGGTAATTTTGATACTTTTCGCCGTTGGTTAGTGATACCTGATGATCAGGTGCAAGAAAATCCGTATGCAGAAATCACGTTTTCTGCTGCGCAAGTTGATGATCCAGAAATTCAACTTGGCGAATATATCGAAGATCAAATCGAGTCAATTGCATTTGATAGAATTACAACGCAAACCGCAAAACAAGTAATTGTGCAAAAAGTACGTGAAGCAGAACGTGCACAAATGATTGCAGAATACGAAGACCGTGTTGGAGACTTAGTTACCGGTACGGTTAAAAAAGTTAATCGTGATAACGTAATTATTGATTTGGGGAATAATGCTGAAGGCGTAATTTATCGCGACGATATGTTACCGCGAGAAACATTCCGTCCAGGCGATAGAGTGCGTGGTTTATTGTACGTGATTCGTCCAGAAGCACGTGGTGCGCAGCTGTTTATCAGTCGTACTCATCCAGACATGTTGGTTGAATTATTCCGCATTGAAGTTCCAGAAATTGCAGAAGAAACGTTGGAAATTAAGGCAGCGGCTCGTGATCCAGGTTCTCGTGCAAAAATTGCCGTAAAAACTAATGATAAACGTCTCGATCCTGTTGGGGCTTGTGTAGGTATGCGTGGTTCTCGTGTTCAAGCTGTGTCAGGTGAACTAGGTGGTGAGCGTGTTGACATCGTATTGTGGGATGAAAACCCAGCACAATTCGTTATTAATGCAATGGCGCCTGCAGAGGTCGCATCAATTGTAGTAGATGAAGATGCCGGTTCAATGGATGTAGCTGTTGAAGCAGACAATCTTGCTCAAGCTATTGGACGCAGCGGTCAAAACGTTCGTTTAGCCAGCCAATTAACCGGTTGGACATTAAATGTCATGACGGTTGAAGATCTTAATTCTAAACACGAAGAGGAAAACTCTAAAGTACTAAGTGTGTTTATTAATAGTCTAGATATTGATGAAGATTTTGCTGCTGTGTTAGTGGATGAAGGCTTCAGTACAATCGAAGAAATTGCTTATGTTCCAGTGAATGAATTATTGGCAATTGATGGTTTTGACGAAGACATGGTTGAAGAATTACGTGGCAGAGCTCGTGCCGCTTTGACAACCCAAGCTTTGGCAAATGAAGAGTCGTTAGAAGCTTCTGAGCCAAAAGAAGAATTACTAAACCTCGAAGGTATGGAGCGCCATGTGGCATACGTACTTGCAAGTAGAGGAATTACAGACCTTGAAGGCCTAGCCGAACAAGGTACTGATGAAATAAGTGATATAGAAGAACTGGACGAAGAAAAAGCCGGGCAGCTAATAATGGCTGCACGAAATATCGTCTGGTTTAGTGAAGAATAAGTAAGATCAACAAGAGGAATACAGCTATATGGCAGAAGTCTCCATCGAAAAACTAGCCACCGACATAGGCACTCAAGTTGATCGCTTAGTTCAGCAGTTTGCAGACGCAGGTTTAACGAAAAAAGCAGGTGATATGATCACCGAAGATGAAAAGCGTCAATTGCTTGATCATTTGAGTAAAGCACATGGTGGCCATGGTTCAGAGGGTCCTAAGCGCATGACTTTACAGCGCAAAACGACAAGCACGTTAAGTGTTGGTAAGTCTAAAGCGGTAAAGGTTGAGGTGCGCAAAAAACGTACATACGTGAAGCGAAGTGATATCGAAGAAGAGCGTTTAGCAGAAGAAGAAGCTAAGCGTAAAGCACAAGAAGCACAGGAAAAGCTTGAAGCAGAACGTAAAGCGGCAGAAGAAGCGAAAAAAGCCGCTGAAGAAAAGGCAAAAAAAGCCGCTGAAGCAAAAGCGAAAGCTGAAGCCGAAAAAGCAGCGCGAATCGAGCAAGCGAAGAAAGAAGCTGCGGCGCGTCAAAAAGAAGAATTGCAGTTGTCGCCTGAAGAAAAGGCAGCACAAGAAGAAGCGAGGCTTGAGGCTGAGCGAATTCGTAAACTTCAAGAAGATGAAGCACAGCGCAAGCTCGAAGAAGATGCGAAAAAGGCCGCTGAAGAAGCAAAACGTCTAGCAGAAGAAAATGAGCGTCGTTGGAAAGAAGAAGAAGAACGTCGTAAAAAGCAAGAAGCTGAAGAAGTGCATTTACACTCTAATCGCTATGCTCAAGAAGCAGAAGACGAAGAAGATGCACAAGTTGAGCGTAGCTCACGTAGACGTAAGAAATCGAAAAAGAATGCAGGTGCAGATCTTAAGCACGGCTTCAATAAACCTGCTCAGCCAGTAGAACGTATAGTTCGTATCGGTGAAACAATCAGCGTTGGTGAATTGGCCAATAAAATGGCTATTAAAGCCACTGAAGTAATCAAAACCATGATGAAAATGGGTGAAATGGTTACTATCAATCAGGTGCTCGATCAAGATACAGCGGTATTAGTTGTAGAAGAAATGGGCCACAGATATGAATTAGTGAATGATAATGCGTTGGAAGACGAGTTGTTAGCGGATAAATCATCTGGTGACAAAGAAAACAGAGCTCCTGTTGTTACTATCATGGGCCACGTTGACCACGGTAAAACCTCGCTACTTGATCATATTCGTCGCGCAAAAGTCGCTGATGGCGAAGCGGGTGGTATTACGCAGCATATCGGTGCTTATAGCGTCGAAACTGATAATGGACGTATCGCATTTTTAGATACTCCTGGACACGCCGCGTTTACCGCTATGCGTGCTCGTGGAGCAACAGCAACCGATATCGTTATCTTGGTTGTTGCAGCAGACGATGGTGTCATGCCGCAAACCAAAGAAGCTATCCAACATGCTAAAGCTGCTGGTGTGCCTTTGATTGTTGCTGTAAACAAGATGGATAAAGAAGCTGCTGATCCAGATCGAGTTAAAACTGAACTATCTCAATTGGAAGTTATTTCCGAAGAGTGGGGTGGTGAGCATCAGTTTGTACATGTTTCTGCAAAAACAGGTTTAGGTATCGATGAATTGCTAGAAGCGATTACGTTACAAGCTGAATTACTTGATTTACAAGCTGTACCAACAGGTCCTGCTAAAGGTATTGTTATTGAATCACGTCTCGATAAAGGTCGTGGTCCAGTTGCTTCCGTACTTGTTCAAGAAGGCGAGTTAAAAGCAGGTGATATTCTACTATGTGGAATCGAATACGGTCGTGTTCGTGCGATGCGTGATGAGAACGGTCAAGAAGTCGCTGTCGCTGGACCTTCTACTCCGGTAGAAGTGCTAGGTTTATCTGGTGTACCTATTGCTGGTGAAGACGCGTTAGTCGTTCAAGATGAACGTAAAGCTCGTGAAGTAGCGAGTAAGCGCCACATTAAACAACGTGACTTAAAGTTAGCGAAGCAGCAAAAAGCTAAACTCGAAAACATGTTTGCTAACATGGAAGCGGGTGATGTTAGTGAATTGAATGTTGTACTAAAAGCTGATGTTCAAGGTTCTGTCGAAGCTATCTCTGAATCATTGACTAAACTGTCTACAGACGAAGTAAAAGTGAATATCGTCGGTAGTGGTGTGGGTGGAATAACTGAAACCGATGCAAGTTTAGCCGCTGCTTCTAGTGCGATAGTAGTAGGGTTTAACGTTCGTGCTGATGCTACTGCACGCCGTATGATTGAAGCTGAAGAAATCGACTTGCGTTATTACAGTGTTATTTATGATTTGATTGACGAAGTCAAACAAGCCATGAGCGGTATGCTTGCACCAGAATTTAAACAAGAAATTATTGGATTGGCTGAAGTACGTGATGTATTTAAGTCACCAAAACTTGGTGCAATTGCTGGATGTATGGTAACCGAGGGTAACATTAAGCGTAGCGCACCTATTCGTGTATTACGTGAAAATGTAGTTATCTATGAAGGAGAGCTAGAATCTCTCCGCCGCTTCAAAGACGACGTGCAAGAAGTACGTAACGGCATGGAGTGTGGTATCGGCGTTAAGAATTACAACGATGTTAAGGTCGGTGACCAAATCGAAGTATTTGAAACCGTAGAAGTAAAACGCGAAATCTAACCCGCGCGTTTTCAAATTAAAATGAATACGGGGGCTTAAGCCTCCGTTTTTGACTGGAATTTAGGAGTGTCAGTATGGCTAGAGAATTTTCCCGCACTGAACGAGTAGGGCAACAGATCCACAAAGAAGTGGCCAGTATTTTCCAAAATGAATTTAAAAATCGTGATCCACGTTTAGGCATGGTAACTGTGTCTGGGGTCGATGTTTCACGCGACCTAGCTCATGCAAAAATATACGTAACCTTTTTTGAAACAGATGAAGAAAAGCTAAAGTTGTTTAATCAAATTATGGAAGACAACAAGGGTTTTATTCGTACCTTATTAGCTAAACGAATGCGTATGCGCGCAGTCCCTGCATTGAAGTTTTATCAGGACACATCAATCACAGAAGGAATCCGAATTTCTACTTTGGTGTCTCAAACCTTAAATAAAGATAAAGAGCGTGCACTAAAAGCTGGGCGCGACTTGGATCAAGAAGATCAGGAAACGGACGAAAATAAATAATGGCAAGAAAGCGTAAAGGACGTGCAATAGATGGCATGTTACTTTTGGATAAGCCATTAGGTTTGTCCTCAAATGATGCTCTACAAAAAGTTAAACGGTGCTTTAATGCTGCAAAAGCGGGTCATACCGGTGCTTTAGACCCGCTAGCAACTGGTATGTTGCCTATTTGTTTAGGTGAGGCCACAAAATTTTCTCAATTTCTACTAGATGCGGATAAAACCTATTCAGTCACGGCAACATTGGGGATACGGACAACTACTTCTGATGCTGATGGTGATATTGTTGAACGTAACCCAGTCAACGTATCGAAAACACAAATTGAACAAGCCTGTATGAGCTTTGTTGGCAAATCGCGTCAAGTGCCCTCCATGTTTTCAGCATTGAAATATCAAGGTAAACCTCTCTATTTTTATGCCCGTCAAGGTATTGAAGTCCCCAGAGAAGCTAGAGATATCACGATTTATTCGTTAATCATTGAACGAATAGAAGGTGATAAAGTTGACATGTTAGTTCATTGCAGCAAAGGAACCTACATACGCTCATTAGTTGATGATATCGGACAAGTCCTAGGATGTGGGGCGTTTGTTAGCCGTTTACATCGTTCAAATGTTGCTGATTATCCTGCAGATAAGGTCACTACCCTAGACGATCTATTTGCAATGCGTCAGGAAATTGATGATAACAATTTAGATTTGATGGATAACCAAAGCTTCGAAGCATTGGATCAGTTGTTACTAAGTATGGATTCACCTGTTAAAACCTTACCTGCGGTGGAGTTAGAAGCGAATAGCGCTAGTTATTTTTGTAATGGCAACCCAGTCACCGCTAAAGATGCACTAGTCATTCCTTGTCAAGTCCAAGTCAGAGTTTACTCTGAACAGCTATTTTTAGGTGTTGGATTTATTGATGAAAATCAACAAATTGCTCCTAAACGATTAGTCGTAAGATAAGCTAAAAACAAGTTATCTGTTGGTGTGCGAAATCGGCTGACTGATGATAATGGCATCTGTAACTTTAAACGGTGTGGGCATTATGTACTCAGGACGTGCGATGAAATTTGGAAGGTGTTGTGGCAGATCATAACTGGTTTCGATAATTCGAAACGTGTTAGGTTGTTCAGATTGGTATTGGATTTCAATTTGCACTGGTTGTTGATCTGTTGCTACGTAATACAATATTGAGCTTTGACGCGATCTACTTTGCGTCATTTCAAATGCTTTTTGATTTATTCGCTAAGCGGAAACTTGTATTGGTTCGCTGCTGATGAGCTGTATTGAATTTATTTGGCGAACCGGTGTTATTGTTATACTTGTCGTTTTAAAATCCTTGTTTTCCTGGGTATGGTTTGCATTCACTTTCGACGCTTTTATATTCAACGGTTGAGTCGGTGTGACATAGTTTGCTGTTCGGCTGGCTCTGCTTTCTACCAACCCCGAAAGTAGATGGTTACCTCTATCATCGACACTAAAATATTTTTCAGTAAATTCATCCAAATTCGGCTCATACGAAAAAAGCATAGCCTGTTGAGATTGTGTATCGTACAGATAGTTAATGCTGCTCGGCTTCTGGCGTTCTACTGAATATTCTGCGTTTGAATGAACTCCCACAAAAGCAAACGAAGCGCCCGCTAAACAAACCCAAAAAATACTTCTCGTTCCTTTGATAAAAAATAAAATTGGTAATAACGTCACGAAAAGCAAAGTGCTCATCAAAGTTGCGATTGCTAAGCTTGATAGTCCTAAACCAATTACGAACACAGGTATTAAAGGCGTGATGATGATTAGGCTGGGCAAACTGAAAAGTGTATAAGTGATCGCTCGTCGTTCTGGTGAGGTTTTATATCTGAGCAAATTTCCGAAAATAGCCAATGGTGCTATTGCCAAAATAATAAAAAAGCCTGCACCTGTTAAATATATAGCGATCAGAATGTTTATGATCACCCAAGTTGCAATTATTGGAATATACCATTCAGCCAATTTAATGAGTGGAAATCGATTAATAGTTAAATTGTAAACGCACACAGTTGCACAAATCGTTAACAGTATTGCTGTCGCGATAATGTAATGGCCGCTATAAGTAAATCCTTGAGGAATATCATTAAACTGTGGGTAGAGCCAGGTTAGAATTCGCCAACCGCCTATACCAATTAGTAAAGCAAAACCGATACTTAAGAACAATGGAATCAATGCGATAAAAATCGATACTATGCTTAAGTTTAGACTTTTAATCGCGTTAATCGCGGTCATAATAAATACTAACGCGACCAAAATGCTCATTGGCAGTACCAAAGAAAACGGATAATCAAATAACCCTAAGTTGGCAAAGTTAAAATACACCAGATCTTTTTTAGAGTGCAGTTTTTCCAAATCAAAATTAGCAAAATAGGGAAGCAAAGCAGAAATATAAGCGATTTGATGATTTAAGCTTTTACTGTCGAGTCGTTCCATGGAGTCTTGTGCAGTATGATAATCGAAGTGATCATCAATAAAGGCAAAATTGACACCGTTTATATCAGCTTCTTCACGAAACACCGTCAAATCGGTATCATTAGGCAGCATTTTGTAAATGCTATACATTAATGAGTTTGCTGCAGGGTATGGGATTTTGGCATCACTGAGGCTTTGAATAAGTCTTTTGTTACCTTGATTTGTTTCCAATAGTGTAAAACTAGCACCGCCAGAGCCTCGTGCCTCGAAATTCAATACCAGTCCTATTTTCTTAGCTAGTGGGTGTTCATCGATGAAACCATGTGCGCCTAACAATCCGAGCTCTTCAGCATCGGTAAAAATGATGTATATGTCGTTTTCACGATTTATGTCGCTTTCTAACAGTGTTCGTGCCGCTTCTAAAACTACCGCGACTCCGCTTCCTGCATCGCTTGCACCCAATGAATAGGCTTTGGCAGAATCGTAATGTGACATTAATGCAAGCGCTTTTTTATTGGCAGGTTGTGATGTCGCTGGGATTTTAGCAATAATATTGGAAACGTTAGCTGCGACTAAGTGTTTCGACGAAAGAGCAAGCGTGTTTTGAATCTCCACTTCTAGTCCAAGTTTTTGCAACTCATCGTGCAGATAATCGCGTACGTTATCGTGCTCTTCAGAGCCAGTGTAGTGGGGATGTTGTGAAATTTTAGCTATGTGACGCCAACTATTGGCAGTGATAAATTTCGTATTTCCTATCTTATACTCAGCATCTGCAGAGGGGGATTGTGTAAACCATGAAATAACTATCGTTGAAACAAGCGCAATAATAACCAAACAACTGATTAAATTAGTGGCAAGTTTTTCTCGAACAGGCATGGCATTCCCTTTTTGGTTGTTTATCTAGCTTAATGCATAAATGCAAAGTTACCAATTTCTCTTTATCGCATTTCAACTTCAGCTTATTGATATCTTTTAATCTGTTTTTTGTGGACAGGCATGTAAGATGTATCGTGGACAGGCATACAAAACAAAGTTTCATGGACAGTCATACTTTATTTAGTGATTCACGCTAATATATACTTAAATTGTTTCGAAAATCTGTGTTCGAAAGTTGTTTGTGGAGTTTGATTGTCTGAGTGATTTAATTAACGTAGTCAGAACATCTTATTAGACATTTTACCTTGATAATAAGCTCGGCAACGCTATAATACGCGCTCCTTTGGCTCGGCTGAATTAGTGATCGGCGAGTCTTCATTTAATTTGGAGAAAATTATGTCACTAACTACTCAAGAAACTGCACAAATCATTTCCGACTTCGGCGTTAAAGAAGGCGATACTGGTTCACCTGAAGTTCAAGTTGCTTTGTTAACTCATAACATTAATAAGTTGCAAGGTCACTTTGCTGATCATAAGAAAGACCACCACTCACGTCGTGGATTACTACGTATGGTTAGCCAACGTCGTAAATTGCTTGATTATCTTAAAGGTAAAAACCTAGATCGTTACCAAGATTTGATTAAGCGTTTAGGTCTACGTCGTTAATTCGATTAGATTATCTGAGAAGGCGCCGCAAAGCGCCTTTTTTGTTGGTGTTAGGCAAACAGTTTAGATGTTATCGTTGTTTTCAAGTTGATTAAAAAATGCCTCTCTTTCGGATTCAGAAAGAATACCGACAAAAGGAGAGTAACGACGAAGTTTATTCATTTGTTCGCTTTGAACACAAAGTTGCGCCACTAAACTGTTTATATCATCTTTTAACTCAAGCACTGCCCACCAATCTAAATAGATACTTCGATAAATTAAATTTGATTTAAAACGAGTCTCTAATTTATCTTCTACTTTTTCAATTAAATTTGGATTCTGTAGAAGTTTTTCTCCGATCCTTTTATGTATAGCTAATAAGTTGTGATCTATAAGTGTAGGCTTCTTATTTTTCATATTGGTTAATCAGCTTTTCTTGATCATCAAGTAATGGAGCTAACATTGATTCTAATCCGTTAAGCTTCACTTCATACATTAGCGCTAATTGTTCACCTAGCTTGCCTGAAGGAAAGCCTTTTTGATGAAACCACACTAAATAAGGCTCGGGTAAATGTAGGAGCTTCCGGCCAGCATATTTCCCAAACGGCATTGTTTGATTTACCGCTTCTTTTATTATCTTTGCATCAAACATGGTTTATTTCTTACCTGTTCATCTTACTTTTATAGTTCAATAAAATGACTTTATTTTGAACCAAGTTTTCTCTAAAGCGCCACTATTTTCGTCGAGGACTTGTCGTCCGGCATTTCCACAATTCAACGCTTTGTCAGGGTTACTTAACCAATAACTACATTGACTAACTATGTCATTGGTATTTTTCACAATCACTAGTGCCCCTCTTTGCGCTAAAATTTCACAAATTAGCGGATTATTGTAGGTGTTTGGACCCATAATGACAGGAACCGACAAAGCTGCAGGTTCTAAAGCATTGTGCCCGCCTTTGTCAGCAAGTGAGCCGCCCACAAAGGCAATGTTAGCTATTTGATAAGCAGAGTTTAATTTGCCCATTTCATCGAGTAGGACAAGACGTGTATTTGGGGATATTTGCTGTGACTCACTGGTGCATTCAAACGATTCATTTTGATTTTCTAATATTTTTTTAACGGTTAAAAATCGTTCTGGATGACGAGGAACAATAATTAACCTTAAGGTTGGGTGAGTCTTCCAAAGTTGTTTCATTGCACTTAATAATGCTGACTCTTCCAGTTCATGAGTGCTGCCTGCAACAAGAGTAGGGGTAGCATTTTTATTTATGCCCTTGAACGTATCTTGTTTAGTTTGCTGTGCCGCTGCTTGGTCAAACTTAATGTTTTGAGTTAATGTGATTCTGCTTTTATCAGCACCTAAAGTTGTGTAATTTTTATAATCTCGTTCTCCTTGAGCACAAATATGGCTTAGCTTGTGAAGCATAGGGGAAAATAAATATTTAATTTTGATGTAGTTTTTAACGGAACGATCTGTCATTCGAGCATTTATCGCTAGAACAGGTATTTTCCTTTTCCAACAGACATGAATTAAATTTGGCCATAATTCCACTTCGGTTATCAAAACCATTTTAGGTTTGATGCGATTTAACATTAGGGACATTGATATCTGCAAGTCAAAAGGGAGGTAAAAATGATGTACCGTTTTGCCAAAAATATCTCGTACTCGTGCCGAACCTGTAGATGTTGTTGTGGTTATCGTAATTTGTGCATTGGGTTCTTCTTGCATTATCCGCTTTATCAAACATGATGCGGTGACCACTTCGCCGACCGAGACACAGTGAAAAAGGTATCCATTCATCTTCGGTGGGTGTGACACAAAACCGAAGCGTTCGAATCGACTGTGATCAACGTCCTTATTCCGGTTACTGCTCTTGTAGAGCAGGTATAATGTAGTAAATGGGATGGCAAGAGTCAGTATAAAAGAATATGCCCATCGACATACGTCTTCTTTTAATGAAGGAGCGTAATCGTTTGGCAGATCATCGTTCATTTCTGTATTTTTCCGAATATTCATGAATGAAATTGCCGAGACTTTTTCGATAAACTACGACAAATTGGCTATTGATAAGGCGCATTACCAATAGTGGTATTGTAATAGCCTTAGACCTACCGTCCACTATAAACATGTTTTTTATTCTTTTAAATTCTGCTGCGTATCCCAAAGCCGTCTATACAAACCGTTTAAATTTAGTAGCTCGAAATGTGTACCTTGTTCTACAACCTTACCGCTATCAAGCACGACAATTTTATTGGCATCCACGATTGTCGATAGTCGATGCGCTATAACTAAGCTTGTGTGTCCTTGAGAAACGTCTTTTATGGCATCTAGAATGGCTTTCTCTGATTGACTGTCTAACGAAGATGTTGCTTCATCAAACACCAATATAGGAGGCTTTTTCAAAATGGTTCTAGCAATTGCTACTCGCTGTTTTTCACCACCCGATAATTTAAGACCGCGTTCTCCAACCTGTGTTTTTACACCCTCTGGTAAACTGATAACGAATTTCCGTAGATGGGCGAGGTCGATTGCATGTTGAACTTCTTCATTGGTAGCGTCTGGGCGACCATATCGGATGTTTTCCAATATACTGTCGTTAAACAGTACCGTATCTTGAGGAACAATACCGATTGATTTTCGCAATGATTGGAGTGCAACTTTGCTTATGTCCTGATTGTCGATCAGAATCTGGCCTTGAGATAGATCATAAAAGCGAAACAATAGTTTAACGAGTGTAGATTTTCCTGCGCCACTTTCCCCAACTACCGCAACTTTTTCTCCGGGTGCAATTTTAAAAGACATATTTTCCAGAATAGGGCGGTCATTTCTATAACTGAAACTTACGTTAGAGAAAGTAATGCTTGCACCAGCAACTTGTAATTCTTTATCTTTGTTTTCATCGGTAACTTTCGATGTTTTACCTAATAAGCTAAATAAGTTTTCAATATTCGCCAAAGAGCCTCTTATTTCTCGGTAAACAAACCCTAAAAAATTTAGGGGCATAAATATTTGCATTGTGAATGCATTAATTAAAACAAAATCTCCGATTGTCATTTCTCCAGCAGCTACTCCGTATGCCGCCATGGCCATCATGGAGGTCATAGCAGTAGCAATTATTAATGCCTGTCCACCATTTAAAGCGAAAAGAGACAGTCGGTTTTTACGCCTGGCTTTTTCCCACTCGGCTAAGTCTTGATCATAACGGTTCGCTTCATAACTTTCGTTGTTGAAATATTTGACGGTCTCATAATTGAGTAAACTATCGATGGCACGGGAGTTTGTACTGGAATCAGCTAGGTTAACTTCGCGAACATATTTTGTTCGCCAATCAGTCGCTTTCATCGAAAAAATCACGTACAGAATTACCGATAACAATATAATTAGCGCGAAACTTATTCCATAATTGTAAAATAACAATCCAACTACCATCGCTATTTCAATTAAAGTTGGCCCAATATTGAAAATCATAAATCGCATTAAGAAGCTAATGCCACTAGTGCCTCGCTCTATATCCCTGGTTAAGCCTCCTGTCTGTCGATTCAAATGAAAGTCTAAATCTAAACTGTGAAGATGCTCGAAAACTTCTAAGCCTACTCGCCGCATAGCTCGTTCAGTAACCCTACCAAATAAAGTGTCTCTAATTTCGCCGAGCAAAACATTGGCGAAACGAAGTGCTCCATATGCGACTATTAACGCTATTGGTGCCAGAAGTAATTGTTCAGTTTTGGAATTTAAGCTATCTACAGTGTGTTTTAAAACGAAAGGGAGCCCAACGCTGGCTATTTTGGCAGCGATCAAACACAAAAATGCGAGTAGTACACGCTGCCTAAACTCTAAAAAATAGGGCCACAGTTGTTTTAAAACTGCCCAGTTAATAGGAGTGTTAGGATCTATCGGAATTCTCTGAGAACGCATGCTGTTGCAAAGTAAATCAATTGTGCAAGAAGTCTAACAGAAAAGTCTCAAAATTTATCGAGACAATCTATTTTTGTAATTTCATATTTAGTAAATATGTTGGCTAATTAGAAGAAAATTAAAAAGTATCTTTAAGCAGTTTCGTGAAGTAGTTCTCGTACTTTTTGATAGCGTTCAAATTGCTCGTCATTAAGTTCACCGTTTTCTATTACTTTAATACAGTTATCAATGAGTCGTTGAATCGAAATGTCGTTTTTATCGGTATTTTCATTCATCGTTATCGCTTGAAGCAAATTTAGAGCGATAGATAAATTTTTGGGCATAACGGTAAATGCTTGTCTGAAAACGCGGAGTGCATCTTCTAAATCTCCTCGTCTATAAAAGGCTACCGCAGAATTATTGAGCTCTTTAGGCGTTTGTTTTATCGTAGAGCGCTCTTGTTTTTCTTGGCGTACATAATGTAAAAATAAACCACCTTGTTTATCGTCTTTTTTGCATCGCTGCTCTATAACATCCATTATTTGACTGGATTTTTCGTAGAGTCCTAACTCATGAAATGCTTTGGCTTTATCTAATAATGCATCCATACTTTCCAGCTCCCAGTTTTCTTCTGCAAGTTGATCTAATAGGGCTTTTGCATTTTCTTTTTCGTCTTGTAAGTAAAGCAACCTAGCGTCGATTACTTTAATCTGATCATGTAATTCTGCTTTTGGAAAAGCTGTTTTGAATTGTTTTACATATTCATTAGCCTGTTTGAGCAATTTATATGTTTCACTTTCATCAGCGGTCATAGCGAAATCTATCCCAGCACGAGCCACATTGAGATAATTTTCAGGCTTATCATGAATCGAATCTTTTGCAAATCGAACAATTTTTTTAGCAGCTTCAAATTGCGTTTCATAGTCATGGGTTATACGTGATAAATCGAGGGCTGTTTTGTGGCGTCGAATGTTACGTGGTGATATCTCAGTTGCCATTACGACACATTCTAAAGCGGCTTCAAAATCTTTTTGCTTAATTTGTAAGGCTGACAACAAATCATAAGCTGCCAATTGTGAGTCAGATTTAAACGCTAGTTCTAATACCAATTTTTCGGCATCATCATCTTCATTTAAGCGAATATGTGCATTGACTAAACCCAATTGGGCCCATGTAAAAGGTTGTACGTTTATAATTGCTTGATAGAACTCTTTTGCTTGGTCGTGATGGCCGCAAGCCAAAAGTAATTCTCCTTTGGTTTTTAGTGCCAGCGGGAAAAATTCAGAATTTTTGGGGATAGATAAAAATAATTCTACTTCTACTAGCGCTTTGGAAAGCTGGCCCTTTCCCATAAACCGATAGACTTTTTTTAGTGCGCGTTTACGCAGCAAAACTTTAGTCAAACGTTTATCTAAATCGTTAACAGTAAATGGTTTAGCTAGAAAATCATCGGGTTGCAATTCAACAATGCTGTGCACTAAGTCTGATGTAGTGTCAGCACTAATAAAAATAAAAGCTGTACTTGGTTCTAATTCACCGTTGTGCTTAAGCTGATCGTAGAGGTGGTATCCATCGTGATCTTTTTTCAGATTATAAGAACAAATTATCAGATCATAATGTTCATGCCGAATTTTATTGATGGCATGTTGTGCTTTGTCCACATAAGTAATATTGCTAAAGCCAAGTTCTTCTAAAGAGTATTTCATATATCCTTTAGCTAAAACTTGGTCATCAACGACTAAAACTTTTGTTTCTTTAGATACTTGTGGATTCATAAACTAATAAATTTGTAAACATATGCATAGGTTATCGTACTTTGTGGTTTTTTTATAAGGTCTTTTTGTTTTCCCTTCAATCTTGGACAGTCATCTCAGTTGTGGACCTAAGTACAATCATCAGGAGTGCAATCATGGACAGGCACCTGAGTCGAGAGTGCAATCATGGACAGGCACCTGAGTCGAACACCTTTGCAATCCTGGACAGTCATTTTAATTTTCAATTCAAACATCACTTAAATAAAGACAGGCATCAAAATATGCGTGCACAATCAATCATTCCCCGGCCAATTTTTATTGTGAATCACACAAGACATTAGATTTAGGAATTATTTATTAACAGATATTTAAGGATATTCTATGTGAATAGTTCAATTAAGAAATTAAGATGGGCGTATGTTACTTACTTAAAGCCAATTCGTACTATGCTGATTTGACACCTATCAAACGTTTTCTGTTTGTATGCAATTTATATTTCTGAAGTGATTGGTGAGTACCAGCCGCAATATTATATATTTCTTCAAAGTGAAGGCTTGTACGCATCCAACTCAAATCATCTACTTTTAATCGAAACAACAATGGAGGTTTACAAATTCCTGACAGGCAAGTTTCAGGTTTTCTTAAACTCATTGTGTAATTTATAAGTGCATTATAATCAGTAAATGAAAAAGGTAAGCTTACAAAATTCGGTTGTAGTTGGTTAGAAGAGAAGGGCATGAGAGACTCAGGTTGTCCGCCATTGTTTTTAAATTGAATGCGCATTTTGATACTGGTGTGACGCGAAGTTTCTAGTGATTTTTCAATATTTGCGCGAATGGGATTTAGATCAACATACACCATGCATGCCGCAAGAGTTTGCTCGTCTAGCAATGCTTGTGATTTAAAACGACCTTCCCAAAAGTGTCCTGTACACTCATCTTCTTTATTTGCTTGCCTCGCTATAGGCTCATTTAATTCCCGCATAAACCAACTTATATCAAATAAGCGTTGACGATAAATTTCGACAGTTGTAGACAACGTTTTTTGTTCTATATGATTGAGTATTTTATTGGGATTTTGTGAGAATTGTTGAGCTAATAGAGAAGCTTTATGCAAATGTTGCCAGCGTTTAATGACCTCCAAATCTGACATCGCCAATGCTTTTTGTTTATTTACATGCAAAACAATATGAGTATGGTTGCTCATTACGGCAAACGCACACACATCGATACAGAAAATCGTTGATAGAATAAGTAACCTGTCTTCTACCCATTGACGTCTGTGTTCGTAATCCTTACCTGTTAACTTGTCTTTACCACACAAAAAAGCGCGACGTACACAACGCGACACACAATGATAGTAGGGCGTATCAATTAAGCTGATTTGGCGATTCCTTGCCACTGGCATTTAGCTGACCTTTTAATAAGAATTCAGCAAAATTATAGCGATGAAAAGAAAGGTGAGTAGTCTAGTTTTTATATTTATATTGATTAGTTGAGTGCCTGTCCATGATCTAATAAAACCGTTTACGAACACAAACTTCTATTATTGAGTTTTTATATTGACAAGAGGATGTGAAAAATTTGAATATAGAGATGGTGGACGCTACTGGGCTTGAACCAGTGACCCTCGCCTTGTAAGGGCGATGCTCTCCCAACTGAGCTAAGCGTCCAATCTATCTGAATTGTATGGAGAAAAAGTGGTGGACGCTACTGGGCTTGAACCAGTGACCCTCGCCTTGTAAGAGCGCTGTTTTCAACTTTATACTAAATTACAGAGTATCACCTAATATCACATAATTATTAATTTTTACCAATAAAAGGTACTTTTTCCAAATAATGTGTATATCTCTTAAGCAAGTTACGCCCGCATGTATATTCTAACATTAGAACTCTCTATTTGTAGTAATTTAAAAAATGCATTATTTTAATGGTTGTAAGTAACCAATATAATTTATTTTTGAGTCTCCTTAGATTGTAAGCGTGCTAAGTGTATTTATGAAAACTAACCGAAATTTGAAAACTGTCAGGCTTTCTCGATGCAATATTGAATGCCATGCCGATGCTAAAAATGCATTTATTCATAGTAAAAATATCAAGACCAATGCCAATTCAAACGCGCGCTTCAGTGCGTCAGCAACAGCTGAAGATGTCGAGTTTGTGAGAGAAAATCAGCAGATTAATCCACTGGTTTGTATCAAGATATCTGCGGGTGAATTGCGTTTTTTCTCAGGTTGGGGATGGTTTCAGCACTGTCTTCTCATGGGGATAGATGACATAGAAATAATTGAGTTTCGCACTTCTACAGGCATCAATTTTGAAAAATACGCGTGGCAATACCTACTATCAAAACATGTTTTTGACATGCAGAAAACCGTATCTTTGGCACAGTGGGTCAATTTAATAGAAGCAATTCCTTCATCATTAAAGCCTCAATTATTGTCGTCAAATTACTCTCGATCAGCACAAATGGCTGTGCAGTATATTACCGGGTGCTCTCGCGAGTCCGTGCGCTGGGCTATTAAGAATTCGATGAGACCAGAGAACGAAACGCAATCAGTTTTTGAGCAACTACTGAGATGAACGAAGTGTCTTTTCAATGTAAAGTTAATCAATTATTCGATGATGGTTATGCCGTAAAACAACGCAAAAGTGTTGTAAGCCACTGCGCGTATCTTTCTTATTTCGCAAATGAAATTAAGAGCTTTGATTTCTCCTTTAGTGATAATGCTTTTGAGGAGCTTCGCCAACAATTCAGTCAAGAACAGGTAAGGTTATTAAGAGAACCAGGATTATACGATTTAATAAAAGCTAATAAGAAAATTGGAGCTTTTCCTTTTTATTCGTTCATTATCTCTATATCAAAAGTAAAACGAGACTATTTAGAGGCTGCTTTGTCGCTGCAACTAAATGTCCTTGTTGCTGCTTATGAATTAAAAAAGCTTAAAGGTTATGAAGACTACATTGAGCGCGCATTTGATGCGACTCGTATCATATTCACAGACAATAAGTATCAACCTATTATTGGGTTAATTGAGCCTTATAAGACTTATACAGAAAAAGACTTCTTAGAAATAAGAGAGCAGTCTAAACTTGCGCCACATCATTTAACGAGATTAGCATCGTTATTTGATAAATACTCGGCAAGGATGCCTACTATAAGTAAACGTATTCGCGTCGATCAACCAAAAGAGATTCCCCCTGACAAGAAGCCAAATTATACGAACAAAGAGAGCTTGGTACCTTTTGAAGACGACGAGCCTAAGTACACTGAAATATTGGCAACAGAGGGCAATGTAACCACCAGTAACGGTGACCATTTAGAAAAAATTATAGATGAAAAAACTGCGACTCGTTACTTTGAATTCTTACTGATTGCTCCAGACGAAGTAAAAAAATCAGCCCGTTTAAAATCGCAACTGGCCAATTCGGTAGCTGCAAATATTGAGCGTAGAGAAAAGTCACTAACCACTGAATTTAGATTCCTCACTAAACATGAAGTCACAATTCTCGTGAAGGAGTGCATGCATAATATTGATGATACTTACTTTGGTCTACTCCTTTTATCGCTAATCACTGGGCGAACAATTAGTGAGTTTTTAGATAATGAAGTGGTTATGACTAAAGCGGAAACTGGGGAGCTAAGCGATCATTATGTTATCCGCTATAAACCAAGCTTACCGAATTATGAGATGATCAAAAAAGCAATAACGCTGATTAAAAAACCAAAAGGCGAGGTATTGTTGATTATTCCCAAATGCATGAATAACCTAATTGCTAATATAACTCGCTTAGATCTGGCTATCGATAGCACTAAGCAAGCCATTTCTGATTGTATTTCTCAGATGAACAAGAGGTATTGCACTCGGTTTACGTTAGCAAAAATTAGCAGTGTAATGCCATTTTATCTAATAAAAGCTGGCGCTGATGCTGCTGAGATTGCATTGATGAAAGGTAGCTCAGTTGTGCAACATGCAGCCTGTTATTACTATCAAGTGCCAGTACAAAAATTAATCGAACTACACCAAGACTTTCTTTCGTATCTAGACGCCGATAACAATTATGGATTAAGTGACTTTAAGAAAAAGACTGATCTAACCGTCGGCAGTGCACTGCAACTTCAGGAAGATACAGCCAAAAAGCTATTTGCGGTTTTGCATGCAAAACTTCTCGAGCAACTGCAAATGGGATGGGAGAATATTGAGGTTTTACACAACTATCTCACCGTTTACACCCTTTTTATACTTAATTTATCGACCGGGCACCGCCCAGTAAAACATCCTTATCACACCATCGACGCGTTTGATCTTGAGACCTCTACTGTTTTCATTGCAGACAAAGAAAGTAGATCAAACTCTGCGGGGAGAGTATTAAAACTGCCGTCGTTAGCAAAAGAGCAACTGAATCACTACCTCACACACTTGAGGCATATCCATCACTATTTTGCTCAATTAAGCTATCAAGATGGTAAACATATAACTGACACTCTTCTCGGAGAACTGCCACTGTTTTCATTCATTCAAGACAGCCGTTTCCTAACAATAACTCCAAAGCTCCTAGATGATTTTTGTATTGATTTATTGCCGATACCGCTAAACTGGCATAGGCACTTCATTAGAACGTGGCTGCGGGATAACAACGCAAAACCGCTTGCTGTCGATGTATTTATGGGTCACGTAAATGGAGATGGTGACCCTTTTTCGCGCTACAGTGGGGTATCAATGAAGGATCTTGATGAAGTAGCCAGATTATTAAATCAGCTTTTAAGCAAAAACCTTGAAATTAAGCCTTTCAGCAGTATCGAAGGTCTGCGCTTGTGAAGATTAAAGACAAATTATACGGCTATGAACAACGAGCAAAAAATAGAAAAGGGCGGCAGCTTGATATACGCAATTATGTTGAGTTGTTAATAGCAGAGAAAATTGCATCAGATGTAACCGCCGACATAAAAAGTATATCTGAAGCAGATATCGAACAGATCTTCAGCGAAGTAATTACAGAGCTGCAAACCAAATATAAAAAGTTTGAGCAATATCGATATGCTCGCAATTACTTGTCTAAAACAATCAATGAAGGTAATAAAGAGGGCAGGTGGTCGCTTCCAGTTCCGAGCTACATTCATCGATATCGTAGAGAAGCAACACTGCGTAATGCGTCTTGGTTTAAAAAAAGCAGTAAACTCAACACATGGGTAGAGCAATGGCTTGTGCGCCTCAGCGAAGATGATGCTTCTAAACGCGCCGCAAGTCCCGAGGAAGCGATTGGTAATTGTTTGGTGTCTGCATGTATCTTTGGCGGCCTCTGCATTCCTGAGGCGCTGGATAGCCTAAAGAAGCAGCTTCTGAGCCAGAAGTTACAAAAACCTCTAGTCCGAGATAAGTATGGCATCTTTATCGAGTTGCTTTTTTCTAGTAAGTCTCAGCCATCAAATACGATTGTAAATGATACCGAATTAACGCTTCGAAGATTTTACCCAGATCCGCTAACGCTTGGTTTTATTACTACACTTTTTAGTAGCGCTGATAATGCTAAAATCTGTGAGAGGCAGAGCTTATGGAGTACTTTAAGTAAGACACTTAAAAACGTTGATCGTGAAATCGTGCGCCATATAAAGACAGTTGAATCCTTATGTACTGCAAGCGCAGGCGTAATTGAAAATAGGCCAAACTGCGATATTGACCAAGCAACCATTGCATATTCAAGCGGTAAAATAAGAAGTGCTTCACTACCGCCAGATGTCTATGAATTAATATCGAACCGCACGTTGTCGAGTGTGTCATTCCAGCATCAAAAGCATAATAGCAAACGCAGTAAAGTTGATTTTCAGCAGAGTATTAATGTTACTGCAGGTATCAATATCGAAAAGACAATATCTGACGTAAGACTTGCCTTGGCACCAAAAGATGAGAAAGGCCATAAGAGAACCAGCAAGTTGGTTTTAGCATCGTTAGTTCAAATAAAAGAGCAACCCCTTAACCTAAATTTTGCTTCGTTAATTCATTGGCTAGAGGAAATGCTAACTCAGCAAAAAATCAAAGTGTCGAGCGCGAGCAGATACTGGTCTGCAATAGGAGCACCGTGGCTAGCCCACACCAGTGAAATTGATATTAGTAGTTTTGAACCAGAAGATTTCGAGGCGCTGTACAAGCGAATACTAGATGCAACGCTAAGTGATAAGAACAGGCGTTACATGGCAGGAAGATTCGACCAATTTCATTCGTTCTTGCAACGCCACTATCAGTTAGCCCCTTTACCAGTGCCATTGAGTGATGCAGAGGGCAGAACTAACCAGTTCGTAAGAGCATACTATATTCCCCAATTTGCTTTTGCAGAGGTATTATCTTTAATTGATAAAACCATAGTAGATAAAAGCCTACAGCCAACATTGAAAGCACTGTTCATTATTGCAATACGCTCAGGCTTGAGGCTTGGTGAGCTTTTAAAATTGAGAATAAATGACATAGAAAACTCAGATGATAGCTGGATTTTTGTCCGGGATAATAAATTTGCAGACGGTAAGTCATCATCATCGTTAAGAAAGATTCCGCTTGAGGTTTTGCTGTTGGAAGAGGAACGTGAGTTTATTAAGCGCTATATTGCAACAAGAAGGCAAATAGCGAAAAATAATAATATCTTACTCTTTTCAGAGTCGAATACACTTAACATACCACTGAATCCAAACTTCGTCAGTACTACATTCGCTCAGATCGCAACTGCTGCGACGGGTGTAAAATCTACATTCCACGGTTTGCGCCACTCAGCATTGTCTAACCTGCATTTAGTCGTCGAAGATCAATTGTCCCTTCTTGAGGACTTAGTGGGGTACACAAAAGACGATATCAATAGAATTAAGCATATGTTGGGTTTTGTATGCGGCAACACGTTTAGGCGAGATAAGTATTGGTTGTTAGCCAGTTTTGCTGGGCATGCCACACCAGAAATCACATTCAGCAATTACCTCCATTTTACTGACTACATAGCATCGGAAAAATTGCGAGTAGCATTTTTGTCGATTCCTAAATCAAGTATTGAGGCGGCGTTAAATATGACGAAAAATTCTAAGACTCGTCTAACCAAGCGTTCAGTTGATGATGTGCAATGGTATGGCAATATAGTTAATTGGATTGAGTCAAAAGCAAGTGCTTATGCTGAAGATAAACGTAAACTGAATAAAGTAAGCACCAAAGGTCGCAATACAGCCAACAGTAAAACACTACTCTTTAAACCTGCTGAACCAACCATTGAATTGTGCTATTCAGTATTGAAGTGCGTTGAAGACGGCGACCCTATAGATGTAATCGTCACTCAGCACAATCTCGAAAAATTGCCGCTGGTATACAATTGGATTAAGAATGCAAAAACACTTCAGGCTTTGACAACAAGTAGAGGCGGTTTGCGATTGCAGTCTCGATCTATAAAAGATCAAACTTTTACACACAGGCTAGCGCCAAAGCGACCTGAATCGAACGCAGAGTTAAAAGATGCAAACAACGCTATTACAAAACTTAGAGAAGTGTATAAAGCAAATAAAGGCGAAATAATTTGGGCAATTGACTACTTTTTGCACCACTCAAATAGAAGTAATCCATTTATCCGTTTTTATGATCGTGACACCCTAGATCGCTTTGTAGATATAATAATCGATGTATTTCCAGCCAGTAGATGGGAGATAAGCTCTAAAGAGTCTACTAGAAATGCTGATTTTGCTATGGATGGATGGTTTGAATCGAAAGAGAAACAAGGGTTTGGTATTGATCGGCCCCCAAAAGACTACCAAAGAGAGGTGCCCCTACCGCTCGCACTTCGTTTGAGGCATCCCGATGAGGCGAAAATTATAGAGGTACGACAAGTTGGGACCTATAGCGCGCGTACGCTTGGTTATCTATTTCATATGCTCAAGATAATGTTATAGTTATAGGGTTGCAACAACTTGAGAGATAACTCTTTTAAACAATTAAATAAAAGAAGACTGCATGCAGTGCAATCAGTTTATTATTGTCATGGAGAGCGTGGTGTAGGCGTTCACGTTGAATTAGATGAATTAGAGTTGATGTTCAGCTTCGGCAGAATATGCACTAACTAATCACCTAATTCAGGAGTATTGCTCTCACTTTGCTCGTACCAATGTTTCGGAATCAAAGCATTTTCACCACGCCATTTGGTATCAGCTATCGAAGACTGGAACCAATCTTCATCTATGTCAGCATGATCCGTGATAATTACTTGCAACTTTGGCGATAATTCTTCAACCACTTTGAATATCCATTCGAACATCCGCTTTACAGCCTCACGATCTTCGTCATTTTCAATTTCATTCAGATTACCGGTATTTGAATTATCGGATGGAAAGTAGACTTGAGTTGGTTGGTCAAAAAAGATAAACCGTCCAACTGGTCTATTTTGCTCAATGAACCATTTTGCTAATGCTAAATATGCTACGAGATGATATCCAACCCAATTTTCACCACTTCCTATACGATATAGTGGTGTTCGTCCTGATGGAGTTTCGGCAACTACTGTAAGCTTTGTTGTATCAAGACGAATTGGGTTTTCACTATGCTCTAGGCCTAATTCACGCGCCCAACGAGTCATATCTTCTCCGATTAGACTTAATTGAGATTCGAGGCGCTCTTTAAGTGTTTCCGGGTCTAATTTCTCTTCAAGCTCTTCAATTTGAGGTTCTAGTTCATCGATACTGTTTTGAATGGGTTGGATGTTTTCCCCAAGATCAACACTTTCAAGGTAAAGGGATATCCTTCCAATAACTCTTAAACGTTGTGCGTCCAACTGCGCTTTTGTTTTACTAGCAACTTCTTGCGCTTGGATAACCTCTAATGCGCTGCGTGTCTTTTTTAAACTCTCGGCAAGATTTTTATCTTCTGCTCGTAAATCTTGAAGATAATTGGTTACTCTCGGTTTGTTACGATTTACACCCTCTAATTTATTATCCAACTGCGCTATGGTTGCCTCAATAATCTTGTCGGCATTGCTTTTTTCATCATGAGGTCGTTCGCAAACAGAGCACACATTTTCTTGCGAGATATTTTTAAAAAGCCCAATTGATTTTAGCCTTAAAGCTTGTTCAGATAATTCGCCCTCAAACCCATCAATTGAGCCTGCATATTCATTGGCAGCGCGTAATCTTGACCTAATCACCTTTTTTTGTTCAGAGAATTGACGGTATTGCATATCCAATTCATAAGACGGGTCACCATCTAAAAAGTTATCTTCGATATTTGATGGAACCCATCGGCTTATATTTCTCAATACATCCAAAAGTTGAGTATCAGTAGGAATAACTTTACTTTCATAAAGTCCAACTGCTTGCGCTTCAGCAAGCAAATCATGTCCCTTTTGAAGACCTTCGCCTTTTAAGCTTACGATCTCTTTTATGCGCTTTAGCAGCCGCACTTTATCCCGCTTTAGTGCCCTTAGTTTCTCGATTTCAGACAATCTGTCATCTTTTGCCGCACCCATGAAATAGGGTAATGTATCTTTAATAGCTTGTGGAATGTGTGGTTCTGACTGCCTATGGAATAGAATCCTTTTAGCTGCAACCTCGTCTTGCCCTTGAAACAAATAGTATCTTGAGTGTTTGAATCCAATTTTAATGCTAGAACGTGTTTGTTCATTTGGGACTTCTGTAACTTGTTCTGGAATTCCAAGTTTGCTGGTTAGAAAAGCGACAACGCTTGTAATATTGGTAGAGACTTCTAACTCTAAATATTTGGGTGTTGTAATGTTTCCAGCGACTAGCATATGACATGCGGAACTCGATTTTTCGCCTTGAAGAGGTGATTTACGAGCAATAAACACCTCAGTATCAGAAAATATTAACGTTACCGAGTACCACTTAACCGTCTGCTTTATATGACCTTCCGCGACCGAACATTCACTTGACCCCAAACAATATTCGACAATATCTATAAGTGAAGACTTCCCCTTTTTAGACGCCCCAGTAATTACATTTACTTGCGATGCTTTAAAATCAACGTCACGGCGTTCGCCGTTGTTACCGTATAGTGATATTTTTTTAATTTGCATTAAGGGCGCACTCCTAGCTGGGCAAAGATAGTTTCTACTGATGGCGCATGAGAGAACCACCTACCAATCATCCGTGAAGCCTTCAGAGCCTCTTTCATATCAGCACTTTTTGTAAATAGAACCGGGTTTTTAACTAAAGATTTATTTTCAAGACGCAAATTGCCATTCTCGCATATCGAAATGACATTTCGATCAAGTAAAAAGCTGATAGATGACTTTACTACATTATTGTAAGACTCAGCTTGACTATGCAGGCTTGCAAGAGCACCTTCATTAGATGCTACCCATGACCCAATTGTTGTTTTCACTGTGGTGGGAAGACATGTTGAAATTTGTTTATTTATTGCCATAGGCATAGCAATAAAGGGAAGTGCACAATTCATCCCTTCTTTTTTGAAAGCCTCAAACTCTAAGAGTGATGAATAAAGTAAAAAGCCGATATATGCAGGATTTAGAAGCCCCAACTCCTCATCTGAGAAAGAGCTATCATTCAACATTACGCAACTCCTTTATCATTTGAAGATTGCAGCAATGTATCATAGTCTGGATGCCAACCAATTTTTCGGTTATCGGATAAGTCATGATAGGTGCCCCGAGCAACATATTCTGATTTAAACTCTGGTCGAATTGGCTTTGCGCCATCAGTTTGGCATATTGCGTATAGGTCTTTGCCCATATCTAATTTTTGATTTTCATCCGATAAATCACATTTCATTTCCAATAAAGAAGAGCGGTTGTCCCATTCATCTTGAAGGATTTTCATATAAGTCTTCAGCTCGCCGGGCTTTACAAGACCGTCTCTCGACCACCGAGAGCGCTGCTCAAATGCGCGGTAGTAATTTATTATTGCATTTTTTATAACTCTATCATTTACGCCAAGCAGTCTAAGTTGCTCAACAAAAATTCTATTATCATTATCTATATCAATATATTCAGGCTCTACCTCGTCATAGTCAGAAGGCAGGTTACTCGGTAAAAACTGTGTTCTCAAATCATCTATAGCACTTCTTATCTCGCCCAAGCCAATACCGTTTTCACTAGGAGAGGACATTACCTCTATGGCTCGTTTAAACCATATGCCTTCAAGCCGACTTGAGAACGCATCAACATGATTATCAGACACACTCAAAATCAATTCTTTTTTGATTTTAGAGTCTACATCCATAATCGTAGGAGAATTACAAATAATATAAATTGAGTTTACTAACTTTTTTTGTTGCCAAAGTTCAAGAGAATTAAAGGCACTATATCCCGCAGCATTGGTTTTATTTTCTGTTTCGGCTGCAATTTTTTGCATTGCGATAACTGCTTTACCTGCATCTCGGCGAGTTTTGTCTTCACTGAGCAATGAAGCGATAGTTTCTGGAGCGGAACTCTCGGTCGTAATAAGAGAAAACGTTGCCGACTCGAAAGTTTGAAGCGGATCAGTCATCATTTCTGACCAAATTCTTATAGTTTTCCACAAATCTGAACTTCGGTCGGTTAGATTTCCCGCGTTGCCATGATATTTGGCTTGAAGTAATTCTGTTGGTGTTCCATTTTCCTCAAACGCAATATCATCAAGTATTTCAATGGAGATAAAACAATTGTCAGGATCATCTACGTTCCTAAGTTTTTGTAAAGCGAGTAGCAACGCATATCTTACTTGATAGATATAACCCAAAGCAGAGGCGGAGGCGTCGTATATATTTTTCTTAACCAACTTACTATCCTTATCTTTTCCACCACTAATTGCTAAACGTTAGTGATAAAATCCTTGACCGATTGTAGTATCAATAACACCTGTTGAAGCCTTAATGTTGCCATCTAAAATGTATCACTTCGATTGTGTTTTGGGAAGGTGATTGTTTTACATAAAGGGAAGTAAGTACTAGATAAGTATAAAATAAATTAATCTTAAAATGATTTAAACCTCCAAGGTATACGAGGGGTTAACGCAAGTACTTGCGCCTCTCATAATAGCTATTTTTACTGAGTTGGTTCCTACCATTCCCAGCGCTGGTTAACAGTAAGTCAATTGGTCTTGTATAGCCCAGTACTTTCACTTCTGATTGTAGCCATGCTACCGCATCGCTTTGACTACCTTCGAGTTAATCTGCCGTGACCGCCAATATTTCGGTAAATCGATAAAGCCTGTCACTTTCGTTTTGCGTAAACGTTCCCGACTGTTTTCTCTTATTCAGCGTTCTCGTTGAAATAGCTAAACATGTTGCGAGTTCCTTGTGCTGCATATCAGTGGTTGTCGAAATCCGTATAAAAACTGAAAACGGCAACCCTTTACATATCGCTTCATGCATTTCAATATCGCTAATGGGTAAGTCAATCTCTCGTCTCAGCACCTTTCGATAGCACATTAATCACCTCAGCTTATTAATTATTTCCACAAGTAATAGTAATTGATACATACTTCCATCTTAAACTTATCCCCACATGCCATATTGCATGGCGTCAATCGCCTCGTAAGTCCGAGTCAACCCGAGCATGTCGCGTGTGGCCATATCAATCGGTCGTATTCCATTAAAAGGGGGATTTTGATTGACCATCAACATAAACCCATTAACGTTTTCGGGATTTTTAAAACAGACTCGGATAGCTTCATGAATATTCATCAAGATACTCATACGCATAATCTGGTCTCGATTGAGTGCAACCAGCTCAGGTTTACTCTCAAAGTTGCGGAGCGAAGAAGCAGAGCGCAAGCCAAGCAATAGCGCCTTTTGATGCCTCGTTAAATTCCAATTGTTTAAAAGTGTCATCGTGGCCTTAATAACACTAATAATCTCTGCTTTCGACATTTTGGAAGATTGTATTTTGCTCATCTGATTCCTACTTCATCAATTCAATAGACGCTAAATACATCCAATTGGTGTGCTAATAAGTTAAGAATAAACTTTGCTACAGCGCAACTCGTAAACATTTTTCTACTTTCAGTGGCACAGCGTAGGCAAAGTCTTCGCCACTCTCGCTATGTCGTTCTGCACAAAATATGTCAATGGTGGCAGAGTTACAAAGCCGGAAAGTATGCAGCAAACCACATTGGAAAAGCTCATTTAGTTGGCTATCAATAATCACTCCATTTACGGTCTTTTCTGAGGTACTGGATGCGATGACAAAGCATTCATTTGTTAAAGACCAGTACAAATTCCCTACACTTAATCCGTCGCAGAGGAGGGTATAAAATGCTGAACCTCGCGTCTGACAATCATGTGCATACTTTGCTAACGCTAGCAATGCTTGGTTTACGGCAGCGCTATCCTTTGAGATGGTTTCGATGACTTCTTTGCAAATTGCATAGTATGTACGAGTCACTTTTTCATCCCATTTATGAGGTTTAGCCATCATATTGCTGATTAAATCAGCCAACTTTACGTTACCGCGTTTTCGCTCATGGTCAATATTCTGGCGAGAAGTGCGTCATGACGCTCGAGTTTAGTCTGAAGTTTATTGTCAGTAAGCTCGCGAACAATGTCGGTCACCACAGAGTCATGAATACACGACATCTGCTTAGCGGAAGTGAATGTTTGGTCAATCAATTCAGACAGCGTACTTTCATCTATATACGTGTCCTCTATGATGTCGTGCAACAACGCTGCAGCGAGCGTAGTATCATCAGATATGCCAACATGATGGAGTATCGCAACTACTTCAAGAAGATGGCAAATATAGGGAGTACCATTAAACTTGCGTGTTTGGCCGTTGTGAGCAAATGTTACGAGGCTTAATGCGTTTGCTAAGTTACTTGATTGATTCATCGATATGTTCCTTTTAGTTTGGGGAGTATGGTTTCTTTGCAATACTAAATCAGCATGCAGTGGCTTTTTCATTGAACGCACTGGCGTGATCGTATGTGCGTAGAAGTCTTGCAATATGTGTTTTAGCCTTAAAGCCATAACGTGATCCATCGGACTCGCAGGTCCAAATATGACATAAATGATTTGCAACCCCGTTGTGCTTGCTCGACAACGTTTCTAAGGCTGAACTACATATTTGCAATGTCAGTTGATCATGGTCAACGAGTCGACCAATAGCCGTTCGGTTTTGATCAGGTGTGAGTGTCTGAGTCTTACCAATATCGTGAAGAAGAGCAGCAACGATGCCGATGTCTCTATCTACTTGTGTCAGCGAGTTGTTTTGGCAAAATGCCGCAGCAACCTCTAATGAGTGCGCCAATAAGCCTCCTTGGTAGCTGTGGTGATAACGCAGGCTTGCTGGGCACTGTATAAATCGCATTCCAACTTCGGTTTGTAAAAGTACTTCGTGAAGAAACTCTTTAAGGTAGCTAGTTTGAATGCTTGCGGCTAAGTGGCAGAGCATTTGAACCGCACCTGGAATAGAGCAAAGACTTGACGGTAATATTGAAAGTGTCCCAAGTTGTTGTGGAGCCTTCGAACTCAATTCTATATATTTACAACGAAAGTGCGGATGTAACCCTGTCATCTCCGTTCTAACTTCAACATCAACCAATGACTGGGGCTTGAATTTGCTATAGATGCAGCTCTCGTCACGACAGTAAACCTTGATGTGTCCGGTAGCATCAGACAAGGTTATTTCCCAAAACGGTACGTTATAGCTGTCAATTCGTGCTACGAAACCAACGAGGTAGTAGGTACCCTTAAACCTTGTATAGTTGTATGCGTTCTTTAGCTTTATTTGTATCGACTGCTTAGACATATACTACTTCTCCTATGAATAACAAATGCAGTTTAAAGTTGCTCTGTTAGCAACGACTCGAATGCGCTACCATCTTGCCGAGTTAAATTAGGTACATACCTTGAGTAGACCGTGAAGAGCATCATGGTATTTGCATGCCCTAATTGTTTCGCAATCCATTCGGGAGATTCACCTGCCGCGAGCCACAGCGTAGCAATGCTATGACGGCTCTGATAGGGCCGCCGGTATTCTAAGTTGAGTTTGGCTAACAAAGGTTTCCAAACTCTTTTGGTAACATTGTTGTGTGCTAATGGACTGCCGGTGGTTGTGCAAAAAACATATTCAGACACATCGTTTGTAGCCAAGAATTGTGACTTTAGTGCATTAAATACAACATCGCTCATCTCAATTTCGCGTTGAGAGCTAAGAGTTTTTGTCTCGTCTTCTTGTATACCATTCACAATGGTTTCTCTCACTAAAATTAAGCGACGTTCAAAATCAACATAACGCCACTTCAAACCATCAATTTCACCTGTTCTCATACCAGTGAAGAAGCGCACTGTGTAATAATTTTTGTAGTCCGCGCGAACGTTATCTAAGATCTTTGACACTTCGCTCAGTGAAAAGGGGTGAATATCTTTCGGCTTGTTCTTGAGCTGTTTTATATTCTGGTAAGGAGTAGCGAAATCATACCGAAGCGCTGCTTCATTCAGAACTTGCCTGAGCGTTGACATTATCTTGTTGATTCTAGAGTTGCTTAAGAGGCCGTTGCCATTCTTCCCCTTCAACTCACTCAACTGAGTTCTGAAATGCAGTATATGCTCACGCTTAATCGTTTCTAGTGGCATTGCGCCAAACACCGGCATTACATGCTTGGCGAGGATACCCTCAATTGAAGCTCTGTGTGATTTGCGCCAACTGATCTTGTTTTCATCCATCCATAGATCAGCAAAGTCGTGTAGAGTAGGTGTTATCTGACGAAGGCCTTGCGGTAAATACTGCAATTGATTATTCACGGGAACACGAGCTACTTGCTTTTCGGCGATACTAATGTCGTTAGCATTTTTAGAATCTGGAAAAAACTGAGCATAACGAAATACACCGCGCTGAATTGCCTCATTGATGGCCTTTAACTTTAAGTTCATCAATCTTTTATTTTCACGGTTGTCTTTCAAACCTGTGTACTCCCTGCATCTAAAGCCGAGATAGGTTCCGTTGAAATACAGTGAGTTTGAATCCTTACGGATAGCTAACTTAAACATATTTCGCTCCTTCTGCGGTTGGCATTCTTAAAGCGATGTCGCTGCGCAGGTGCATCGTTTTTTCCACTTCTTCCCAAATGAAGAGAAACTTCTTGCGACCAAATGCGCGAATGTAGTGTTGTCCTTCAAACAAACAATTGTCGATAAGTTCGTGGCGAATCGTACGGGGGTGATATTGAATTCGCTTTGCTAGTTGATCTGTCGTTAAGTATGTTAGACTCATAATACAACCTCTATGTGATTAAATATATTATCATGTGATTAAATATATTATCACTTAGTGCTGAAGTCAACCTTTAAATCACATAAAGTTATCATGTGATAATAAATATAATCATAAATCATGTTGAAATTTAAATTTAAGCAGCTCTTAGCAGAGAAAGAATTTAAGGATGGGCACACTGTGACCATCACTGATGTAGCGAAGGCGACAGGAATAAATCGAATGACGCTCTCAAAAATAGCAAATAAAAAAGGGTACAGCACAGTGACAGACAACATTGATAAGTTGTGTGCTTATTTTGGGTGTAAAGTTAATGATCTAGTTGAGTATGTTGAAGAGTAGTTAGCGTACGTTTTGTATTAAAACAAGGTGTAACAAACTCTTTGTATCGGGCTGGATTAAGCAGCGCATAATACTAAGTAGCTGAGAGTGTCTCTTTTTCCAGTATCTAACCCACGGGAAAGGACAGTTAGTCACAATTAACACGCTAAATATAAAAAGCCGAGTTATCGCTTCAGTACTTTAGTAAATGTTATGTTGTGTGTGAGTGTTCCTTTGCGCCTATATTCAGATAGCGCTTGATATTCGGGGTCATTGAACCAGTTAGTTGCATCTTTTTCTGATGGAAAGCCAAATAAAATCACACGACCTTCTAGTGGGCAGTCTCCCTCCATATGCTGTGAATTATCATCAAAAGTAATAAATGAACCATTATGCTTTTTTAAAATAGGAAAGAAGCCTTTCTCATACTTTCTATATTCATCAGCATCAGTCACTTCAAGATTTGCGATTACAATAACTTCATGATTTGCCATAAGTAAGCCTTTCTGGTAATTTTTTCTAAAAGTATTAATGAGATTAGCAGTTTGTTTGAAGCTCAAACAAACTGCCTTTTTCTCTAGCTTAAAATCGATAGCTAAGCTCTACACCAAATGTAGCGGGGTTACCATAATAATTTAAACCGCCTATAAACGTGCCGGTGGCGTCAGCTACAGGTAAACCGTTGATGCGATATTCTTCATCTAGTATATTTTTTCCCCAAACTGCTAAATCAAAATTGCTGCCGGCTATTTCGCTCAAGGTTATGCGGGCGTTAAAGATGCTGTAACTTGCTATGCGAGTGAAATCTGCTGAAGGTTGATTATGATATGGGAAATGGTCATCTACGTAACTGTAATCAGCAGAGACAATCAACTGACCTACAGATATCTCGGCTTGATAGTTGAGTCCTATAGACCATTTTTTTTCAGGGCTGTAGGGGAATTCTGCGGTATTGGTTACTTCATTAGGTAAGCCTGTTACAACATCAAAGGTGATAAACTCATCATAGTCTGTGTTGAGTAAGCCATAGTTAAAATTAGCACTTAGATTCTGCGAAATAGCGGCTACAATTTCAACTTCGAGCCCGCTAATATTTGCTGACCCCGCATTTTGAATATCAGAATACGCGCCTAAAAACTCTGACATTTGCATATCAGTAACATCGTTATAAAACACTGCGATGTTTGCTTGTAATCGCTGATCCAACCAGCGCGATTTCAGCCCCCACTCATATGCTAATACTTCTTCAGCGTCGTAAGGCTTTATCGCTAGTTCTGCATTTGGGGCTTCGCCGTTAAACCCTCCAGCTTTCCAACCTTGTGAAATTTTTCCATAGGTTTGGATATTGTCAGCAAGCTCGTAATTAAGTGAGATCATTGCCGTTGTGTTATTCCATGTATCATTGGCTGTGGTGCGCGCTAATGGGAAGAAAAATGCAAAACTAAAATCATCTGGGCGTTCTATATAAAGTGTTTTTTCTTCAGTCGTCCAACGGAGTCCAGCAGTGAGTCTTAATTTTTCGTTTATGTCGTAGTCTGCATGGGCGAATGCTGCCATGGATTCGGTTTCTACCCCATAAAAGTTATTTAAGGTACCAAAGCCGAGTGTGAAAGGATTATCCGCATCAGACTCTTCCGTCATGTAAAACAAGCCACCAACGTAATTAATCTCCCCGGTACTGCCTATAAACTGGACTTCTTGTGTAAATTGTTCATGTTTAACTCTACGAACAGTATGAAAACCTATAAGGTCTGCACCGTCTGCATCCACAGTATCAGCATAATCTATATCACGTAGAGCACTTATCGACTTAACTTGTAAATCTTTACCAGCGTCCCAGGTCACCGTAAGGGCATGTCCAGTGCTTTTTGAGCGGTCAAAGTCTACGCCATCAAGAGCAGCACTTTCTTGTCTACTTTTAACATCATCAGGCATAAGTGAAGGTATGTTGACTTGACCAAGAGGTGGCGTGAGATCTTTATCGCTACTGTCGTAAACGTAATAAAAATTGAGTGTTTCACTATGTTCATATAGCGCAGCAAAACGCATGGAGAGTGAGTCGAGCTCTTTAAACTTGGTGATAGGTGAGTTAGCTGATAAGTTGTCGTAAAAACCATCGCGGTCGCGTTTATTAGCGGTAAAATTTAGGCTTAGACTATCGTTTATGAGGGCCGAATCTGCGCTTACATAAAAATCACTTAGCCCATAATTACCTGCACCCACGCGGACCTCACCACCTAATTCCCCTGCGGGTTTACGTGTAATAATGTTAATTGCACCACCAATCGTGTTTTTACCATAAAGCGTCCCTTGCGGGCCGCGTAATATTTCTACTCTATCTATCGCTGCTACATCAAACAAACCGCCTACATTTTTAGACACGAATACACCGTCAATATATACGCCCGTGGTAGGTTCCCATGTGATTGCGGGGTTAATAGTGACTGAGCCACGAATGGCAATTGTGGCACCAGTGCTACCAGCGGGTGTTTCAGATATTTGCACATTTGGAGCAAATAGACTGAGATCTTCAACATCAGAAATTCCTTGTTCTCGAATGGCTTCGCTGTTGAACACCGACACGGCAATTGGCAGCTCTTGTAAATTTTGAACCCGTTTTTGTGCGGTAACTTCAATAACTTCTAAGCCAAGATCTTCGTCTGTATCCTGCTCGGTGGTTTGTGCATAAACTAAAGAACTGCTTAGGTATAAGCCAATAATTGTAGAAAGTTGTGTCTTTATAAATACTCGTTTCATGATGTGTTCCTTAATTTAAATTTGGGTTGCCTAATATGCGCTAGTGCATATCCTAGGATTAAGTTATTTACGGTATTAACTAAAATCCTAAAAAAATGTAAAAACTAAAAATTTATTTTATTAATTAGTAGTTTATGAGTTGTTAAGTGCGATTACATAGACCATATGAACTAATGTCAGCGTTAATTTTGAAGAAAAAAAAAGACCATTGATTTATCCATCAATGGTCTTTTCAGATGCTTTGCTGAGTTAAATATTCAGTATCAAAACTACTGTTATAAAGCTGCTTCGAGCTCGGGCAATATATCGAATAAATCACCTACCAAACCATAATCTGCAACTTGAAAAATAGGTGCTTCCTCGTCTTTATTGATTGCAACAATCACTTTTGAATCTTTCATTCCGGCTAAATGCTGGATCGCGCCAGAAATACCGACTGCAATATATAACTGCGGTGCAACGATTTTTCCTGTTTGTCCGACTTGCATGTCGTTAGGAACAAAACCGGCATCGACAGCCGCTCTCGACGCACCCATGGCTGCGCCAAGTTTATCTGCAATACCATCTAAGAGTTTGAAGTTTTCGCCATTCTGCATGCCTCTACCGCCAGATATAATTATATCGGCAGCGGTTAATTCAGGACGCTCAGATACCGTTAATTCAGCCGACAAATATTTAGAATTCGTGGACGTTTTAACTGCATTAATTGTCTCAATTGCCGCACTATTACCTGTGTCTGCTGCATCAAACGAAGCTGTTCTTACTGTGATTACTTTAATCTCATCGGCAGATTGCACTGTCGCTATTGCATTGCCAGCGTAAATAGGACGTTTAAATGTATCAGGACTTTCTACAGAAATAATATCTGAAATTTGGGCTACATCTAAAAGTGCTGCTACTCTGGGCATAAAATTCTTGCCTGTCGTGGTAGCTGCGCAAACGATGTGACTGTAGTTTTTGCCTAATTCCACAACCAAGTCTGCTATATTTTCAGCTAGCTGATGCGCATAGGTTGCGTTGTCAGCAAGTAGTACCTTGGCCACACCTTTTATATCGGCTGCTTTACTCGCAAGCTCTGCACAATTATCACCAGCAATAAGAATGTGTATTTCACTATCCATTTGTTGTGCAGCGCTAACTAATTTATAGGTATCTGATTTTAAGTCTTTATTGTCGTGTTCTGCATATAATAAAATAGCCATTAAATCACCTTTGCTTCGGTTTTCAATTTATTTACTAGTTCTGTCACGTCAGAGACTTTTATACCGCCCGCTCTTTGCGAGGGAGCTTCTACTCTTAGCGTTTTAAGTTTAGTACTTAAATTAACCCCAAAATCGTCTGCCGACTTTACGTCAAGAGGCTTGCGTTTTGCCTTCATTATATTTGGGAGAGATGCATATCGAGGCTCATTTAATCGCAAATCTGTGGTGACGACAGCTGGTAGCGTTAGTTCTATCGTTTGTAGCCCCCCATCAACCTCTCGAGTCACTTGAATTTGCTTATCGGTAATATTGATCACTGAAGCAAATGTTCCTTGTGGCATGCCACATAGCGCTGCAAGCATTTGGCCTGTCTGATTATTGTCTGAGTCGATTGATTGCTTACCTAAAATCACAAGATCAGGCGCTTCTTGTTCTACAACCCTATGCAGTAGCTTTGCTACTTGCAAGGAGTCGAGAGTTTCGCTTGTGTCGATTTGCAAACCTCTATCTGCGCCCAATGCCAGTGCAGTACGAATTTGTTCTTGGCAAGATTTATCGCCAATAGAAACTGCCACAACTTCTGTAGCAATCCCTTTTTCTTTTAATCGAATAGCCTCTTCTACCGCAATTTCGCAGAAAGGGTTAATTGCCATTTTGGTGTTGGTTAAATCTACACCAGAATTATCTGACTTTACGCGTACCTTTACGTTATAGTCGATGGCACGTTTTATCGGCACTAATATTTTCACTATTGTCTCCATAGATAAATTTTATAAAAAACATGCTAGTAATAACTTTTAAAAGAAAAAGGCTTTAATATGGATACTAAAGCCTTGTTACCAAATTAAAATTTCTCAAATCTAATAGTTGAAGCTTACATCAATTCCATAGCTTGCAGGCGCACCGTATACTTGAGCATCAAAGAAGCCAAAGTTAGCGCCGTGAATCACATATTCTTCATCAGTGATATTACGACCCCAAATCGCGACTTTTAAACTAGAACGCTCACCTATTTCAATATCAGATAACGTAAGGCGTGCGTTTAGTAGATCATAGGCTTCACCCACAAGCGTAGGATCATTATTATTGAATTGATTGTCATCGTTCATTACGTAATTAACGTTTAAATTTAATGAGCCAAAATCGAACTCGGCTAATGCCCAGTCAAACCCTAAGGTAGCTGAATAAACATCAACGTCTGTAAATTCATCGAGGGAATATTCTGTATCGCGATAACCGTAATTACCGGTTATAAGCAATTCAGGTGTAACGGCAAATTGTGCGTCTATTTCAAAGCCCAAGGTTTCTGATTCGCCAGAGTTAAGTGCACGCTGAATAGAACCGTCAAATACTGTTACTAATAAATTGGTATTATCGTTATAGAATATCGCAGTATTGAGCATTAAACGATCGTCCAATAAAAACATTTTAGAGCCAACTTCATATGCGGTGGTATCTTCAGGGTTCCCTGGAATCAAACTTCCATCGAAATTGGCTTGACCCATATTTGCTGGGTTTAAAAATGCAAATCTATCTACGGTACCGGGATTAAAAACACCTGCTGCATAACCCTGCGTTACGGATGCATAAAAGGTCGTATTTTGATCCATGACATAGTTGGCAATCACCGAGCCCACTGTTTTACTCCAGTCCTCTTCTGCGAATAAGTCATTGCGAAGCATTGGGTCGGGCGCAGCTAACTGAGTGAGTGATTTCTCATCTTTTGTATGCCTAACACCCAAAATGAGACTTAGTTTGTCAGTGACGCTATAATCCAATTGTGCAAATATTGCCTCGGAGTCTGAAGTTGACTTATAGAATCCACCCCAACCAAGTGGGGGGGCAAAGAACAGATTAGCACCTTGTCCGGTAAATATACTTATCTCCCAAGGGTTATTTTCTTCTCCCTCTTCACTGAAGTAAAAATAACCGGCCACGTAGCTAAGCTGACCGTCCAAAAAGCTTCCTAAAAATTGAAACTCTTGAGAAGTTTGCTCTTGAGACTTTACGTTTGAAAAATGAAAAGCAGGAATAGGGGCGAAGTTACCCGTAGGTTGAAAAGTGTCATCCAACTCTGCGCCAAAGTACGCACCACCATCCGAGTCTACACCGTCTGGTATGTCTGAATAATAGTCTCTATATGAGGTAATCGATCTTATCGTATGATTTTCTGCAAAATCCCATTCAACATTTAATGTGTGTCCTGAAATCTCTATAAATTCTGCACCGTGACCATCGAGTTCAAACTCTTCTTGTCTACCACCTCTGAATTCATTGGCGGCCATCTGCGCGAAAACATTACCACCATAAAACACACCTGTCCCCATATGAAGGGTTGGTACTGTTGGGTCTGTAAAAGTTTCTCGAACATTACTGACTTGAACTGGAATAGACACTGCTTTTCCGTCTGTGTTGTCGTAAGCATAGTTGACTGAAAAGTCATCACCTTGGTATTGCAGGGCTAATCGATACGCATCAGTTTCTTTAGCACCTAAGTCTTTTTCTTTTGCACCCGCGAATGTATTAGTTGCCCAACCATCTTCGTCGCTTTTGAGATAAGTAAATTTGCCAGAGAAGCCGTTGTACTCGCCTGTATCAATCGATGTAAGTGACGATTTAAGGCCAAAGTTACCAACGGTAAATCGTTGCCTAAATTCAAAGTCTTCAGATGGCCCTTTGGTGATCATGCTAATTGCACCACCGGTAGTATTTTTACCCCACAATGTGCCTTGTGGTCCGCGCAAAACTTCTACTCTTTCTAAATCGATGATATTCAATATTGCACCAACATTTCGCGCCATATATACGCCATCGATATAAATACCAACTTTCGGGTCTATCGCTAAAGATGGAGATGCCGTTCCCAGTCCACGGATATTTACGCCAACATTATATGAACTTCCAATGGGCGCGACAATTAGCGTGTTTGGCGCTAAATTGTTCAAATCAGAAACATCTTCAACGCCTAATTTTTCAATGGTGTCGCTGTTAAAGGCAGTTATAGCGATAGGCGTTTCTTGAAGAGGCGTTACTCTTTTTTGCGCGGTAACAACGATTCGTTCAACACTAGTTTCTTTTGTATCTTGTTGTATTTCTGTTTGCTCTTGTGTTGCAAATGCCTGCCCAGATAGCGCGCAGGTGATTGAAAATGCTAAGGGTTTTATTAACATGTTAGTAGTAGTTTTCGAATTGTTTTTATTCATTTATATCTCCTAGTGTGCGCGGTCCATAAGCTAGGTCAAAACGCTGCATCTTATGGCGGAAGTTACTATTTTGTAAATATCTTGTGACGATATTTGTATAAATGAATAATTCCAGAAACGTCTATTTGGACTAGTTAAAATGAAACACACGCAAGAATATATCTGTTTCGTCAGCCGAGCCTGATAACTTTGTCCAATATATTGGTCTGTACAGACGATGTGTGAATACTTGATATTCATATAATGAGGTAAAAAGGAAAGTATAAATGTCTAAAATAGCGCTTATCACTGGGGCAAGCAGAGGAATAGGTCGAGCAACTGCCTTAGCGTTTGCAGCCGCAGGTTATAATATAGCGATTACTGCGCGTGAGTTTGATAACACTGATTCTGTTAAGCATAAAATTACAAACAATAGTTACGCCGAGGGCAGTTTAGTCGAAACAGCAAAGCTCATTGAAAAAACTGGCGTTGATATACTTGCAATAAGAATGGACTTATTAAGCAGTCAATCAGTTAACGATGCGATTGTTCAGGTTTTCAATCAATTTGGTGGGGTTGATGTACTGATTAATAATGCTATTTATCAGGGGCCTACGTTAAATGATTCTTTATTGTCTTTAACCTCAGAAACGCTAGAAAAAGTAGCAAAAGCTTATTTCTATGCTCCATTGCAAATTACTCAAGCCGTCATTCCTTCAATGGTGCAAAAGGGGAGTGGTTGTATCATTAATATTACGTCGGGCGCCGGAGAGATAAACCCACCCGTTGCTGCGGCGGATGGAGGCTGGGGTTACGCATACGGCGCTGGCAAAGCCGCAGTATCAAGGTTGTCAGGTATCATAAATATAGAGCATGGTCATGAAGGGGTTCGCGCATTCACAGTCAATCCTGGGATCGTTAATACTGAAACTTTGCGAGCAACGATATCTGAGCAAGATATTAAAAAGCTTGGCCAATCGGTTGCTCTACCCTCAGATGTGGCAGACTTACTGCTATGGATTGCCCAACACGCAGGCGTCGATTTACAGCATAAAACGATAGATGCGCAACGTTTATCCAGCAGTTTGTCCGCCGTCAATAACTAAGGCTGTTCCAGTTATAAAGCGTGCATCATCGGAGGCAAGATAGGCAACCGCTGATGCTATTTCTGAAGCCTCTGCTGCATCGAGAAGCGGGAACATTTTACTCAATAAACGTTTATCTATGTCTTTTGGAAAGGTTAAGTTTGCTGACAGAGGTGTTTTTACGTTGCCTGGACATATGGCGTTAACCCGAACCGATTGCGCTGAGTATTCAATTGCAAGTGATTTAGATAAATTAACAACAGCAGCTTTTGTTGCGCAATATGCCGATGTATATGCTTGGCCAACCATACCGGCAGACGAAGCAACATTGACAATATTTCCTTGTGTATTAATTAAATGCGGCATTGCCAATTGCGATAAATAAAATACGCTAGATACATTTATATTCATCATTTTCAGCCAATCGTTCGGCGCAAGTTCAGTGAAATGATGCAGTTTGACAATGCCTGCAATATTACACAACACGTCAAGTTTACCATGTTGAGAGAGTGACTTTTCTACTGCAGTTTTGCAAGATTCATAGTCTGATACATCAAGTTGTAAGGACATGACGTCGCTCGTGTGAGTCTTGCAGGCTTCAACTGTTCGTGCCAAACCTTCATCATTTATGTCACATAAAGTGAGAATAGCTCCCTTTTTGGCAAACAAAAGAGCGGTCTCTTTTCCAATACCTGACGCTGCGCCAGTGATAAATATCGCTTTGTTCTTAAACTTTCGCATATCGACCTCTAAATTTCGTTTTGCTTTCATAATATCTACGATTATTAGATTTCGTGCTTAGTCCATATAAACGATGAAGCTATTTTGTGATATGTGAAACTCTTAATACTATAAGTATTTTGTCGTAGGTTGCATCGTCGAACTTTTGCGTTGGATGCGAATTGCGATCTAATGGAGGAGTCGACATGACTCGTTATCATCGGCTAACTGTGTCGGAAGTTGTGCAAGAAACACCTGATGCTCAATCAATACTGTTCAAAATCCCCCCAAATTTAAAAGAAAAATTTGCATATAAATCGGGTCAATTTATTACCATTAAATTTCCTTATGAAGGCGCACAATTGCAACGCTGCTATTCTATGTCGAGCACACAAGGCCTCGATGACTTTTTAAGAGTCACAGTAAAGCGAGTGCTTGATGGCAGAGGGTCAAATTGGATATGCGATAACCTCAATGCAGGCAGTGAAATCGATGTTTTGCAACCCGCTGGCTTGTTCGTTACCAAAGACCTAAATGAAGATCATCTATTATGTGCTGGGGGGAGCGGTATAACGCCCGTATTATCTATCCTCAGACTTGTCTTAAGTAAGGGTTCAGGCAATGTAAGGTTAATCTACGCGAACCGAGATGAGTCTTCCGTAATTTTTAGAAATACGATTAAAGACCTTTGCGCAGCTTATCCTGAGCGCTTAGAAGTTATTCATCTTTTGGATTCCTTACAAGGTATACCGTCTTCTCGTTTGTTGGCTTCAATTGCTAACGGGATGCAAAAGTGTCGTGCGTTTATTTGCGGCCCAGGCCCTTTTATGGACGCGATGGAAACATCTCTAAAGCAAATAGGTATTCCTGACACTAACATCCATATCGAAAGATTTGTTATTGCCAAACCCAAGAACAATGAACATGCGGTGCCATTGAACGACACAGAAACTAAAGAACACATCTCTGAATCATCGGTTTCGCCAGCATCTACCGTTAATCTTGAAATTGATGGCGTTAATCATGTTATTGCATGCGAGTCGGGTCAAACTGTTCTTGATGCAGCAGAGGCTGTCGGTATTGAACTTCCTTATTCATGCAGAGAAGGTATGTGTGCATCATGTATGTGTGAGGTAATTGAGGGGGACGTGATGCTTAAAAGTAATGATGTGTTAGATGAACGGGACTTGGCTAACAAGTTGACCTTGAGCTGTCAGGCGGTGCCACTTACTCAAACGCTAAAATTAAAATATGCCTAATGGCCTTAATTGTTTAAGCCAGTTGGCGCCTCATAAACGTGCGTACCGATCAGCAGATGGCGATTACTACAAATTAAAAGGAGATACTCATGCAAGCTAGATTTACAAATAAAGTTGCCTTCATTACAGGTGGTGGCAGTGGAATTGGTGAAGCGACAGCAAGACGTTTAGCTGATGAAGGAGCCACAGTGGTTATTTGCGGTCGCCGCTCAGAGCTTTTAGATAGAGTTGTTAAGTCTATTTCTGACAGCGGTGGCAATGCCCATGCAGTTGTAGCAGATGTGAGTAATGAAAGTCAGTTTGTAAATGCTTTAGAAGAGGCTGCAGAAAAGTATGGTCGATTAGATATTTTAGTGAATAATGCCATGGCTTTCTCATATGGTGGCATAACAGACATGACAACCGAAGACTGGCATAGCAATTTTAAAACGTCTGTCGATGGCACTTTTTGGGGAACACGAACAGCTATGAAACTCATGCAGTCGCAAGGCGGTGCTATTGTAAATGTTTCTTCCATTTGTGGCGAATTAGGCACGCCCCTTATGTCAGGATATAGCGCATCTAAAGCGGCGGTCGTAAATTTTTCACGAGCAGCCGCTGCAGAAGGTGCAAAGGATAATATTCGAATAAATGTAGTTGTGCCAGCAGTTGTAGAGACGCCCGCTACTGCAGGTATGCTCAGTGATGAAAACATGCGAAATAGCACAAACCGTTTAATTCCGATGGGACGAGTCGGTCGAAGCGACGAACTTGCAAGTGCTATTGCGTTTTTAGCGAGCGATGACGCTTCATACATTACAGGTGCTTGTTTACCCGTTGATGGTGGTCGAGCCTGCGTGCTTGTAACCGCGTTAGACTAGGATATTATTATTATGGCTAAATACGAGGCTTTACTTCAGGCGGGTAAAATAGGCGACATCGAGGTGGCAAATAGAGTGATTATGGCGCCAATGACCCGCAACCGCGCGGACGCAGACGGCACACCCAACGATATTATGCGAGACTATTATAGTCAGCGCGCTAGCGCCGGATTAATTATTGCCGAAGGTACCTGGCCCGTTGCTGCAGGACAAGCGTACAACCGTCAACCGGGGATTGAAACCACCGCACATATTAAAGCTTGGAAAGCAATCACAGATTCTGTTCATCAAGCAGGAGGTAAAATAGTTTTACAAATTATGCATGCTGGTCGTATCGGCTCTCACCATATTAAAGGCAAAGGAGTACCCACAGTCGCGCCGTCTGCTATTAAAGCGAATGGTGAAGTGCACACCGACAGTGCAGGAATGCAACCATATGACGTGCCCGAAGAGCTAAGTACTCGACAAGTTTGGCAGGTTATTGATGAACACCGACAAGCAGCTGCCAATGCGCTTGAGGCAGGGTTTGATGGGGTTGAACTGCACTGCACGAGTGGCTATTTGCCCATGCAGTTTTTGTGCTCCGATACCAACCAGCGTACCGATGAATTTGGAGGGAGCGCAAAAAATAGAGCAAAATTTGCTGCGCAATGTATATTTGCGATGGCAGATATATTTGGAGAGGGGCGTGTTGGCTTAAGAATGAACCCTGGAAATAGATTTAACGATACCAATGACGAAAATCCCGAACAGAGTCATCAAGCTTTACTTGATGCTTTGGCATCTATCAACATGGGTTACTTGCACATGATGCGGGCGCCAGATGACTCAATAAATGCGTTCCAAATGGGTAGAGATTCGTACCAAGGTTCGCTAATATTAAATGATAGTTTTGACGCCAGCTTAGCGTCACAGACTATATTGGATGGGCATGCAGACGCTGTTTCGTTTGCTCGACATTTCATTGCTAACCCAGATTATGTTCAACGTATTATTGATGATAAACCCCCAATGAAGTTTGATCGCAAAACACTCTATACCGCGGGTGCAACCGGCTATTCTGATTACGTGTAGGTATTGTAATAGTCTTCGGTTTGTTCAAAACCCTCCTTGTTGCCTTTTATTGTTTAACATTTCATCTAGCTTCCACAAAAAGCACTACTTTAGTGGAAGCTAAGCTAATTTTTTGTAAAAATTTATGTTAAATTCTTAACATAGTGTGAGTTTGTCGCTGTACGACAGATAAATAATAAAAATACTTAGCTAAACAAACGGCTAATAAAGGACCGCACAATGAATATTGGCATAGAACAATACAATGAATTTATCAATTTATTATATGAAGCAGCAACAGACGCTACATCTGAAAGTTGGACTCAACCGCTTAAAATTCTCCAAGAAGCGTTTGCAGCAAACTACGTGACGCTCATTTTAAAGCTACCGGAAGAAGACGACTTGGGCTTAATGGTCGCAGTCGGTAAAAATATATCGCGTGAACACAGTGTTCAAAATTTACCGTATCAATACAAATTAACCCCTTTTACTGATCAAGCGCCTGATAAGGTGTTCACGGTTGACGACTTTATGTCTGAAGTTGAATGGCAGGAGAGTTCCTACAGACAGCATTGGTGTGCGGTAAATGACGTTTTTCATGTGATGAGTGTGGACATTAGCACGGAAAATCACGGTAACTTACGTTTAAGAGTGACAAGGGAAGAATCCTTAGATAACTTTTCTAGTGCTGACAAAGCTTTATGCGAGATGCTAATCCCACACTTTCGCCGCTCAATTACGACCTTTTTACACCTATACAGTAGTGCATCTTTGGGTTCTTTATACTCTAACGCAATTGGACGCCTTTCTATTGCCACAATCACTATTAATGATACAGGGCAAGTGCTAGATAAAAATATGTTTGCCAGTCAGATTTTAGATGCTGCCGATGGGCTTAAGATTTCAGGAGGCAAGTTGGTCGCTCAGCATCATAGTGATAATAGGGAGCTTAAGCGTTTAATAAAAACTGCTTTTGAACATGCTGAAGAGAAAAAAGCGATGCCAGAGGCAATGTCTGTTTCTCGTCCCTCTGGAGAAATCGCGTTGGGCTTGGTTATTGAGGTGATTCCTACTTTAGAATGGGCGGATGGCAAAAATCAAAAAAGAGCCGTCATATATATTAGAGATGCCGTTGGTAAGTCAATGACAAGTATCGATATTTCTAAAAAATTGTTTGGATTAACGCCAGCAGAGACGGCGCTTACTCTGCAGCTAATTAACGGTTTGTCGCTAGAGGAGTCAGCAGAAGCATTAAATATTCGTAGAAATACTGCCAGAGCGCATTTGCGTTCTATATTTTCTAAAACAGGCGTTCGTAGGCAGACAGAGTTAGTTAGGTTGTTTCTAAATAGTGTTGCTGCCCTAGGCTATGATGAAGCCGCTGATTTGCAGTAAAATTCTAATTAACACACTTGTAAATTTATCCCTGTTATCTCATTTTTTTAAGGCCTATCGAATCGTGCTTTCAAGCAATGGTTTGAGGGCCAATGATTACCCTTAATCCATATCTTCTTTTTAAAAAATGCAAAGCATAGTCCATCTGAAGCATGTGTAAAATCGCTTCTTCAACCATTCTTGCGTTATATTAGTTAATTTTGCGTAGCAACGCATAAGTTAACCACCTTCAAATCATCGAAATGCCACCATTCAGGCATAGGTAAAAGATCAAGGTCTACATGAATACTGCAACCAAAAGTACTGCAGCCATTATATTAGCTGCAAGTTTCGCATCTACTATTGGGGGCTTGCCATTCAACGCTTTACCTATTTTGTTAGGCTCGTTAGCAGATACTTTCGGTTTTGACACGCAAACCATTGGTTTGCTTGGCTCCTTATGCTTCGCTGGCTATTTGACTGGTACACTTTCATCAGTTTTTATAATTCCAAGGTTTTGTTTACGAAAGCTCACCATTTTTTGCTCAGCATTGTCAGTCGTTTTATTGCTTCTCTCATCATTTTCTGACGCTAAGTGGCAAACTTTATTTTGGGTATTCATTGGCTTTTTTGCTGCTTTGATGACGTGCCTAGGTTTGCGGATAATTGGACAAATGCAAAATAAAGAGCAAGCACTTGGAGTGCGCCAAGGCATTGAATTGGGCGTAACAGCAGTTGTATTGTTTGTATTACCAGCGCTAGTCATTATTCACTATGGTTATGCTGGCGCTGCCATTAGTTTATCGCTCATCATTTTAGTTTTGAGTTTAAGTGTGTTTGGCCTGCCACATAACGCGCATCTTAAAACACAAGACAACTCTCTCTTATCTCAATTAAAAATTCCCCCTAATGCGTGGTTTGCGCTGGCTGTCTTTTTAATCTTTGCAACAGGCAACATAGCCCTTTGGGCCTTTTTAGAACGTATAGGTAACACCATTGAACTAGCGCCTTCTGAAATAGGAATTATTTTCGCGGTATTAAAGCTACTCGGTGGTGTAGCGGCTTTTTCTGTTGCATTAGTGGGAAGCCGTTTAGGATTTCAAACACCTTATCTAATTGTATTGTTTGTATTGTCTATTGGTTTATATTTGATTTGGATGTCGTTCACAAAAGGTGATCATCAATTTTTGTTATTTTCCATGGGAACTTGGATTTGGGAAGTAGCATTTACATGGGGTTGTGTATTTAAAACAGCTGCTATTGCAAGGTTTGACGCACAAGGACGAGCAATAATGTTAGTGCCTGCCGCTTTTGGCTTAAGTGCCACGATAGGCCCCGCATTGGGGGGCTGGTTAGTTACTACAAGCTACATAAGCATTCTGAGTTTGGCATTTGCAACAACACTAGTAGCGGTTACTTTATTTATAGGGCCTTTAGCATTTAAGCAAAATAAGCTATTGAATGATTGAAATTTTCTCGGTCTCGTCGTGTGACTAAGTGTTTATTTTCCTTCAAATTTAGCATGTCGTTTATCTAAAAACGCTTGCATTCCTTCGCGCTGATCGCTTGATGCAAACAAGAGCGCATTGGCTTTACGCTCCAGCGCCATAGCACTCGCGAGAGAAGCGTCCATTCCCGCTAATATCACTTCTTTGATTTGCTCTGCGGCTAATGGCGGCATTCTTGCAATCCGCTTACAAATAGCCATCGCTTGGTCGTGGACTTCGTTATCCTCACATAACTCACTAACTAAACCCGCTACCCACGCATCATTCGCACTGATTGGCTTTCCGGTTAAGGCCATTTGCATGGCTTTCGCTTTGCCTATTGCTCTTACTAAGCGTTGAGTACCGCCGATGCCCGGCATAATTCCTATTGCGATTTCGGGCTGACAAAAACTCGCGCTTTTTCCTGCAACAATAATGTCACCTAACATAGCCAATTCACATCCACCACCATAAGCATATCCACAAACTGCAACAACCACTGGCTTAGGGCATTGCTCAATTGGTGCCCATAAACGTTCAGTGTGTCGTTTGTATATTTCAATAGGATCCGCGTCAATGAGCCCTGTAATGTCGCCGCCCGCGGCAAAGACCTTGTCGCCACCCGTTAATAAAATACAGCGTACCCTTGAGTCGTTGCTTAGTTTACTAAAATGTTCAGATAAGGTTGTTTGCAACTCTAAGCTCAATGCATTTGTTGCTTGCGGCCTATTTAATCGTAATTCAGCAACGCCGTCTTCAGGATGGCTCAATAAAACGGTGGTTTCTTCTTTTGTCGACATTGGTATCTCCATGGCCTCGGCAAGTTTTTATAGGCAAGTATTATGTACACTTTGTGATGAGTTCATTGTCGCTTTGTGTGCTAAACATAAACATCGTCCATACAGACGAAGTTGGTTTGCTAGACCTCAATGTAAAATACACAATATAATAATACTACAGGGTCGTGCTATGTCAGACAACAAAGCTCACTTAGAGCAGAATTATCAGGGGCAAGTTGTGCTTGTCACAGGCGGTACTAAGGGGATTGGGTTTGGTATCGCAGTCGGATTTTTGACAGCAGGCGCTGAAGTAATTGTATGCGGGCGCAAAGAGCCAGAAACTACACCTCAAGCGCTAGTTAATGGCATTCCAAAAAAAGCGCACTTTATAAAGGCTGATGTAAAAGATACCGATAGCACAGCTAGCCTGTTTAAAACTATCGAAGAAAAATTTGGTCGCCTCGATGTGTTAGTGAATAACGCTGGAGGAAGTCCTTTCGCATTAGCTGATAAAGCTTCTCCTCGCTTCCATGAATCAATTATTAAGTTAAATTTAATAGCGCCACTAAACGTTGCCCAACAAGCTAATTACATTCTGCAAAAAAATGGCGGCACGATTATTTTTATTGGCAGTATAAGCGCGATGCGCGCGTCTCCGGGTACAGCAGCTTATGGCGCAGCAAAAGCTGGCATTTTATCATTAGTTAAAACATTGGCCGTAGAGTGGGCACCGAAAGTACGTGTGGTGGCGCTAAGCCCTGGTTTAGTCAAAACCGAAAGTTCACACCTTCATTATGGTGACGATGCTGGTATTGCAAAAGTAAGCGCGACGATACCTGCAGGTCGAATGGCCGTGCCAGAAGATATCGCAAACGCATGTCTGTTTTTGGCATCTGCGCAAGCTAGTTATTCCAGTGGCTGTAATTTGTTGTTGAACGGCGGTGGAGAAATGCCTGCCTTTTTAAATGCTAATGAGAATAACTAGCTAATCATACTCAATAGAAAAAATTCATTTTAATAAATGTAGGAGACAAGCCTTGGCTAAATATGAATGGTTTGCAGAAATCGACGCAATGGTAGGGCATCAATATGGCCGTATTTACGCATGGGATAAAGTCAATGAAGCAATGGTCAGGCAGTGGTGTGAAGTCATGGGGGTAGATAATCCCATTTATACCGATGCCGACTACGCCGCAAAAAGTCAGCATGGACAACTCGTTGCTCCGCCAGCCATGCTTCAAGCATGGTGCCTTGCTGGTTTTCATGACGAGTTGGCGCCAGGTTCCACAACTGATAATCCCTATGGCGTTTTAAAGTTACTTGAAGCTCAAGGCTATCCTGCGGTAGTTGCGGTCAACTGTGATTTACATTTTGATCGCTACATCGGCATTGGTGAAAGACTTTACTACACAACTGTGTTTGACGATATTAGTGAGGAAAAAACAACCGCATTGGGTACCGGATTTTTTGTCACCTTGAAAATGGTTTTCCTTTCTGAAACGGGTGATGGGAAAGATGACGAAAAAGTGGGCGAGATGCTATTTCGTGTTATTAAATTTAAACCAGCCAATCCACCTGAAAAAGCTAAACCTGCAGGCTCAGATAACGCAGCCCCTAAAATGCTGCGACCAAAGCCAGGCATTAGCGACGATAATCGGTTTTTTTGGGAAGGCTGTGACGCTAAGGAACTGCGTATTCAACAATGTAAACATTGCGAGAAATTACAACATCCTCCTGCCCCCGTTTGTATGCATTGTCATTCTTTTGAACTGGATTATAAGTTGGCTAGTGGAAAAGGAGAGTTGTACTCGTTTGTTGTAATGCATCATCCGCACGTTCCACCATTCGATAATCCCAATCCTATCGGTTTAATCGAGCTTGAAGAAGGTGTGCGTATCGCGGCAGGTCTAATCGGGGTTGAAGAGGACGTGTCTCCTAAAATTGGTGAAGCAGTAGAAGTTGAGTTTCATACTTATGAAGGGGAGTTAACCTTGCCACAGTTTAGACTGGTTTCAACAAAGGAGTCATCATGAATTTTAATTTAAGTGAAGAGCAACTTGCGATCGCCGATATGGCGAAAAGTTTATTTACAGATACTTGTACAGACCAGTATTTACGCGATTATGATGAGTCTGGGCAGGGTACAATGTCAGACTTATGGCTTGCTTCCATAGAAACTGGCTTACACAGCGTGATTATACCCGAAGCGAATGGCGGTATTGACTTGGGTATGATGGAGTTGAGCTTAGTGCTTCAGGCCCAAGGAGGCTCACTTGCTCAAGTGCCAATTTGGCGTCACCAAGTGGCTGCAGCCGCTATTGCAAAGTTTGCCGTCGAATCTCACACAGAAATAGTGAAGGACGCTGCTCAGGGTAACAACTTGCTTACGATAGGCTATAACTTAAACAACACAGCAGAAGGTTCAGGGGTAATCGCAATCGAGTCTGACGATGGCGTGAGCCTAAGCGGAGTAGTGCAGGCAGTTGCCAATGCAGATAAAGCTAATTTTTTATTGCTCTCTTTCTCGCTTAATAACGAGACTAGATGGGCATTAGTTGATACTACAACGAAAGGTCTCACCTTAACCACCGGACAAATGACGCAAGGTGAAGACGTTGCGGACGTTATGCTTGATAAGGTGGAAATTGATAATGCAGCAGTGTTAGCGACAGAGGCTCATAATTGGATACTACCGCGAATTTTCGCATCTTTAGCCGCGCTGCAAGTGGGCGTAAGCGAAGCTCAAATTACTAAAACTGTCGAATATGTGAGCGAACGCAAGCAATTTGGGCGTGCGATAGGCACTTTTCAAGCAGTGCAAATGACCATGGCAGATACCAAAATTGCACTAGAGGCCCTTCGCAGCAATTTATGGCAGTTATGTTATCGGCTTGATAACGACTTACCTTGTGAGCACGAGGCTTATGCAACGGCATGGCATGCATGCGATGCTGGACATAAAATAGGTCATGCAGCGCAGCACGTTCATGGCGGGTTTGGTGTTGATGTGAGTTATATCATCTTCAGGTATTTGTACTGGAGCAGGGCGATCAGTCTAAATTTAGGCGGTAGCCCTGCACTATTGGCAAAGCTTGGCGAAGTATTGCGTGTAAACGACAAACTTGGGTGGAAATATGACCTGGATGAAAACTATGCAAACTAAACAATTTAAAGACGTTCAGGTAGGCGACAAACTACCCAAGCAAGCTATCCCAATAACAGTAGCGCTCATTACTAGTGGCGCCATTGCAACGCGTGATTTCTTTCCGGGCCATCACGACAAAGACGCTGCTATCGAACTTGGCTCTCCGCATATATTTATGAATATTCTAACGACTAACGGTCTAGTACAAGCTTTTGTAGAAAAATGGAGCGGCCCTGACAGTATATTCAAAGATATAAAAATAAAGTTGGGCATGCCGAACTATCCCGGGGATACGATGACCTTTAAAGGTGAAATCACAGCAACTGATGCACAAAACAAGACAGTTGAAGTAGGGCTAGCAGGTCAAAATCAGTACGGAACCCATGTTACTGGCACCGTGCTTATTGCACTGCCTTAAGCTTAGGAGACACAAATGAATGATTCTATTAGCGGCAAGGCCGCCATTGTCGGCCTAGGTGCCACCGAGTTTTCCAAAAACTCTGGTCGAACAGAGCTTCGTCTAGCGATGGAAGCCACACTTGATGCACTAAAAGATGCTGGCATTGATCCCAGTGAAGTCGACGGTTTTAGCAGCTACTCGGTCGATAAAGTACCAGAGTATGAAATAGCTCGGTTACTAGGCTGCAAAGATGTAAAGTTCTTTTCTCAAATTCCCCACGGTGGGGGCGCCGCTTGCGCACCCATCATGCATGCAGCCATGGCAGTTGCAACAGGCGTTTGTAAAACAGTCGTTGTTTATCGGGCGATGAACGAGCGCTCATGGTATCGATTTGGTACCGGCTCATATGGTTTTGGCTCTACCCCTATTTTTGAAAACACTAACTATGGTTGGTATATGCCCCACGGTTTTCATACGCCTGCCAGTTGGGTCGGTATGTTTGCACAGCGCTATATGCATGAGTATGGAGCAACTTCTGAGGATTTTGGCAAAATTGCGGTAGCTGCCCGAGATTTTGCTTCGACTAATCCCGCTGCTTTCTTTTATGAAAAGCCAATAACACTAGCTGATCATCAATCGTCTAAGTGGATTTGCGAACCTCTTCACTTACTCGATTGTTGCCAAGAGTCAGATGGGGCCGTTGCGATGATAATTACTAGTAGCGACCGCGCAAAAGACTTACAACAGAAGCCGGTAACGATTAAGGCTGGTTCGCAAGGGATTTCACAAGGTCAGCAAATCATGACTTCATATTATCGAGAGGATATTACTGGTTTGCCTGAAATGGGAGTGGTGGCTAAAGAGCTTTATGCTCAGTCTGGTTTAGGGCCTGAAGATTTTCAAACTGCGATTATTTATGACCACTTTACGCCTTTCGTCTTGCCGCAGTTAGAGGAATTTGGCTTTGCTCCTCGCGGACAAGCAAAAGAGTTTATTCGTGCGGGGCATCATGCGCGCGGCGGGAAGTTACCCATAAATACACACGGTGGACAGTTAGGCGAGGCTTACATACATGGTATGAATGGTGTGGCCGAAGCGGTAAGGCAAGTCCGCGGAAGCTCAGTAAATCAGGTCGACAATGTCGAAAACGTCCTTGTCACTGCGGGTACCGGTGTACCTACCAGTGGTTTAATTTTATCAAAAGCATAAGGAGAGGAAGATGTTCGTTGATTTAACTCCCGAGCAACGCGCACTGCGTATAGAAATACGAGATTATTTTTCACAATTAATGACTCCTGAGCTTCGTCAATCTCTTAGAGGGGAAGAGGGCGGTGAAAACTTTCGGAAAGTTGTTCGTCAAATGGGTAAAGATGGTTGGCTTGCGGTAGGTTGGCCTAAAGAGCATGGTGGCCAAGGCTATCAAGCGACCGAACAGTTGATTTTTTTTGAAGAAGCTAATATTGCAGGTGCGCCATTGCCGTTCGTGACCATTAGTACTGTTGGTCCAGCCTTGATGGAATCAGGGACTGAGTTACAAAAAGAAAAATTCTTACCGGGTATTGCCAGTGGTGACATTCATTTTGCGATTGGTTACTCAGAGCCTAATGCGGGTTCTGATTTAGCTACTTTGAAAACTAAAGCGACCCTAGAAGGCGATCACTTTGTTGTTAATGGCAACAAGCTATGGACATCTGGCGCTGATTCTGCCGACTATATCTGGCTTGCGGCGCGAACCGATCAAGAACTTGCGCGTCACAAGGGGATTTCGATTATGATCCTCGATACCAAAAGTGAAGGGTTTAGTAGCACCGTAATACCAACATGCTCTAACCCCACTGCTGCTACTTATTACGATAATGTAAAAGTGCCAAAAGAAATGTTAGTGGGTGAATTGAACAGCGGTTGGAAACTTATTACTGCGCAGCTTAATCATGAACGTTTAGGTTTGGGTTCGTGGTCAGATAAGGTGGTTAGTTTATTTACACGAGTGTATCAATGGGCGAACACGCAAGATGAACTTGGCAAACGCGCTACCGACAATCCCTGGGTTCGCTCAGCATTGGCTGAGTGTTATGCCAAGTTAGAAGCAATGCGTTTGATTAACTTTCGTATTGCAGCCGATTTAGAAGCGGGGCATATGGATGTTGCGCTAGCTTCAATCACTAAAGTGTATGGGTCAGAGAGTGCCATTGATATTTTGCGAAAATTAATAGACATTGTTGGCATAAACAGTATGGTCAAAAGTGACTCTGCGGCGTCTTTTTTGCTAGGTGAACTTGAGTATGAGGTGCGAGCTTCAGTTACCCTAACGTTTGGTGGCGGTACCAATGAAATACAGCGGGAATTAGTTGCGCAATTTGGTATTGGTATGCCGCGCGCAGTGCGCTAGCAGGAGGTTCACATGGTTGATTTGGAAGAGTTTAGAATACAGGTTCGTGAATGGTTAGAGGATAATTGTCCTGAATCGCTACGCACACCAACGCCCGATGGCGAACTCATTTGGGGCGGTAAAACACCCAACTTTACGTTTGACGATCAGCGTCTTTGGTTTGAGCGTATGCGTGATAAGAACTGGTTCTGTCCTACTTGGGCCAAAGAGTATGGTGGCGCAGGGTTAAGCTCTAAAGAAAATAGTGTTTTAGAAAGTGAAATGCGTAAGCTTAAATGCCGCCCTCCACAAATAAATCTAGGCATTTGGATGCTAGGACCGGTACTTTTAAAACATGGTACCGAGCAACAAAAACAGCAGTTTTTAAAGCCAATGGCAAGAGGTGAAGTAAGATGGTGCCAAGGTTTTAGTGAACCTAACGCAGGGTCGGATTTGGCAAGTCTACGCACTAGTGCACAAGATATGGGTGATCATTACTTAGTTAATGGGAGTAAAATTTGGACCTCCTATGGTGACAAGTCAGATTTTATGTATGCGCTAGTTCGAACTGACCCTGCCGCACCAAAACATCAAGGTATTAGCTTGTTACTGCTAGACATGCATTCAGATGGCGTAAAAACGGCCCCTATTCATTTGATAAGCGGTAAGTCATCTTTTTGTGAAGTCTTTTTTGATAACGTTAAGGTACCCAAAGACAATCTTGTCGGTGAACTTAATGGCGGATGGCAGTTAGCAAAAGAATTGCTGCAGCATGAGCGCAGCGCGATGTCAAAGTTTGGTGAGTTTCAATTACCCACGCATTTTGACTTAATGTCATTGTTCAATGATTATATGCCTGCACCTCACACACCCAGCGAACAGTCTTTATTTTATAAGGCCGTTGAAGCAGACATGCAAGAGCATGCCTATAACTTGACCGTACAACGCTTAACTCAAGAAATGCAAGCTGGCATAAATAACTTTGGCTTAATGTCAATTATGAAGCTTGTGCATACAGAGCAAGAAATTATCAAATTTGAGCTTCTACTCGATGCTATGGGGTACCGTGCGTTGGGTTGGGAAGACAATAATTTTACTGAGCAAGAGCAAGCGATTAATCGCGCTTGGTTAAATAGCTTTTCACAAGCTATTGCGGGAGGTTCATCAGAAGTACAGTTAAATATCATCGCTAAGCGGGTATTACAACTGCCTGAGAATAAAGGAGCGCAGACATGAGTTTAGTATACAGTGAAGACGATAGAATGTTAGCCGATACCGCTGAAGAGTTTCTATTATCTAAAAGCCCTGTCGCGGCGCAAAGAACGTTACGAGATAGTAAGTCTGCTCTTAATTTCGACAACGACGTTTGGCAGCAAATGGTAGAGCTTGGCTGGACTGCCATTACCTTTCCAGAAAAACTAGGCGGGTTAGAGTTTGGCTATAAAGGTCTGGGTGCAGTATTCGAAAGTATGGGTAAGCATCTTACGGCTTCTCCTTTGTTATCGTCTGTTGTGCTTTGTGGTTCACTTTTAGAGCAATTAGCCAACGATAGTCAGCTTGAATGGTTAAACCATATTATTAGCGGTGAAAAACGTTTAGCGTTAGCGATAGATGAAAAGGCTAGGCATGAGCCTTTTAATTTTCAAACCGAAGCAGTAGATGTAGCAGATGGCTTTGTCCTAAGCGGTAAAAAAGTGATGGTAATGGATGGCCTGAGCGCTGATGGCTGGGTTGTGTCTGCTAAGCATAAGGAGGGTGTCAGTTTATTCATTGTTCCTTTTAGCGAGGATGTTATCGTCAAACGCACCAATTTGGTCGATTCTCGCAACTATGCTGAATTGACATTTAATGAGCTTACTTTACCTGTGAATGCTCTATTAGGAAACCCGGGAGACTCAATTGATGCAATAAATCATTCGCTCGATTTAGGACGTTTGTGCTTAAGCAGTGAAATACTTGGTGCGAGTAAAGCACTTTTTGATATGACGGTTGAGTACTTAAAAACGCGTGAGCAATTTGGCGTCAAAATTGGAACCTTTCAGGCCCTGCAGCACAGAGCAGCAAACTGCTACGTTGAATTAGAACTTGCTCAATCATGTGTTATCGCAGCGCTCTCAAATGCTGACGATACAAAGTCTGATTTGGGTCTGAGTGCAAGTCTCGCTAAATGTCAAGTCTCAAAAGCGGCCGACTTGATTACCAGAGAGGCTATTCAGATGCATGGTGGCATTGGTGTCACAGATGAACTGGATATTGGTTTGTATCTTAAACGAATCCGTGTCGCACAAATGAGTTTAGGTGATGCTGATTTTCATCAAGCTCGTTACGGCGAACTCAAAAACAAAATGTGATCGATGGTGCGCCAATTTATTACAAATTGCGCACCATTATTCCCTGCTATGACTCAGATGCAACTATTCGGTTAAGCTCTGGATCGTTTGGCGGATTCATAACGCACCAAGTGCCATCAGGATGATAAATATAAGCGACGCAAGCGTTACAGTTATTGCATCCAGATTTTGTTAACTCGCCACTTTTGAATTTATTTACTAATGCAGGGTCGTGAATTAACGCACGCGCCATGACGACACAATCAAACCCTTCGTCCACTAACTGTTCGGCATTAACTAGTGATTTGCTTCCACCTACGTACGCTAGCGGTATTTTTACGGCAGCTCTAATTTTTCTGGCGTTTTCTAAGAAATACAGTTCTTTAAAATTAATTTGCGGTTCTTTTGACGCCGCGGCTTTTA
>NZ_BAEN01000036.1 GCF_000314975.1 Aliiglaciecola lipolytica E3
AAAAACAAAGCAGGTGAGCATAGCAGTGTGACCATGAATGAACTAGCCCGCAGCTTAAAGCGAGCCAATGTTCTAGTGACTAACCTGCTCAATACTAAAGAATTTAAAGCTGTCTTGCAGAACGATAGAGGGGTACTGAATGACAGTGCTAACAATCGTGAATTGCTCGGCTATGCTCGAATTTTTAGTTTGTGCCAACAAGCTAATCATCTGCGTCATATTGAAAAACTAGCAAAAGCCGTTCATTCCAAAGAAGGTAAAATGGAAACCATCAAGGCAATGATCGCGGCTATTTTAGAAGAAGACGGTGTGCAACCACCAAGCTCTAGCCTGAGTCGAAATCGGGTGGAAGATTGGATTAAGGAATGCCATCTTATTAAAGAATTTGACGTTATTCGTCCAGAGTTCGCAAAATTGGAACAAGCCGAACATCAGTTAAATCAAACTGAACATCGTTTGTCGCAGTTGCAACATCAATTTGAATTAGATACCAGCGCATTAGCCGCAAGTGTGGTTCAAAATGAAAGTCAATTGGACGAGATTCAGCTTACTAGTAAAAAACTAGATGCAGATTGGACGCAACAACGAGATGAATTGAATCAAAGTTTGTCGGTTGCAAAAGCGGATACAGAAAAATTCGAATCCGACCTCGAACAAATAGAAAATGAATACGACGATTGGCAATCACAGGATATTGAAACTCTACAGAGTAATTTACAACAATTACCGCAGTGGGAAAGTGAGCTGGAGACATCGTCGAGTCGATACGCGTTGTTAACTGAAAAGCATCAGGATGTAGAAGCCAGTTTTAACAAGCGCATGGCGCAAATAAGTGAAAAACTGAATCTTGAATTAGAAGATTACTCTGAACAAAAAGCTCAATTACAAGAGACACTTGGCGCACAAAAAAATCAAGAACAACAAACCTTAGCGCAAATCCGCGAAGATTATCAAAGTCAGCTCAGTGCAGTTGATGCTGAGTACCGTCAACGTGCAGATGAATTGAAGGTGCAATATACCGAAGTTGCAGCTTCGCTAAAAAATGCAGGGTTTGATGAATTTGAACAAAGTCAGCTAGATATTCTTGATGCAACGGTGAAAGAGGCCGGTATCGCAGAAGATGCAGCGCGAGAAAAACATCGAAAATCTCAACAAGATTTCAATCATGCAGTGCAATTACGAAATAAAGCCAATGGGGTGTTGGAAGAGTCGCGACGTGCTCAATTAGAAGCGCAACATCAATTGGACAAAATTGATGGCATGCTTTATCCGGGAGAAAACAGCCTGTTAGAATTCTTGCGCAAAGAGCGACCGGATTGGCAAAATAATTTAGGCAAAGTGTTACACCCTGAATTGTTTAAACGCAAAGATTTGAAACCAACGATGGACAAGGCGTCAGACAGTTTATTCGGCGTGAAATTGGATTTGCATGCGGTTGATATGTCGGAGTTCGCGGAATCAGAAATACAGCTTCAACAAAAATTAACCGAAGCTCAACAAGTACTCGATAAAACTCTAAGCAAACAAAATGAAGCAGAGCTTGAATTAGCCAAAGCCAGTGAAGAAGTCCGCAATAAAGAGTTGGCTCAAGCGAAAACAGAAAGTGCCTGTAAAACTGCTGAGGCAAGCCGTCGAAGAGCGCAACAGGATAAAGATCAGGTCCAGCAAGAATATGCGCATGCATTGTCACAGCGCAAACTACAAAACAAAAAACGTTTGAGTAGTATCGAGTCTGAACAAACAAAGTGTACTTCACAACATACCCAAGCTATCGCTGAAGTAAAAGATCAGCAGCGTGAATCTGAGACTGAACATCAGTTTCATTGGCAACAACTTATTCAAGACTTGCAGGCCAAAATCGATGTTGTCGACAGTCACATAAAGAAAGCCAAAGAAATAGCAGTCGAAGACAAACAGAAAATAGAGCAATGGAAAGAAGATGAGTTAAACAATCGCGGGGTTGATGTCGACGATATTGGCAGCTTGCAAAAACGCATCAAACAATTGCAGAAAGATATTACTTATACAGATACCCATCGTCATAAAGTCAAAGACTACGAACGTTGGTATAACACCTATTTTGTTGGTTACAAAGTTACCTGGCAACAAAGTTTAACCGCTGCCAAAAAGGCAGCCAGTAAAGCAGAACGTGCACTAAATCAAAAGCACGCTGATTTCAAAGAGCAACGTCAGAAATGCAAAGATCAACAGGTTCAACTTGAACAGGATTTGCGTACTGCACGTGAGCAAAATATTGACGTTCAAAGCATTATTCGGAGTCTTGTTAAACTAAAACTGGCAAAGTCGGACAATAATGAGAATGCGGGTGTCAATACCAAACCTGATACTGTCAATATAGGCCAGCGTATATCAGAGGGGCAGGAACTTTTGCAAACCCGTGATCGCTTGCTTGGTGATATCAAAGTGTATGTGGAACATTTTGATCAACTGATAGCGGCTCAATCCGGTACTGGTTTAGCAGATATATGGGAGCGTTCTCGCGACGAGTGTGCGGTCGTCAATGACCAAGGTATTCGAAACATAGATCACAGGCGTATGGTGGTGCACTTATCTCAACTTCTTAATGAAGTGGTACCGCAGAAACTTCACGGATTACGAGAACAGGGTCGAATATTTGGGGCAGACCTTACTCAGTATTACAATGTTCTGGAAGATATTGATAAGCGAATTGCCAGTCAAAGCAAGCGCATTAGTAGGGAAGTCGATGAAGAGTTATTCCTTGATGGAGTATCAGATTCGGCGGTGAAGATTCGCTCTCGAATTTCAGAATTGGAGTTTTGGCCTGAATTAGCACAATTTAACAAGCTTTATCAAAGTTGGATGAAAGGTGGAGCGGTTGAGTTACCTGACGATGAATATGCCTTGAGCATGCGCAAAGTACTAGACATTTTAGGGCGCGCAGCCCTAAGTGGTGGGATAAGCAAGTTGTTGGATATTGAGCTACACATCAAAGAAGGGAATTCTAATCTTATAATTCGTACTGACCGACAATTGAACGAATCTTCCAGCCACGGTATGGCTTACCTAATTTTATGTAAGTTTTTATTGGCATTTACGCGCCTGCTACGAGGCGATGCCGATGCCACCATCCATTGGCCAATTGATGAATTAGGTACGCTTCATCAAAGTAATGTGAAGAAAATTTTTGATGCCTGCCAAAACAATAACATCAGTGTGGTTGGCGCATTTCCTAATCCTGAATCTGAAGTGCTGACGTTATTTGACAATCGTTATTTGATCGACAAAAACACGCGAAAATTGCAGGTAGTGCAGCCTAAAGTCAGTGCCATTGCTGAACATATTCAAAAACGAAAGCAAGCAGAGCAGGAGGTTAGCGCATGATTAGTGAACAAGGGCGTATACTCGAAAGCTTATTATCTGGTGCATTCATATGTCAGGTTAGTGATGAGGATGGATGGCGATTTCTTAAAACAACAGGTAATAGCGATAAGATTGAGTCTCAACTGAATATGCTCAATCGTACCTTAGCGAGTGCCGCGGAAGGTGAGGTGTATTACGCTGCCTATCAAACGCTAGGTGACAGCGAACGTAAAGTGCTAACTAGCCAGTTTCAAGATATTTCGGGTCACTTAGTGCCACTGGTTGAATGGCTATTGTTGGTACAGCAAGCGGGTGGAACGGATGTGCCGGTTACACAAGGGACGGCGATTCGCTTAGCTGAAATGCAACTTACTATCGAAGACACGCCGGCGTTTGCAGAACAGTTGGCAAAAATTTCCCATTACAAACTTTTTGGTTCCACCAGTGTGACGGTAGATGGCCAAATAAAACAAGTTTTTAAGCGGTTAACGGATTTAGGTTATATGTTGCGTCCCAATCAAGATAAACAAATTTATATTGCTACTGGTAAAGTGGAATATTTATACGAGGTAATTAAGTTTATTGACGAAACCGAGTCACTTTCATTGGCGGAGCAAGCGGATAGCGCCGTTAAGCAAGGTAGTCTGATATGAACCAGAACCTGCATCAGGCTGGGGTCAAGCTTCTTAATGCACTAAGTAGGCATGCCGACTTACTTATGCAAGTGTATCTTTCAGGCACAGTTGATGAAGCGAAGTTCAGCCCCAAAGTAATCGACAGTTTGGTGCAAATGGGCATTCTCTGGCGTCCGGATGCCGATGCTGATTTACGCTTAAAAAATGCCGTACGACAATTACTTGAAGGTAGTTTGCACGACGAGCGGAATCGCCAAATTGATGCGAATATAGGCTCTGCTTTAGCCGGCCTCAAAACACTGGCTGGTCATTATAAAGAAGCACTCCAAAATCAACGTTTTACAGAGTCGCATGCGCATTTGTCCGATTTGACCGAACACGTTTATGCGCTGACTGAATCGCTGGAAAACAATGTGAGAGTGTTGTTTAGTCGGATCAATAACGAATTCGGTTATGTCTCTTCAATTGATGCAAAGATTCGCGAGAATCAATTAGCGCAATCTCAAGTTTCAGAACTGCTGACTCAGTTGGAAATGTTTAGGTTCGACGAATTGAGCGACATTGCTGCTAGCAATCGCGAGTTACGTCACTTGTTAATTGTCACCTTGCAACACAGCTTTTCACGTGTAACCCAAGAGTTGTCAATTGTGCAGGCGCGATTGTTGTCTTTGTTAGGCCGTTTCAGAGAGTTACGTGGCCGAACTCGCCTGTTAAAAGGGTTTCTGCTGCATATGGAACATTCGCCTAGCTTTGTGCCTGTGAATTACTGCGGTCTTTCACAAGTTCCTATGCTGTTTAATCAAGCCAGTCCGGTAATTAAACCTGCGTCTGTTGATGTCACTCGCATAGAACATGAACAAGAATTGCAAAATTTAGTCAGCGCGATAAAAACCTTGAATCGTCCTGTTAAAGCCTATCAACCAGAGCGTGCAGCACATCAAATTCATGTTGAAAAACAAAGTGAAGTCGAATTTGCGGAAGATAAACTTAAAAAAGCAGTTGAAGCGTACTTCTGTCAGATAATTGATACGGGTGAACGCTTAACGGCGCTTGACTATTATCAACAACAAAACTTGGATTTTGATACTGAGGCGTGGCTATATCAAGTCATTGGAGGATATCAGGGCTTAACCTCCGAAGAACAATCTTATTTTGCTATTGAGCAAACCGGCGAACCTCATCCCATCTACAATGGTAATTTCATTATTCGAGATGTTGAGCTGGGGTTAAGATAATAAAGTAACAGTAAGGCAGCATAAACCATGGTGCCTTACCGACTATGTCCTCCAATCTTCGTTTAAGGCATAACTTTCATAAAATTATTGAATTTGTCTTGCCCCTTGACGACCCATTCAGGCGTTGACTCTCCCGTTCCTGCCAACTCAAGATTAGCGTGCAGGCTTGCTACTTGTTCTACAATTTCAAGTTGTTCGTCGGTCGCATCGACAAAGAAAATGTGTTTCCCATCTTGGAGCAATTTTTGAAATTGTTTAAACTGGTAGTTGGGGACTTGGATGCCAATCAATCCACCTTCCCAAGTACAAAAACCTAAAATAATTGCAGCAAGAAAACCAAAAGGAATCCAGCCTGCCGGGGATTGATGCCATTGCATGCTATAGGCCAGCAGTAAAACCAAAGCTGCGCCAATAACGCCGACTAAAGCGCCTAACTCAGTTGATCGCACCACGTCTTTTTTTAAAACAGATTCTATTGCATGTAAATGATGTTTTTCGACTTCAGCATCGTTTTCACTTAGCACATGGAGTTGTGGTGAGCTAAAGCCTCTTTGTTCGAGTTCGTTTTGAATGATTTTCAGGTCATTTAAGTCATCACTTATATAGTATTGTCTTTTCATCTCAAGTACCCTTTGGCTGTCTTACAAATGTTTTCGTGCTAATACAAGACTAGTACAAAAAGTAAAAAGTTGATTAATTTTTATTCAGTTTGGGTGTTGAAGAGAACATGTTAATCGTCAGGCATTGATGCGAAGTTTGCCATTCAAGTAGATAACCCAAAAAAGTTGTCGTTTTATGAACTAAGTGAGAAATAAATGAGTGTGTTGGGTTCAACAATGATCTTTTTAGCGGCAGCCGTGGTTGCCGTCCCGATATTCAAACGTTTGAAGTTGGGTGCAATACTGGGCTATTTAGTCGCTGGTATGGTCATTGGTCCATCCGTTATGGATTGGGTATCAGAACCTGAGACTATATTGCATTTTGCAGAGTTGGGGGTGGTATTGCTGCTCTTTATCATTGGCTTGGAATTAGAGCCTGAAAAGCTATGGAAAATGCGTGACCAAATCATTTTTACGGGCGGTGGCCAGTTGTTTCTCAGCGCCACTGTTATTGCCTTTTCAGTTAAATATATTATCGGTATCGATTGGACCGCAGCGATTGTTATTGGTCTTGCGGTCGCACTCTCTTCTACAGCGTTCGCCATCCAGTTAATGGATGAGCAAAATATTCTCAAAACCACGCCAGGACAAAAAGGGTTCTCTATTTTATTAATGCAGGATTTGGCGGTAATCCCGATTCTACTTTTGGTGCAAGGTTTATCAACCGTATCCACAGTTGATTCACCTGAATGGTGGATTAGTGTTTTAGCTATTATCGCGGTGTTGATCATCGGCAAGTTTCTGATAAATCCATTTTTGCGTTTAATTTCCCACTACGGTAGTTCAGAAATTATGACCTCGTCAGCCTTACTTATCGTAATTGCCACTGCCTTGGGTATGCAAGAAGCGGGATTGTCCATGGGCATGGGCGCATTTGTTGCGGGCATGCTGTTAGCCAACTCTAGCTTTAAACATCAATTAGAAGCCGAGATCGAACCTTTCAAAGGCTTATTATTAGGCTTGTTTTTTATCGCTATCGGGATGAATTTGGATTTGGCTCTATTTATGGAGCAGCCGTTACTCATCATTGGTGCGGCATTAGCGTTGATCGTCATTAAAAGTGTGATTATTTTTGCCATTCTTAAATTATCGAAACAGTCCAAAACGGATTCTGTACGTATTGCCCTGATGCTATCACAAGGAGGGGAGTTTGCGTTTGTGGTAATGGGCGCGGCTAGCGTAGGCAACCTACTCGAGCCGATAATTGCAAGCCACGTGACGCTGATTGTAGGAGTGTCGATGGCGTTAACCTCGCCACTGGTTATATTGCATAGTATTTGGTTTAACAGTCGTAATTGTCCGCCAGTATACGATTCGCAAAGCGACATGTCTGAGCCAAGGGTTATTATTGCGGGCTTCGGACGATTTGGACAAGTAACAGGGCGTATTCTAGCGGCTAACAAAATTCCGTTTACTGCACTAGATAAAGACGCGGAGCATATTGAATTCGTGAAAAAGTTTGGTAATAAAATTTTTTACGGTGATGCGACCCGTTTGGATATATTAAAAATCTCAGGCATCGAACAAGCGTCGATACTGCTGGTTGCTATAGATAATGAACAAGATACCTTAAAAATTGTTTCCCTTGTGAGTGAACATTTTCCGCATGTGAAAATGGTGGCTAGAGCGCGCAATAGAGATGCGGTTACGCGCTTATCCAAAGTTAAAAACCTACATTTTGTTAGAGAGCTATTTTGGGGTGGATTAAAGGCGGCGAAGCAAGTGTTACAGGATTTCGGTATTGAAGAAAAACAAGCTACTAAAATGTGCGAAATGTTCGAACAGCATGATGAAAAGATATTACGAGAAGTGATAGAAGCCGATTCTGATTTGACTGAGATGATCGCGTTGAGTAAAAGAGGCAGAGCAGATTTGGAAACATTATTCGCAAACGACATAAAAGAAATTGGTCGTTAGTCATTTATGAGTTACCTAAAAGGCAGAAATCTTAGGAGATTAATAGTTTCTTTGAATCGATTTAGATGTCAGGATTGAACAAAAGCAGCTAGTTTGACTTTAAATGATGCAATATTGAGCAGTCTTCTATTTTATGATTTGCACAAGATGTAGCCAGCGCAGATAGGGTTTTTTCTAATATGGCAAGTTCTCGTTGAGTTTGTTGAATTCGGTTCAATTGTTTTGCAATCATGTCATCTATAAACGCACAAGATGCATTGGGATTTTGTTGTGCATCTAGAAGCTGTTTTATATCACCAATGGCAATATTCAGTTCTCTACAACGGCGTATAAATACCAGTGTATCTATATCCTTGATTCGATATTGACGATAGCCGTTATCGTTTCTGCGAGCAGGTTTTAACAAACCCACTTGTTCATAATAGCGAATTGTTTTCGCGGGGACATTTGACGCTATTGCGAGTTCACTTATTTTCATCTTGACCTTCCAGTGACTGTAAGCTTTAGACTAAGTATATCATTTATTTAATCTGTAAAAATCAATCTATGTTTCCATTTTCCCGCTTAGCTCTACTGTTTTTAGCTTTCTCCCCTGTTGCCGTGAGTTACGCCAATCAAGATGATTCTTCACATCCCGAACATGAAAAGGGAGTAAATCCGCAACATAATCAACATTCAGAACAAGATAATCACGAACACGAACATGCCGAAGAAGTTGAGAAAATTGTTGTTCAGGCAACTCGCTCTGGGCGAATTGCAGATGAACAACCTATTCGAGTTGAACTTATCAATCGTGAAGAAATTCTGGAAAAAGCCACCATGCGTCCGGGAAATATATCAATGCTTGTGGCAGAAACGGGCGGAGTTCGAGTACAAACCACATCTCCTGCTTTAGGCAGCGCTAATATCAGACTCCAAGGAATGTATGGAAGATATACGCAATTATTGGCTGACGGTTTGCCGCTCTATGGAAATCAGGCTGCATCGATAGGTTTGCTACAAATCCCCCCGACTGATCTAGGCAGAGTAGAAATTATTAAAGGTTCAGCATCTTCGCTTTATGGTGGCTCGGCATTAGGTGGAGTGATCAACTTAGTATCAAGACGTCCCGGCGATGAATTTAATGGTGAGGCGTTAATTAACTTAACTACCCGCGATGGGCAGGATTTTACTACTTATGTTGAATCACCGTTATCGGATGCATGGAAAGGATCAGTAACCGCTGGTGCACACCATCAAAAAAGTGAAGATATCGATAATGACAACTGGATCGATTTGGCCGGATACGAGAGATATACCGTTCGTCCTCGACTTTTCTGGCAAGGAGAAAATGGCGAGAGTCTCTATGTAACCGCAGGTTACATGACTGAAGATCGCACAGGTGGAACAGTTACAGGAGCTGTTGTCGCAGATGGTAATCCTTTCCAGCAATCTCAAGAATCTGAGCGCACCGATGCTGGGCTGGTGTTTTCCATGCCAGTATCTGATGTATTTACCTTGTCTACCAGAGCATCGGCAATGGTACAGCAGCATGATCATATTTACGGTAACACCGTTGAAGATGATAAACATGAAAGTTATCTGCTTGAAAGTAGTTTGTCTGGATATAGTGAAAAAAGTGATTGGGTTGTAGGTGTGGCTTATCAATCTGATAAGTATCAATCCAATACGTTTCCAGAGTTTGATTATTCTTATGAAGTGCCGGGCATATTTGCTCAATTAGACTATGAATTAACTACCAAATTAACGACTTCTTATAGTATTCGCATCGATGATCATAACGAATATGGCACGCAGGCAAGTCCGCGAGTCTCAGTGTTATACCGCCCCGGGGATTTGACTATAAGAGGCTCATACGGTCAGGGTTTTTATGCGCCTACGCCATTTGTCGAGGAGATAGAAGCCGCAGGACTTTCCAGACTTGAGCCAATTCAGCAACTACGTGAAGAACAAGCTGAGACAGCGTCGCTGGATTTCACCTATAGATTTGACAGTATTGAAACCAGCCTGACCTTATTTGGTTCTGACGTAGACAATGCCACAGAGTTAGAAGCGTTTTCATCAACCGAAAATGGAACGCTAGACAGGGTAAGGTTGATCAATGCTGATGGAGTCAGTCAAATACGCGGTTCTGAAGTTTTGCTGCGCTACTATTGGAAAGATATTAAGCTAACCGCGAGCTATTTGTATTTGGATGCGACCGAAGAGTCCATGGATAACGGAAGCAGGAAAAAGATTGCGCTTACCCCACAACACTCTGCCGGATTGGTGGCTATGTGGGAACAACATGATAGTTTTCGTTTGGGATTTGAAGCCTATTATACCGGTTCGCAGCAGTTGAATAATAATCCGTATTTAGAAGAATCTAACCCTTATTGGCACTTAGGTTTAATGGGCGAAATTACCCTCGGACGGGTAAGTTGGTTTATAAACCTGGAAAACCTTTTAGATGTGAAGCAAAGTGATGAACATCCTCTGCTTCTGCCTGCTAGAGCCCCAAGCGGCCAGTGGACAACAGATATCTGGTCTAGAAACGATGGATTTATTGCTAACGCGGGAGTGCGAATCAAGTTTAGTGATTAAACGTTCCACTAAAGACATTTAAAAGTGGTTGGTATTTTCATCATACCGCCACTTTTAGTTGCTTATCAGCTTCGCGTTATTATTCTTATTCTAGATCGTTTAAATAGTTGACAAGGATTTCACCTGCATCCCTGATGTGAGCTTTAAGAATGGCTTGCGCATGTGAGATATTTTTTTCGCTTATGGCATTTAATATTTGATAATGCTCGTCTTGGCTGGTGTTGGAATATTGTAGCTTTTGGCTGTGGTAACCAATATATCTGCCGCATTGTTGATGTAAACTTGCAATAGTTCCGAATAAAGTAGGACGATTTGCTGGTTCATATAAACAGGCATGGAATTGCCAATTTAATTCACCGTTTTCTTCGATGCTTAAGTCTTTATTGTTATCAAGCTTTGTTAATATATCAGCAGCTTTGCCTAACATTTGCTGGTTTAAATTGGGTATCGACTGAGCCAAAATCAGCGGCTCCAAATACATTCTCATCAAATATAAATCTTCTGCTTCTGTGGCGTTTAGCTGCGGAATCATAACGCCCCTTTTACCGCAGGGTATTAGCCACCCCTCGCTTTTGAGCCGATGTAGTACGTCTCTGACGGGGATTCTGCTGACATTATAGCGCTGTGACAGCATTTCCTGTTTTAGCGCTTGACCGACAGGCAAGCGATTTTCTTGAATATCCGTTTTGATTTGGCTATACAGGAGTTGCGCGGGTTGTTTAGGCATATCGTTACACTCTCTTACTAAGGTACATTGCTGTCATACCTATAATTACACCCCAAAACGCGGATGCGATTCCAAAAAAGCTAATGCCTGAAGCTGTCATTAAGAAGGTTAACATAGCGGCTTCTTTTTCCGAATCTATATTTAGTGCAGCTTTTAAACTCGCTCCTATGGTAGTTAATAGCGCCAACCCCGCCAATCCAGCAATTAAAGCTTGAGGAAAGGCTGCGAATAAACTCACCACTGCAGTACCAAATACACCGGCAAGGATGTTGAATACGCCAACCGAAACGCCAGCGATATAACGCTTTTCCGGATTCGGATGAGATTCGTCACTGGTGCAGATAGCCGCAGTAATCGCTGCTAAATTAAAGGTAAAACCGCCAAATGGCGCAAATAATAGCGTAGTTACACCGGTAGTAGTGATAACGGGCGAAATTGGTTGATCTTGGTAACCACTGCTTTTAAGAATGGCAACACCGGGTAGGTTTTGCGATGTCATGGTGACAATAAACAAGGGTAATCCAATGCCGATGATTGATGACCATGAAAAAGTTGGAGTTACCCATTCAGGTGAAGCCAAAGCAAGAGATAGATTTTGAGTTTGAATTGTTTGATTAAACAAACAGAAGGTCACACCGCATGATAATACCAACGGAATGGCGTATCTAGGAACGAGACGTTTAGCTATCAGATAAATCAAAATCATCGATATGATCAAAAACGGTTGTGTTTGCATCGCGCCAAACAAACTAAGTCCAAACTGTACTAAAATTCCGGCCAACATGGCAGATGCTATCGATAGAGGGATAAGGCGCACTAATCGATTGAAAACGCCTGTCACACCAACCAAAGTAATCAGCACCCCCACGGTTAAAAATGTGCCTGTTGCTGTGGCTAAATCTGCATCTGCAGTGCCTGTCGCAAGTAACGCTGCACCTGGTGTAGACCAAGCAATAATAAGTGGACGCTTGTACCACAATGAAAGACCTAATGAACTAAGCCCCATCCCTAGCCCTAAAGCCCACACCCAGGATTCTATTTGCTGACTATTGGCACCGGAGGACACAGCCGCTTGAAATACGATTGCCATGGCACTGGCAAACCCAACTAGAACCGCAATAAAACCTGCAGCAATGGCTGAAAGCGAGCTATCTCTAATGATTGAGTTAAACATAAATGTATACATAAATTAATTTGTATACATTTTACTGGTTTTCAGTGAATAAGGAAGATGTTTTTTGTAACAATGCTTATGGATTAAAGTGAAGCCTTTAGGCTAATCAGCGCAAAATGTCTTTTGAGTGATTCTTTACTAATAATCTATCGCGCTTTTTAGTAAAGTCACAGACATACCAAATGTTGAGGAAAATCAGGTTATGCAAATTCTAAAAGAGGTTGTCGATTTAGACACGGTGACCGGAAAAATGCGCTGTTACATTTATCGCCCAAATAGGGAAGGGGCGTTCCCTGCGATCATTTTTTATTCAGAGATTTTTCAACAAACGTCACCTATAAGTCGCTCTGCTGCGATGATGGCTAGCCACGGATTGGTAGTCATTGTTCCAGAGATATTTCATGAACTTAATCCAATGGGTACTGTTTTAGCTTATGATGATGAAGGTAAGGATAAAGGGAATGACGATAAGTTGTGTAAGCCGTTAATCGATCACGATAGTGATACTGTGGCACTGATTGATTTTATTCAATCCGCTACTTATTGTTCCGGCAAAGCAGGTGCTATGGGTGTATGCATTGGTGGACATTTAGCATATCGTGCTGCGTTGAACCCCAATATAAAAGCGGCTTTTTGTTTATATGCTACTGATATTCATAGCAATACGCTGACTGCTGAAGCCAGCCAACAGAGTCTTGCGCGTATGTCTGACATCAAAGGTGAAATACACTTTGTGTGGGGAAAACAAGATCCTCATGTTCCAAAAGAAGGTAGGTTGGCTATTTACCAGAAATGCTTGGAAACAGGCATAAATTACCACTGGATTGAAGTGAATGCAGTGCATGCATTCATGCGTGATGAAGGTGATCGATTTGATGGCGCGCTTGCCATACAAATGTATCAACAAGCGGTCGCGCTGTTTCAGCGGGTATTATCATAATCGCACAACAGGAAGTAGCGGTTTAGCGGTCGATGCCCAATGATATTTTTATGGCAGCATCAATATGTTGCCAGTCTTTTAACCCCTTATTTGGGTTTAATTGGGTTAGGTATACGACTGCTACTTTGTCTTCTGGTCTTACGTAGTATTGAGAGTGATACGCTCCGCCCCATTCGTATTGCACAACTGTATCGGAGTTTGGTTGTTTAGTCAGCGCAAAAGCGTAGCCGAAACCATCATTCCAATCCATTTCGATATACGGAATTTGATCCCTTGTCATAGCCGATACTGACTCAGCTGAAATAATACGTTGGCCATCTAATATCCCCATATTCAACAACATACGTAAAAATTGTGCATAATCTTGAGCCGTTGATACTAAGCCTGCGCCTCCCGAAAACGCCTTTTTAGGTCCTTTTGCATAGTGTCCCTGACTGACCATGAAATTTGTAGTTTGATTTGTATCTGGGGCTCTGACAATGCGTTTGTCAGTCGCAGAGTAAACGGTGGCTAATCGTGACAGCTTAGAGTCAGGCACATAAAAATGTGTATCTTGCATGTGAAGTGGGTCAAAAATAAATTGCTTAAAAAATACATCCAACGTTTGAGCTGACACTTTTTCTACAATTGCGCCGAGTAAATCTGTGCTATGACCGTAGACAAAGCTTTCCCCCGGATGTGCAAGGTGAGGAATATCGGTTATCCCAACAAGCGCTTCTCCTACAGATTGTGTTTTATCTGCAAAATACCAACCGAACATATTGGCATCTTTCCATTCCTGTTCATTTGGTCCCCATCCATAACCAATGCCTGATGAGTGAGTCAACAAATCGTGTATGGTGATTTCTCGCTTAGCTTCGACAACTTTCGCATTCTTATTTTCGTCTAATTCGAGTACTGTGGTCGTGCTAAAAGACGGTATGAATTTAGAAACCGGATCGGTTACTTTCAGCTTACCTTGTTCTTGCAAAATCATTATCGCTACTGAGGTGATTGCTTTGGTTTGAGACGCAATACGAAACATGCTGTTTGTTTGCATGGGTATGCCGGCTTCTACGTCTTGTTGACCAGTCGCATAATGCAGTACGGTTTTGTCGTCTTTTAATACCAACACCACGGCACCTGCCAATTTCCCCTCATTAACATAACCATTGAGTATACTTTTCGCTGCAGTAAAGTCGTATTCTGTTGCTTGTAAAGCGGTGCTAAATACTAATGGAAGCAGATACCAATAGAGTGACTTAATAAAACGATGGTTGAACATAGCGCAATTGATCCTCGAGAAGGATGTCTAATAGTGGTGATTTTAGATTAGCGGCGCGCTATTGGCAAAATTGACAAGCGCCCAACTTAATCAGCTCATGTTTTTTAACCATGAAAGAGGAGCAACGCGCAGAATTGGTTGTAGCACTGCCCACGGCCAGCGCGGAACATAGCTGTTAGCGCCTTCTTTTTCGATTGCTTTGACGATAGCTTTGCATCCTGTTTCGGTGTCCACAATAAAAGGGACTTTTTTGACTTTTTCATTGATTTCGCTGCGAATAAACCCCGGATGTACGGTAGAAACCTTAATTGGTGTATCTAAAACGTCAATTCTTAACCCTTCGCTTAGTGAGCTTAGTCCTGCTTTGGTAGCCGCGTATACGTTGATCGCTCTTCTGCCACCACGGATTGCACTTATCGAAGAGATCGTGACTAAATGACCTGCGTTTTGTTGTCTGAAGATTTCCATCGCGGCTTCGCACTGCGCCAATGCTGATACAAAATTGGTCACAGCGGTTTGCTTATTAGCATAGAAGTAACCCGTGCCTATCGAAGCACCTTTGCCCATACCTGCATTTACTATCACTCTATCGAGATGCCCAAACTCTTGCTGAAATTCTTTAAAGACTTCGAACACTAGGTCGTGGTTGTCGACGTCTAGTGATTTAATCACTACCTTGATCTCGGGGTTAATCTTGAGTAATTCGATCTTCAGCTCTTGCAGGCGTTCCATACGCCGTGCGCAAAGCGCTAAATTTCTGCCCATTTTAGCGAATTCAATGGCCATGCCTTTGCCTAAACCTGAGCTGGCACCGGTAATTAATATGTTTTTTCTTATCATTGTAGATTTCATCTCTTTTTGGTTGGCGTAAACATGCTTATTTGTATGTAATTAAGGCTTTATCTTCACTCTCAAAATGACTGTGTTCATTTAAGGTTGATAAAAATACTCGAGATTGAGTGGCAACTAATTTAGTCACACTACAATTTACTAAGGTCCAATTAACTTGCATTACGTTTTTCGCAGCTATCCCTAACAAATATTGGCTGACAACAGAAATCGGCCCCCCTGAGGTGAAGACTGCTACTTTTTTAGCGCCTTTGCAGTTGGTAATTACATTTTCCAAGGCGACTTTAATTCGTGTTTGATACACATCCCACGATTCAATATAGTCGCTACAGTGCATTGCAGACATCCATCTATTCATAGCATCGTTAAACAGCTTTTCAAATGCTGCTTTAGGGTTAGGTTGAGTTAATAACCAATTTTTGACCGATGGTGCATCGGCAAACTGAGGTCCCATTTGCGCAATGATGTCATTGTGATCATATTCGTTCCAAGCTGAGTCAATATGCCAACTGGTTTCGTCATATTCTACTGCCATGCCAGTAAGACAATTTTCTAACGTTTGTTTATGTCTTAACATGCTGCCTAGATAGACTTTGTCAAATTTTCCAATTCGAGCTCCTAACGCTTTACCCAACAAAAGGGCTTGTTGGTGCCCCATATTAGACAACATGTCGTAGTTTTGCTGTCCAAACGAAGCTTGACCGTGTCTAATTAAATAAATCGCTGTCACATCTCATCCTTTAACTCTAGTAAGCATAATTTTTTGCAGTTTGGGTAATAAGTGTAAGTTTAAAGTGCTAAAAGCTGGGTCATAATCCTGAATCAATAATTATATGTTTTAGTGATACAGGACTATTTTTTTATTACTCGTATTATTCCAAACTGCTATCCATGTCAGTTGGTTTAATTATTCGCATACTTTTTGAGTTCGATACGCGTCACCATGCCCTGATGCACCTCATCCGGACCATCCGCTAATCTAAGTGCACGAGCGCCGGCGGCAAATCGCGCAAGCGGGAAATCGCTGCACATGCCTGCACCACCATGAAATTGGATTGCCATGTCTACCACATTTTGTAACATTCTTGGCACAACAACCTTGATCGCGGAAATTTCCGTCATTGCATTCTTCACACCCACCGCATCAATCTTCCACGCCGCGTTTAAGGTAAGCAACCGAGCTTGGTCAATTGCCATACGTGCTTCGGCAATGCGTTCTTGGTTACCGCCTAATTTTATCAAAGGTTTACCAAAGGCTTGGCGAGATTGGCCTCGCAGAATAGCCAGTTCAAGGGCTTTTTCGGCCATGCCAATTGCGCGCATGCAGTGGTGGATACGACCTGGGCCTAATCTGCCTTGTGCAATTGCAAACCCTTTGCCCAAGCCCATGATGATATTTTCTTTTGGTACTCTAACATCAGTGAAATGCATTTCTCCATGACCATATGGCGCATCAAAATCGCCATAGGCAGTCAACATGCGTTTTATTTCGATACCTTTACTATCTAAGGGAACTAGTACCATGCTGTGTTGTGCATGTCTGTCATTTTCAGGATTAGACAATCCCATAAAAATAGTCACTTTTGCATTTGGATGTCCTAGTCCAGTACTCCACCATTTTTTCCCGTTGATAACAGCTTCGTCACCATCGATTTCAATAGTGGCCGCCATATTGGTCGCATCAGAGGAGGCTACATCAGGCTCTGTCATGCCAAAAACTGAACGGATTTCACCAGCCAATAAGGGGTCAAGCCACTGCTGTTTCTGGGCATCTGAACCAAAGTGATAGAGAACTTCCATATTGCCCGTGTCGGGTGCGTTACAATTAAATATTTCGGGAGAAAAAGGCACGCGTCCCATTTCTTCAGCCAAAGGTGCATATTCCAAACAGCTTAAACCTTTTCCTAACTTGGCATCAGGTAAGAATAAATTCCATAAGCCTTGTTCGCGCGCTTTGTGTTTTAACTTTTCAACATCAGGATGCAATTTCCATTTTTGCCACTCCCCAGTAGGATTGATCTCTTCCATTTCGGCATAGATTTTTCGCTCAATTGGGTAAATGTTTTCTTGCATAAACTTTTTAAGACGTGCGAGATAGTCCTGGGCTTTTTGGCTATGTTCGAAATGCATGGTTAAATCCTTCTCGTTTTAAATTAACAAGCAGCATATACACAGTTGCTCATTGAATAAAATGAAATATACTTCAAGTCTAGTATGAATTTAGTTCATGGTGAGAGATTGGCTGAGATTAAACAGATCCAAAGGTTAGATTTGAACCTTCTTAAAGTATTTGAAAGTCTATACTTGGAACAAAATATGACCCGAACGGCAGAAAGGCTGAATATTACGCCATCTGCAGTAAGTCATGCTGTGAAAAGGTTGCGAGACTGTTTGCAGGATCCATTGTTTGAGCGCAGTCAGAACAAAATGCTGCCTACCCCAGCTTGCAAGCGTATGGCACCACTGATTATTGATAATTTGAGTCGCCTTAGGCAAATTCTGCAGCAATGGGGAGACTTTGATCCAGCGACTAGTCAGCATCACTTTCGAATCGCTATGCATGACGCTCTTGAACCAGCAATTTTACCCAGTATTGCCAAGATGCTGTTCGAAACTGCACCAAATGCTACTTTTGCAAGTGTAAAAGTAGAGCGAAACCAGTTATCTAGAGCGTTGGCATCTGGACAATTTGATTTGGCTTTCGATGTGGCTATGCCGCTTAAGCCGCCGATTCGTCATCTCAATGTACGTAACGATAATTTCGTGATTTTGTTAGACCGTCAGCATGCTTTGAGCGATGCTATTGGGCAAGCACAGGGCGACTTTTCAGGTAACAAGATAAGCCGGGAAACCTATTTTACATCTGAACATATCAGTGTTTCACATCGTCCTACCGGTGCGGCTTTAGAGGATATCATGCTGCAACAGCAAGGTTTTACCCGGAACGTTGCGGTACGTTGTCAAAATTATTATGCAGCGAAAGAAATGCTAAAAGGCTCGCCATTTTTGCTCACGTTACCCCGCTCTTTGGCAATTCAGTTATTGGATACTAGTTTGGTATCTGTGCCAATTCCTTTTGAAATGCCGTTAATCTCTACACATATGTACTGGCATCAAAATACGGAAGATGATCTTGCTTTACGTTGGTTTAGAGAGGCAGTGAAGCAAATAATGATAGATAATAATCAATTCAAAAACTGATTCAGTAATGTGGAAAAGACGTGCCAGAACCGCTCAAAAATTTATTTAGTATCGAACTTATTACTTCAATGGCTAATCATTTTGCAATCCATCATGCTGCTTTTGATCGCGAAGCATTTTTATCTTTTGCTTGTGCTAACTTGGCGAAGTTGGAATTAAAACAACGTTCTAATCAAATTTTAGAAGCGATAAAACGCGGTATGCCTGATGACTTTGAGCAAACCGCCGAAATTATGCTAAAAAGCTTGGCCGAAGAGGAAGTCTGCGAAAAAAAACAAGATCCAGATATGGCAATTGGATTAAAAGGGTGGGCAATCATGCCAATGGCTGAATTTGTCGGTTTATACGGACAAGCACACTTTGACACCTCCATGACTTTGTTGCACGCCTTTACCAAGCGATTTACGTCAGAATTTGCTATCCGGCACTTTTTCTTAGCGTGTCCGGAAAAAACGCTTAATAAATTTCAGCAATGGAAAGGAGATAAAAATTACCATGTGAGACGCTTAGTCTCAGAAGGCTGTCGGCCACGACTACCTTGGGGAATGCAACTTCCAATTTTTATTCAGCAACCTCAACTGATAATGCCGTTATTGGAACATCTTAAAGATGATAGCGAAGATTACGTTAGACGGTCAGTGGCAAACAATCTTAATGACATTGCTAAAGATCACCCTGATGTTGTAGCTCAGGTAATGGCTGATTGGTCGCAAGGAGCTAGCACTAAGCGGCAAAAATTAATTCGTCATGCCGGCCGCACGTTACTCAAACAAGGCCACCCGCTGGCATTACAAAGCCAAGGGTATTTGCCGCCCAAACTAAAAAAGGTCGCGCTTTCTATCGCAGAAAATGTGCTAGAACTGGGCTCAAAGTTGCACTTTTCGCTACAAATAGAGACTTGTTCGCAACAGGAACAATTACTAATGATCGATTTTGCCGTACACCATTTAAAAGCGAACGGGAAATTATCTGCAAAGGTATTTAAATGGAAGCGTGTTACTTTGCAAAGTGGAGAGGTGTTATTATTGACTAAATCCCATGGGATTAAACCTATCACAACGCGCACTTATTATCCGGGGACACATAAACTTGAGGTGATCATTAATGGCGTGAGTGTGGCAATCAAGAACTTCGAACTCCAAATGAATATAAGCAGCTCGTGATGGATTAGGAAATTCGATATGCTGGCACATCCACGTTTTCGACACTAAGACCGCGCATTTTTAACGTGCCTAAATACCGCTCTTCTCCGGTGCTGGAAAATTCAAACGAAAACTCTGTATACCAATCCAGTTTAGCTTTAAATAGGATTACTCTGGTTTTGCTTCGAGCGATACTTATCAATTGCAACCCATTGAGTTCACAGTAATTTTCTAAATAAACTTTTGCTTGTTCTGATATCGCTCGAATTCGCCAAAATTGAAACATAATTGCCGCAATAATGAATAACACGAGTATGTCGGTAAGATTGATATTCATTTACTAATCCTGATTTTTATGGCTCGAAAATAAATGACCTACCGCGGCAGATAATTGTTTCGATTTATTCGGGTACCTTAACATTGCTAAAACGTCGTCTCTGATATCAGGTAGTTGCACTAAATCCTGGAAAATGCCTTGGAATAGCGCGAAACTAGGATCTGCCGCTGCAACTTTTTCAAAAAATGATATTCGTATTGCTTCTGAGTCTAGGTAATGCCAAAGGCGCCCAGAAATAATAACCAATAGGTTGCTATTGTCAGATAATGTGCTGTTTAACACCAATTCAATCGCCTCAGAAACCGCCTTTTTTCCTGTAGTTTGAGCAAACGCTCTTAGCCCATGTTGCCATTTAATGGCGTCGTCTTGATGCTCATGCATCCATGCCATAATGCAATTTGTGCATGAGTCAGGGACGGGATGATTCTCCATGCTTATCAACAATTGATACTGTACTTGCACCGGAAACACATGAAAATACTCACTGATGTTGTTTTGGATATCGTTATTATCAAGATCGGCAACGATGTCAGCTAACCCTTGTAATGCAATGGTTTGCCAATCTATTACCATGGGAGATGCAATATAGGTTTTAGCTGCGTCATAATATTGAGAAAAACCTAATGATATCGCTTTTCTACTCTTACTATTAAAATCAGCCAATTGATTTTGATTGGGTAGAAATGAATAGGGATTTTCAGGTAGTTGACCATTCTTTTTATCCGCATCTTGCAGCTCAGATCCTAGTGCATCAACAATAATCTGCAAGAAATGGTTGCGACAGGCTGAAACGACCAGCCCAGTTTCATCAATTGGTAATTTAACAAACCAAATATATTGTTGTTCCGAACGCGTTTTATCCCAGAAAATAATGCCATACCAAGCGTGTTGAGCTCTCGTGAATGAAGGCTTCGCTTGTGCATTTTCTTGCTCTAAGAATTGCTGACTCGATATTTCGCGAATTGTTCTGCCCATATCAAACACGCGATAATTTGTTCCTGCGTGTAATAAAAATTCACTAATTGATGATATTTGGTTTTTGCTCATAATCAGGTTGCGGTAATATGCTCTGTATACAAAATGTAAGGCCGCAGAGTATAGCGTTTTGCGTAAGCTTTAAAAAGAAATCGACAACGAAATCCTCAATTTTTACTAACCCTAAATAATATTTTAACTAAGGTGTTCCAGTTGCATGCATTTAGATATTCTGTATCAAGATGAATATATTGTCGCAGTAGATAAACCTGCTGGTCTACTAGTTCATCGAAGCATGATTGACAGACATGAAACCCAATTTGCAATGCAATTGTTACGTGATCAATTAGGGCAACACGTATTTCCCGTCCATCGATTAGATAAACCAACTTCCGGTGTGTTGCTATTTGCGCTGTCTTCAGAAATTGCCAAAACATTAAATCAACAATTTGCGGATAAGCATGTCAGTAAGACCTACTTCGCGATTGTCCGAGGTTATTCTCCAGAAGCGGGGCAAATTGATTATCCACTAAAAGAGAAGCTGGATAAAATTGCAGACAAAAAGGCACAGCAAGACAAACCTGCACAAGATGCGGTGACTGATTATCAATGTTTACAGCAATTTGAGTTGCCTTTTGCCGTAGGGCGGTATCAAACCTCACGCTTTTCACTTGTAAAGCTACAGCCGCTTACGGGACGAAAACATCAATTACGTCGGCATATGGCACATATTAGACATCCTATTCTAGGTGATACAACTCATGGTGATGGCAAGCAGAACGCATTTCTGCGCCATCAATTTAACTTACAGGGTTTAGCACTTAGTTGTTCTGAAATGGTGATAAGCCACCCGGTAACACAATTACGGCTGAAATTGGCAGCTCAATTTGATATAAGACTGGCTGTCCTTTTAGAACAATGGGGCTTGAGCCTCAAGCAAATACAGAATCTTACTAATTTAAATAATGATTAATCAATCTTAGGAACAATTCATAATGGTAGACGTGGGAATTTTTGTTGGCTCTGTTTACGGTAATGCTCAGCATGTTGCCGAGCAAGTGGAAGAAATGTTGGCTGAAAAAGGCCACAATGTAGAGCTATTTACAGAGGCAACAATTGATGATTTTAAACAGACCAAGTCTGTGCTGTTTATCAGCTCGACTACTGGTCAGGGGGATATTCCACCTAATTTAGAGTTTTTGATCATGGATATGCGCGATACTATGCCTCTTATGGAACAAAAACCATTTGCCGTTATTGGCTTAGGTGATAGTAGTTATGGCGACAGTTATTGTGGCGCAGGAAAGCAAATATTTGAATTGCTTGTCGAATTACAAGGGCGGCCAGTTTCGGATCTTTTGATTATTGATGCTATGGAGACGTTAGAGCCTGAATTAGAAGCAGTACCATGGGTAGAAAAGGTATTGCCAAAGTTGATTATCACCCAGTAACGTTGCGTCTAGAAGTTTGCCTCAACATAGAGATAAATGCGAAAGAATAGCTAATTGAAAAGTGCATGGTTATTTTTTCCGCTATCTTTTTGGCGGGAAATCACCGTATACTAAAAATCGATATATTAATATTTGCGCTTTAACTCTATATTTACAGTCAATTAAGACGTCAAACTTTGTGGGAGTAAATCACGCGTACATGATAAAAAAAGCAAGAGACTTCGCAATTGAATCTCACGGCGATCAAAAATATGGTAAGCATCCATACTCATTTCATTTAGATCAAGTAGCTGAAAAGGCTAGGGCATTTGGTGAAGAAGCCGAAGTTATTGCTTATTTGCATGACGTTGTTGAAGATACTTCCGTTACCATTGAAGATATTGAAAGTCAGTTTGGTAAATTAGTCGCTATTTGTGTGTCAGTGATTACTGACGAAACAGGCAATAATAGACAAGAGCGTAAAGCAAAAACCTATCGAAAAATGGCAGAGGTGAAAGGCGACGCTGAACTGGGACTAATCGTTAAGGTGTGCGACCGATTGGCTAATGTAAGCACTAGTATCAAAAACCACAATGCTAAAATGTTCAATATTTATTGCCAAGAACATCCGGTTTTTAAGAAGTCTGCTTTTCGGCAGGGGTTATGTGACGATTTATGGCTAGAATTAGACAACCTTATAGACACATCTAACAAAATCTAAACGCGTTTCAATCTAGGTGGCCGTTCTGTTTTGTTTATAAATAAGAAAACCCTGTAAAAACAAATGTTTTACAGGGTTTTATTGACTCAACAATTGAATTTTCTGTTGCTACTCAGCGGCACGTAATAATGCGTTAATACCAACTTTAGAACGTGTTTGAGCGTCTACCTTTTTCACAATTACAGCAGCGTAAAGACTGTACTTACCGTCTTTACTTGGCAGGCTTCCTGATACAACTACTGAACCCGCTGGCACTCGGCCGTAATGTACTTCGCCGGTTTCACGATCGTAAATTCGCGTGCTTTGTCCAATATATACGCCCATTGAGATAACACTGCCTTCTTCAACCACAACGCCTTCTACAATTTCTGAACGCGCGCCGATAAAACAGTTATCTTCAATAATGGTTGGATTTGCTTGTAACGGTTCTAGAACACCACCAATACCAACACCACCTGATAAATGCACATTTTTACCTATTTGCGCACAAGAGCCAACAGTGGCCCAGGTGTCAACCATAGTGCCTTCGTCTACAAACGCGCCTATGTTGACATAAGATGGCATAACTACCACATTTTTGCCTACAAACGAGCCGGTTCTTACCGCTGCTGGTGGCACTATTCGAACGCCTTCCGCTTCAAATTGTGCTTTAGTGTAGTCAGCATATTTAAGCGGAACTTTGTCGAAAAAGCGGCTCTCAGCTCCATCCATTACATCATTATCATTAATCCGAAAATACAGTAACACGGCCTTTTTCAGCCATTGATGTACAACCCATTCACCGGCTATTTTTTCTGCGACCCGGGCTTTACCCGAATTTAATAATTCAATCGCATTTATTACTGCTTGTTTCGTTGCATCGTCAACTGAGGCGGCTGTAATCGACGCCCTATTTTCAAATGCTGCTTCTATTTGGTTTTTTAACTCTGACATGCTTCACCGCTAGTTGGAGGTTGATCTAATAATTGGATTAATCGTTTTTTAAGTTGAACTTGTTGCTCAGTGGTTAATGCATGCTCTTGTTCATTGGCAATAATGAACAAATCCTCAGCACGCTCACCGATAGTAGAAATTTTTGCCATATGTAACGTAAAGTTAAGCTCTACAAATAGATGACCCACTTTGGCCAGTAAGCCAGGAGCGTCTAAGGCTTCAAGCTCCACCATAGTGACATCTGAGCTACTTTGATAGAAACGCACTTTAGTGGTGACATCTAGTTGCTTCATACGGCGTGACATTTTACGTCTATTATTGTGCTCTCGACCTGGCTTAGCAAGCTGATCTTCTATAGCTTCTAGCAAACTTTTCAAGCGGCTAGGGGAAGAAATGCGAGACCCATCTTGTTCTAACAGAATAAAACTATCGAATACATAGCCGTCGTTAGTAATAGTAATTTGCGCGTCATGAATGGAACAGTTTCGGCTGTCTAACACCGAGGCAATTTGTGCAAATAGTGCAGGACGATTTTTCCCATAAACGAGTAATTCTGTCCCCGCTTTTGCGGTTGAATCATTTAGTGCAATAGTTAATGCGTTTTCATCTTTGGTGGCGGCTTTTGCGACTTCTTTGGCGTGCCAAGCTAGTTGCATCGGACTAAACCTAGCAAAATAGTCATTATTTAAGCGGTGCCAAAAATGGTCAATATCGGCAGCGCTAATACCATGTTTATTCAACATTTCGCGGGCTTCAATTTGGTGCTTGTTGACCCTTTCCAATAAAGTCACGCCGCATTGTAAGCCGTTATCTAAGGCTTTTTGAGTTAACAAATATAATTCGCGAATTAATGATGCTTTCCAATCATTCCAAAGATTATTATTGGTGGCGCGAATATCTGCCAAGGTAAGCGCATACAAATGCTTGAGATGATTTAGACTTTTAACTGCACGTGCAAAGTCACCGATAATTTCCGGATCATAAATATCTCTGCGTTGTGCCACTACGGACATCAACAAATGGTTCTCCACTAGCCATCGAATCAGTTCGGCATCTTCTCCATCAATACCGTGTGCTTCACAAAATGTGACGACATCTGCCGCACCTAATACTGAGTGATCGCCATTACGACCCTTACCGATATCATGAAAAATAGCTGCCAAATAAAGTAGTTCAGGCTTATCTGTTTCTTTCACGATTTTTTTACAGCGTGGAAACTCGATATTGTCGTCGCAATGATAACTATGAACATATTTAACCAAGCGATGGGTGTGCTCATCCACAGTATAGGCATGGAAAAGATCGAATTGCATCATGCCCACAATGTGGTCCCATTGGGGTAAGTAGGATTGCAAAATACCGTGCTTATGCATTAAATCCCAACCGAGTCCAAAAAAGTTTGGATGCCGCATTAGTTGCATAAACAACTCGCGACATTCGGGAATTTCACAATAATATTGAGTATTGAACTTCCTGCGAGCATTACGCAATTGTCGTAAGCAGCCAGAATGTAATCCAGTGCAATCTGGTGTGTCAGCAATCAATAGTAGAAATGACAGAATATCTTTTGGAGATTTAAAAACATCTTCTTCCCGCGGGTTAATCAAACCATCGGATAACTCAAAATTATCATCGATAACCTGCAGGTTTTTCACCTTCAACTCGAGAATATCTTGCTTGAAATACTGAAGAAGCATGACATTTAGTTCTGACACACGACGCACGGTTCGGAAAAATGATTTCATCATTTTTTCAACAGCTTCTTTGCCTTCACCGTAACCAAGTCGTTCAGCTACATCGGTCTGATAATCGAATAAAAGTCTATTCTCACTGCGTCCCGAGATTAAATGCAGTGCAAATCTAATTTGCCATAAATGTGAACGACACTCGATTAACTCCGCCCATTCACTTTCAGTAAAGTAGCCATGTTCAACTAGTTCGTGTCCGTTCCACACATTAAAATGCTGTTTTGCTACCCAGCCAATAGATTGAATATCGCGAAGACAGCCAGGATTTTCTTTGACATTCGGTTCGAGATTATAAGATGTATCGTTAAATTTGCTGTGGCGTTCTTTTTGTTCTTCATATTTGGCCGTGAAAAAGTCTTTACTAGACCAATAACTTTTACTTTTGATTTTGCTTTGTAAGGTTGCAAAACTATCTGAGCAACCCACCAACAATCGTGATTCAACTAGATTTGTTGCAATAGTGGTATCGGATTTGGCTAAACTAAACGTTTCTTTAATGGTTCGAACAGACTGTCCAATATCTAATTTGATGTCCCATAATAGGGTAATGAATAAACTAATTTTTTCTTGAACTTTTGCATTAATGGTTTTGTGACTAAGAATCAGTAGGTCTACGTCAGAATGGGGTTGTAGTTGACCTCGGCCATAGCCTCCCACCGCCACTAGTGCTAGCCCTTTTTGTTCGTTTAGCCCACCTAAATCCCATGCTTTAATTAATAACTTGTCAATGAAAACAGCCCTATCATGTACCAGCTTATCTACCGGTACTTTAGTGAATTCTTGCGACAACCAATCATAACTGTCACTCACACACTTTTTGAAACTGCGAATGTCATTGATATCAGTAATTTTTTGGATATTTTCTATGAGCTGGTCTAATGACAAACGAGATACCTCAAAAACAAGCTAGTAAAGGACAATGAAACTTGAATCTATCTATTCGGTGTTACTTTGAATCTACAAAGTGTCTAATAACCTAAAGTGCTTAGCAAATAACTAAATCACGTTAGTCATAATCATTCATAATAAGTAAAACAATGAGATCTAGTGCGATATCACTCTGTCGATCGTTTCATCATCTCGCAGAGTCAAGATTTCAACTCCGTCTTTTGTGACTAATAACGTGTGTTCCCATTGTGCACTTAAACTGCGATCTTTGGTGACGACAGTCCATTGGTCAGGCAGTATTTTGGAGTAGCGTTTTCCTGCATTGACCATAGGTTCAATGGTTAAGCACATGCCTTCTAATAGCTCTACACCGGTATTTGGACGTCCATAATGCACAACTTGCGGCTCTTCATGGAAGTTTGCTCCAATGCCATGCCCACAATACTCGCGAACAATCGAATAATTGTGTTTCTCGGCATGCTGCTGGATCACATGACCAATATCGCCTAAGCGCGCGCCAGGCTTTACCAGTTGAATGCCTTTATACAAACTTTCCTGAGTCACTCTGATTAAACGTTCTGCCAAAATGCTTGGTTTACCGACCACAAACATTTTTGATGTATCACCGTGATACCCGTCTTTAATGACTGTTACATCAATATTTACAATGTCACCATCTTTAAGTTTTTTATCTGATGGTATGCCATGACAAATCACATGATTGACTGACGTACAAATCGATTTAGGGAAAGGGGGGTGTCCATAATTTAAAGGTGCAGGAATACCTTGCTGTTCATTGACAATATAATCATGACAAATTTGGTTTAGCTCATCAGTGGTCACCCCTTTTTTCACATGGGGACCAATCATTTGCAACACGTCGGCAGCTAAACGGCCGGCTACACGCATTTTCTCAATTTCGTCTGGGGTTTTTATCGTAATTGTCAATTTTGCTTCCTAATAAAACACGGCTTAATGCATTAATGCGCGGAATTGTAACTTTTCAGCCTAAAAATGTATAGCTACTAGCAATAATTGCCATTTGCAAAGTATCGAAAGTAGTTAGGTATAAATCTGCCCATTTAAGCGTTTTTACTTGCGCATGACTGGGCTGCGTGGTATAAAGCGCACCGCAAATTCAATAGCGTCAATTTTGGCCTATGGATTCTTGCGAAATTAACTAAATAACACACATACATCGACACATTTGTCGGGGTGTCTGTTTCGGGTTTGCCGCCTGAACGGATCGATAGATGGGATGTATGGAGGCCTAACCCCAATTTGAGGAAATTAATAATGGCAAACGTATCTATGCGTGACATGCTCCAGGCGGGCGTGCACTTCGGACACCAGACTCGTTACTGGAACCCAAAAATGAAACCTTTCATCTTTGGTGCTCGTAACCGAGTTCATATCATCAACCTTGAAAAAACTGTTCCTTTGTTCAATGAAGCATTGAACTATATTAGCGGTGTATCTGCTAAAAAAGGTAAAGTTCTTTTTGTTGGTACAAAACGCGCAGCAAGCGACGCAGTTAAAGAAGCAGCACAGAAATGTGACCAATTCTATGTTAACAAGCGCTGGTTGGGTGGTATGTTGACTAACTGGAAAACAGTTCGTCAGTCTATCAAACGTTTGAAAGAACTAGAGCAACAGTCTCAAGACGGTACTTTCGATAAGTTGACCAAAAAAGAAGTGTTGATGTTACAACGTGAAATGACCAAGTTAGAAAGCAGCTTGGGTGGAATCAAGGACATGGGCGGACTTCCAGACTGCTTATTCGTAATTGATGCAGATCACGAACACATTGCAATCACTGAAGCACGTAATTTGGGTATCCCAGTTATCTCTGTTGTTGATACTAACTCAAACCCAGATGGTGTTGATTACATCATTCCAGGTAACGACGATGCAATTCGTGCTGTTCAATTGTACTTGAACGCTGCAGCTGACGCTGTAAGTCAAGGCCGTGAACAAAATCTTGAAGTACAAGCTGAGCAAGACGATTTCGTTGAAGCAGCTGAGTAATTAAAGTTCGCGACTGTCAGGTCGCGACCTTGTCATTTTTCTGTGACCTTGGTCAGGTAAAATGACATCTATCTCATCAGGGGCGGTAAGTTTTTTACGGCCCCTGTTTCATAAGTTAAGAACTATTTATAAATGCTGAGGAAACCAAAATGGCAGTGACAGCAGCCCTAGTAAAAGAACTTCGCGAGCGCACAGGCGCAGGCATGTTGGATTGTAAAAAAGCATTGGTAGAAACCGACGGTGATGTCGAGCTAGCAATTGAAAATATGCGTAAATCTGGCCAAGCTAAAGCCGCTAAAAAAGCGGGTCGTATCGCAGCTGAAGGTGTGATTATGACTAAAGTTGCTAATGGCGTAGCAACTATGATGGAAATTAATAGTGAAACTGACTTCGTAGCACGTGATGAAGGTTTCTTAGCTTTTGCCAACAAACTTGTTGATCTTGCTTCAGCTAATAAAATCAATGATATTGATACCTTGAACGACAGTGAAATCGACGGTGTTAAAGTATCTGATGCACGCGATACGCTAGTTGCTAAAATTGGTGAAAACATTTCAGCTCGTCGTGTCATCTCAGTTGAAGGTGACAACCTAGGTGCATACGTGCACGGTGGCCGCATTGGTGTTATCGCAATACTGAATGGCGGTAATGAAGAATTGGCAAAAGATGTTGCTATGCATATCGCAGCAGCAAGCCCTCAATTCGTTAAGCCTGAAGATGTACCAGCTGAAGTTGTTGCAAAAGAAAAAGAAATTCAACTTGAAATCGCGATGCAATCTGGCAAGCCAGCTGATATCGCAGAGAAAATGGTTTCTGGTCGTATGAAGAAGTTCACTGGCGAAGTTAGCCTAACAGGTCAACCGTTTGTGAAAGATCCTTCAGTTACTGTTGGTCAACTTTTAAAATCTAAAGATGCTGATGTTATCAACTTCGTTCGTTTCGAAGTAGGTGAAGGTATCGAGAAGAAAGAAGAAGATTTTGCTGCAGAAGTTGCAGCTCAAATGGCCGCAGCCAAGAAATAATTGAGCCTTTCGCTTTTGCGTAAAGCCAATGTCATATAAACTAACGGCACCTCAAATTGAGGTGCCTTTTTATATGTACTATTTACGTGGATAAAAACAAGGGTTTAACCCTGCATCCCATAACGAAGGAATAGCCAATAAATGAGTATTGCCCCAAAATCTGCATATCGAAGAATTCTGTTAAAATTAAGCGGTGAGGCCCTAATGGGTGACGAAGGATTCGGAATCGATCCTAAAGTGCTTGATAGAATGGCCCAAGAAATTAAAGAGCTGGTTGAAATGGGCGTGCAGGTAGGGTTGGTGATCGGCGGCGGAAATTTATTTCGTGGCGAAGGTCTCGCAAAAGCAGGTATGAATCGCGTTGTGGGTGACCACATGGGAATGTTAGCCACCGTTATGAATGGCTTAGCGATGCGCGATGCCTTGCATAGAGCGTTTGTAAACGCCCGATTAATGTCAGCGATACCGCTTAATGGTGTGTGTGATGCTTATAATTGGACGGAAGCCATTAGCTTATTGAAATCAGGGCGTGTTGTTATTTTCTCAGCAGGCACTGGAAATCCATTTTTTACGACCGATTCAGCAGCCTGTTTACGTGGCATTGAAATTGAAGCTGATGCAGTATTAAAAGGGACTAAAGTTGACGGAGTCTATAATGATGATCCGGTCAAAAATCCAGATGCAGTTTTACTTAAAAACGTAAGCTACCAAGAAGTACTGGAAAAAGAATTAAAAGTAATGGACTTAGCAGCCTTTACCTTGGCTCGAGACCATAGCTTGCCCATCCGTGTTTATAACATGAATACACCAGGCGTGTTGCGTCGTGTAGTGATGGGTGAAGATGAAGGAACCACGATTTCTCATCAAGGCACCAACAATCAATAATAATTATCTAAAAAACGATTAGTAAAAAGAATTAGGGAGATTGCAGTGATAAATGACATTCATGATGATGCAAAACAACGCATGGAAAAAAGCATTAGTGCACTGAAAAGCCAATTAAGTAAAATTAGAACGGGTCGCGCACATCCTGCGCTTTTAGACAGTATCATGGTGCCGTATTACGGTGCAGATACGCCATTGAAACAATTAGCCAATATTTTTGCTGAAGATGCAAGAACCTTAGCCCTCACTGTATTTGATAAGAGCGCTGCGGGTGCTGTCGAAAAAGCCATTATGCAGTCAGATCTTGGGCTTAATCCAATGAGTTCAGGTACAGCAATTCGCATACCTTTGCCGGCATTGACGGAAGAGCGTCGTAAAGATCTTATTAAAGTGGTAAGAAATGAAGCTGAGCAAGGCCGCGTAGCAGTACGTAATATTCGCCGTGATGCAAACGCGGATATAAAAGAGTTGGTTAAAGAAAAAGAGTTAAGCGAAGATGAAGGTCACAAGGGTGAAGAGTTAATCCAAAAATTGACCGACGAGTTCGTAAAAACAATAGATAGTGCATTACAAGATAAAGAAAAAGAGTTGATGGAAATTTAACCTGTCTTCGGTTAATTCCTTTTACCTTATGAGTAAACTAAATATCCCCAAGCATGTTGCCATCATTATGGATGGCAACGGTCGTTGGGCAAAAAAGAAAGGCAAGATTCGAACATTCGGGCATAAAGCTGGTGTCGAATCAGTGCGCTCTGCCGTTCGTTTTGCCCGTCAAAATGGTATTGAATCCCTGACGTTGTTTGCGTTTAGCAGTGAAAACTGGAATCGTCCTGCTGAAGAAGTAGGGGTGTTAATGGATTTGTTTAATTTTGTATTAAACAGCGAAGCCAAAAAACTCAACAAAAATGACGTACGTCTCAAGGTTATTGGAGATACCTCTCGTTTTGATAGTAAATTGGTTGAAAAAATTAATAAAGCCGAACAACTAACAGAAAATAACAACGCGTTGATCCTCAATATTGCAGCCAACTATGGTGGGCGCTGGGATATCTTGAATGCGGCTAAATCGTTCGCAAAACAGGCAGCAGCTGGAAGTTTGGATGTTGATAATGCAGAAGAAGCCGACTTAAATCAGTTTATGTCTCTTGCAGAGCAACCTGAATTAGATTTGCTTATCCGCACAGGTGGGGAACATCGAATCAGTAACTTTCTTATGTGGCAATGCGCATATGCAGAACTGTATTTTACCGATACCCTGTGGCCAGATTTCGACGAACAAGCATTTCAGCTTGCCGTGAATGATTATTCCGACCGTCAACGTCGGTTTGGTATGACTGGTGAGCAGGTGGAAACTAAATGATAAAGTTCTCCATTGGGTTCAAAGGCACCTTATGTTAAAACAGCGAATAATTACTGCAGTTATATTAGCTCCAATAGCACTTATCTGTATTTTGTTTCTACCTTTGTTTGGGTTTGAGCTATTTATTGCCTTGGTGGTCGGTTTGGGTGGCTACGAATGGGCGAATATGTCAGGTATTCAACCACGACCACAAAAAGCCATTTACGCGTTATTTGTGCTTTTTTGTTGTCTGTTTCTGGTCTATTGGGTTCCCACAGATGTCATATGGTATCAAGGCGCATTAAATAGTTTGTATATATACATTCTTGGTGTGGCGGCTATTTGGTGGTTTGTATCATTATTGATGATTCTCGCTTATCCGCGCTTTAATAATTTCTGGAAAAATAGTAAAGCAATTCGTTGTTTATTTGGGTTGTTTACCCTTATACCAACCTTTGTATCCGTGGTTTCGTTACGCTCCCACATGTATGATATTGACCCCTTATACGGCGTATCTCTTATTTTTTATGTGTTGGGTATTGTGTGGGCGGCAGATATTGGCGCATTTTTCGTTGGCGTAAAGTTTGGTCGTCATAAATTGCGTCCAAATGTGTCTCCAGGAAAAACCCTAGAAGGGTTGGCCGGAGGGATTGCGGCCTCAACTGCCATTATCGCGTTTGCTGCACTGCACTATCAGGTTGATCCCGGCAGAATATGGATGCACGTGTTAATCGGTGGATTGACCGTTGGTGTGTCTGCTTTGGGTGACTTGAATGAAAGTATGTTTAAGCGCTGTGCGGGAATTAAAGATAGCGGTAAAATACTCCCGGGACATGGCGGCTTGCTGGACAGAATTGACAGCCTAACCGCGGCATTCCCAATATTCGCTTATTGTTATGTTTTGTGGATGGCATAATGCAGAACATTGCAATTTTGGGCGCAACGGGATCGATTGGCCAAAGCACGTTAGATGTTATTAGCCTGCATCCTGATAAATACAATGTGGTGGCATTAACCGCCCACTCAAATGTGGAAAAGCTAATTACCCAGGCGATACAATTTCAGCCTGACTATTTGGTAATGTCCGACCTAAATAACTACTCCGTTATTAAACAAGCTGTTCAATCTGCCAATCTAAGTTGTGAAATTTTGGTTGGCGAAGCAGGTTTATGTCAGGTTGCCTCCGCTCCAAACGTGGATAGTGTGATGGCCGCTATAGTGGGTGGGGCTGGTTTAATGCCAACTTTATCGGCTGTTAAAGCAGGTAAAAAAGTCATGCTTGCGAATAAAGAATCATTGGTGATGTGTGGTGATATTTTTATTCAAGAAGTGAATAAAACCGGAGCTCAGTTATTACCAATTGATAGTGAACATAACGCCATTTTTCAATGCTTACCCAATCAGTTTGAATATGGCAATTTAGCCGCGTCGGGCATTTCTAAAATTCTTCTAACTGGTTCTGGCGGACCTTTTTTAACCCGCTCATTAGATAGCTTTGACGAGATCACACCTGATCAGGCCTGCGCGCATCCTAATTGGGATATGGGGCGCAAGATTTCAGTCGATTCAGCTACGATGATGAACAAAGGTTTAGAATTTATCGAAGCTAAATGGTTGTTTGGGTTGAACTCTGAAGATATTCAAATAGTCCTCCATCCGCAAAGCATTATTCATTCAATGGTGCAGTACGCCGATGGTTCTGTGTTAGCACAAATGGGCAATCCGGATATGAAAACGCCAATAGCGCATTGTTTGGCGTACCCCAATCGTATACATTCGGGGGTTAAGCCTTTAGATTTCTCGCAACTAGCTGACTTTAGTTTCCAGGTTCCTGATTTATTGCGTTATCCAAACTTAAAAATTGCAATAAATGCTTGTGAAGCAGGACAATATGCAACCACTACGCTTAATGCCGCTAACGAAATTGCCGTAGAGGCTTTTTTATCTAATCGCATTGCTTTTTCGCAAATTGCACACGTTAATGATGAAATGTTACAAGCGGTTGAGTCGCAGAATTTGCACGACATCGAAGGCGTGTTGGCATTGGATAAGCAGGTAAGAGCCCAAGCCAAAAAGTTTATAGGAATGTTAGTTTGATTTTTGAGTTTATTCGTAACCTATCTGCATTTGTTGTTGCTCTAGGAATTTTAGTTGCTGTACATGAATGGGGACATTTTTGGGTTGCACGCAGATGCGGTGTCAAAGTTGAAAAGTTTTCTATCGGCTTTGGTAAAGCATTGTGGTCACGCAAAGATAAACTAGGCACGGAATATGTTGTTGCTGCCATTCCTTTGGGCGGTTATGTGAAAATGCTAGATGAACGGGTTGAGCAGGTCAGTGAAGCTGATCTACCTTACGCGTTTAATCGTCAACACGTACTTAAACGCATTGCGATTGTAGCCGCCGGGCCCATCGTCAACTTTCTCTTTGCCATTCTTGCCCTGTATATCATGTTGCTCATAGGCCAACAAACGGTTAAGCCTATTGTCGGTAACATTGAAGCCGACTCAATTGCCGCTCGGGCGGGTTTTGCTGAGCAGGACCAAATTATTCAAATCGCCGGTCATCAAACTAATGACTGGCAAGCGGTTAACTATGAAGTGATGCGGTTAATTGGTAATGACAGCGCTGATGTGCAAGTTGTGAGTAAGGAGGGTTACAAAAAAGCGCTTGAGCTTGACTTAACAGACTGGCAATTTGACCCTGAAACCACTTCGCCACTGGCGAGTTTAGGCTTTGCCCCGTATCGTACAAACCCGACAAAACAGCTCGCTTTCGTGAGTGAATCTTCACCCGCAGCGGAAGCTGGACTGCAAGTAAACGATATTATTCTGCAGTTTAATGGAACTACTGTGGGAAATTGGGAACAAATAGTGGAGCTGATTGAGCAGCAGCCTAAACAAAATGTTACTATCACCATCGAAAGAGACGGAATAGAACAACAGGTTGTGGCCACAATTGGCGTGAAGCCAGATGATCCCGAAAAAGGTTTGCTCGGAGTCGTCACTTATTTAGAACCTTATCCGGAAGCATATTTATTTAATAAACAATATGGTCCGATTGATGGTCTTGTTGAAGGAATAAATGAGACTTGGCGTTTAATCACATTAAGTTTTGACATGATCGGTAAACTGTTTACCGGTGATGTATCGGTGAAAAGCTTGAGTGGGCCTATTTCAATCGCGCAAGGTGCGGGTATGACAGCCAGTGCTGGAATTGTCGCATTTTTGAGCTTTTTAGCGCTGATTAGTGTGAATTTAGGGATTATTAACCTTTTCCCGCTTCCAGTGCTTGATGGCGGGCACTTACTCTATTATTTTATAGAGCTTTTGACTGGACGGCCGGTCCCCGAGTCAGTACAGGAAGTCGGTTTTAAAATTGGTGGAATCATCTTGTTGCTGTTAATGACAGTGGCTTTTTACAATGACATTGCGCGTTTATAGTGTGGATGACACAAGTTACATTGCCGAAATCGGCTATGAGTGCTTAGGAAGAATATTAATAAATGAAGTTTAAACAGTTAGTTGTAGCCGGATTTATGTGGTCCAGTGCTAGCTTAGCCTTAGCTGCTACAGACCAAGAATTTGTCGTTTCTGACATCAAAGTTGAAGGCTTACAAAGGGTAGCATTAGGTGCGGCTCTAACGTATTTGCCTGTTCAAGTTGGTGACAGCATGAATAGTTTCCGCACGGCACAGTTAATTCGAAGCCTTTATTCATCTACCCACTTTGAAAGTATTGAAATACTGCGAGACGGCACGACTTTGGTGATCAAAGTCAAAGAGCGTCCAACCATTAGTAATATCATTTTTGATGGCAATGACGATATTAAAGACGAGCAATTGCAAGAAAGCTTGGACGGCAACAATATTCGTGTTGGTGAGCCACTTGATAAAACCGTTTTAACCGGTATCGAAAATGGACTAAAAGACTTCTTTTATAGCATTGGTAAATACAATGCTGATGTTAGTGCTATCGTAACGCCTCTTCCACGTAATCGGGTTGATTTGAAATTACTTTTTGAAGAGGGTGATTCAGCAAAAATTCAACAAATAAATATTGTGGGTAACGAAGTGTTTTCTGATGCTGAATTACTTAACCAAATGGAATTGAAATTTGATACGCCTTGGTGGGACTTTTTATCTGAAACTCGCTATCAGAAGCAAACGCTTTCCGGTGATATTGAAACCTTACGTAGTTATTATTTAGATCGTGGTTATTTACGTTATCAAGTGGATTCAACTCAGGTATCAATGACACCAGAAAAAGATGGTATTTATGTCACCTTAAATATTACCGAAGGTGAACAATATACGATCTCTGAGGTGGACTTGATTGGTGACCTTTTGGGCAACGAAGAATACATGCGTGCAGTGCTTCCATTGACTCCTGGAGAACTTTACAATCAGGCAGAAGTAACTTACACCGAAGAGTTTTTCAGTAAATATTTGGGACGCTTTGGCTATGCTTATCCTACCGTCACCACTATTCCAGAAATTAATGATGAAGACAAAACCGTTAAATTAACCTTGTCAGTTGATCCCGGTAGACGAATTTATGTTAACCGGATTACCTTTGAAGGAAATACCGTTACCGCTGATGAAGTCCTTCGACAATCGGTTAGCCAAATGGAAGGTACGTGGCTATCAAACAGTTCTCTGGAATCATCAAAAAATAACTTGTCACGTTTAACCTATATGGAGGAAGTTGATTTTGAAACAGTTCGACTTCCAGGCGAAGACGATAAAGTAGACGTAATATATAAGGTTAAAGAACAGCCATCAGGCTCATTTAATGCTGGTGTAGGTTACGGCGACAGAACAAAGTTAAGTTTGCAAGCAGGTATACAACAAGACAACTTCTTGGGTACTGGTAAGCGATTAGCATTCAATGTAAGTACAGTTTCATTCCAAAAGAGTGTGCAACTCTCCTATACCGACCCCTATTTCACCATAGATGGAATCAGTTTAGGTGGAACTATATCTTACAGTGAGTTTGATGCGGGAAGTGCAAACTTAGTCCAATATAACAGTAAGCAATATACAATAGGTGTCAATGCTGGTTATCCTATTGATGAATTTAACCGTATTAATTTTGGAATTAGTTACAGTGACGTCGAATTGTCGCGTCGTAGTAACTTTGAACAAACCGACAGATTTTACAATCAATTTATTGATCCAAATAATCCAGATGCGCCAATTGATTACTCAAGTTTCTTGACTTCGATATCTTGGTCCCGTAGTACCTTGAACCGTGGTATTTTCCCTACAGCAGGGTCGTCACAAAACGCTTCATTTAGTATTACCACGCCGAACTCTGATGTTAATTATTTTAAATCAATTTTTGATACTAAATTTTACTTCCCGCTTAGCCGAGATCAACGTTGGTCTGTCTTAACGCGTCTTCGTGCGGGCTACGGAAATGGTTACGGTGAAACTAATGGCATAGAACAGATATTGCCATTTACGCAAAACTTTACAGCGGGTGGTAGTGATACTCTTCGTGGTTTTGAAAACAATACGGTAGGGCCGCGTGGTGTGCAGTTATCTCCACAGAGCATTATTGGACCAGATGGCGACACTATTTTACTCGGACCTGAGTCGGATCGTGTGGCAGTATCTTCACGTTCTCTTGGTGGTAATGCCATGTTACTTGGTGGCGTAGAGTTAATCGTGCCCACGCCGTTTGTAGGTGAAGAGTTCGACAATTCAGTACGTTCTAGTGTATTCATTGATGCTGGTAACGTGTGGGATACCGAATTTGATTATGATCTTTATCGAGATTTAGATTCGATTAGTGAAGACCCAGTAGCAGATTATGGTGATTGGACACGCTATAGAGCTTCCTATGGAGTTTCTGTACAATGGCTTTCACCTATGGGACCAATGGTGTTCAGTTTCTCTAGAGCATTACAAGATCGTGTTGGAGATGATGTGAAATTCTTCTCATTCAACATTGGACAAACATTTTAAACATAAGTTAGCTTGAGCTAATTAGCAAAATAAAACAGGAAGGAGTATCCCTTGAAACAAGTATTAAAAACTTTAGTCGTTACAGCACTTTTAAGCAGCGCATTATTGAGTTCGGTTGCCTATGCTGAACAAAAAATTGCCGTTGTAAGTCGCGAAGCGGTTATCCAGCAGATGCCTCAGGCCATTGCTAGTCAGCAAGCATTGCAAATTGAATTTAAAGATGAAGGTTCGAAAGTTGATGCAATGCGTCAACAGATTGCAACTGATTTGGAATCGTTGAAGAAAAATGCACCGACAATGAGTGAAGCTCAAATTAAGGCAGAGCAAGAACGTTTACAAGCAGCAAATGCTGAATTTGAAGCATTAGCTAAGCCTTTACAAGAAAAGCTTCAGCAACGTAGACAAGAAGAGAATTCTAAAATCGTAACTATGCTACAACAAGCTATTCAAGCGGTTGTGACGGAAGAAAAAATTGATTTGGTGCTAGATAGACAAGCTGTTGTGTTTGCCTCTCCTCAGTACGATATATCTGAAAAAGTATTGAAAAAAGTTAGCCAAATGAAGTAACAAACCGGAGCCTGTATGCAGTCACTCAGTTTACAACAATTAGCAGATTTAATTGGAGCTAGTCTCCATTTGTCTGGTAACGACTCTGAAGATACTCAAATACATAGCATGAGTACTTTGGCGAATGCAGGCATTGGTCAGATTTCCTTTTTGTCAAATAGCAAGTATCGTAGTCAACTCTCTGACACGAGAGCACAAGCTGTTATTTTACATCCAGATGAGTTATCACATTGCCCAACTACGGCACTTGTTCATGCAAACCCGTATGTCGGGTTTGCGTTGGTGGCTCAAGCGCTCGACACGACACCAGATGCGGCTACCGGTATTCACCCAACCGCTGTTATCGCCGAAGATGTCAGTATGGGCGAAAACGTGAGTGTAGGAGCTAATGCGGTCGTCGAAACTGGGGTAGAGCTAGGCGATAATGTACAGATTGGAGCCGGCTCGTTTGTGGGCAAGAATTGTCAAATAGGCAGGCATACTAAACTTTGGGCTAACGTCACCGTTTATCATAATTCGGTAATAGGTGAACATTGTTTGGTGCAATCGGCTACTGTTATCGGTAGTGATGGTTTTGGCTATGCAAATGACAAAGGCAAATGGATTAAAATCCCTCAATTGGGACGTGTTGTTATTGGTGACCGTGTAGAAATTGGTGCGAGCACAACTATAGATCGCGGCGCTCTTGAAGATACGGTTATCGCTGATGGCGTAATAATAGATAATCAGGTGCAAATTGCTCATAACGTAGAAATAGGTGAAAACTCAGCTATGGCAGCTTGCTCAGTAATTGCTGGCAGCTCAAAGTTGGGGAAAAATTGCAGTGTTGCAGGCTTATGCGGATTTAATGGTCATATTGAGATATGCGATAATTCTCATTTTACCGGAATGAGCATGGTGACCAAGAGCATTACGGAACCCGGTTTATATTCCTCAGGTATGCCAGCAATATCCAATTTAGAGTGGCGTAAAAATGCGGTGCAACTCAGAAAAATTTCGTCTATTGCTCAACGTGTCAAAGATTTAGAGAAACAACAATCTAAAAAGTGATTGGGTTGGTTCCCGTCATTTATTAAAGGAGATCAGCCGTTGGCCGACAATTTGAACACCATTGAAATCGAAGAAATCATGGAGCTTTTGCCCCATAGATACCCATTTCTATTGATCGATAGAGTTACCGAGTGCACCTTAGGTGAATCGATAAAAGCGTTTAAAAATATTACGTTCAATGAACCCTGTTTTACCGGACATTTTCCTGGAAAACCTATATTCCCTGGAGTTTTGATTCTTGAAGCAATGGCCCAAGCTGCCGGTGTTTTAGGTTTTAAAACGGCAGGTAATAGTGATGAGTTATATTTGTATGCAGGAATAGATAATGCGCGTTTCAAACGACCTGTTGTGCCTGGCGATAGACTAGATTTCGATGTTTGTGTTGTCAAAGAAAAGCGTGGAATATGGAAGTTTAAAGGTGTTGCAAGTGTCGAAGGTCAAGAGGCATGTGTTGCCGAATTTATGTGTGCCATGAGGAAAATGTAAATCGTGATCCATGCTACTGCGATTGTCCATCCGTCTGCAAAATTAGCAGATGACGTACAAGTAGGCCCTTATTCTATTATCGGCGAAGATGTCGAGTTGGATAGTGGTTGTGTCGTCGAATCTCATGTTGTTATCAAAGGCCCAACTAAAATTGGTAAAAATAATCGTTTTTTCCAATTTTCTTCAATTGGTGAAGAATGCCAAGATAAAAAATATGCAGGTGAAAGAACCCATTTAGAAATTGGTGATAATAACGTTTTTCGTGAGTGTGTTACTGTGCACAGAGGAACTATACAAGATCAATCTCTTACACAAATTGGTTCTAACAACTTACTGATGGCGTACGTTCATGTAGCCCACGATTGTGTTATCGGTAATGATAATATTCTAGCTAACAACGCGACGCTAGCCGGTCATGTACATGTTGGAAACTGTGTTATTTTAGGTGGCACTACAGCCGTTCATCAGTTTTGCCATATTGGCTCTCACAGTTTTACTGGGGGAGGGTGTATCGTGTTGCGTGATATACCGCCATTTGTGATGGTCAATGGTATTGACCATACACCTGCTGGAATTAATGCCGAAGGACTAAGGCGCCGCGGTTTTGATAAAGACGTTATCATGGATATCAAACGCGCATATAAAGTGCTTTACCGTAGCGGAAATCGTGCGGAGGAAGCAGTAGAAGAGTTACGTAAAATGGCTGAAACCACAAAAGAAGTGGGCATGATGGCTGAATTCGTAGCTTCTTCTAAACGAGGAATAATTCGCTAAAATTTTTTAGCCATATTCGCTAACAGCGAGCCAATCTGATATGTCCAAGCGTCCACTTAAAATTGCTATCGTTGCCGGAGAAGCCTCAGGTGACGTATTGGCGGCTGGCATGATGAAACAAATCTTAGCCATTCATCCCGATGCTCAATTTGAAGGTATCGCTGGTCCAAACATGCTCAAGCAAGGATGCACTACATTATTCGATATGGAAGAGTTGTCGGTAATGGGGTTAGTCGAAGTCTTGTCTCGAATTCGTCGATTATTATTTATCCGCAAGACTGTATTGCAGCACTTCACCGATAATCCACCAGATGTTTACATTGGTGTCGATGCTCCCGATTTTAATTTACCTTTAGAAAAGAAATTAAAAAAGCGCGGCATTAAAACTGTGCATTACGTAAGTCCAACCGTGTGGGCGTGGCGTGAAAATAGAATTTACGGAATTGCTGAAGCGACGAATCTAGTCCTTAGCATCTTCCCATTTGAGAAAGCAGTATACGACAAGCATGGTTTCCCCTGTCAGTATGTCGGGCATACTATGGCTGACTCGATTGCGATTTATCCTGATCAGTTGTTAGCACGACAAGAACTTGATGGCGTGCAGTTAGACAAGAATGCAAAAGTGCTAGCACTGCTGCCCGGTAGTCGTGGGGGTGAAGTCAACATGTTGCTGGAGGTTTTTTTGCAAAGTGCAAGTAAACTCTGTGCAACGCTCGACGAGTTACACGTGGTTATCCCTGCGGTAAATAAAGTAAGAAAAGCGCAAATAGAAGAGATAGTCGCAAACTTTGTTGATTCTGCAAGCTACGCTTCCAACATGCGAATATCTGTACTGATGGGGCAATCTCGTAATGTAATGATTGCTGCTGATGCAATATTACTCGCCTCTGGCACTGCGTCACTTGAAGCTATGTTATGCAAACGACCTATGGTCGTCGCCTATCGATTAAAGTGGTTAACCCATCAGATCATGAAAAAGATGTATAAACCGGCTTATTTTTCATTACCCAATGTGTTGGCAGACAAACCGATTGTGCCTGAATTGCTGCAAGAAGATGTTAATCCAGTCACTATATCTGAATATCTTATCCCCATGTTTGCAACCGATGCTGTAAAAGTACCGCAAGAATTTGTAGCATTGCATGAAGTGCTCAAACAGGATGCGGATAAACAATCGGCAACTGCGGTATTGAATTTAATTGGAGCAAGTAGTGAGTAATGCGTATTTGATTGCTGGAGTTGACGAAGTAGGGCGCGGTCCACTGGTTGGGGACGTCGTTACAGCAGCTGTGATACTCGATCCTGCTCATCCCATTGTTGGTCTCACAGATTCAAAAAAATTGAGTGAAAAGAAACGCGATTTACTGTTTGATGAAATCAAAAAAAATGCACTGAGTTGGTCTATCGGACGAGCCAGTCCTAAAGAAATTGACGAACTCAACATTCTGCACGCCACTATGTTAGCAATGAAGCGCGCGGTTGAAGGATTAACGATTCAGCCCGACTTAGTTCAGGTGGACGGTAATCGTTGTCCTGATTGGTCATATAAAAGCGAGGCTATCGTCAAAGGTGATGGCAGTATTGCCGAAATTTCAGCTGCGTCAATCATTGCTAAAGTCACCCGTGACAGAGAAATGGCTGATTTACATTTACAATACCCAGAGTACGGTTTTAACCAGCACAAAGGCTATCCGACCAAGGCACATCTGCAACGCTTAGCCGAGCTTGGACCAACCAAAGAATATCGAATGAGTTTTAAACCCGTGCAACACGTTTTGTTGCAGCATAATGGAGTTATCCATGCAGTCTGAATCCACAGAGTCGTCTGTGAAGTTTATACATTTGCGCGTCCACAGCGACTACTCGATGATGGATGGCTTAAATAAAGTTAAACCCATTCTGAGTAAAGTAAAAGAAATGGGAATGCCAGCCTTAGCCATTACAGATCAGATGAATATGTGTGGTTTGGTCAAATATTATGATGCGGCCCATGCCAATGGAATAAAACCAATAATCGGTGCAGATTTTTGGGTGCAAAGTGACGAGCTAGGAAATGAAATTTTCAGGCTTACATTATTGGCAATGAATAATCAGGGTTATAAAAACATAACGTTACTTATATCCAAAGCATATCAACGTGGGCATGTACAAAATAGAGCCGTTATAGACAAACAATGGTTAGTTGAACATAAAGCTGGAGTGATTATTTTGTCCGGTGGCCTATCTGGTGACCTTGGACAGGTGTTAACCAAAGGTAATATGCCGTTAGCCGCACAAATATCCCAGTTCTATCAAACTCACTTCGCAGATTGCTATTATTTGGAGCTTAATCGCACCGGTAGGCCAGGAGAACAAGAGTATATTCAGCGCGCTACCGACTGGGCGATGCAAAATGAACTGCCGGTAGTGGCAACAAATGAAGTCTGCTTTATCGATAAGGAAGGTTTTGATGCCCATGAAATACGCGTTTGTATTCATGATGGCTATACATTAGATGATAAGCGTCGTCCTAAACGATATAGCGAACAACAATATCTGCGTAGTACAGAAGAAATGTGCGAACTTTTCTCTGATATTCCAGAAGCGCTTCAAAATTCAGTCGAGATTGCTAAACGGTGCAACGTTACAGTGACATTAGGAGAGTACTTCCTGCCTAAGTTTCCTACTGGCGGAATGTCTGATGCAGACTATTTAGTCAAAGTGTCTTGGGAAGGTTTAGAGCGACGCTTAAAGTTTTTATTTCCTGATGAACAAGTACGTGCCGAGAAGCGTCCGGAATATGATGAACGGTTGGAAATAGAATTAACGGTTATCAATCAAATGGGGTTTCCTGGATACTTCCTGATCGTTATGGAGTTTATTCAGTGGAGTAAAGACCACGGTATTCCTGTTGGGCCGGGAAGGGGGTCAGGTGCCGGTTCGTTGGTCGCTTATGCGCTGGATATCACCGACTTAGATCCATTGGAATTCGACTTACTATTCGAACGATTTTTGAACCCTGAGCGGGTATCCATGCCCGACTTCGATGTTGATTTTTGTATGGATAGGCGTGATGAAGTTATCGATCACGTTGCTGATATGTATGGAAGGCAAGCCGTATCACAAATTATCACCTTCGGTACTATGGCAGCTAAAGCTGTTGTTCGGGATGTGGGACGAGTGTTGGGTCACCCTTATGGTTTCGTCGATCGTATTTCCAAACTTATTCCATCAGATCCAGGCATGACCTTAGAAAAAGCGTTTGCCGTAGAACCAAGGTTACCCGAGCTGTATCAGCAAGATGAAGATGTCAAAGACCTAATCGACATGGCCCGTATCCTTGAGGGGGTGACTCGAAACGCAGGTAAGCACGCGGGGGGAGTGGTAATTTCTCCTACCGAAATCACAGATTTTGCACCTTTATATTGTGACGATGAAGGTAAAAACCCGGTTACCCAGTTCGATAAAAACGATGTTGAAACTGCAGGGCTAGTGAAATTCGATTTCTTGGGCCTGCGCACGCTGACAATCATTCAGTGGGCAATTGATATGATTGCCGAAGGCCGTGGTAAGCAGATTGATATCACCACTATTCCCCTTGAGGATCCTAAAAGTTTTCGAACGCTATTAAATGCAGAAACGACTGCGGTATTCCAATTGGAATCCCGCGGTATGAAGGATTTGATAAAACGTCTTAAACCGGATTGTTTCGAAGATATTATCGCATTAGTAGCGCTATTCAGACCAGGACCTTTGCAATCAGGCATGGTTGACAACTTTATTGACCGAAAGCATGGTCGTGAAGCTATTTCATATCCTGATGCTGAATATCAACACGAATGTTTGCAGGAAATTCTAGAACCCACTTACGGCATTATTCTTTATCAAGAACAGGTTATGCAAATCGCGCAGGCGATGGCGGGTTATAGCCTCGGAGGTGCAGACATGCTGCGTCGTGCCATGGGTAAGAAAAAACCAGAAGAGATGGCCAAACAGCGTAGTGTGTTTGCAGAAGGATCAAAAGGGAATGATATTGATCCGGAATTGGCGATGAAAATCTTCGATCTGGTAGAAAAGTTTGCGGGTTATGGGTTCAACAAATCTCACTCTGCGGCATATGCATTGGTGTCGTATCAGACGTTGTGGTTAAAAGCCCATTACCCAGCAGAGTTTATGGCTGCGGTTATGTCAGCAGATATGGACAATACCGATAAAATTGTTACCTTGGTAGACGAGTGTAATCGTATGGGACTCACCATACTGCCGCCCGATTTAAACGCTGGTCAATATAAATTTACAGTAGATGAACAGGGACGAATTGTTTACGGCATTGGCGCGATTAAGGGAGTAGGTGAAGGGCCTATTGAAGCGATAATAGCGGCACGTAAAAAGCACACTAAGTTTACTGATTTATTTGATTTTTGTGCCAAAGTGGATTTAAAGAAAATAAATAAACGGGTGCTTGAAAAACTCGTTATGGCCGGTGCCATGGATAATTTAGGTCCACACCGTGCTTGCATTATGGCAACGCTACCCGAAGCACTAGCCGCGGCAGATCAGCATGCTAAAGCGGAATCCCATGGGCAGTCAGATATGTTTGGGTTGCTAACTACAGAACCCGAACAAGTAGTACAAGCGTTCTCTAATGTACCTGAATGGCCGGAAAAAGTGTGGTTAGACGGAGAAAAAGAAACTCTTGGCCTATACTTAACTGGACATCCAATAAATCAGTATGAACAAGAACTTAAACATTATAGTTCTGCAAGGTTGGTGGATTTAAAACCAACGAATAAAGATACCACTTCAGTTGCCGTAGGATTGGTCATTGGAGTAAGAGTGATGACCAACAAAAAGGGACGTCGCTGGGCAATTGTGACATTGGATGATAAAAGCGCACGCATGGATGCTAGGTTCTTCCCTGATATGTATGAAAAATACGAAGAACTTCTGCAACCTGATCGAATATTGCTTATTTCTGGACAGGTCAGCTTTGATGATTTCTCAGGGGGCAATACAATATCGGGTCGTGATGCTATGGATATAGTGCAGGCGCGAGAGAAAAATGTAAAATGCTTAGGTTTGGAAGTAGAATCTGACTGGTGTAACGACGAAAGAGTGGCTAAACTGCAAGCAATTCTACAGAATTACCAAGGCGGAAGCTGCCCGGTGAATATGCGGGTTGTGCATCCAGATGCAGAAATGGTCTTAGCATTTGGCGCACAATGGTATGTGACACCAGAAGACCAGTTAATTTATGAATTGCAACAAATGTTACCCAAACAAGCGGTAGAGTTGCAGTTTAGTTGACACCAATAGTGTGTTTGAAAAACAAATATAAGGTTTGGAATGAGTTTGAATTATCTTGATTTCGAGAAACCTATCGCTGACTTAGAAGCAAAAATTGAAGAATTGCGTCTAGTGAATCAAGGCGGTGAGTTTGATGTCGGTATTGAAGAGTCGATTACTAAATTACGTGAAAAAAGTGCGGAATTGACCGCTAAAATTTTTTCTGATTTAGGCGCTTGGCAAGTTTCGCAAATAGCCAGACATCCGATGCGACCTTACACACTCGATTACATCCCACGTCTTTTTGAAGAGTTTGATGAGTTAGCTGGTGACCGTGCCTTCGCAAACGATAAAGCGATAGTGGGCGGTTTAGCTGACTTCGATGGTCAGCCAGTGATGGTGATTGGCCATCAAAAAGGCCGAGATACCCACGAGAAAATTCGTCGTAACTTTGGTATGCCAAAACCTGAAGGTTATCGTAAAGCATTGCGTTTAATGCACATGGCTGAGCGTTTCAATATTCCGATTATTACCTTTATTGATACTCCAGGGGCCTATCCGGGAGTGGGAGCGGAAGAGCGTGGTCAAAGTGAAGCGATTGCTCGCAACTTAAAAGAAATGGCAGATTTAAGCGTACCTATAATCTGTACTGTTATCGGTGAAGGTGGTTCAGGTGGAGCACTTGCGATAGGGGTTGGTGACCGTGTCAACATGCTGCAATACAGTACTTATTCTGTAATCTCTCCTGAAGGTTGTGCATCCATTTTATGGAAAAGTGCTGAAAAAGCGCCACTAGCTGCCGAAGCTATGGGAGTGAGCGCTGGCCAGATTAAAGAGTTAGGGCTTATTAATAACATTATTGAAGAGCCTCTAGGTGGCGCACATCGCAATCATGATGCAATGGCAGCCAACCTTAAAGCGACACTTAAGCAGCAACTGTCACAATTGTTGAGCTTGTCAAAAGACGAGTTATTGGAGCAGCGTTACGAACGTATCATGTCGTTTGGTTATTGCTAAGTTAGTATTACAACCACTTCAACAGCCGCTTTGTTATTGCAAGGCGGTTTTTTCGTTATGAATCTACAACAAACTGTTACCAATTCTGTTCGAGCATTTCTTGAAGGCAAGCCAAAACAGGTGGTTGTCGCATACAGTGGCGGCGTTGATTCCCACCTAATGTTGGCTACCGTAGCTGAATTAGCAACTGAATATCCTGCCAATCAATATCTTGCCGTACATGTTAACCATGGTTTAAGTCCTAATGCTGATAAATGGCAACAACATTGCCAAAAGGTATGTGAAGAATACCGTTTCCCGCTGAAAATTCAGCAGGTCAAAGTACAAGCAAGTGGCAATGGCGGAGTCGAAGCTGCTGCTCGTAAAGTGCGATATCAAGCAATAGAGTCTGTCACTCAACACAAAGGGGTGATTTTATTGGCGCAACATGTTCAGGATCAACTGGAAACTGTATTACTGCAACTTAAGCGTGGAGCAGGACCGAAAGGCTTATCAGCTATGGGGCAAACCCTAGAAAAAGAAAATGGAATTATCCTTGCGCGCCCATTTCTGCAAATTGAAAAACAACACATTTTGCAATTAGCCAAACACAAAAATTTGCAATGGATTGAAGACGAATCTAACCAAGACAGTCGTTTTGATCGGAATTTTTTGCGAACTCAAATTGTACCTAGTTTAATTGCTCGATGGCCTAATTTGGCTGAAGCAGCGCATAGAACGGCAAAGCTGTGTGCGGAACAGCAACGTCTACTAGATGAAGTTAACGAACAACACTTACAAGGCATGATTAATCAACGATTCGCAATTGATATACCTAAGTTGCTCAGTTTATCGCAGGCGTGGCAGAATCAAATTGTTCGATATTGGTTAGCCCAACAGCAACTAACCATGCCTTCATACTCAGTGCTAGATGAACTGCCTAAGTTGTTTCATGCGAAGCAAGATGCAAATCCGTCAATTGAGATAGACGATTATCAACTACGTCGCTTTAGGGATCATTTGTATTGCGTTAGGAAAAAAAACGTCGAGGTATTCAGTGAGCGTAAGTTAATTGCACGAAATACTATTTTGCCTAACTTCCTGGGGCAGCTAAGAATCGCCGATAATTTGATTGGCGAATTGACGATTAAATCGCGCGACAATAGTCTTACCTTTAAACCAAAAGCTGCACGCCACTCTAAACCGTTAAAGCAGTGGTTCAAAGAATGGAATGTGCCTGTCTGGGAAAGAGAACGTAGTTTAGTTGTGTATCTGCATGAGCAGGTTATTGCCATAGTGTGCGACCAACAGATATTTTTCGCTGACAATGTCTCAGATGATGTGGCGTCTTCAATCCATTTCGAAGCGAGCCCTCCTAAACTCTAATTATGCTGGCTGGGGTAGGAGCAGTTAACTTCTTTTATAACTAATTCATGAAAACCACATTTTTATCCTTACAAGGCTAGTGTTTGACTATGCTTCTAGCGTAAAATCCTCAGATAATTCAAATTTGGATTTTAAAATAATCCTCTTTGGTTGAATGACCTTATTCGTATTTTGGAGATTTAAGACTGTTATGGCTGCATTTGGAACCGTTTTTATGCCTGAGATGGCGCTTACTACCTTTGAAAATAATCAGTGGAGTGAGGCTAAGTTTGTCAGTGCGGATAGTATTCAAATGCACCCAGGTGCCCACGTCTTACACTATTCAAGCACCTGTTTTGAAGGATTAAAAGCGTTTCGTCACGCTGATGGCAGCGTCAATATATTTCGCATGGACGAAAATATTAAACGTATGGCGCAAAGTTCTGAATTATTGTTTTTACCTAAATTCGACTCAGAACAGTTGAGTCAAATGATCAAAGATATCGTGAAAAAATATGTCGATGAAGTACCTGCGCCTCCGGGCTCTATGTATATTCGGCCAACACATATAGGTACTGAAGCGTCAATTGGCAAAGCTGCGGCTCCTTCTGGCACTTCAATGCTGTATGTTTTGTTATCTCCGGTAGGCGATTATTTTGCTGGTGGTGCGCGCCCTTTGCGTCTACTCTTAGCTGAAGACGGTATGCGCTGTGCAGCGCATATGGGGATGATTAAAAGTGGTGGAAATTATGCCAGTGCATTAGGGCCGATTTTAGCCGCCAAAGCTAACGTCAACGCGGATCAAATTCTGTTTTGTCCAAATGGAGACGTACAAGAAACTGGCGCTGCTAATTTTATTCTTATTGATGGCAATGAAATTATCACCAAAGCGTTAGATAGTTCTTTCTTACACGGTATTACCCGTGCATCTTTACTGACCTTAGCGGCCGACTTAGGCATGACAGTCAGTGAGCGTGAGTTATCAGTAACGGAATTATTAGAGCGTGCTGCTAAGCCAGAAACAGAAGCTGCGTTATCTGGTACCGCTGCCGTGTTAACCTCGGTGGGTACGCTGATTCACAATGATAAAGAAATCAAAGTAGGCAGTGGCGAAGCCGGGCCTAAAGCAACGCGGTTACGCCAAGCACTAAATCAAATTCAGTGGGGGCAAGTGCCAGATACCCATGGTTGGTTAACCAAAGTTTAATTGTAGCAAAGTTCAGGTTAACTAACCTGAACTTGATAAGCATTCATCTTGTGCAGCTGTAACCAGGCTGCATTTTCATTTAAGGCCTCTATGCCAATGATTTTGATAACTCGTTGGTAACTTTCTATATTGTCTGTTTCAGAGTCGTGGGTTTCATCTAATAACGACATTCTATTCATCGCTTGTTGGAAGAAATAGCCAGTCCGCAAATAACGCTGACTAAGCTCTTCAAAGCCCATTTGCACTGCAAAGGTTTTTAGCAACGCAGAGCTGATAAACGACATCGCGATAATAATGAACAAAATTGATGTAGAGAAAGCCGGAATAAGGTTAAATTGGATTTTCGCCACACTAAAAAACATCAATGCAATTGCTAAACAAAACAGAAAAATTGAATTGCGTTGATATTGTTTTGACTTGTTAAGTAAAGCAAATGCTCGGCCTCGTTCACCCCTTTGGCCATAAAAGTAATTTCGTTGATCTAATATCCAAACTTTACGCACATAATGAATATGTTGTTTGTTGGGTTTTGGCACTTGTAACATGAGCTTATTCAGATTATCCACAATCCAATCCATCTCATATAATTTTGTTGTGCGATAGTTATTTGCGCTGTGATCGGGAATACCGGACAAATGCCAGAAAATTTGCACTCGTAGATCTTCTGCAAATACTCGCCATTCTACATACTGTTCTTCTTTTGATTCTGATCCCACGAAAAAGAGCCAATATATGCTTACAACCACCCCGACCAAAAACACATGGATTAAAAACCAACTTACTGTGGCATAAAGGCCTACATAAATTTGCTGGGCGAAGATGGCAAAGAAGGATAGGGTAGTGATCCATTTCAACGATTTTAACCTTTGCTGTTGACGGATTTGTGCCAGACAATCGGCGACACAGTAGGCGTCAACTAGGTGTTTAATCGCAGCCAACGATTCCGTTGGCGGTTGTTCCCCAATAAGGTGAGCCAAACTCTCAGCTTTGTCTTTCTTTTTGATACGAAGCGCACCCGTATTAAAGCGCTCCGTTTTCGCTAAAATTTCATTAAACAAGTCAACATTTTGCACACCATAAGCATCTATTGTCTTCCAACTGCCAATGTCTTTTTTGCTGCCCACACTTACAGGTAAACTTGCATGACGACTTCGTGTACTGACCAACCATTTACAATAGGTTTTGTTGGGTTTAGAAAATAACAGGCTGCTTTCGTCTACTAATCCTTCAATACACATTCTTACTACGTCGGCAGTGCCTCCGGGTTTTACTGCATAGGAACTTGAACCTTTATTGTGGTCTATTACACCATCCCATATGGCGATCAAATAATCAGAGCAACCGACTAATGTTTTGCCTAGTGCAGTATACCCTTCCACTCTTGGTGAATTGGCTTCACGTTGGCAAATCTTCACTTCGGAACATTGTTCAAAGAGTCTGCGAAAGGTTTCTAACGATTGAGGAGACCTAAAGTCTTTTTCATATTCTTGTACGTCAAAGGGCAATACAGCTGTCACTTTCAATTTGAGTTTCAAAGCGACTTTAACCATTAATTGGTCAGCTCCCTCTGCAAGCCCAGATAAAATTTGAATTGTACTTCTAGGACATTTTTTTTGCAGCGAGGTAAGTTCTTCAAGCAAGGCTTTTTCTAGAATGGGAATATCATGTTCTGGAATATCGCGATGACCAGTAACCCCTATGTTAATTGTGAGAGCTGAAGACATCAGTCGTTATTCCTTAACACTAAAACCCATGAATAGTATAAATTATCATCAATAACCCATTTGTTAAACCTGATTTTTATCTCAATGGATAGAGATTATCGGCTTGATAAAATCCATGTTCCCTTTTCTTTCATAAGCTAGTTGTATACTATTTGAACACATGTTGCTGTTGTAAATGTTATGTTCGCTCTTTCAATCTGACTCTGAGGAATAAAATGCAATACAGCGCATTTATTAGTTACAGCCACAAAGATGAAAAGTCGGCTCGTTGGCTTATGCGTAAATTAGAAGCTTATCGAGTGCCAGCTAAAATAATTGGCCAACCGAGTGAGTTTGGTATTGTTCCGCGTCGAATCGGAAAAATTTTTCGTGACCGTGATGAACTTCCAACAGCAGGTAATTTGAGCCGAACGGTCAATCGAGCGTTACAAAATTCTGCAGCGTTGATTGTCGTATGCTCTCCTGCGTCTGCTAAATCTAAATGGGTGAATTCCGAAATCGCCGAATTTCGAAAAATGGGTCGTGAAGACCGTATTCTATGTTTCATTGTAAGTGGCAATCCTCTCAGTACTGATCCTGACACTGCCTGTTTTCCCCCTGCTTTGTTGAAACCTGATGTCAGCGGTGAACCCGAACACGAACCACTTGCAGCAGACGCTAGGGCTGATGGGGATGGTAAAGACCGAGCGTTTTTGAAACTGGTTGCAGGTTTATTAGGCGTAGGATTTGATAGCCTAGCTCAGCGAGATGCTCAGCGCAGAAATAAACGTTTAGCATTAATTAGCGTAGGCTCTTTTACAGGGATGGCTTTTGCCACTGCATTGGCGATAACTGCTGTCATTGCCCGTAACGATGCGCAACGTCGTCAAGACCAGGCTGAAGATATTGTCGGCTTTATGTTAGGTGATTTACGTGAGCGCTTACAAACTGTAGGACGTTTGGATTTAATGCGTTCGGTGGATGATAAAGCGACTAGCTATTTTTCAAAGCTTAACAAGCGGGATTTATCGGACCGCGCATTAGCAGAGCAAGCGCGTTCACTAACAGGTATTGGCGAAGTACGATTAAATGAAGGTGACTATCAATTGGCTATGGCCGCCTTTCGTGAAGCTTATGAACGCTCTAAGGCTTTGTATGAAAGAGATACCTCAAATGCAAAACGATTGTTCGATTTATCACAAGCTGAGTATTGGCTTGGTAACGTGGCTTGGCAGCAAGGGCGCTTAGATGATGCTGAAACATGGCTAAGTCATTACCGAGATAGCGCGATTAGATTGGCAGCAATGGACACGAGTAATCTAGATTGGCAAATTGAGGCTGCATATGGTTATCAAAATCTGGCGATATTAGATAAAAGCCGTGGCAAATTTGAAAAAGCGGAAATAGCTATGGGGGAAGTGCGTGACCTTTATATCACTTGGTCAGAGCAAAACCCAAAAGACCTCAATTTGCGCTATGAGGCAGCTAATGCAGCGTCTTGGTTAGGGAGTTTAGCCATGCAGCAAGGAAATTTGCGGCAAGCTAAAATCTATTTCTTGGAACAACATGCTGCGATTAAAAAGAACCTTGAAGATGACCCCGATAATACAATTTGGCGGGAGGACTATTTATATGCCAATATTTTATTGGCCAATGTAAAAATCCAGCTTGGTGAAACTCAAAGTGCTAATCGCTTATTTCTAGAAGCAACGAACATTGCTGAAGCCCTGTATCTGCAAGATCCGGAGAATGCTTATTGGATGTTGGATTATGGTCGCTGCTTATGGTATCTGGCATTAATTACGCCCAGCAATGCGGAGAAGCATTTAAAACAAGCGGAAAACTTGATTGGAAAAGCGTTCTCGCTTAAACAAAGAGAAGGCAGAACGTTACATTTCTACGGCGATTTAAAAATCGCTCAAAGCGAATATGCGCTATTAAATAATCAGTTAGATTTAGCTACGAATTACATGCAACAATTTGAACAGAGTATCGTTCCAGCCTGGCAAGATTTAGACATGGAAAAAACCGAAGACTTTCGTTTAGTGTATTCTCGTGGACTTATTTTGAAGGGCAAGCTCGCGTCATTTGCATCTCAACCGGATACTGCTCAGAGTTTGTGGAAACAAGCATTGGGCGTGCTTATGGAGGATGAGTCCGATAACCTACCTTTTATTCGCCTATATGAGTTAACTAAAGTGCTAAACCTTCTTGGCGAAGAACAGCAACGAAAAGTACATCAACAACGACTCGACGAATCCGGATTTATTGCTTTTAATGCATTTTCATTTGATTAATATTTGTACTATTTGAATTTGCGATTAGACTAATAATTGAACAATTATGTTCTCAAAAGGCTCGTACTCTTTGAAAATATACTACTTTCATTGTGCGGGAGATTAATCTAAATCAAGGAAATGGACTATGGATGTTACAGTTACGTTAGATGTGAGAAACTTTCCAAGCGCTGAAGGCAGCGGTTACACCAATATCGAAGCATCAAATAAAAATACCTATAGCTATCGCTTCACGGGGGGGCCGACTAATGACGGTAATGTTAGTGAAATTACAGGGACCGGCCCTGCAAATATTACCGTCCAGGTGCAAGCCGATCCCAGATACCATATTAATAATATTACTTTTGCTAATAATCAAGCGAATGATTTGTCATGGAATTTAACCAATCCTCCTTATATTGCAACTATAACGGATACCAATGTAGACAATATTGATTCGGAGTATTCGGTTAATATATTAGATACGGTGGCGAATGCGACTGTGTTATGTGATCCCTCAATTAAGAATCGACCTAATCGGTAGCCAAAATTAGGTTTAATGCCCTTCTAATAGAAAATGTTCAATGCGTTCAACCCGGCGAGGTTTGCCGGAAATCACAATAACATCATTAGGCTGTAAGGGCTCTGTATAGTCAGGTTCTGCAATTTCTAGGTTTTTGCGACGTAAGCCATGAACGCTAATTCTGCGTTTTATCAAATCTAATTGTTCCAAAGTTTTACCGACAGCGAATGCATCTTTGGTTAGCAAAATAGCATGCATAAACTCTAATTTATCTTTAGTACCATGGCTTATCAAGGTTGTTTCGCCGGGAAAAAATCCGTGCATATGGCGGTAGTGATCTTTTCGTTCAGACCGGACTCGTTTTAAGATTCGCGCCATAGGAATTCCGGATAGATGTAATATCTGTGAAACCAACATTAGGCTGCCTTCCAGAATTTCCGGAACGACTTGGCTTGCGCCTGCGGCATATAATTCTTCAAGGTGATAGTCTTTTCTGGTGCGTACAACAATCGGTAAGTGCGGATGCATCTCTGCTATGATCTTAATGACGTTTAGTGCGCGTTGATGTTCATCAAATGTAATTAATACCAGTTTAGCCGAATCAATGCCCGCCGCTTTTAGAATATCAGGCTGAGTCACATCGCCAAACACCACAGGTTGCCCTGCGTTTCGACTTTCATTTACGCGAACGGGGTCGAAATCGACCACAATGAAAGGAATAGCTTCGATTGTGAGTAAGCGGCTTACCGATTGTCCAACACGGCCAAACCCTAGAATCAACACATGATCTTGCATTTCTGGATGGTAATTATCTTCATCCATCGGATCTAAGCTTAATTGTGGATTTTTAATTATGTGTTTTGCTAAATTCAGGCTATTTTCAACCAGCCATGGAGTAAGTGCCATACTTAAAACGCCGATGGCCATCAGTACCGAACCTTGCTCCGCAGTTAATAGTTGGTGATTAACTGCTAACGCGGCAATGATAAAACTGAATTCACCTATTTGACAAAGCTTCAAACCAGCGGACCAACCATCGAGTTTGTCGGCTTTGAAAACCCATGCACATGCGCGAATTATCAGGGTTTTGACTAGCATAATAATGGCTAGCCCAAGCACTATCCAATGTAAATGTGACCACAGAGTTTGCATCTCTAAACGCATGCCAACGGTAATAAAAAATAGCCCCATTAGAATATCTCTAAAAGGTCTAATATCCGCTTCAAGCTGATGACGGTATTGGCTTTCACTTAACATCATGCCTGCCAAAAATGCGCCTAAAGCCATAGACAGTCCAAATGAATAAGTTAAACCCGCCGCAATTAACGCCACCAATATCGTTGTCAGTACAAATAACTCGTCAGTGCGCGTGCGTGCGACCTCATTAAATATTTTAGGCAGAAGCCATTTGCCAACCGACATCAATATGCCGACCACAACCGTTCCTTTTAGCAACGCCATGACAATGGCTAGCCACAAACTATTGTGAGATTGGTCTGATAATAATGGTACTAAAATTAATATTGGGACAACCGCAAGATCTTGAAACAGCAAGATACTTACTACCATTTGTGCGCGAGTGGTGTTGAGCGTACCTTGCTCGCTCATTTGTTTGATTACTATAGCGGTTGAAGACAGCGCGATCATGCCTCCGATAACCACTGCTGCTTTAACGTCAAAACCGAAAAGACTCGCCAGCGCTGTGAATATCAGGGTGGTGACCAACATTTGCCCCAGGCCTATACCAAACACTAAATGGCGCATTGCCAATACTTTAGGTAAAGAAAACTCTAATCCTAAGGAAAACAAGAGAAACACAATTCCCAACTCTGCTATGAAATGAATTTCTTCTGGATTATCAATGATTGCCAACATATGTGGCCCTGCGACTACGCCACAGGCTAAGTAAGCTAAGATGGGGGGTAAATTTACGCGTTTAAAAATCCATACCGTAAAAACGGCAACGGTCATCAATATTAAAATACTGGCGAAACTCACGTGCATAAATTTTCATTTCCGTTGTTCAACAGTGTCTAATCAATCCACTATTAATAATAGCAGTAATCAATGGCACAGGGATTGCTAATTAAATACTCATAAAATCATTTTTATCTTATTTATACACATATTCGCCAAAATTTTGGCAGGAGCATGCGCTTTGGAACACATGACACAGCTATATGATACTGCGTTAAACGACAGTAATTTGTTTAGCACCGACCCATACAAGGGTGGCTTAAGCCAACATGAGTCTCATCAAGTAATGCAACAATTAGCGTCAAGTATTGATTTGCACAAACTTTCAAGTGTGTTTTATCGTCAATTAAAAGCTAAGTTAAATCTGGATGCTCTGACGATCAACTTTTCAGATGGACTCGTGTCGCTTGGAGAAGCTGCTTCTTCCAATAATATAAAAACACTTGATCAGGTTAATCAGCATACTATTTTCGCTACCTTAGTGTACTCATTTTCTAAAGTACTCAGTTTGCGGGAAGCCGCTATTCTCAACGAGTTACATCGATTGTTTAAATATCCGCTTAAAAATGCGTTGGAATTTCATAGTATTAAACAATTAGCACTGAAAGATCATCTTACTTCTTTGGGAAATCGTGCACATTATCAAGAATCGGTTGCGCGATTGCTAAGTCAGGCCAAACGAAATGGGGAAGGGTTTGGTTTGCTCGTTATTGATATGGATAAGTTTAAAAACATTAATGATACCTATGGTCATCAGGAAGGCGACAAGGTGCTTATGGCGACTGCGGATGTGTTACGACAATCTTTACGAGATACAGACTATGCATTTCGCTTTGGTGGGGATGAATTTTGTTGTTTGTTGCCAGGAGGCGACAGTGCGACCAATGGTCTAATCGCAAAACGTATTCAAAGACTGATGACTGAGTGCTCAATATTAGCTAAGCACCATATCTCTTGTAGCATTGGTAGTGCCGTTTACCAGTTTTCTGATTGCGAAAATAGCATATTTAATCGCGCTGATAAGGCGCTGTATATCGCTAAGCAAAATGGAAAGAACTGTTACAATGCGGCTTAACTTAGTCGTAAGCGGCAAATAATTGCAGTCCTAACCGTTCTTAATCGGATGTTAAAACTCGATTTGCATGCCTTCTGCGGCCGCAAATACCGTTAGGTTGTCTTCAGCAATAGCGATGACTTCTTGGCAATGAGACTCTATTGCAGCAATATCATCGTCTGTTCTAATATGGTCGTGGCTATACAAAGCTAACCGTTGAGCTCTACTTGCCAGCGCTAATTTTACCGCTTCTTCTGCTACTGAATGTCCCCAACCGGATTTGGCTGGCATATCTGATAGCATGTACTGCGCGTCATGAATAACAATATCTGCATTCATGGAAAATTCTACCCACTGCAAAAAGTCTGTTTCTTTGCGGTATGGCGGGTAAAGTTCATTGTCAGTGATGTAGGCAATTTTGGCTCCGTCGGCTTCAATCAAATACGAGCTGCCACTGCCTGGATGGTTCATCGCATGTCTAGATATTTTAGCTGAGCCAATTTTCCAACTACTAATATGTTGCGGATAAGAGACTAATTCGATGTTGGATTGTAAAGATTTATAATGAACAGGGAAGTAACTTCCGGTCATTTGTTGCAGTATGGCGTCGTTTTCATCAAGGGTGGTCATGCCTGGAGTAATGAAAATATTCCTGCCCGGTTGATAAATAGGCGAAAAAAATGGAAAGCCTTGTATGTGATCCCAATGGTTGTGAGTCAAAAGTAGATGTACGTCGTTTTTTTTGGAAATTAACTTTTGACCGAGGTTTTTTATGCCTGTGCCGGCATCTAAAATTATATCCGTGCCATCATCCAATTCTACGTGTACACAGGCTGTATTCCCACCATACTTAACATAATCGGGACCCGGTGCGGGAATGGAGCCTCTAACACCGTAAAACGTTAATCGCATAAATCATCTCTTTATTCGGTATTTAGTCCGTGCGAACTTTTGGTTTACAGATATTAGCATAGCGTATCACCTGATAATTCAACAAATAAGATACTAAGTTATTCAAAGTTATTGAAAATCATATGGAAATAAAATAGAGCCTAGTTAAATACCAACCCAAAGGTTGGTATTTTTTCAGGTTTATATTTTTAGCAGTCTGCTACTAGACTTAGCACATTGTCAATTTCAACAAGTTGTTTTTCACCTGAACGGCGATTTTTATATTCAACTTTGTTTTCATCTAAATTACGCTCGCCAATCACAATAGTGTGCGGGATACCGATGAGTTCCATATCGTTGAACATAACACCAGGACGCTCTTTACGATCATCAAATAGCACTTCTATACCCGCAGATACTAATTGCTCATAGAGGGATTCGGCAACTTGCTGGATACGATGTGATTTGTGCATGTTCATGGGAATTAATGCAACTTTGAAAGGTGCAATTGCGTCTGGCCAGATAATGCCATATTTATCATGGTTTTGTTCAATTGCAGCAGCAACGATTCTAGAAACACCAATGCCATAGCAGCCCATAGTCAATATTTGATGTTTACCTTGCTCGTTTAGTACACCGCATCCCATGGCACTTGAATACTTTTCACCTAATTGGAATATATGACCCACTTCTATCCCACGTTTAATCTCAATCGTGCCTTGGCCATCAGGTGATGGATCGCCTGCTTCAATATTGCGGATGTCGGCAATTTGATAATCAGCGATATCTTTATCCCAATTAACACCGGTTAAATGGGATCCAGTTTCATTTGCTCCGCAAACGAAATCTGTTAAGTGGGCTGCGCTTCTGTCTACTATAATCGGAATTGGTAAACCAATCGGTCCAATTGAACCAACCTCACAGTTTATCTTTTCTAGGATTTGAGCATCTGTTGCCATCGTTAGAGGCGCATAAACCTCTGCTAATTTTTCGGCTTTAATATTATTTAATGAGTGATCACCACGTAAAACCAGTGCAACTAAATCTTGTTGACCTTTTTCATTCTCAGCACCTAAAACCACAATGGTTTTCACCGTTTTATCTGCAGTGATATTAAAATGTGAGCATACTTGTTGGATCGTTTTCACGTCAGGAGTTGCAACTTGGGTTTTAACCGACATCGCTGGAACCTGTTCGGTTACTGGCGCTATTGCCTCAGCCATCTCTACGTTAGCAGCGTAATCTGAACTATCACTGAAGGCGATAGCATCTTCTCCTGACTCTGCTAAAACATGGAATTCATGTGACACTGCGCCACCGATTGAACCCGAGTCAGCAATTACCGGTCTAAATTCAAGACCTAAACGTTCGAAAATATTACAATATGCTTGAAACATTCCTTGATAGGTTTGCTGTAAAGATTCGTCTGAAGTATGAAAAGAATAGGCGTCTTTCATGGTGAACTCACGACCACGCATAATGCCGAATCTAGGACGAACTTCATCCCGGAATTTTGTCTGGATTTGATATAGATTTATAGGTAGTTGTTTATAGCTACTGATTTCGTTTTTAACTAATGAAGTAATGACTTCTTCGTGTGTTGGACCCAATACAAAATCACGGTTATGGCGATCTTTTACGCGCAGCAATTCTGGGCCGTACTCGTCCCAACGTCCGCTCTCTTGCCAAAGATCTGCAGGTTGCACCACTGGCATCAACATTTCGATTGCACCGGCTTTGTTCATTTCTTGACGAACAATATCAGCCACTTTGTTCAACACTCGCAGTCCGCTGGGCAACCAGGTATACAAACCTGAAGCAAGTTTACGAACCATACCAGCTCGCAACATTAATTGATGACTCACTACTTCTGCATCAGCAGGAGTTTCTTTTTGAGTAGATAACAGATATTGGCTGGTACGCATCAGCTTTGTGGGTCCTTATTTTGCTCTTAAATCGTAAACGGCGGCCATTCTACCAGCCCCCTGTCAAAGGCAAAAGGGATATTTAATTAAGAAACAACCCCACTTAGGCAAACTATTACTGAGCGCGTAAATGTCACCCTAGAATGATTTATTGTCTAAAACGTAGCTATCTTCCTTTAGAAGATATTTTTGAAATATTTTCGACTACACAGGTTTGTAATGTTACTCGCCATTGAACATTAAATTCATAAAGCTCCACACCATATAAGCGCTCACTGGGCGTACCTTTGTGGTAAGCCGGCCGAGGATCTTGACTTAATATTTGTTCAATAAGTAAGCGTAGATCCGGATACTGATTCTGCAATGCTTTCATTTGCTGTGCTGCAGACTCGCAAAAGGTGACGCTTAACAGTTCTTCAGGCTTGTTTTGGGCATAGCCAGCGCTAGCATCAGGAACACAATCCGAATAGGGAACATAGGGTTTTATATCGATAATAGGTGTGTTGTCGAGTAGATCCATACCAGATACTTTTAAGGATAGTTTACCTGTGTCAGAATTTACCCCTTCGAGTTTCACTGCGCTCATTCCCAGATTGTTAGGTCTGTGAGTACTGCGTGATGCAAACACGCCAATTTTTTTATTACCGCCAAGTCGAGGGGGTCGAACAAGAGGAGAGGCTGATTTGTTAGCCGTTTGGTGGAACTGAAAAATCAACCAAAGATGGCTAAATTGTTCAATACCTCGAAAGAATTCTGCCGAGTTAAATTCGTCTACAAATTCGATATGCCCTTTTGCTGCTGTAGCTAACCCTGGTTGTCTGGGAATGGCAAACTTCTCTTTATATGGCGTTTTGATATAACCAATGGGTTTAATCTCAATGGGCATAAGGGCTACAACACATTTTCATAAGTTGATTGAATCATAAAACACATTTTGCAACAGTTTAGGTTCATTTTGAAAAGATTATGACACACCTTATTTGTTATGGTGAGGATGTTCATTTCCCGAACCAACTTTAGACTTAATTTCAGGATAACTGAGTTAAGTCTTTTTTTTGGGGGGAAGACTACAATACGTAGATAATGCTTATGCTAAAATGTATTGGCTTTAGTCTGGGATTTTAATAAACTTTCTTGGCAGTCTTTGCGAGCCGAACAATCGCTTATAATTCTTAAAAATTTCTAATTGTTCGTTTAAATTCTTGAATTCTTTTTTCTGAGTACCATATCCACTAGGAAACAGGTGAACTCACTGATCATAATGGGAATAACATGATCTATGTAAAAAATTTAACCAAAATTTTTGGTGATCACGTTGCTGTGAATCATCTAAATTTTGACATCCAACCCGGAGATGTAGTTGGTTTTTTAGGTCCCAATGGTGCGGGCAAATCAACCACAATGAAAATGCTAACTGGCTTTATTACGCCAGATGACGGCGAAATATTGATTGACGATTTATCGATCTTTGATGACCCTAAAAAGATTAAACAAAAGATTGGTTATTTGCCAGAGGGTGCACCGGCATATGGCGACATGACACCCTTACAGTTTTTAAATTTTATTGCCGCGATTCGGGGACTAAAAGGCGACCTGAAACGTCAACGCATTAGCCATGTTATTAATAAAATTGATTTGCAGTCTGTATTGGATAAACCGATTGATAACTTGTCTAAAGGGTTTAAGCGTCGAGTGGGGTTAGCGCAAGCGCTGCTACATGATCCGCAAATACTGATTTTAGACGAACCTACTGATGGTCTTGACCCAAATCAAAAGCATCAAGTAAGAGAACTGATTCAAAATCTAGCCAAAGATAAAATTGTTATTATTTCTACGCACATACTCGAAGAAGTGACGGCATTGTGTAACCGGGTGATGATAATCGCTGCAGGACAAATGAAATTTAATGGCACCCCGAAAGAGTTAATCGCTAAATCTAAATACCATAATGCCATCACGCTGCATCTTAGTTATCCCTCAGACACCTCTGGTTTTCTGGATGTACCAGGAATACTAGAAATTCTGCCTGATAGAGCAAATGGTAAGGTCACCTTAATCATACAACCTGGATACGATATTCTGCATGAGGTGAATAAACACATTCATGAACGCAAGTTACCGGTAGATACTCTGTTTGTAGAGCAAGGCCGCCTTGATCAAGTTTTTAGAGAGATGACCCAAGGAGCAGAGGTGTAATGGGCATGGTTTGGACTTTATTGAAACGCGAAATTGCTAGTTTTTTTGCTACGCCGGTCGCGTATGTTTTTATTACAATTTTCCTCATTTTATCAGCTGTATTCGCGTTTTTTATCGGCAGTTTATACGAGCGTGAACAAGCTGATTTATTGCCATTTTTTAACTTTCACCCATGGTTATATTTGTTTTTAGTGCCGGCTATTGCAATGCGTACATGGGCAGAAGAGCGTAAAAGCGGCAGTATCGAGCTGTTAATGACGTTACCCATTAGTACACTGCAAGCAGTGGTCGCAAAATTTTTAGCGGCTTGGGCGGTATTAGGCCTTTCGCTATTACTCACCTTCCCATTGTGGCTGACCATTAATTATCTGGGGAACCCAGATAACGGTGTGGTGGTAGCAGCTTACGTTGGAAGTTGGTTAATGTCTGGCGCATTTTTAGCGATTGGAATGTGTATGTCGGCGCTAACTAAGAATCAAGTGGTCGCCTTTATTCTAGCAGTCGTTGTTTGCTTTTTATTCGTGGTAAGCGGAAGCAATATTGTCTTAGATGCATTTAAAGGATGGGCTCCATCCATAGTCATCGACACTGTCGCTTCATTTAGTTTTTTAACCCATTTTGAATCGATAGCTAAAGGCGTAATAGCGCTTAATGACGTAGGCTATTTTTTAATTTCAATCGTAATTTGGCTGTATGCTAGTTTACTTATCATTGAACGTAAAAAGGCGGACTAGTAGCATGAGTAAGTTTTCCACCTCTTTAATTCTTATTTTGTTGGGCGTGTTATTTTTTGCGCTAACCGTTTTGAACAATCAGTTCTTGAGTCCCGTTCGTCTGGATTTAACTGAGAATCAAGTTTATTCGCTATCCACAGGTAGCAAAGAGATAGTGTCTAACATTGATGAGCCGATTAATTTATATTTTTTCTTTTCGGATAAATCTTCTAAAGGTATGACGTCTTTGCGCAACTACGCGAACCGCGTAGAAAGCATGTTGCAAGAGTATAGCAAAGTTGCTGATGGTAAAATTAACTTGCGTATTGTTGACCCTGAGCCGTTTTCAGAAGCCGAAGATCAGGCTGATGAGTTTGGCCTCACAGCTGCTTCTATTGGTGCAATGGGAGATTCCATTTATCTGGGCTTAGCCGCGACTAATTCGCTTGATGATCAGGAAGTTATTAGCTTTTTTGACCCACAAAAAGAAAAGTTTCTTGAGTATGAAATAAGTAAATTAATTCATAAGTTGTCTCAACCTCAATCGGTTAAAGTGACTTTGGTGAGTGATTTACCCCTTGCTGGTGGTCAAAACCCAATGACCGGCCAATTTGATCCTGCGTGGACGTTTTATATTCAGTTGCAACAATTGTATCAAGTTGAACAAATACCCAATGCAGCGGACGCTTTACCTGAGGATACTGATGTCCTCATGTTGGTTCACCCTAAATCGCTAAATGAATCTTTGCTTTATGCAGTCGATCAATACGTTATGCGTGGTGGAAAATTAATTGTTTTTGTTGATGCAAACAATGAATCAGATCCGATGGCGATGATGGCTGGCATGGGGGCAGCGACTGAAAACCATTCTAATCTACCTCGCCTATTTGAAGCTTGGGGATTGCAATTTAATGATAGCCAAGTGTTGCTTGATGCAGAGTTAGGTTTGGATATTCGAACTGCTGATGGGGGCGTTGCTAGGCACTTCGGATTTGTTGGTATACAGTCGCAACAGCTTGACCGGGATGACGTAACCACTGCAAGTTTGGAAATCATCAATGGCGCTTCTTTTGGAACCTTTTCTAAATCCCAAGGTAGTAAATTACGTTGGACGCCACTTATGCGCTCTTCGGCTAATTCGGATTTAATGGATGTGGCAAGCTACGCGACCCTGCGAGATCCTAATGCCTTAGCACGGGAATTCAATCAACAAAACCAGCAGCGTGTGTTGGCTGCTCGACTACATGGTAATGCGACGTCAGCATATACACAGGCCAATGCGGAAACAGACTCGAAATTCGTAACCTCGACTGATCAACTAAATGTGATAGTAGTAGGGGATACCGACCTATTAGCCGATAGATTTTGGGTCCAACAAGCTAACTTTTTTGGCGAAACTGTGTATACCCCTTTTGCCAATAATGGTGATTTTGTGACCAATGCGGTAGAAAATTTAGGTGGTAGCAATGCACTTATTAGCATTCGTAGTCGCGGCACATTTGCACGCCCTTTCAATACTGTAGATGCCTTAAAAGTTGAAGCTGAGCGCAAGTTTCGTGAACAAGAGCAGCTTTTACAGCAACAACTCGATGAAACTGAGCAGCAATTAGCACAATTGCAAAGTCAACAAGGGGAAGGCGCTGGGTTAGTAATGCTGCCTGAGCAACAGCAGGCGATCGACGAATTTGTTGAAAAACGTATAGAAATTCGCAAAGCATTACGTGAAGTGAGACATCAATTGGACAAGGATATTGAATCTCTGGGTAATTGGTTAAAATTCCTTAACATTGCGGTTGCGCCTATCCTGTTAATGCTTATTTTAATGTTACTAGCAAGATTGTTGCGTACTAAATCTAAAGGTGATGAGGGATTTGAGCAATGAATAAGCAATTGATTTCTCTGCTGGTCATCATTGTCGCTTTGGTTTCGGCTATCTATTTTCTAGTCATCAAAGCCGATCAGCAAAGCGATGAGAAAATGAAATTGTTTCCGGAACTTGCTAATCAAGCTTTGAAAATTCAACAAATTCAGCTTACTAGAGTAAATGGTGAATTGTTCAACGCACGCCAAATTGAAAATAATTGGGTGACTAGCTTAGCGGAACGTCAAATAGATTACCCTCTGGAGCAAAAAGCCCTAGCGGAACTCGTTGAAAGCTTATCCAAAGCAACATTGTTTGAAGCAAAAACGACAAAAAGCGAAAATTTTGAGCGTTTGGGTTTACGGGATATTGATCAAGTTGATAGTCAAGCAACCTTAGTTGAGTTACGCACGTCGACAAAAAACTATCGCGTACTAATTGGCTCTCAGGCAAGTTTAGGGCAAGGTTCCTACGTGCGACTGTTGGGTCAACAACAAACTTGGTTGTTAGATCGCGTCATTGCATTACCTTCTGATCAAAACGCGTGGCTAAAACAGCCAATATTAGACATTTCAGTTGACCAAGTTAGTTTTGTGCATCGTTTAGGTGAATCAGGTTTTGAAATTGTTCGCGATGCTGGAAAGCAGGGTGAATTTCAGTTAAAAAATATTAGTGTTAACCAGCAGCTTAAATATGACAGTATTTTAAGTGGATTTGTAGATAACCTAGTTAATCTCAAGTTTGAACAAATTGTTAAGCCAGAGGCTGCTGGATTTAGTCCTCAAGCTGTCACCGCAGAATACGAAATTGGTCTACAAGATGGGCGTATAATTAATCTCTGGCTTTGGCAAAATGAAGAGCAAATGTTTGTGCGTTTTGAAGGGGATTCTGGAAAATATTGGTATGATTTAAACTATCAACTATCCAGCTTTTCTTATGGCCAAATTTCGAAAGTATTCTCTGACTTTATTCAAGATAAAAATAGCCAGATTCAAGAACCACAGGATTTACCTATTGATGAAGGTGAATCTCCAAACTAGCGTATTGCGCATAGATTTGGATAAATAACTAGGCTCACACTAGATGGGCCTTGATGTTTTCTGCCGAGCCCTAAGAAATAGCCATTTTAACTAAGTCTGCGACTATCACCGTTAATATTGGTGAGGTAAACAGTAGTAGTGATTTAATATTTTCCAAGATGCCCCGTGCACCGCTCATTTTAGGAAATAATAATCCTAATTCATCTTCGGAAACATCAGGATCTTTTATTGACGCTTTTCTTATCACTAAGTGTTTTAAAACCTCTGAAGTTGGTATAAATAAGGCAACAACAATGCCCACATAAAAGACGCTCATAATTAACGGATATACAAATACGATATCTACAACCACATTTTTATTAGGTGAAATGAAAACCGAAAACCATTGATACTGGAAAAATAGTTGAGCAATGGTTGTCGATAAGAAAGTGACAGTAATGTAAAACAAGGCTTTGAAGGTTTTAAGTAGCTCTAAAATACCTAGGTATTGTAAATTACGTACTCTGAAACAAATGTAAGTTAACAAGATAGAAACGAGGTAAACCCCCACGAACCCAAGTCCAGCTGTCAGATCAATGGCCTTTTCAAATGAGACTAGCTCTGAAAACTTGTCTATAGAATTAATATGCTCATATAATTTTTGCGCTATGCCGCCCCCTAAGTCTGCATAAAAATAAATATAAATAAATAATGCGAAACTAGAAAACAGCACAGAATAAAAAACAATATTTCTACTTAAACCAGTGCTTTTAAACATGAAAATATTGAAAATGCAGAAAAACAGTAGATAAAAATTCACTACACTCGAAATGATAAGAGATATCCCCCAAGCTGATCGGTAAATCGTTTCTTTCACCGGCTCAAAGTGTTTCGCTTCGAAAAGCGTATCAGCTGTTGCAAATGTATGAGATATCCCTAATTTATTTTCAAATAATGCGTATAAAGCTAGGTAAAGAAAAAACAATAAAACCGGAGATAACAGAATAGGGAATTCTCGATATTGGGAAATACCTTTAGCTGAAAAACTATTTTCCATGAATTAAATCTTAGTTGATGTTTTTAAAAACCTAGATCATCGTCCGGAAAAGTCAAGTTGTTGACATAATTCAGAAATTTAGATTTTCATACAAGATGCAAGTAACACCTTTAGCTCGGCTTTTCCCATACTGTGGGCTTTGTCGATGTTATTCTCGGGGATTTGTTCTGGGTGTTTATAGGATTTAATTGCTCGTTCTAAACTTTGCTCTCTGAGAAGATGGAGGGTTGGGTGAGGGGAGCGATTGGTATAATTGGCCGCTGAATCTATCGATTCACCCTCGAAAACATATTCGGGATGGAAACTAGCAATTTGATATATACCCACATAATCGTTTTCTTCTAACCATTGTTGCGCTACATCAACTAAATCTAAGTAATCAAAAAAATGGTTAAATCCGTTGGTTAACACGATCAGAGTGGTTTCAGTTTTGCTGTGTTGATTGAGGTGTTCAATTTCAGCCTGTAATAAACTTAACACCGTCTTTTTGTTTTTTTTGTGGACAAGGCACATAACGAATACTGTTGCGTTGCACCTCTCGTTTGGCGAATGGGCAGAAATTTAAACCTATTACGAGTTTATTCACCCATTCTTTGGTTTGTTCTATATAAAGCGTACTATTCAGTTCACTATCGGACATTAATTAACTTCGATACTTTACATAAGCTTCTAACGTGTTTTCGATTAAGCTGGCGACCGTCATAGGGCCGACTCCGCCAGGAACAGGAGTAATCCAGCCTGCACGTTGTTTAGCTACCTCAAACTCCACATCGCCTACAAGCGTGCCATCTGTTTGGCGATTGATACCGACGTCAATCACTATTGCCCCCGGTTTAACCCAATCACCGGGTATAAATTCTGCTTTGCCCACTGCTACGACTAAAATATCGGCACGTTGGACGTGGCTTTTCAGGTCTTGCGTGAACTTATGGCAAGTGGTCACGGTGCAGCCTGCTAATAACAATTCTAGCGACATAGGTCGACCGACAATATTAGACGCTCCAACGATAACTGCGTCTAAGCCTTTTGCAGGACGTTTTGTGGATTCGATAAGGGTCATTATGCCTTTGGGCGTACAAGGCCTCAGAGCAGGCATACGTTGAACCAAACGGCCAATGTTGTAGGGATGGAAGCCATCTACGTCTTTGTCTGGTTGAATACGCTCAAGTACTTCTTCGGCATTTAATCCCGCAGGAAGTGGTAATTGGACCAAAATACCATCTACTTCAGGATCTGCATTGAGATCATCGACCAATTTTAATAGATCTTGCTGGCTCGTGTTGGCTGGTAAATCATGTGCTTTATCAACAAAGCCAACTTCCTCACAGGCTTTGCGTTTATTCGCTACATACACACCGGACGCAGGGTCGTGTCCGACTTTTATCACCGCCAGACCTGGCGGTCTTTTTCCTGCTGCAGTAATTGCTTCTACTTGAAAGGCGACATTTTCTCTCACCTGTTTGGCAATGGACTTTCCGTTTATAAGTTGTGCTGGCATTTACTTGGCTTTCAAATTATAGATTGGGCGTATTCTCCCACAAGCATGGTTAAGCTATCAATCTAGAGTTGCGATTAATTCCGAAATTGTTTGTTGATTTGCAGAGTCATTAAAACGACTTTTTGGATGAATTACCTAGTTATGACCATTTGATATCGACTTCGCATGGGGGAATTCGTTTTGAATTAACGTATAATCTTTAAATAATTTATTTTGGTTTTCACAACCACAACTACATTAGGAATACCCTTTTGCAATTATCTGCCGTTGAGATATTTGGCTATTGCGCTTCGGCGTTAATAGCATTTTCATTAACTCGAGACTCGATTGTGCGACTACGTTGGTACAACCTGTTTGGAGCTTCATCTTTTTGCGTTTATGGCATTATCATTGGCGCAGCCCCAGTTGCATTGCTAAATGGATTTATTGCCATCACCAATATTGTTTACTTGCGTAAAATGCTGTTGCAAGCCGAGCAACATTTTTCGGTGTTGGAGGTGAGTTTGCCTTCTAACTATGTTGATTTTTTTCTTGATTATCATCGTCAAGATGTACATTCCCACTTTCCACGCTTTTTCAAAAATATTCGGCAAGAGAATCGACGATTCTATTTTATGATGGAAAATACTGAAGTTGTCGGATTGCTTTCAGGTTATCCAGATGAGAATAATCACTTTATCGTTGATTTCGACTTTGTGATACCGGCATATCGAGACTGTCGACTTGGTCAATTTGTGTTGGGTGAAGGTCAAAGACTCAAGACACAATACGGTTATTCAGATGTTTTCGCCAAAGCAGATAGTATTGAGCACGAAAATTATCTACATCAACTTGGTTACTCTCCCGACAAGAATGGTATATGGTCATACTCTGAGTAGAATGAAGCTAACGTTGTTAAATCGCGCGTTTAAATTTTACGATTCGCAATACGCGTAAGCAGTAAAGGACAAAGTGTGAAAAAATTAAAGAATGAACAACAATTGTTGAAAATGGCGATCAGCGTAGGAGAAACCTATGCAAAAAATCGGGGTTATGATGGATTTAGTCAAACCATGGGGCAAAAAGAAAAAGTCGAAATAATTTATCGGTTATTAGTAAACGATAAACTAATAACTGCATTGGGAAACGATTCAGAAGATTTATTAAGTATGAAACATCGATTGGCTGTGTGGATAAAAAATAAATTACCAGCCAATCACGCGTTATTAAAATAAAATTCACTCGCAACGGATCACTTTCTAAAATCAAGCACTTAAATGGGTGTTTTTATGGTCGAATTGCTTCTAATTTGAGCATATAGAAATTTTGTCGAAAAAAGTGTTTGACGAGGTTAGGGCAAGTGGGTAATATGCGCCCCCCGTAGCGATGAGGTTTTTAGTTGCTACATTTGTTCGGTGAGTAGCGCAGCTTGGTAGCGCACTTGGTTTGGGTCCAAGGGGTCGCAGGTTCGAATCCTGTCTCACCGACCATTTTTTGCTTGTTCAGATTCGTCGAGCGTCCGTAGCTCAGCTGGATAGAGCACCCGCCTTCTAAGCGGGTGGTCGCAGGTTCGAATCCTGCCGGACGCGCCAGCGGAACGGTTGGAAGAGAATTTGAAGTTTGATACTTCTGGCAAGTAATAAAATCTTAGTGTAGAAATATGCTAATGTTAGAAAGTAAGTAGTAAAACACAGTGGTGGGCGTAGCTCAGTTGGTAGAGCCCCGGATTGTGATTCCGGTGGTCGTGGGTTCAAGCCCCATCGCCCACCCCACTTGCGGAAGTGGTGGAATTGGTAGACACGCTGGATTTAGGTTCCAGTGCTTCACGGCGTGAGAGTTCAAGTCTCTCCTTCCGCACCATCTTTAGAATTCAATTAATCTATTTTATTTAACGCATTAAATTTTGGTTTATCTGTCAGCCGAGAAATAGCCGTTACCCCAAATTTATACATTCTCACCTAGTTCAGTTCATTATCGTTCATGAGACTAAAAATCTTTGCCTATGTTTTTCAAGATGGCGCAATAAGTGTTTGCTCTGTCGTCATCAATAGCTAATGGTTTATATTAATTTTTATCCGCTACTTTATAACTGTTGTGTTTAATTATATTTAAAAGTATTCTTTACTGGTGTCTAATTAGCGCTTAAGGAACTAATTGTACTTAATTATATTGATGGTTCAGCAGAAACGTCTAAAATTTTAAATGTACTTTTATTTTCAGTGTTCTCTTTGTCGCTTATTTCTTGTTCAAGTCAAACAGACCTTAAAGCAAACACAGAAAGTAAGCCTAACGTCATAATCATCATGGCGGATGATTTAGGTTATGGTGATTTATCAAGTTACGGTGGTAAATACAATACACCCAATTTAGATAAAATGGCTGAAGGTGGTTTGCGTTTTACTGATTTTCATTCAAGTGGCACTCTTTGCAGTCCAACTCGGGCTGGATTAGTGACTGGTCTTTATCAGCAACGCACGACAGTAGATGGTGTGGTTAATGCTAATTCTAAACATCCTGCTCACCAATTAGGGGTCGACCCAGAAAAAATAATCTCTTATCCAAAGCTAATGAAAGCTAACGGTTATAAAAACGCGCTGTTTGGTAAATGGCATCTAGGATATCTTGATCGTTTTCATCCTATGAATTTTGGTTTTGATAAATTCGTAGGCTATTTAAGTGGCAATATAGATTACATCTCACACTATGATCGTATGGAAATCTTTGATTGGTGGCATGATCGAGAACAGGTTGTGGAAAATGGTTATTCAACCCATCTTATTACCGAACAAACGGTAAGCTTTATAGAAGAAAATAAACATTCACCATTTACCATTTTAGTTGCTCATGAAGCGGTTCATTCTCCCATTCAAGGCCCAAATGATCCCATCCAGCGAGGCCCTAATAAAGTAAAGCGAGTTAAATTAAGACCTGATCAAGAAACATTTGCTTTAATGTTGCGCGAATTAGATAAAAGTGTTGGTGAAATTCTTCAAGCCGTGCACAAAGCTGGTATTGGTGAAAATACCTTAATTATCTTTACATCTGATAATGGGCCAATGTCGCTCGCTTCAGCTGGCATTTTGCGCGGTAAAAAAGGAAGTATATATGAAGGAGGGCATCGTGTGCCCAGCATTGCATACTGGCCTAGCGTGATAGAAGCTAATACTACTACAGATCAAACCGTTATTAGTCTTGATTTAGTACCAACCATGTTATCTGTAACTAATACTAAACAGCCACCTGATTATCAGTTTGATGGGGTGAATATAATGCCAGTTTTTAAAGGTCAGGATTTACCCGAGAGAATGTTGTTTTGGCGTAACGGAGGGAGTTTTAAAACCTCGACAGGTTTGACAACGTTGGACTCTGCAAAAGCGATGCGTGATGGAAAATGGAAATTAGTGGCAGCTCCTTATTTTAAGCAGATAGAGCTGTTTGATTTGAGTAATGATTTACAAGAGAAAAATAATATTGCCAATAAACATCCGCAAAGAGTAGAGAGTATGCTGGGTTCACTCAAAGAATGGGAAAATGAAATGCTAACCTATTTGCCATATCAAATAATCCCAGAAAAAGCGGGTAGTGAGAATAAACGTTAAAGACGTTTATTCTCAAAACAATATCTGAACTGTTAGTATTTGCGGATACTCAAGTTGTCTGACGGGATATCCAAATATAAATTAATCACTTTGCCGCCTCTAAGCACGCTAAACATTAGGGTTTGTGCTGTAGGGATTAATTGTTGAACAGCTTCCATACCTTCTTCAGTGGTAATGTCATTACCATTAATTTTTTGCAGTATGTCGCCAGCTTTGAATTCAGCAGCTTTATATAATTTGGGATTCATCCCTGGAAATACTTCAAATCCAGCAGTTATATTATTTTGCACAATTGGCGAAATGTTAATGATGTGCTCAAGTAGTTTAGGGCGATTACCGATAGACTTAGCAATGTCTTCTGCGCTGGAGTGCTGGTCGTAGCCTCTTTCTTGATTTGGTGAGCGATTATCTAAATGCTTAGTGTCATCGCTTGAAGCTGTCCCTCGCAATAACAATACTTGTCGTTCTCCGTCATTGGACAAAATCACTCTGTCGTTTCTTATTTCCAATATAATCGCATTGGTATAAGCAATTTGGTCATCGATAAAATAAGTTCTAATTTGCAATCGAGATTGAATCGTTGCCGATGCTTCTGACTCATCATTACTCGCTACTACACCTATTAGTGAAATATCCAGAGGTGTAGAAGTTAATCCTTCTAAATCAATCTTTGAATTATTGTTTGTTGATTGTTGTGATGGATTTTGCTGTTCAAAATTAACTTCGTCAGATTCATCAAATAACTCATTTTTGACTTCTTCTGATAGCTCTACGGGATCATGGTTAGGAGTAGAAAACATAAAATAGCTGAGTACTGCTATAGCTATGATCAAAAGACCAAGAATAGTTTTATTATTGTTATTTTTATTGCTCATACTGACAACTCAGGGAGGTTTAAGTGCTGTTGATGCTAGCAGATTAACTTTCACAGACAAGACTCTATAGGGATATTTTTAGGATACATATTTCATTTCGCTAGAATAGAGGCTTCTAATTCTCAATTTTGTTATATAAAAACGTTGGTTCTATTAACAAAATTGGAAGGTAATTTATTTGCACCATCTAAAATGACTTAAAAAATGAATAAATTGGAGCATATATTACTTTATATTTTAAGTCTTTGTTTCATAATTTAAGTCTTCTATTTTCGAGATTTAAAATAATCCTTTAATATCAGTGTCTTGCTATTTTTTGAACAGTTGGCATAGTGTGTGCTTTATCCGTTTTAGAATTTAAAGTTTATCCGTAGTGGAGTGGTAATATGAGTTTTTTTACAGATAAGAAGACATTGTTAGTTGGAGCGATTTCTCTAATCAGTAGTGTTTCGGCAGTGATGCTGACAACTCAATCTAAAAGTAATAGCGTCCCTTTCTTTACGGAATCAGGTAGTACCCCGCAAATCGCAGTCAGTCAGCGCGTACGTCAAGAGCAATCATATATCCTTCAGGGGTTAAGTCGAGATGCATTGGTCGCAGCGGTGGAGAAGGTAGGTGGAGCAGTCGCTCGTGAGTTTCCTATCATTAACGCTATAAGCGCCTATTTATCCACTTCACAAGCCGATGAATTAGCCAGCATTTCTGGGCTACGCCTCACAGCAGACAGAAAGGTAATGACTACAGGGGTAGGGAACGGATTAACTTCTTTACTTGCACCGGGGCAAAACAAAAAATTTGCAATTGATAACGATATTACCACTCAAACCCAAGCTGACCAGTTACATGATATTGGCATAACGGGGAAAGGTGTGACGGTAGCTGTGCTAGACAGTGGCACTTTAATGAGTGGCGAAAAAGGTAAATACTTACTCCGCAATCAATATGACCGTTCTCGCGCATTTTATAAATATGACGCAATTAAAAGTAAAAAGAATCGTAAACTAAATGATGATCAAAACGGCCACGGTAGTCACGTGACGGGCATCATTGCCAGTAGCTTAAAAAGTGACAACGGTAAATTTAACGGCATGGCACCAGATGTGTACTTGTTGTCGGTAAAAGCGTTTGATGCGTCAGGTAACGGCAGCTATACAGATATTCTAGATGGATTGAATTATGTTTACCAAAACCGTAATCGTTATCGTATCCGTGTTTTGAATTTGTCGTTGGGTGCCAGTGTGCAGTCTAACTATTGGAGTGACCCTATTAACCAGGCAGTGATGCGTTTATGGGAAGCAGGTGTGGTGGTTGTAACGTCAGTGGGTAACACAGGCTCAGACTATGCAACAGTAACTGTACCGGGCAACAACCCTTATATCATTACCGTAGGTGCCTTAACAGACAGTTATACACCGGCTGATACAAGCGATGATCGTATGACGACCTTTTCATCAAAAGGGCCGACAGTGGAAGGGTTTGTGAAGCCCGAGATTGTGGCATTTGGTGGACATATTAGTTCAAAAATGGACAAGCGATTGCTGCAAAATAAGAACTACGTAGCGTCAGATACGGGTGAAGATTACCACATGGTATCGGGTACGTCGCAGGCAGCAGCGGTAGTCACAGGAACCGTTGCCTTGATGTTGCAGTACAATCCTTATTTATCACCGGATGATGTGAAATGTCGTTTAATTGATTCAGCGTCAAGTGTGACGAACCCCTCTACTGGAAAAGCTTACGGCCCTTTCACACAAGGAGCAGGTCTTATCAATGCCCATGCAGCGGTAGTGAGCACAGCATCAGGTTGTGCCAATGTGGGGTTAGATATTCAAGCAGATTTAAATGGCGTCGCTCACTTTAAAGGTCCAGCACGCGTGACAGCGCAAGGTCAACTATTGTTAGCATTAGGAAATGGTGATTTTGTAACGGAAGGTTCAGTGTGGGACGGTAGTACAGCACTTGAAGGTTCAGTGTGGGACGGTTTGACCTCTATTGAAGGTTCAGTATGGGATGGTTTGAGTGCGCTTGAAGGCTCAGTATGGGACGGCAGTACCATGATTGAAGGTTCGGTGTGGGATGGCTTATCGCGCATTGAAGGTTCAGTGTGGGATGGTTTGACGATATTAGAAGGTTCGGTATGGGACGGCAATTCGGTACTTGAAGGTTCAGTGTGGGACGGCCTGACTCAGCTTGAAGGCTCAGTGTGGGATGGCTTGTCTAGCCTTGAAGGTTCAGTCTGGGACGGCACTTCTAATCTGGAAGGGTCTGTGTGGGATACGCTATCACGCATCGAAGGCTCAGTTTGGGATACGTTGACGAGCTTGGAAGGTTCAGTATGGGATGGCAATGCCTCAATTGAGACGGTTGAGCAAACGTTACTGGATGAGAGTGTGGTCAATGATGAACAAGAATCTAATGCATTATTAGAGATTGTATTAGACGAGTAAGATTCGCCAATTTGAAATAAAAGCTGCATTCAATTTGGATGCAGCTTATTTATATAGAAGAGAAAAGTTCTTATTTGTGAATGAAAGAGTTATCAATTTAGGTTGAACAAGCGGTAGCTGGCGACTAATATGCTTCTGCCCTTATCAATTAGGACGAAAATAATTACATGAAGTCATTGATGCTAGTGAGTAAGTTAAAATTGCAAATGGTACTATTATTAATGGTATGCATTAGTGCTTTTAATGTTAAAGCAGACAATGAAAATATCAAATTCCAACGTATTACCCTTGATCAAGGGCTCTCACAAGAAAATATCCTGACAGCATTTCAAGACTCAGCCGGTTATATGTGGTTTGGTACTCAAGAAGGACTGAATCGCTACGACGGCTATCAATTTAAAGTTTATACTTATAGCTCACGAAATAAAGAATCATTAAGTTCTGATTGGATTTATTCAATCATTGAACCGCAAAAAGACGTATTGTGGATAGGCACTAGAAACGGCATAAACGTCTTTGATAAGAGTACGCAAGCGTTCAAACACTATCGGTACAATGCGGATAGCAAAAGTACTATTAATTCTGATACGGTGCGCGTGCTTTTCCACTCATCAAAAAATCAAATATGGGTCGGCAGTGATAACGGGTTAAATATTTACAACCCCTCTACTGACGACTTTACCAGTGTACCTTTAACGTCAAATGAAAAAGAGCGGGTGGTAATTCAAAGTATTGCTGAAGATAAACAAGGATATTTGTGGATAGCCGCGAATGGATTAGGCGTAGTTAAACTCGATCCACTTAGCAGACAGGTTTTAGTCGATGCAGCTGAAGTCGATATGCTCACAGGTACACAATCAAATCAGATCAAAACGCTGATTGTGGATAATCAACAACGTTTATGGTTGGGAAGTGCTAATGGCGTTTCAGTGATAACTCTTCCTGAGTCAGAAGAACAGGATTTTAGTGTTTGGCAACCAGAAGAACTTAAAAGCCAAAAAATTAGTCATATTTATCAAGACAGAAATAATAAAATTTGGTTAGCGACAGCTCAAGGGCTATTTAGATTAGAAAGTGACGGTGAATCTTTCTTGCACATTGAACAGGAAAAACAAAACCCATACAGTCTTTCTGATTCACAACTTACCTATTTATTCCAAGATCGCGGCAATGTATTTTGGGTTGGTAGTATTAAGGGGCTTAATAAATGGAATACGGCTACGTCAAATTTTGATCACATTCGCGAAGCGGCGGATAAATCTAAAAGTTTAAGTGGCAGCTATGTTAATTCATTCTACGAAGGCAAAGACAATCAAATTTGGATTGGTTCGTTAAGTGGTTTAGATTTGTTGGATGAAAAAACCCGTGATATCCAACATTTTAGGGCTGAAGAAAATAATACAAATTCATTGCGCAGCAATCGGGTGATGACTCTTTATTCCAAGAATGGAGATGAGTTATATATTGGTTATCAAGATAAAGGCATGAGTAAACTTGATACCCGAACAATGCAGTTTACTCATTACCCCAGCGACAAGTCTAATCCTGATGCTTTATCCGCCCAAGGTGTCACATCAATCGAACCTGCTGGCAACAATAAATTATGGATAACCACCTTTGGTGGAGGCTTAAACCTATTTGATACCAAAACAGAAACCTTTACCCGCTACTTGTCTGATGAAAAAGATTTGCAAACGTTAAGCAGCAATAAATTGATGACTGTGCACAAAGCAAGTGATGGGCTTATTTGGGTTGGGACTTGGGGAGCAGGATTAAATATTTTCAACCCGACCACCGGAACGGCTATGCGAATTCCGTCAAATCCTGATGATCCAAAGTCTCTTGGCAGTAAAGAAGTTTGGTCCATATATGAAGACTCTGAAGAGAATATATGGTTAGGTACAACTGGGGCAGGTTTAGCTAAGTTGTCTAAGGAAAATCGCAAGCTTGGCAAATTTGAGTTTGAGCGTATTTCACGGTACGAGGGATTACCAAGTAGCAACGTATTTGGCATCCTCGAAGATGACGAAGGCTTCTTGTGGTTAAGTACAAATCGTGGGATCAGTAAATTTAATCCGCAAACGTTAGAGTTATTAAATTACGATAGCTCACATGGTTTGCAAGGCAATGAGTTTAATGCGGGGGCCTTTTATCGCTCGCAGGCAGGTAAGCTATATTTTGGTGGAACCAATGGCGTAACGGCATTTTTCCCCGAAAAAATATCGCCAAATCAGCACGTACCGCCAGTAGTGCTCACGAAATTTCAAAAACTTAACGAAGTGTTTGCGATTGATTCCTCTGGAAAGCGCAGTAATAGTATTCAAATCTCACATAAAGATTATTTAATTGCATTTGAATTTGCTGGGCTAGATTTCTCTTCACCGACTAATAATCGTTATTTATATAAACTAGAAGGATTCGACAATAACTGGATTGAAGCCGGTGATATTCGTAAAGCTACTTACACCAATTTGCCTGCTGGAAGCTATTTATTCAGAGTTAAAGCGTCTAACAACGACGGAATTTGGAATGAACAAGGTGCAGATGTCGCACTGACAGTTTTACCTGCGCCTTGGTATTCTTGGTGGGCTTATACCATTTACATTCTAATTGCACTTGGTGTTGTTTACTGGATATATCGCTCTTATATTAACAAGCTTGAAAAAGAAGCTAATTATCGACATGAACTAGAATTAGAGGTAAAAAGTAGAACCGTCGAATTACGTGAAGCGAATGAACAACTACTTAATGCGAGTGTTACTGATCAGTTAACCGGATTACATAACCGCCGTTATTTAAACAGCATTGTAGAGCAACAGTGCGCAAGTGTGTTTCGTGATTTTGAACAATCACTTAGTGCTGGTAATTTTAGCGCCGAGAGTGGCCCCAGATTGTTTTTCTTAATGTTTGATTTGGACGGTTTTAAGCCGATAAACGATACCTATGGTCATGATGCTGGCGATAAAGTGATCTGCCAGGTAAGTGATTTATTGAGAGCTGTGTGTCGTAAATCTGATACCGTTATTCGTTGGGGAGGAGATGAGTTCCTCGTGATGGGACGGGTAGAAGAAGTTAAAGAAATCGAACTGTTAGCTGAACGTTTGCGTAGCAAAATTGCTGGATATGGATTTGATATAGATCTTAAACAAAAAATGCACTTATCGTGTTCCATTGGATATAGTATGTATCCGTTTTCTCATCACTACCCAGACTCATTGAGTTGGGAGCAAGTACACTTGCTTGCAGATAATGCTTTATATAAATCCAAAGAAGCTGGACGTAATCAATGGACAGGAATTTTACAATCAGTAGAAATGCCACCTGTCAGCATTATGAATACTTTAACTCAGAATATTGATAATGTGATTGACGAAGGTTACGTGCGAGTTAAGCAAGCAAATATTAGTCAAGATTCTAAAATCTTAAATATCAAAACTCGACGCAGATAAAGCATTGAAGAATAATTAAAAGATTCTTCTTAATTATTGGTTAATGAAATGTTGATGTGTTTTACCATGTATATATCGACATTTCATAGTTCAACTTATTCCTACTTAGCAACTCCTACCCAGCGACTAAATCCATAACTCATTGAAAAAAGGTAATTTATTTGCTCTTTTAAAAACGACTTAAAATATGAGCGTTTTTAAGCATATACTTATTCATATTTTAAGTCTGTATTTCATAATTTAAGTCTTCAATTTTTGAGATTTAAAATAATCCTTTAATATCAGTGGCTTGCTGTTTTTTGAACAGTTGGCATAGTGTGTGCTTTATCAGTTTTAGAATTTAAAATTTATCCGCAGTGGAGTGGTAAAATGAGTTTTTTTACAGATAAGAAGACATTGTTAGTTGGAGCGATTTCTCTAATCAGTAGTGTTTCGGCAGTGATGCTGACAACTCAAACCAAAAGTAATAGCGTCCCTTTCTTTACGGAGTCAGGTAGTACCCCGCAAATTGCAGTCAGTCAGCGCGTACGTCAAGAGCAATCATATATCCTTCAGGGGTTAAGTCGAGATGCATTGGTCGCAGCGGTGGAGAAAGTAGGTGGAGCAGTCGCTCGAGAGTTTCCTATCATTAACGCTATAAGCGCCTATTTATCCACATCACAAGCAGATGAATTAGCCAGTATTTCTGGGCTGCGCCTCATGGCAGACAGAAATGTAATGACCACAGGGTTTACCAGTGGATTAACGAATTTACTTGGCGGTAGCACAACTAAGCAATTTGCAATTGATAATGATATTACCACTCAAACCCAAGCTGACCAGCTACATGATATTGGCATTACTGGGAAAGGTGTAACGGTAGCGGTGCTAGATAGCGGTACCTTAATGAGTGGTGAACAGGGTAAATATTTATTACGTAATCAATATGATCGTTCTCGCGCATTTTATAAATATGACGCTATCAGTAGTCTTAAAAACAGAAAATTAAATGATGATCAAAATGGTCATGGTAGTCACGTAACAGGCATCATTGCCAGTAGCTTAAAAAGTGACAATGGTAAATTTAACGGCATGGCACCAGATGTGTACTTGTTGTCGGTAAAAGCGTTTGATGCGTCAGGTAACGGCAGCTATACAGATATTCTAGATGGATTGAATTATGTTTACCAAAACCGTAATCGTTATCGTATTCGTGTTTTGAATTTGTCGTTGGGTGCCAGTGTGCAGTCTAACTATTGGAGTGACCCAATTAACCAAGCAGTGATGCGTTTATGGGAAGCGGGAGTAGTGGTTGTGACGTCAGTGGGTAACACAGGCTCAGACTATGCAACAGTAACTGTACCGGGCAACAACCCTTATATCATTACCGTAGGTGCGTTAACAGATAGTTATACACCGGCTGATACAAGCGATGATCGTATGACGACCTTTTCATCAAAAGGGCCGACAGTGGAAGGGTTTGTGAAGCCTGAGATTGTGGCATTTGGTGGGCATCTCAGCTCTAAATTTAATAAAGACTTATTATGGAATAAGAACTACGTAGCGTCAGATACGGGTGAAGATTACCACATGGTATCGGGTACGTCGCAGGCAGCAGCGGTAGTCACAGGAACCGTTGCCTTAATGTTGCAGTACAATCCTTATTTATCACCGGATGAAGTGAAATGTCGTTTAATTGATTCAGCGTCAAGTGTGACGAACCCGTCTACTGGAAAAGCTTACGGTCCTTTCACACAAGGAGCAGGTCTTATCAATGCCCATGCAGCGGTAGTGAGCACAGCATCAGGTTGTGCCAATGTGGGGTTAGATATTCAAGCAGATTTAAATGGCGTCGCTCACTTTAAAGGTCCAGCACGCGTGACAGCGCAAGGTCAACTATTGTTAGCGTTAGGCAATGGTGACTTTGTAACGGAAGGTTCAGTGTGGGACGGTAGCACAGCACTTGAAGGTTCAGTATGGGATGGTTTGAGTGCGCTTGAAGGCTCAGTATGGGACGGCAGTACCATGATTGAAGGTTCGGTGTGGGATGGCTTATCGCGCATTGAAGGTTCAGTGTGGGATGGTTTGACGATATTAGAAGGTTCGGTATGGGACGGCAATTCGGTACTTGAAGGTTCAGTGTGGGACGGCTTGACTCAGCTTGAAGGCTCAGTGTGGGATGGCTTGTCTAGCCTTGAAGGTTCAGTCTGGGACGGCACTTCTAATCTGGAAGGGTCTGTGTGGGATACGCTATCACGCATCGAAGGCTCAGTTTGGGATACGTTGACGAGCTTGGAAGGTTCAGTATGGGATGGCAGTGCTTCAATTGAGACTGTGGAGCAAGCGCTTCTAGATGAGAGTGTGGTCAACGATGAACAGGAATCTAACGAGCTATTAGAGATAGCTTTAGACGAATAAACTTCAATCTTTATAAATGAAAGCCGCATATACCTTTGGTAATGCGGCTTTTTTGTGAGAGTTATAAAAGATTAATTAGAAAAACAATTATGAAACTGAGCTTTCCAGTTCGCGTTTTAATTTATAAAAAGTCGGTTCACTTACGCCTAACATTTCTGCAGCTTGAGCCATGCTATAAACAGGTGTACTGAGAATCCCTTCTAATACCAATAACTTGATCTTCGCAATACAGTTAGCAATCTGGATATTGCCAGTCGCGATGGGGATAAGGGCTTCAGTAAGTTCATTCCAATCTGAAGGGCGCTCAGTTATACCTGAATCAATTTCGTTTAGAATTTTTTCAACTTTGCGACGCGCAGTGCTTTGCGAAATGGACAGTCTGGCAGCAGTTAACCGCATTTTACGATCGGTAGCTAAATAAGTTTTAATAATAAGCTCTTCTTCAATCCATGTTCCGTAAGGGGCATTAAAAAACTGCGGGTGTTGCCCAGATTTAGCAAGTTGCTCCTTAAACACTATGAGTAACTGTTCAAGGTATTGTTCAGAATTGACATGACTAGAACGCAATTTTTGATTGTTGTTAATCGCTACCGGAGTGGGTGTCACGTATTGTTGGGGATGATGATGAGACAGTTCTTTGTCATGTTGACTAGCGGGATTTGCAACTTGAACATTTGGCTTAGACAGGTCGCTAGTTAAAGTTGATTGGTTGTCGATAGCTTCATGCTCAATATTTAATAAATCCCAATTGATTTCTGAGCCTTCGCAGAGCAGAGTCGCTTGCATTAAACGGTTTTCCAATTCTCGAATGTTACCAGGCCAGGAATATTCAAGCATCTTTTTAAGCGTGTCTGGTGTTATGGATGGTTTCGCTACTTTAAATTGCTCAGCAAACTTTTTCAAAAAATGGGTGGACAATAGTGCTATATCATCTGTTCTTTCACGCAAAGGGGGATTCTGCAAAGTTAATACATTCAAGCGGTAGTATAAGTCTTTTCGAAATGTACCAAGTTCTACCTCCTGAGCAAGATCGCGGTTAGTAACGGCAATAATTTTGACATCTACATTAATCACCTTGTTTCCGCCTACTGGGGTAAAATGTTTTTCTTGTACAAATCGCAGTAACTTGGTTTGCATATTCAGCGGTAACTCGCCAATCTCATCCAATACTATTACGCCGCCGTTTGCGTCTAAGACCTTGCCAGAAGAGGTGTTTTGAGCGCCAGTAAATGCACCTTTCACGTAGCCAAAGAGTTCTGATTCAATCAGAGTCTCAGGAATTGAACCACAGTCAACTATCACCAATGGTTTGTCATTGCGATTACTCATTTGATGTAATGCGTTGATTAGGCGTTCTTTCCCCGTACCACTCTCTCCGGTAACCAAAACTGTGGTATCGGTAAGGGCCGCCCGTTTTGCTTGTCGCATCAGGTTTTCCATTGCCGTTGACCGATAAACAATGCGGCTGACTTGTAACCCTTCTTTTAGCTGTGCTAATTCGATCTGTAGTTGTTCGTTTTGACTTTCTAATTTTCTATTTAATTCTTCTTCCAAGCGGCTACGGCGCAATGCTTTACCTAATTGACGAGTTAGCCCAGACAACAGTACTTTTGTATCATGCTTTACTTCAAAGCGTTCTGCATGACCACATATAAAGAAACAATCCTGAGTTTCTATCTCGAGTGGAAGCACTAATATAAGCGCACTTCCCATATATCGTTCCGAAGGCTTTTTAGTTTCGATAGCAACTTTTTGCATCTGTTTAATTTCAGCTAAAAAAGCGTGATCTTTCGTATTTAGCGGCGTCGCATTGTCATCTGAATCAATAGAATACTTGTACTCGGTCTCGTGACTTTCCTGTGCGCTTATAATTCCTGCACAGACGAAATCAAATGTTTGTGCTAGACGCTGCACGACGCTTTGACACAACTGGGAAAAGTCGAACTTATCAGCAATCAGGGAAGAAATATCCCACAGTAACAACATATTTCGATAATCAGTTACGGTATCTGCTGTAAATATACCGCCAAGATAATTAAATTGTTGTTGATACAGATTAAAATCATCTTTGTGCCAGGTAATTATAGAGGGCTGATTCTCTTGTTGAGCGACCTTTAACGCTTGGTCGGCGCGATTGATCAAGGTGTTAGCTCGCTCGCTCTCAGTATCGACGAATTCATCATGCTCAACGATTGCCGCACCTAAATCGAATTGTAAGTTTATCGCACCATCTAAATATTGTTTTTGCTGTAAAATACGCTGGAGCTTTTTAGCTAAACTGGCTACATCTGTTTTTTCATTGGCTGGAAAAGCGACGCCAAACAACGCCCCTCCAAAACGACTTAGTATATCCCCTTCACGAGTTATTTCTCTCAGGTTGCTAGCGATTTCGCGAATTACATTATCACCAAATTGATGACCAAACTTCTTATTAATCTGATGAAAGTCGATACAATGCACCATCACTAAACCGATTGAAAAAGCTTGGCTAAGCTGTGCTACTTTGCTTTGTAAAACGGGTCTTGGACACAGATTAGTGAGTGGATCAGATAATAGATTTAAAAAATCACTAATCAGTCGAATTTGCATTCCAGCAGAAAACAGCAGCTGCTCAGTAGTTGCACTGATGTTGGCATCTTGTTGGTTAGCTTTTGTTGGCTGCAGCAACCAGTTGGTAATAGATTGATTAAAGATTAGCTTTACGAAATAACTTTGCTCTGTTTTGAATGATTGGATAGGAGCACGGCGTGATTTCTGCTCACCGGTCGTTTTTACATTTTCAGTGTCTAGCGCAAGGTTTACGATTTCAGGTTGAATACATTCAGTTATGCGAATCAACAGGGTTGTCTGATTCACAGGATAATAATGGATAGCTTCATTTGCTGATGAGCGCAACTTTTCGGAAGAATCAAAATACCCTAACTCTTGCTCGGCAATTGCATAATCTGAAGAGTTTTCACCAACCCAAAACTGTTCCGACTGACCGGATATTTGAGGGTAAAACATACCGACATGTTTCGCACCAGAAATTGTCATAATGCACGTTAGATGATGCAGGAGTATATCTTTTGGGTTCAAATTAGGCTCAAATTCCAGTCCATTTCAGCAAATAATATTCCACATATTAAGCGGTTATGCAATTGAGCCAGTGAAGAGATTTTAAGCTAATTCTCATCAATATTACGCCAGAATAGTTTATCAATTTACAAATATGCCATTTCAGACGAACTAAAATTGATTTTTACCCTCGACTATGTAGCCCTCAGCCTGTATACTGCCGCGTCTTTTTTAACCGAGGTGGGCTAACAAAGTCCGCAAAATGTGGCGGTGTTGATACATTAAATAGCAACTTATTTTTTCTTTAGTTAAAAGCTATTTATCAATCGCTGCGAGTTCGAATTACGCGTTATGTGACGCATAGTTGAGGTATAATAATGCAAGTGTCAGTCGAGACGACTCAAGGCCTAGAACGCCGTTTAACTATTTCTGTTCCTGCTGATTCTATTGATTCAGCGGTAAAATCACGTTTACAACAGTTGGCTAAAACCCAGCGTATTAATGGATTCCGCCCTGGTAAAGTACCAGTAGCTGTAATCAAAAAACGCTTTGGTCAAGCTGTTCGCCAAGAAGTTGCTGGTGAAGCCATGCAACGTAATTTCTACGAAGCTGTAGTTCAAGAAAAATTGAATCCAGCTGGAATGCCCCGTTTTGAATTGAAAAAAGACGTGGACGGTGAAGATTTGGAGTTTGTTGCTTCTTTTGAAATCTATCCAGAATTAGAAGTTCAAGGTATCGACAAAATCAAAATTGAAAAACCAGTTGTAGAAATTAGTGATAAAGATCTCGACAACATGATGGACACACTTCGCAAGCAACACGCAGACTGGAAAGAAGTTAAGCGTAAAGCGAAGAAAGATGACCGCGTAACAATTAATTTCGTTGGTACTATTGATGGTGAAGAATTTGACGGTGGAAAAGCAGAAGACTTTCCCCTTGAATTAGGTAAAGATCGCATGATCCCTGGCTTCGAAAAACCGCTTGTAGGCGCGAAGAAAGGTGAAGAAGTGATTTCTGAAGTGACTTTCCCAGAAGATTATCATGCTGAAAATCTAAAAGGTAAGGAAGCTAAGTTCACAATTACTGTGACTAAAGTTGAAGGTTTAGAGTTACCTAAAGTAGACGAAGAATTTGCGAAATTATTCGGTATTCAAGATGGTGATATCGAAGCGCTTAAAACTGAAGTTCGCAAAAATATGCAACGTGAACTTGATCAAACACTAAAAGCTAAATTAAAAGAAGACGTGATTGCTGGTTTATTAGAGCAAAATAGCATTGATGTGCCTAAAGCGCTTCTTGATCAAGAAGTTGAAGCATTACGTGAACAAGCTAAGCAGCGTTTCCAACAGCAATCTGGCGGTAACAGCGCGAACATGCCTGAACTTCCAGCGGACTTGTTTGAAGAAAATGCTAAGCGCCGTGTATCTATTGGTCTAATTTTAGGCGAAATTATCAAAACCAATGAAATCAAAGTAGATGATGCAAAAGTTGAACAATTAATTGAAACAACAGCATCAGCCTATGAAGATCCAAGTGAAGTTATTGAATATTATAAAACCAATAACGAATTACTACAGCAAATTCAAAACGTTGCGCTTGAAGAACAAGCGGTTGAATGGGTTCTGACTCAAGCTAAAGTTAAAGATGTTAACAAAGCTTTTGACGACATCATGAACAAACAACAGTAATTTCCACCTTTGGTAATTGACTTCAATAGTCAGCTCCTGATTAAATGCTCGGTAACTACCGAGCATTTTCATTTTTAAAGAATTAAATTTATGTTGAATAATCCGATCGATCCACTCAATGCACTTGTCCCCATGGTTGTAGAACAAACGGCGAAGGGTGAGCGTTCTTACGATATCTATTCTAGACTACTAAAAGAAAATGTTATTTTCTTAGTGGGCCAGGTAGAAGATCACATGGCTAATCTAATTGTGGCGCAAATGTTATTTTTAGAAGCTGAAAACCCAGAAAAAGATATATTTTTATATATAAATTCACCAGGCGGTTCTGTTACGGCAGGAATGGCCATATATGATACAATGAACTTTATCAAACCAGATGTGAGTACTGTCTGTGTTGGTCAAGCGGCGAGTATGGGCGCATTTTTATTATCAGGTGGTGCGAAAGGAAAACGTTACTGTTTACCTAATTCGCGAGTAATGATCCATCAACCGTTAGGTGGTTTTCAAGGACAAGCATCTGATTTTGAAATTCATGCGAAAGAAATCCTGTCTATTAAAGAGAAGTTAAATCGTTTGATGGCAGAGCATACTGGACAGGACTATGAAAAAGTAGCTCGTGATACGGACAGAGATAACTTTTTAAGCGCTTCTGAGTCAAAAGAGTACGGGTTAATCGACCAAGTGTTGACAAATAGAGCTGATGCGCTAAAAACAAAATAGAAATTAAAGTAGTATATCGCTTAACTTTTGATGTAAGTTCGGGATTAAAGTGATTTAACCCCACGGCGATGTAACGAAATTGGAAGAGGCAATGGTTAAATGAGTGATAAGCAAAACACAGACGGCGACAATAAGTTATTGTATTGCTCGTTCTGCGGTAAGAGTCAGCACGAAGTGCGAAAACTTATTGCAGGACCTTCAGTGTTCATTTGCGACGAATGTGTCGAACTATGCAATGATATTATTCGTGAAGAAATTAAAGAAATTTCGCCTAAGAAAAAGCAAGACGCACTACCTAAGCCTAAAGAGATTCATGCTCATCTTGATGAGTATGTGATTGGGCAGGAACACGCCAAAAAAGTGTTGTCTGTTGCAGTTTATAATCATTACAAACGACTTAGAAGCGGCGATGTGCACGAAGGGATTGAATTAAGCAAAAGTAATATTTTGCTAATCGGCCCAACGGGTAGCGGTAAAACGTTGCTCGCAGAAACGCTTGCTAGGTTGTTGGACGTACCTTTCACCATGGCTGATGCCACAACGCTAACCGAAGCCGGTTATGTGGGTGAGGATGTTGAAAATATCATTCAGAAGTTACTGCAAAAATGTGATTATGACGTTGAAAAAGCGCAACGTGGTATTGTTTATATTGATGAAATAGACAAAATCTCAAGAAAATCTGATAACCCTTCAATTACCCGAGATGTTTCAGGTGAAGGTGTTCAACAGGCCTTGTTGAAGCTTATTGAAGGAACGATTGCTTCGGTACCTCCGCAAGGTGGACGTAAGCACCCGCAACAAGAGTTTTTGCAGGTAGATACGTCTAAAATCTTGTTTATTTGTGGTGGCGCATTCGCTGGCTTAGATAAAGTGATTGAACAACGCGCAGCGGTTGGTTCAGGTATCGGCTTTGGAGCGACTGTTAAAAACAAAGACGACAAAAAAGCGTCTAACGAATTATTTAAAAAAGTAGAGCCAGAAGATCTAGTAAAATACGGTTTGATTCCTGAGTTTATAGGTCGTTTACCTGTGTTAACTAGCTTAGAAGAACTCAGTGAAGATGCGTTGATTCAAATTCTTCAAGAACCGAAAAATGCGTTAACCAAGCAATATGGTGCGCTTTTCGCTATGGAAGATACAGAATTAGAATTCCGTGACGACGCTTTACACGCTATTGCTAACAAAGCAATGCAACGTAAAACGGGTGCTCGAGGATTACGCTCTATCGTTGAAGGGGTATTATTGGAAACCATGTATGACCTACCTTCTATGACGGGCGTAAGTAAAGTTGTCATTGATGAAACAGTGATCAAAGGCGAGTCTAATCCCATTTTGATTTACGACAGCAGCACTGATAAAAAAGCAGCGGCTGAATAAATTTTTGAAATATCTAAGGCTCTTCGGAGCCTTTTTTGTATCTAATGCTTCTTTATTTCGATATCCTAAAATTAGTCAATTTAATACGCTTGGCAACCTTGTCACAATCCTTTGATTATCAATTAGCAATTAATAAACGAATAAATTAACTTTGTTTAACCTATTGATAAATATAGATAATGATATAATCAGAACAACATTTTACGTTAGCTTGGTGTTATTTAATTGAACTTTACAGGGTTAGCCCCATATACATAAGCATTACCTTTCTAGCAGTTAACAAAAAACGAGATGTAGCATGACAGATGAGCGAGTTGATCGCATTGAAATGCCAGTATTGGCATTGCGTGATGTGGTGGTGTATCCCCACATGGTTATTCCATTGTTCGTTGGCAGAGAAAAGTCTATCCGTTGTCTTGAAGCGGCCATGGATAAAGATAAACAGATTTTTTTGGTTGCCCAGAAAGATGCAGGTGTAGATGAGCCTGAAACCGACGATGTATATGAAGTCGGCACCATCGCAACAATATTACAGCTTCTGAAATTGCCTGACGGTACCGTAAAGGTATTGGTTGAAGGGAATGTCAGAGGGAAAATACAAACGTTTTTACAGACAGAAGAATTCTTTGTAGCCGAAGTTTTACGCACGGACGAACAGGACGTGGCTGAAAACGAACAAGAAGTATTGATTCGTTCAGCTATTTCGCAGTTTGAAGGGTATGTAAAACTGAATAAAAAAATACCACCCGAAGTACTTACTTCACTAAGTGGTATTGAAGAAGCAGCAAGACTGGCTGATACCATGGCTGCACATATGCCATTAAAACTGTCTGAAAAACAAAAAGTTCTCGAAATGGAAAGCGTCAATGAGCGTTTAGAGTACTTAATGGCATTGATGGAAAATGAAATTGATTTGCTTCAAGTTGAGAAAAAAATCCGTACTCGGGTTAAGAAGCAAATGGAAAAAAGCCAGCGCGAGTATTATTTAAACGAGCAAATGAAAGCCATTCAAAAGGAGTTGGGTGAATTAGACGAAGCACCTGATGAGTTTGATGCGCTCGCTAAGAAAATTGATGAAGCTAAGATGCCTGAAGAGGCAAAAGAAAAAGCCACTGCGGAATTACGTAAGCTTAAAATGATGTCGCCGATGTCAGCTGAAGCAACCGTAGTGCGTAGTTATATTGATTGGTTAGCAAATGTGCCATGGCATAAACGCAGTGTGGTTAAAAAAGATTTAGCTAAAGCAGACGACATTCTTGATTCGGACCACTATGGTTTGGAAAAAGTAAAAGAAAGAATTATCGAATATTTAGCCGTTCAGCAACGAGTTAAAAAGCTCAAAGGACCTATTTTATGTTTAGTAGGACCGCCAGGTGTTGGTAAGACATCGCTTGGCCAGTCGATTGCAAAGGCTACTGGTCGTAAATACGTTAGGATGGCACTCGGTGGTGTTCGCGATGAAGCTGAAATTCGTGGTCATAGGCGGACTTACATCGGTTCAATGCCTGGTAAATTAATCCAGAAAATGGCAAAAGTGGGGGTTAAGAACCCGCTATTTTTACTCGACGAAATCGATAAAATGTCATCTGATATGCGAGGCGATCCGTCTTCAGCTTTGTTAGAAGTATTAGACCCAGAGCAAAATGGTACCTTTAGCGATCATTATCTAGAAGTTGATTATGATCTGTCTGATGTCATGTTCGTCGCTACGTCAAACAGCATGAATATTCCTGGTCCGTTATTAGACCGTATGGAAGTGATTCGTTTATCTGGCTATACCGAAGACGAAAAACTCAATATCGCAACGCGACATTTAGTTGAGAAACAAATGTCCAGAAACGGACTTAAAAAAGGTGAATTAGTTATCGAAGATTCCGCAATTATTGGAATTATTCGGTATTACACACGCGAAGCTGGCGTGCGTAGTTTGGAGCGTGAAATCTCTAAAATTTGCCGTAAAGCAGTAAAGAATATTTTGCTGGATAAATCCGTTAAACAAGTGCAGGCGAATCAGGAAAACTTAAAAGACTTCCTAGGAGTACAGCGCTTTGATTACGGTAAAGCGGAAGGAAATAATCAAATCGGTCAGGTCACCGGGTTAGCTTGGACCTCGGTTGGAGGTGATTTGTTAACCATTGAAACCACCTCTGTACCAGGAAAAGGCAAAACGACCTTTACGGGGTCTTTGGGTGATGTCATGCTTGAGTCGATTAAAACCGCGATGACGGTGGTAAGAAGTCGAGCTGAAAAATTACGTATTAATGAAGATTTCCATGAAAAACGTGATATCCATGTGCATGTTCCTGAAGGTGCGACACCAAAAGATGGGCCAAGTGCCGGTATTGCAATGTGTACAGCGTTGGTTTCGTCTCTAACCGGTAACCCGGTTAAAGCTGAAGTCGCAATGACTGGAGAAATCACGTTGCGCGGAGAAGTGTTAGCAATTGGTGGTCTAAAGGAAAAATTATTGGCTGCTCACCGTGGCGGAATAAAGACAGTTGTCATTCCAAAAGACAATGAAAGAGACTTAGAAGAGATTCCAGAAAACGTTAAGCAAGACCTCGATATTCATGCCGTGCAATGGATTGACGAAGTTTTGAACTTGGCTTTACAGGAAAATCCTGAAGGTTTTAGCACACAAACAGTGCAAGAGAAGAAAAAATAGCCAATTGCGGCTATTTTTTTTATTTTTTTTGGGGTTTGGGGCTTCACTAAGTTAAAAGATATGTTAGCCTTTATCACAGTTTCGTCAGAAGCCTTATCACAAAAGGGATTGCGACGATTCATTAATGTTAATTAATTGTAAAGCAATGCTTGAACTTAAATATCAGGCTTGTTATAACGTTACCGCAACAAATGGTTTGCGGAACAATAAATAAAAACAAATAAAGGGGATCTATTGTGAACAAGTCTCAACTAATCGATAGTATTGCTGCTGGTGCAGACATTTCTAAAGCAGCTGCTGGTCGTGCTCTTGATTCATTTACCGATGCAGTTACTGCAGCTCTTAAAGATGGCGATCAAGTAGCGCTAGTTGGCTTTGGTACATTCTCAGTTCGTGAGCGTTCAGCTCGCAGTGGTCGTAACCCGCAAACTGGTGAAACAATCCAGATTGCTGCAGCGAAAGTACCTTCTTTCAAAGCTGGTAAAGCACTGAAAGACTCTTGTAACTAAGAATTTTAGTAATTTGAAAAAGGGCGATGAGTGATCATCGCCCTTTTTGTTTGCATACAATATGTATTACTTGGGTATATCACTGGTGATCAACCCGTTTTTCACGGTATAATCCTGCCGCTTTATTCCCGTAGCTTAAGTTTTGCATACGGTTGAGTTCATTAGTCCGTCGGAGAGAAAAGACGCATATGTTGGAAAAAATTAGAGAAGGATCGCAGGGCACTTGGGCAATTGTGATCCTAGGGTTAGTTATTTTAAGTTTCGTCTTCGCGGGCGTGGGTGGTTACGTTTCTTCATCAGGCAATGCTGCTGCATCTGTTAATGGGAGTGAGATATCTCAATCTACATTTGATCGCGCTTATCAAAATGAACGTGCCAGAATGGAAGCTCAATATGGAGAGAGTTTTAGCATTCTAGCCGCTGATTCAAGTTACTTGAATCAGTTTCGTCGAAGCGTGTTGGACCGTTTAATTGCCGATAAATTGATGGAACAGGCTGCTGAAGAATTAGGCTTACGAGTAAGCGACGCACAAATACGCGAGCGTATTGCTAATATGCCAGAATTCCAGGTCGGACAATCATTCGATAATGAACGATTTAAAGCAACGTTACGTCAAGTTGGTTTTCAACCTAGTACATTTAAAGACTATTTACGTAGCGAAATGACTCGTCAACAAATCGTTGCTGCGTTATTAGGTAGCGAGTTTAGTCTTGAATCTGAAGCGTCAAAGGTATTGGCATTGCAGTTACAGACTAGAGATATTCAATATGTCACAGTGCCTTCAGAGGATTTTGTCTCTTCTGTCGTGATTACTGAGCAAGATATTGAAGTCTATTATCAGCAAAATTTAGCGCAGTTCGATACGCAGGAAAAAGTCAGTTTAGAATATATTGAACTAAATGCTGACGATCTAATGGCTGATATCGAAGTCACTGAACAAGAAATCGAAGATTTATATAACAATTCTTCAAATGATTTTCAGACTGATGAGCAAAGACGAGTATCTCTAATTCTTATCGAGTTTGGTGAAGATGAAGACGCGGCCCGTGCTAAAGCTAACGAGACCCTTGCACGTGTTAGAAGTGGAGAAGACTTTGCTGATGTGGCAGCAGAAGTGTCAGACGATGCTTTCTCCGCTGAAAATGGTGGGGATTTAAACTACATTGCTCGTGGTGATATGGATCCTGAATTTGAAGAAGCTGCGTTTGAACTTGAAAATGTCGGTGATGTTACTGATATTGTAGAGTCCGAGTTTGGTTTGCAAATTATTAAATTGACGGAAATTAAAGATCAACAAGTCATTGCATTTGATGAAGTTAAAGACGCTTTAGCAGAGCAAATCAAACGTGAAAAAGCGGTTGAAGAATTTTTTATCCTACAAAACAAAGCAGCTGAATTAGCGTTTGAAATGCCTAATGGGCTACAAGAGGTTGCCGAAGCTTTAAATACCACGGTTAAAACTACAGAGTTGTTTTCTGAAAATACAGCACCTGCTGCGGTATCTAATCCGTTAGTTTTGAATCAGGCTTTCTCGGCTGAACTCATTGAAGACAAAGTGAATAGTGAAGTCATATCAATTGGCGAAAACCATGCAATGATAATTAGAGTTAAGCAGCATGAACCTGAGCGTACTAAGTCTTTAGATGAAGTTAAGCCCGTAATAATCACACAACTTTCCGATGAGAAAGAGCAGGATTTGGCCAAAGCTTGGGCACAAACATTATTAACAGAACTAAACCAAGGTAATGATATTTCTGAGCAATTGTCTGAGAAAAACTTAGGTTGGGAACTGCAATCAGGCGTAGCTCGCTTTGGTGGTGAAATACCGGCTGCTATTGTCGAAAAAGTGTTTCAGTTATCCCCAAATTCTGACGCTAATAAAGCGGTAGTGGAGTTGGCAAATGGTGATGTTGCTTTAGTTCAACTAAACAATGTAAATCAATCAGACGACATGCCAGCTGACCAATTAGCAGCAATGCAACAACGATTAGGGCAGTTGCAATCTCAAACTGAAATTGCAAATCTTATCGAAGCGTTAAAAGTAGATGCTGATATACAGGTTTATATTCAATAACCTGAATGTCGAACTTTTAAAAAGCCAGCTTTGCTGGCTTTTTTTATGTGCCATTCTTAAACTCAACTATTAACCAATAGTCAGAAAATGAAGTTGACTGCACTGGCTGGGCTATTTCGAGCTCTGCTCCCATGATCATTTTCTTATCTTTATTCCTCCAAGAAAATGATACTTCTGAATCTAATTTTTCAGCATCGATTTGGATACTACCTTGCCAATTTTTAGGCAAGTCAGAGCAATTAATAAAACTTGTGTTTGGCGGAGTCAGTACTTCAACATTACAATTAGCCTGCTTATTTTGAATAAACACTTGTAGTCTAGTAAGTTGTGCATATTGCTGTTCACTACAAGCTTGCTGCAACTCGTTTTTAGTTGAGATACAGAAAATACTGATTACTAACCCTACTGTTGGCTTATTTGAGTTTCTATAGCTAATCTTCAATTCCAAAGAATCTTCCAATCGACGCTGTTTTAAATTATAGGGTGAAATAGGAGGGGTACCGATTAGTCCTTCATTACCGCTTATTAGATTGCTTGATATTTGACTACTGCCTACTTTTAATGCAATCAACCGGCCGCGGCTAAAAGAAGCAAATCTATCATTAAGCGGTTCAAATACCATGTCCGTGGGTTCATTTGAAATCCAGGCTAAATCACTGTCGTGACTACGCCAAGAAGCTTGTAACCTTGTATCGAGGTCGTAAAAGGGAATTAGCTCATACCATTGTGTATCGCCGTCTAGTATCCTTTGCGTAATTTTGGATTTGTCGTCGCTTCTAAGTGGCTCGATGTAAATACTCCGATGACTCAATTGAGTTGCTGCTGGAGACATTGATATGCTTTTTTCAAAAGGGGATTGCGGTAGTGTTTTTTGTAGAAAATGACTTTTAAGCACTTCTAACACAAAGCTTTGATATTGGGCTTTTTGATCTTGACCTAATTGACTGTCAGGCAAGACGATGGTTTTTATAGAATGGATATCAGCTAATATTTGGTAGTCACCATCAATGCGCTGGAATCGACATATTTCATCATATTTTTCTCCTGATCTTAAAGCCTGTATATAGCTTCCATCATTTTGTAACTTGTAGTGTTTATGGGCAGCATTACCTTCTTTTCTATAAAATTGTTGGCTTTCGAGCATGGCGTCATTGTCATGATGATCACGGCAGCAACTATCACACAAATTAGTTTGATTCGGTTCAGCGATACCAGTTATTTTATTTAGCCATTGTCCTTCACGCATTTCTATGGCGTTGTCTATTATCCCAATTTGAGTTGGCGTTTTTCCCATATCTACGCCAGCTAAAGAACATTTACATTGCACAATTGCTATCTCTTTTTTCTCAACTAATGTCTTTGCCTTGTTATTATCACGGTATTTAAACGTGTTGAATGAACTGAAATTTTGCTGCTGAGCAATTGTCAATGGCATGCTGGCTTGTACGATGCCGTCTGTTAATTTCTGTTTAAATGGGTTTTTATAAACCTCTTCAGGTGCGAGTACTTGCGCTGTTAATTCAATATCCGGTGATTGGTTAAAAGCGTGAATGCTTCTATTTAAGGAAATTGGCGCAATGACAGTGTGTAATTCGTAACGTTCCGTGTTTCCATTATCCGCTATCCATTCAACGCTAATATTGACCTCTTTTCTATCGGGTAAAAGTGATAAAGGAGTAGGTGCGTTTGGGTCATCTTTTGTCACCCATTTATCTGCTACTCCATCATCATCTGTATCGACAAAATATTGGTCAACAACCTGCCAATGTTGTTCAAATTTAAACTTGATTTCATGCTGTAAATTGTCAATTACTTCAATTTCACCCGCTTGAGATTTACCGCCCTGATCGTTAGCTATTTCCTGAAAGCTGTTACCGTTATCGTTTATTTGATTGTGTTCAAAATACCTGAGTTCCTCTATTTTTTGTTTGGCAATTTGCATAGCCATTTCACGTAACTTTAATGCTTGATCATTTTCTACAATTCGACTTTGCATAGTCGCAAAGCCAGTTATACCTATGATTAATATCAGCGATGCGATCATCACTTCAATCAGAGAAAAGCCATGTTGTCGTTTAGGGATTAAAATCATCAGAAATTACGCCAACTATTAGGAACATAAGCTGTGCGCCAATTGACAGACGCATTTTGTATATTTTCCAAAACCTTATGGTCAAACTGAATGTATAAAGGTTGCCCGTTGAAATTAACAGATTCTGTAGCGACTAGAGCGCCTCTTAACATGGCATTTTCGCTAACATTGACGTTGGCTGCCAGAATTGACTGGTAAGGTGTTAACAAGATCACTAGGCCGATCACTTGTGAGTTTTCAACAAGAGTCAAATTTCCATCTTCAACAACTAACATAACTGGGGTGTCTGATGAGCCCACAATTGTATCCTTTTCGATTTTACAGTCCCCACGAATCCAAATTAGAGATGAACTCATGTTATTTAGGCTCTGACAGTGAGAGAGTTGTTGCGCTTCATCGAAGAGTTGATTTCTATTGTTAACCGATAAATTAGTTAAATAAGCAAATATATCGTTAGGAAAAAGTGCAGGAGAATCAACGATATCTAAGCCTTTGTATTGCTGACTCCTCATACTAGATACTTCGCAATTACCTTGCTTATGTTCGTATTGCCCGCAACTGGTCAGGTTTAAGTCGTTTAAATTAATATTTTGCGAAGTCCAAAGTGAGACTGGCAGTCCTTGTCCTGCTCCATTAGGGTTTACCACTAGAATAAGATGGTTTTCAATTGAAATTGATTGTCCGACTAAAAGGGGAGAGCTGGGCAGTATACGAATGATGGGGTAGGTGATAACGTGCTGAGCAATAAAGTTGGAGGCAAGTTGATGCGCTGATTTCCCAGTAGATGCAATTTCGATGATTCGTAATTTATTGTCAAATCGGTCACTTTGAATTGCTTGCATGGTTGCTAAGTATTGGCCCCGATCTGGAATATTAGCGTTCAGTTGTTGAAAATTACCCTGCGGGTTTTGGCTTAGCTTAGTCAGCATTTGAAATGAACCTAAAGACGCCATGTTTTCAGCGTCTATTTTGTTTTGGATATTTGAACCTATGGTATGTTTAGTCAAACTAATCTTGGCAGAATAAAACGCCACCGTAGAGGTCAGTATCAGCAATAATGTCACGCTGAGCAGCATTATTGCACCGCGTTGATTTGTGCAATTGAAGTTAGTCATTTTTAGCCTGCGGACTATGCACAAAGACGACTCGATTCAGCTGTATAGAGTACTTTTTATGACGTTTTGCCTTGGCAATTATCTGGATTTCGATACCAATTGCGGTGGCAGATTTGAAGATAATATTGAATTCTAGCTGTTCAACATTAGTGACACTTGAGTCAGTTAAATCTTGCCATCCGCCAGCATTGCAACTTGCCCCATTCTGACGCATTTCAATGGCACTGTTATGTAACCGAAACCCATAATTTTCGTTATTTTCTGCTTGGTTAAATTGCCCATTTTGATCTTTGTCATACCTATACAGTATGCAACTGTTGGCTTTTTCCTGAGGGTGTTTTGAAATTTTAATTGGGGTTAAAAATGTGTCAGAAAAGAGTTTTGGTTGATTGACGGCAGTGGCAATATCGGCATTAAATCCGGCACGTTTTATATCATTACTAATCAAGTTAGCAACGGTATTGATTTCTTCATTCAGTCGCATGTTAATTGAATAGTGGCTGCTGTTGGCTGCGGCGGTGCCGACGAACGAGGTTAAACCCGCAATGGCGCTTAACCCTATCGCCATAGCAATTAGTAGTTCAATTAACGAAAATCCTGTAGAGAAAGCGCGTGAATTTAACATTTTTGGAAAGCACCTAGTTTACCTTGCTGCATGCAAATTCGAACTCGGCCTAAATTACTGACAATCAATTTTGCAGTTTCGTTTCCGTTGCTAAATACCCCTGTTCCGGCATTACCAATAGCTGTACCTCTGACGCCATCGAATACGATAGTTTGATCTTTGCCCATTGTAGTATCGGAAATCTTGACTTGGGGGTAGTCTAAAGCGGAAATACGATATTCTATATTATCTACAGTACAAGCAGATTTAACTTGGCAGTTGCAAGGGCCGGTATCACTAAGAGCAATGCACCAATCACTCCCTTTTTGAAACTGCGCGGTCACACTGTTATGTTGACTAATTGCCGTTGAACGCGCTTGTTGAAGTAAAAAGTAACTTGTCTGCAAGGTTCCTTTTAGTTGTTGGTGCTGCAACATCTGAATAATGGAAGGAGCGCCTAAGGTTGCAAGGAGCATTATGACTGACAGCACTATCATTATTTCAAGTAGCGTCAATCCACGCTGAAAAGACCCACTAAGATAGTTTGTAGCGCGTATAGTTTTGCTCACATTTCCGTCCTTTTTAAGTGATTTTTGCACTTTCAATACCTCTTGAAATTTTCCGTGTGCTTTACTGATACTGAGTATAAGAAATATTTTTAGTAATGGAGTACAGTTTTATGAGCAAGGGAATGAGCTTGATCGAACTCATGATATGTTTAGCAGTCGTTGCCATTTTGGCAGTGGTTTCCGGCAGCGTTTTTAGTGATAATATTTTAAAATCACGTAGGCAAAGTGCACAGAATGAATTGTTGCAGCATACGTTGTTGCAAGGACAGTACCGGTTAAGTCATGGTCGATATGGTAATGCAGAAGAACTAGGTTTAGAAAGCTCGGAGCATTATTTGTTTACTGTGGAAGTGGATAGAGGACGTACTTTTACTTTCTCTGCAATTGCACGAAATGATCAAATAAAAGATACACAATGCCGTAAATTTACGATCAATCAATCGATGCAGCGCTTTCCTAGAAAATGTTGGTAAAACAAAAGGATAAAGTGAACTTCGGTGTGCTAAAAGAGTAGCGTTAGGACAAAGTAAGTTGCCGCTATACCCACCGAAATGACAAGAATTTTTATAAACCCTTTTTTGCCGTCATCTAAACTATACCCATGGGTTTTTAAGTAAATAATCCATATTAAAAATAACGCAATGGGGATCAAAAATAAAAAACGCAGCAAACTATGACTCCTGATTTCGGCTGTGAGCTAGCTTAATGGATAAGATAGCTCAAGTTACCCGTAAAGATAAAGGGATTCAGAAGCAATATCAATGTTGAATTGATTAGTTAAGGTTCAATTGCCCAATTTAGCTGGCCTTTTTCAATTGTTGTTGTAGATACCGTTGTTGCTTTTTGGATTTCATTTTAGCTATATCTCCTAAAACTAATCCATCAATACAATCATTAAAATCAGGGTCAATATTGAAATCTAAAAACTGTAAACCGTTGTCGTCGTATGTTTCTGAGTACTGCTTATATAAAGTAGGTACCAGCATTCCCATGTTAGCTAAAAGAAGTTTCAGGGTGGTAAAGTCTTCTTTATAGTTTTTCCCGGTAAAGGGGGACATTAACTCTTCATTTACCTCATATGGCAATTTAGATTGCGCTAGGTTTTCCTGAGGGGGAAAGTACAGCTGATAAAATTGGACTATGATGCTCTTAGCGGCACTGGGATATGAATTGCTTAAACTTACAGGACCAAATAGATATCGGTATTGAGGGTTTTTTTGTATAAAAGCACCAATTCCATACCATAAATAATCGAGGCTACGTCTTCCCCAATATCGTGGCTGCACAAAACTCCGGCCAAGCTCTAAGCCTTGCTCGAAGTAGCTACTCATATTCTCATTATAATTGAATAAAGTGCTTGAATAGAGTCCGTTAACCCCATGCTCTTTAATGATCTTTTTAGCGTCACCAATACGATATGCACCCGCAATTTCCAAATCATCTGTATCCCACAAAATAAGTTGCAAGTAGTGATTGTCAAAGCGATCTATATCGCGTCGACGATTACTTCCTTCGCCTACCGCTCTAAAAGCTACTTCGCGTAGCCGTCCGATTTCACGCATAATTGGCGATGATTTACTGTATTGATATAAATAAATCAATTTACCATCGCTAGTTTCACCTAATAATTCACATTCTGTCTTTATCGCTTTTGATAAGGTTTTTCGGTCTTCAGGTAACGCTATGGCGGTTTGCGTTTTATACACGCCACGCTTTCCAGATGCGATTTTATATAGGTGTTTCTTGAACAACTTAACGTGTTGATTCTTTGAAAAAGTATTATTATTGTAAGATTCAACCGGTACAATCTCGCCTATTCTTATCGGCAAATGCTTGCGCCGTTGCTTAAACATTTCTTGCACTAATAAAGCCGTGGCTAATGGTTTGTAAAGCATCGAAACGCCGTAAAAAAGCGGTGAATTCTTAGCATCAATAAATGCCGGTAAAATAGGTGAATTGGTGGTTCGTGCTATTTTTAAGAAGCCTGAATTCCAACGTGTATCTCTAATGCCTTGGGGGCGTAAGCGTGACACTTCGCCCGCAGGGAAAATTAAAACTGCACCTTCTTGTTTAAGGTGTTGATGAATATTTTGCAAGTGCTCTTTCGGGGTACCACCTTGCATGTTGTTGACCGGTAAGAGCATATCTTGTAACGGACCCAACGTCATAAGCATTTGATTGGCTACAACTTTTACGTCAGGCCTAACTTCACATAATAATTTTAATAAAGCTAAAGCGTCGAGTGAACCTATGGGGTGGTTAGCGATAACAACTACGCGTCCAGAACTTGGAATTCTTTCTTTTTCAATGTCTCTTACAGAGTAGCTAATATTAAAATATTCCAGTACTTGTTCAATAAAATCAATGCCTTGAATATTTGGATAGGCTTGTCCAAATTCCAACATTTCTTTTTCATGGAGTAAATGTCTTAAGGCAAATTGAAGCGGTTTGGAAATCCAGGGTTTGTTTTCTGCTTGGGGATAATGTTTTTTTATTACTTCTTCAACAGTGAACATAATCACACCTTAATGTGTCTCATTTTGGCGGATTCTACGTTGTGAATGTGACACTTTAACGCCACATTGGTTGCAAAATTGTGACATGACTTTGTTAACAGCATATTCATCACAACCCGCTAAAATTTGTCCATCAAATACTATTTGATGGACATTCCTAGTCCGAATTTTTAACTTATGCAGCTTGAGTATTCTTTGACTTTTCGTGAGTTTTGAGTGGGATTACATTCACGGATTCACTTCGCTTAGCCCAATAAATGAGCTGCAATTTGCCATCTTCGTTTTCCGTTAATGCAGAGCAGTTTTCGATCCAGTCCCCGTCATTAAAATAAGTCACGTCGCGTTTATAACAAATTTCAGGATGATGGATATGGCCACAAATTACGCCATCAAGTTGCATGCTGATGGCTCTTTCACAACAGGCATTTTTATATCTTTCGATTGCAAGGTTGGCGCCTTTAATGTGTTTTTTGATGTGGCCTGCCAAAGACCAATAGGGCTTACCGCGCATGTTTTGAATTCGGTTAAACCAGCGGTTTAAAAACAGCAGTAAATCGTATCCCTTATCACCAATCCAAGCATGTACAGGGCCAAAACACACTTCCTGATCAAATTGATCACCATGTAAAATAAGCATTTTTCTATTATCTTTAGTCAGATGTATTGCTTCACGTTGCACTTTAATGTGGCCAAACTCCATACCATTATATTTCTGTAATGGCTGATCATGGTTGCCAGGAAGATAAATTACCTCGGTTTTAGTTTGTGATATTTGCCAGATTTTATGCAGTACCTGATTGTGCGCTTCTGGCCAACGAAATTGCTTACTCATCGCCCACATATCGATAATATCACCCACCAAATATATGGTTTCGAATTCATGATTGGAAAGAAAATCGAGTAGATATTCTGCTTTGCAGTCTTTATTGCCTAAGTGAATATCTGACAACCAAACGGTTTTGTATTGTTTTTTCATGTGCGCACCATAAACGTAATGGATAAACCAAGTTAAGCATCGAGTTAATTGAATTTTGTTTATGGGTCTTAGAAGTTAATTGATAGTATTGACAGATTGGTGACGTTTATTTGAATAAATAATGACAATACTTAACAGTTCGATAGCGATAAAAAGTAAATAATATTGAAAAGACTAAATTGTAGACACAAAAAAAGCGCTTAAAGCGCTTTTTCTAATGCATCATAAAAACGCGTAATTATAAAGCTTTGATCTGTGCAGCAAGGCGGCTCTTATGACGAGCAGCTTTGTTTTTGTGGATCAAACCTTTGGTTGCCATACGGTCAAGCAAAGGAGTAGCTGTAGTGTAAGCAGCAGTAGCCGCTTCTTTATCACCAGCAGCAATAGCAGCAATTACCTTTTTAAGATAAGTACGAACCATTGAACGACGGCTAGCGTTATGCTGGCGACGCTTCTCAGCTTGGATTGCGCGTTTCTTAGCAGACTTAATGTTAGCCAAGTTGAAACTCCCGAAAAAAATCTAGTCAAAATTCAAGGGCGCAGATTGTGCCTATTCAGCTAGCTTTTGTCAAACAGTTTTGTCGGAATTATTGTTTTTTCCAGTCTGCATGTCTATTTTGCTTGTAATGAGGTGTGAGTATAGACTCGCTTCCACTTCATCACGCATAATAGATGGCAAGAAATTGGCCGGATATAGTGTAAGGGAATCATTTTTGTCAAAAAAGCTGCTTAAGTCTGGTGTGATTGTGTCTTTTATGACGTTTGTGTCGCGGATATTGGGCTTAATTCGAGATGTGGTCGTCGCTAATATGCTGGGTGCAGGGGCTGCGGCGGACGTATTTTTGGTTGCTAACAAAATCCCGAATTTTCTGCGTCGTCTATTTGCTGAGGGAGCTTTCGCTCAAGCTTTTATTCCTGTTCTTTCAGAGGTCAAAAGTGAAGGGGATAAAGAGCATCTAAAAATGTTCATCGCTAAAGTTTCAGGCACTTTAGGTGTGATTGTGACGATAGTGACGGTATTTGGGGTGATTGGCTCACCTTTAGTTGCTGCGCTGTTTGGAGCAGGGTGGTTTGTCGATTATCTTAATGACGGGCCACAAGCGGACAAATTCGAACCCTTTGCGCTGATGTTAAAGATTACCTTCCCCTATTTATTTTTTGTATCTTTAACCGGATTATCTGGTGCTGTACTCAATACACTGAATAAATTTGCAGTGGCTGCGTTTACGCCGGTACTGCTTAATGTCGCTATTATTAGTTGTGCATTGTATCTCTCCCCCCATTTTGAAAACCCAGAATTTGCGTTGGCTTGGGGAGTATTCTTAGGTGGAATGTTACAGCTCTTATTTCAAATTCCGTTTTTGTATCGAGCTGGCGTTTTAGTCAAACCTAAGTGGGCGTGGTCAGATCCAAAAGTACGCAAAGTGAGAAAACTGATGATACCGGCATTATTTGGCGTCTCGGTTAGTCAAATAAACTTGCTAATAGATACCATGATAGCCACCACGTTAATGACGGGTTCAGTAAGTTGGCTTTATTATTCAGACAGGTTGTTAGAATTTCCGTTGGGATTATTTGGAATCGCAATCGCGACTGTGATTCTTCCCACGTTATCAAAACAACATGTCAGTCAAGATAGACAATCTTTTAGCAATAGCATGGACTGGGCAATCAAAGTGGTTGTGTTACTTGGGGCACCAGCGGCAGCAGGATTGTTTGTGTTGGCAGAGCCAATGTTACTTACCATTTTTTATGGTGGTGCTTTTACCTTAGAGGATGCCACTAAGGCGTCTTATAGTTTAATGGCTTATGCCACTGGTTTGTTAAGCTTTATGTTGGTAAAAGTGTTAGCACCCGGTTTTTATTCTCGGCAAGATTTAAAAACCCCCGTGCGATACGGCATTTACTGCATGGTAGCCAATATCTTTTTTAACATTGCGCTGGCAATACCTTATGGTTATGTCGGTCTTGCAATTGCAACTGCGTTGTCAGCTACGCTGAACGCGACTTTGTTGTATGTGCAGTTACATCGGCTTGGGGTCTTCCAAATTACTGCCAATACCGGACTTTACTTAGCTAAAATCTTGATAGGCTGTGTGGTGATGGTTTCAGTGATTCAGTTTTTCAATGTTGATATTGCTGTTTGGCAAAGTATGGATACCCTTAATAAAGCGTTCGAATTGGGAAAACTCATTTTATTGGGATTCGTTTCTTTCGTAGTTACGTTACTGGTTGTTGGGGTGCGGACTAGCAGCTTTATTGGTACTCACAAAGTACAATAATACTTAACCGCGGCGATTATAGTTTGATTTAAAAGTGATAAAAGTGCTGCATATCTTGAGTTTTATGCTCGAAAGCATACTTTTCCTGTGATATCACTCCGATTGACTTTCTTTACGTGTGTAGTTCGTTATAATTCCCGCCTTTGAATAATGCATATTAATCACAAAAGGTTGATTAGAGGAAAGCAGTGGAATTGATCCGAGGTTTACACAACATCCGTGAAAAACACAAAGGGTGTGTGTTAACAATTGGCAAGTTTGATGGTGTGCATTTAGGTCATCAAGCGGTTTTGCGGAACTTGGTAATTCAGGCTAAAAATCTTGGCCTGCCTTCAACAGTGATGGTGTTTGAACCTCAACCAGAAGAAGTCTTTACACCTAATGATGCGCCAGCTCGTCTAAGTCGTCTGCGTGATAAATATGAACAGCTTCGGTTGTTAGGTGTTGATCGTTTATTATGTATTAAATTTGATAAAGCGTTTGCTAGCCAATCTGCCCGCTATTTTATTGAACATTTATTAGTTGATAAATTAGGGATTAAGTTTTTGGTAGTAGGTGACGACTTTCGATTTGGCAAAGACCGCCAAGGAGATTTTGCATTATTGCAAAGAAAGTCTGAACAGTATGCATATCAAGTGGTCAGTACTCAGAGCTTTCGACGCAAAGATTGTCGAATTAGTTCTACAGAAATACGTGCAGCGTTGGCCAATGGCGATTTTAACGAGGCGCAAGCGATGTTAGGGCGACCTTTTGCTATTGCTGGTAAAGTTGTACATGGTGAGAAACGTGGGAGAACCATTGGATTTCCTACAGCCAATGTTTTGCTAAAACGTTGCAAAACGCCAATAAATGGAGTTTTTGCAGTGAAAGTTAGAACTGGTGACGCATATCTTAATGGTGTTGCCAATGTAGGCGTACGTCCAACTGTGGATGGAGTACGCTCTCAACTTGAAGTATATATATTTGATTTTAATAGCCAAATATATGGTCAGTACATTCAAGTAGAATTTTATAAGAAGTTAAGAAATGAAATAAAGTTCGCATCGTTCGAACAGTTGAAAAAACAAATTGAGCTTGATGCACATGACGCCCGCCAGCTTTTGTGTATCGAATAAACAGAATTTTAGAATTGGATTTTAGCCTTAATGAGCGACTATAAACATACGTTGAATTTACCTGAAACCGAATTCCCAATGCGCGGTAATTTGGCTAATCGGGAACCGCAAATGCTGAAACAATGGACACAGAAAAAACTGTACCATGTGATTCGCGAGGCCAAAAAAGGTAAAACTCCTTTTGTTTTGCATGATGGCCCTCCATACGCAAACGGCGATATACATATCGGACATGCGGTGAATAAAATTCTTAAAGACGTGATTGTTAAGTCTAAAACCTTATCCGATTTTGATGCGCCTTATGTTCCAGGTTGGGATTGCCACGGTCTTCCAATCGAACTGCAGGTTGAAAAAAAGGTTGGCAAACCTGGCAAAAAAGTAACTGCTGCAGAATTTCGTCAAAAGTGTCGGGATTACGCTGAGCGTCAGATCGCAGGTCAAAAAAGTGATTTTATTCGTCTTGGTGTGTTAGGCGAGTGGGATAAACCTTACAAAACCATGGATTTCAGTTCTGAGGCGGATATTATTCGTGCGTTGGGCGGCATTGTGCGTTCTGGACATATGGAAAAAGGCTTTAAACCTGTTCATTGGTGTACTGATTGTGGTTCGGCTTTGGCGGAAGCTGAAGTGGAATATCAAGACAAACAATCACCATCGATTGATGTGCGTTTTGGTGCTGAAGATCAAGAAGCTGTGGTTGAAGCATTTAAACATCCTGAAGGACATGTTGGAGAAGGGCCTGTATCAGTCATAATCTGGACTACCACGCCTTGGACTTTGCCAGCTAATAGAGCGGTTTGTGTTAGTCCTAAGCTTGAATACACATTAGTGCAGGTTGAAGGCGAGAATCCAGAACGCTTCGTGATTGCTTCGGACTTGGTCAAATCCTGTATGGATCGCTTTGGTATAGAACATTATCATGCATTGGGTTATTGCCACGGTGATGCGCTTGAGAATCAGCGTATTTGGCATCCTTTTTATGACTTTACCGTTCCGTTAATTTTGGGAGACCATGTTACTACTGAATCAGGTACTGGTTGTGTACATACCGCGCCAGGACATGGTGTTGACGATTTCAATGTAGGCGCAAAATATGGACTAGAGGTGGCCAGCCCAGTTTGCGCAAACGGTGTATATTTACCAGGCACTGAACTATTCGAAGGCGAACATGTATTAAAAGCTAATGCGCATATTGTTGATGTGTTAGTTGAACATAAAGCGTTGGTTCACCACCATGCTTATACACACAGTTACCCGCACTGCTGGCGACATAAAACCCCGATTATTTTCCGTGCAACCCCCCAGTGGTTTATCAGTATGGATAAAAATGGTTTACGTCAGCAATCGTTAGCAGAAATTGCCAAAACTCAATGGATCCCTGAATGGGGCCAAAATCGTATTGAAAGCATGGTCGAAGGACGTCCAGATTGGTGTATATCTCGACAACGTACTTGGGGCGTTCCTATTGCTTTGTTTGTTCACAAAGATACTGGCGCATTGCACCCCAACACCGATGAACTACTTGAAAAAGTAGCAAAACTGGTTGAACAACACGGAATTCAGGCTTGGTGGGATATCGATACACCAGCATTTTTAGAAGATGAAGATACCGAGTACGTAAAAGTATCTGATACCTTGGACGTTTGGTTTGACTCTGGTGTGACTCATCATTTCGTCGTTGATAGTCGAGACGATATTCCGGCATCAGCCGATTTGTATTTAGAAGGTTCAGACCAACACCGTGGATGGTTTATGTCGTCATTGATGACCAGTGTGGCTGAGAAAGGCCGCGCTCCATACAAGCAGGTGTTGACGCATGGCTTTACCGTAGACGGTGACGGCAAAAAGATGTCTAAATCGATTGGTAATACAGTAGCGCCGCAGGAAGTGATTAATAAACTTGGTGCAGATATTTTGCGTCTTTGGGTAGCATCTACTGATTATCGAAGCGAAATTGCTGTTTCAGATGAAATCTTAAAACGCTCAGCAGATTCTTATCGCCGTATTCGTAATACAGCTCGATTCTTATTGGCTAATTTGAATGGCTTTAACCCCGAAACAGATTTAGTCGCGTTTGATGAACTTGTAGAGTTAGACAAGTGGGCGGTCGGGCGCGCAGCTGAAATTCAAAAAGATATTATTCAGGCCTATGAAAAGTATGATTTATTGGTGGTTTGCCAAAAAATGATGCAGTTCTGCTCAATAGAAATGGGTAGTTTTTACCTTGATATTATCAAAGACAGACAATATACCGCCAAAGCCGACGGACATGCACGACGTTCTTGTCAAACAGCCTTGTACCATATTGTTGAAGCACTTGTGCGCTGGATGGCTCCAGTAACTAGCTTTACTGCACAGGAGCTTTGGCAAGAGATGCCGGGCAAACGAGATGAATTTGTGTTTACCGGTACTTGGTATGACGGTCTGCCTAAGCAGGCTGCGCAAGGCAGTTTCGATAATAGCTTTTGGCTAAAAGTACTGGCTGTAAAAGAACAGGTCAATCGAGCACTAGAACAGCAACGTAAAGATGGTAAGTTAGGTGCTTCACTGGAAGCAAAAGTGACCTTGTACGCTAGTAAAGAGCTCGCCGAAAAACTAACTCAGTTACAAGACGAATTACGCTTTGTTTTGATCACCTCTGCTGCGAAAGTGGTTGAAGTGACCGCTAAACCAGAAAATGCAATCGACACTGAAATTTCAGACTTATGGTTAGATATTGTTAAGTCAGAAGATGCGAAGTGTGTTCGTTGTTGGCATTACCGAGAAGATGTAGGCGCGGATGCCGAGCACCCTGAGCTATGTCATCGCTGTGTTGATAATGTTGAAGGTGCTGGTGAGTCAAGACAATATGCTTAATTTATTGACGCAAACAGGCTTACGCTTTTTATGGCTGGCGTTGCTGACATTGATATTAGATCAATGGAGTAAACATGCGGTTCTTGCTGGAATGGAATTGTACCAATCTATCCAGATTACGCCGTTCTTTAATTTAACACACACACGTAATTACGGGGCCGCCTTTAGCTTTTTAAATGATGCTAGTGGATGGCAACGATGGATGTTTACAGCAATAGCTGTGGTCGTCAGCGTAGTTATTCTACGTTGGTTAAAAGGGGCACCTAAACATCAAATTATGTTGCCCGTGGCTTTTAGTCTTATTTTAGGCGGCGCATTAGGCAATGTTTATGATCGTGTTGTATACGGTTATGTGGTTGATTTTTTGCACGTTTATTATCAACAATATGAATGGCCTGTATTTAATATTGCCGATAGTGCAATTTGTTTAGGAGCGTTTTTGTTGATTATCGACATGTTTAAAAACAAAGAACAAAATGGAGAGGCTGATAATGCTGGAAATTAATCAATCCAGTGTGGTTTTGATGCACTTTGATTTAAAGTTATCTGACGGTTCTGCTGCTGACAGTACGCGCGTCAATAATAAGCCGGCGAAGTTGCAAATGGGTGACGGTAGTTTAACAGCTAACTTTGAGGCGTGTTTGTTAGGATTAAAAGAAGGTGACAAAAAGTCATTTACCCTGCAAGCTGATGAAGCCTTCGGCATGCCAAATCCAGATAATATGCATCATATGGATAAGTCACGCTTTTCCGCTGAGACGCCTATTGAAGTCGGTACTATTATCGCATTTAGTCAACCAGATGGCAGTGAAATCCCCGGTATTATACGAGACATAGCGGGCGATTCAGTCACCGTAGACTTTAATCATCCTTTGGCCGGTCAAACCGTAATTTTTGATGTGGAGATCCTTAGCGTAAGCTAAGCATGTAACCTATGCAGATTCATTTAGCTAATCCAAGAGGTTTCTGTGCCGGTGTAGACCGTGCTATAACCATTGTAGAACGTGCATTAGAAATCTTTGCACCGCCAATTTATGTGCGTCACGAAGTGGTTCACAATAAATTCGTTGTCGATGGTTTGAAAAAGCGGGGCGCAAAATTTGTCGATGAGCTAAACGAAGTGCCCGATGACAGTATTGTTATTTTTTCTGCTCACGGGGTTTCTCAAGCGGTGCGAAATGAAGCAGACAAGCGTGGCTTGAAAGTGTTTGATGCGACTTGTCCCTTGGTAACTAAAGTGCATATGGAAGTCATGCGGGCTAGTAAAAAAGGTACCGAATGCATATTGATTGGCCATCAAGGGCACCCTGAAGTTGAAGGTACAATGGGGCAATACGATAATCCTGCTGGTGGCATTTATTTAGTTGAATCGGTTGCTGATGTAGCTAATGTCCCTGTGAAGAATCCACAAAAGTTATATTATTGTAGCCAGACAACCTTATCTGTAGATGATACTGCAGATGTTATTGATGCGCTTAGAGATAAATTTCCTGCCATTGAAGGGCCTCGCAAAGATGACATTTGTTATGCCACCCAAAATCGACAAGATGCGGTGCGTGAATTGTCTGCCGATTGTGACGTGTTGCTCGTGGTAGGCGCACAAAATAGTTCTAATTCCAACCGACTTAGGGAGTTGGCAGAAAAGATTGGGGCGCAAGCGCACCTTATCGATAGCGCCGAATGTATTCAGAAAGAATGGTTGGACGGCGCCGCAAATATTGGCGTAACAGCTGGGGCGTCAGCACCTGAAGTGCTGGTAAAAGAAGTGATTGATAAACTGCTAAGCTGGGGCGCTGAACATGCAACTGAACGTCCGGGTCGCGAAGAAAATATCGAGTTTGCCGTTCCAAAAGAATTAAGAGTTAAACAACTCTAATCCATCTTTTTAGAATTTAAATCGCTGGCAACGGTTAATAGCCGTTGCCAATTGTTTAAAACATCTTTCTAAGGTATTGATTAGCATAACGAAGGTGGAACTATAGGCTCTATCTTTTAGCTCGTCCTACATTGATTCTGCAGACATCCTATCCTCTAAGATTCATACTTAACTACCTTAATTTCATACCTAAGCTGTGTTGAAGATAACCAAAACTTGTCCTAAATAGGCTAAATTTACTACCATCATTAAAGTCTTTCCGTAGGAAGTAAAGCAACTCACTATACTAACAGTTGCTTTTGACTTAAATTTGAACCGGTTAATCAAGATTCGGGAGTGGCGGTGGCTATCAGCATTACTAATCAACATAAATCATTACGTCAACATGGCGTAGGAATGATTGAGGTATTAGTCACCTTATTTATATTGTCTATCGGCATATTGGGCGTTGCGTCATTACAATTTATTAGCTCATTTTCAAATTCGGATGCGTTGAACCGTTCTCAATCTGTTATGGTTGCCCAACAACTTAGCGAACGGTTACGTGCCAGCGCTAGAATGTCACTGATTGGAGATGGCTTAGTCGTCGATCCAAATTACTTCAATACCGATGTGTATAACTTTAACAATCTTTCTTGTAATTCATCTGCCACTGATTATAACTGCTTTTGTTTAACTCGACCGGCTGCAATCCCAAATTGTGCTGGTGGGCAGTGTTCTGCATCTCAATTTGCTGTTTACGATGGGTATGAAGCATCTTGCTCTGCCGTATCTTCAAATCCAACCGTTAAATTGAATGTGACTTGCCAAGATAACAATGTTCTTGATGCTGAAGCATGCAGCACAGGTTCGCGAGTTAGTATCTTACTGTCTTGGCCGGTTGAAAACTGGAAAAACATCGATCGAGCGCTTAATGCGGAATGTAACGTAGATGAAAGCGAACCTCATGACTGCGTAAAATTGGATGTTTTGTTATGAAATCCATTTTTCGCAACCAACGTGGCTTCAGTTTAGTCGAAATTATGATAACTCTCGCCCTTGGCTTGTTAATAACTGGGGCAATCATTCAGGTTTTAGTCAGTAATAGTTTAACCGAAAGATTGAATCGGTCGTTATCATCTACCCAAGAAAGTGGACGATTTATTATTTCTCGCCTGCGAAATGAGTTTTTAATGGCCGGTTTATATGACGTGTTGGATCCCGATTTAAATAGAGACCTCGATGTAGTTTTAGAAAATGCCTTTGTACGTAATCACCCAGTCATTCTACCTGGCGACTTTAATGCGTTTAATGATGTAGGCTCGGTGCAAGGGGCATCAGGTACTAACGACAAAGTAGCGATCGCTTTGCAGGCTAGAACAGACTGCCGTGGATACAAGTTAGGCTATGCTGAGCAAGAAGAATTCTTCGTGGTTAACGAGTATTTTGTTGATGGTAAGACTCTGAAGTGCCGAGGGTTTGATGGTCGCGTATTGCGCGGTCAAAAAGCCGCTGTCGGCCACGATTCACATGCGGCTGTTACATTACTTGACGAAGTCGAAAGCTTTCAAGTGCAATATGGTTATACCAATAATTTATTAACTGGAGATAACTCTGCACGCCCGGTGAGTTACGTCACCGCTGATCAGTTACCTGCTGTTTTAGATGATGATGGCCAGGTCGTTGCCATACGCATAGCTGTGCTGATAAAAGGTGATGCAGAAGTGTCTCTTATATCTGTTCCTAGTTTTAAATTACTCAATGAAACAGCAATTTCACCCTCAGAAAAACGTCTGTTTAAATTATTTGAAACGACAATCACATTACGCAATGTGAAGAACTTTATGCGAAGTAGAAAAGTATGAAACAACAAGGGCTAGTAATGGTGTTTGCTTTGTTGGTACTAATGAGTTTAACCGTGCTCGGTGTAGCTTCTGTATCAAGTAGTTTAATGCAAAACAAAATGGCAGTATCGATGGAGAAACAATCGTTAGCATTTGATGCTGCAGAGTCGGCAATTGCGGGCGTTGTATTTGAAGCCGAAGATGAAGTTTTGCTGTCAGATCCAGATCAACTCGATCCATTATCACAAGCCAGAATGGGTAATGCTGTAGATTTAGCAAATGACGATATGAGTTGTTTTAATGATGAAGATTGGACCAATCGCGCAGTTACAGCAGCCAACGGTTTGCAAACCAACACCGTTCATATAGCGGAAGGGCTTTACGACGATAACCCTGCGATTACAAGTTGGTCAAGAACGGCGTTTATTGCTGAGCGCGCTTGTCTTGGTTCAAGCAATGTCATCGGCGGTAGTAACATTAATTGTCATGTTTTTATTATTAAAGGTTGCGGTCGCATGGAAGGCTCAAAATTCGCCGTTGCCAACACGTTAAGTGCATCGGTCTTTGCGCCAGCGTCACAATAGAGAGGTTGTATTTATGTCTATTAAGAAGGCGTTACATGCTGGGGGAGCATTTTTGCTGTCAAGCATGGTCATGTTTTCGGCATTTGGCGATGATTTAGAAATTTATTTAGGTAACTCAGACGCTGCGGTTGAATATTATCCAAATGTTCTATTTATTATGGATACATCAGGCAGTATGGGGGCATACGATAATACCAGCCAAACGCGTATGCTGCGTGTCCAAAATGCCTTAAAAGAAACCTTAAGCAAAGTTACAAACGTCAATGCAGGGTTAATGCGTTTTTCTGATTATGGTGGCCCGATTCTATACCCTATTAGTCAGATAGATTCGAGCGTTTTGCCCGTTATTACCAAGACCGTATCGGCAGGTGATGATGATGCACATGAAATTTTAGGTAACGTTAATAGAGGCAGTGATGAAGTTAGACTTACTTACGGAACGACAACTGTCACTAGCGGTTTTCGTTTTCAGGAGCTCAATATTCCTCAGGGTGCGACGATTACCGATGCATATCTTCGTTTAACCTCTGCACAGTTAAATACTTCCGATGCCAAGTTGAAAATTCGCGCTGAATTAGTATCAGATGCAACTGAATTTTCAAATGACGATTACGATATATCTTCACGTACACTTACGGCTAATGAAGTTAATTGGGACAGCGATAACAGTTGGCCATTGTCGGGAGAAACGCTTGCAAGTCCTGATATAACAGAAGTTATCCAAGAAGTGGTTGATCAATCGGGTTGGTGTGGAGCCAATGACTTAAATATTATTATCGAAGGTACAAGTGTAGATAGCTCCAGTGATCGCAAAGCTGAATCTTATGACGATGGTTCAGGTTCAGGTGTTCAATTAGTTATTGCTTACGATAGTTCTTCAACACCAGGTTGTGTGAGAGGGGAGTTTAACTATCAAGTAGCATCAAACCACGACAATGCTGAAGAACGTGGAAATGGCTATGAATCCACCGGGACCGAACTGACATTTAACGACTATTACAATGATTATGTAGGTATCCGTTTTAGGGGCTTAACATTGCCTCCCAATGCAGTTATTACTAATGCTTATATCCGCTTTACTTCCTATTCAAATAAAACGGGTAGTGGTGCTTCATTTGTTATTCGCGGTATTGATGAAGGTAACCCAGATAACTTTAAAAACTATAATAGATATTTGTTACGCAATAAATCCAAAACCTCTGCGTCAGTAACCTGGGGCAACATTCCAAAATGGTATAAAAATTACACTTACGAAACGCCTGATATATCTGCCATTGTACAAGAAATTGTCAATCGCGGGGACTGGGAATCAGGTAATGATATGGGATTTGTATTGTCTGATTTTAATGGCGTTCGAGGTGGTTATTCTTATAAAGGTAAGCCGTCAGGGGCACCTGAGTTAATAATTGAGTATCAGGGATTGTCTACACCGGGTAGTACTTCTACCGTTCGTGATCATCTAATCAGTAAAGTAGAAGAATTATCAGAAAATGGTTATACACCTATTGTTGATACATTGCTGGAGGCGACTAACTACTTTGGCGGTCTAGCGGTCGATTATGGTTTACAAAGGGGAAATAGCTCAGTTTCAACGTCTGTGCGCAAAAGCACTAGGGTAAGCCACCGGTTATCTTATATCGGTGATAATTCCGTATTGCCATATGGTTGTGATAAAGATGATTTGAGTTCAAGTAATTGCGTTGGAGAATATATTCCTTCAGGTGCGGTGTACCAATCTCCCATCGTAGACCAACAATGTCAGACTAATAATCACATTGTATTGTTATCTGATGGTGAAGCTAACAATAACCACAGTGTATCTAAAATCCAAACCTTATTGAATAAGACCTGTTCAGGCAGTGGGGGAGAAAAGTGTGGTGTAGATTTGGTTGCCAATATAGGGGATTTGGGTGATTCAGTTATTAACTCACGGATCATCACTCATACAATTGGATTCGCAACTAACAACAATGCAAGTTCGTTTTTAAATCAGTTGGCCATCAATGGCGGTGGTGGATTCTACAAAGTGGACAACTCTGCCGATTTAGTAAAAGCATTTTCTTCAATTTTAAAAACGGTGAAAGATGTTAATACAACCTTTGTTTCACCAGGTGTAGCAGTAAACCAATTAAATCGTTTAACCCATAACGATGAACTCTATTTCGCATTATTTAAACCTTCTGAAGGCGCTATTTGGCCAGGGAATTTGAAGCGCTACCGCATCGATGGCGATCAAGTTTTAGATCAAAATGGTTTAAAAGCAGTAGATGAAGGAACTGGTTTCTTTTCAGAAAATGCACATAGTTTTTGGTCTGTTTTAGCTGATGGGAATGATGTAAGAGAAGGTGGTGCCGCCAGTCGAATGAGTTTGTCACGCAATATTTATACCTTTGATTCTCCAGGGAATATTGCCGTTAATGAAAATCAAATTCATGAAAACAATAGTAGTATTACCACAGGTGATTTGGCAATTTCTGCACTACCAGACGCTGATGTTTTACGCACCGATATTTTGAAGTGGGTACGCGGTGTCGATGTACGTGATGAGGACGGCGATAATGACTATACGGATGTGCGCTTGGCTATGGGTGATCCGATTCATTCTCAACCAATAATCGTCAACTATTCTGAAACCGAAAGCGCGATTTTAGTTGCTACAAATCATGGTCTTTTACACTCTTTTGATCCTTCATCGGGCAGTGAAAATTTCGCCGTAATGCCTAAAGAATTACTTACGAATCAGTACGATTTATATAAGGATGGTTCTTCATTTAACCACATATATGGTTTAGATGGCGATATGGTTTTACGCAATACAGATAACAAAATGTATTTGTATGTTGGCATGCGTAGAGGCGGTAGAAACTACTATGCATTTGATATAACAAGCAAAACTTCACCTTCATTAAAGTTTGAAATCCGAGGTGGAAGCACTGGTTTTGAAAAGCTAGGACAAAGCTGGTCGCGACCAACTGTTACTAAGGTGAAAATTGGCTCAACTACGAAAGATGTCTTAATTTTTGCTGGTGGCTATGATGAGACGCAAGACGATAAACAAATCCGTAGTGCCGATGCGGTAGGTAACGCAGTTTATATGGTAGACGCTGATACTGGGAGTTTGTTATGGACTGCCAGTAACTCTGATGCGGATTTAGTCTTAACTGATATGCAATACAGTATTCCGGCAAGAGTATCGGTCATTGATAGGGAAGGAGATGGCGTTGCTGACCACATGTATATTGCCGATATGGGTGGACAGTTGTTTAGATTAGATATTCATAACGGTAAAGGTGTTAATGAACTGGTAACCGGCGGTGTGATGGCTAAATTTGGTGGCGATGCGATTACGGACAATAGACGCTTCTTTTATGGCCCTGACGTGTCAGAAATTAATTTAGGTGATGAGCACTTTTATGCCGTAGCGGTTGGGTCTGGCTATCGCGCACGTCCTTTGAATAGTGAGATACAAGACCATTTTTATATGATTAAAGATGAAGGTGTATTTAATCTAGATGAAAACGGTCAGTTTACTTTACCCGCTACACCGTATTTGATTTCAGATTTGTTTGATGCAACTGCGCATACACTCACATCTAGTGATGAAACTGAAAGAGAAATAGCAACATCTGAATTTGCTAATAAACACGGTTGGTATTTAACTTTGGGTGCCGGTGGTGAAAAAGTTCTAGCTTCACCGCTTATCATAGATTACAAATTATTTTTTACGACTTACTTGCCTGCTAGTGCTAACAATAGTGCATGTGCACCACCGTCAGGGAATAGTCGGGCATATTTGGTTAATTTGATTAATGCCAATGCAGTGACAGATTTAAATCAAGATGGCAATTTGGTAAATGAAGATCGATATGCTCAGTTGCAACAAACCGGAATCGCACCTGAAACCAAAATTTTGATTGAAGATATAACCACTCCCGTTGTGTGTTTAGGAACTGAATGTACTTCTGCAGTGATTGATATTGATGAAAATGGCGATGAAATAGCTTGTGGCACTGCCTTTGAATGTTTGGCCCAGAATATTTATGGTCGTTTTGAACGGGTTCTGAAAAGCAGTTGGAAAACTGAAGTTGAAAGAGAATAAACGAGGGGAATGAAAATGCGACGAAATCCGCAAAGCGGTTTTACCTTAATTGAGTTAATGATCGTAGTAGCCATTATCGGCATCATTACTAGTATTGCTTATCCTAGTTATCAAGGATTTTTAAAAACTAGCAACCGAGGAGCTGCACAGTCAGATTTAATGGCACTAGCAGCTGCTATGGAGCGTCATAAGGCCGCCAATTACACATATAAGGGAGCAGCAGAGTCTAATGCTGACACAGGTAAGCCTGCTATCTTTCATACTTATTCACCTTCATCTGAACCTGTTGCAAATAAGAAGTATGATTTAACTATCGAGAGCGTTTCTGCTTCGGGAAACAGTTATTTAATAACGGCAAAACCCGTGTCTGGTACGTCACAAGCTGGTGATGGTAATGTTTACTTTTACAGTGATGGCAGAAAAGCGTGGGATAAAGATAATAGTAATTCGCTATCTTCCAGTGAATATTGCTGGGGTTGTTAAGGTTCAATCAGCTTGAAAAAACAAAGATAAAAAAAGGCTCTATTGAGCCTTTTTTGGTTTTTAGTGGAGAAACGTTTTGTTTCTATAAAATTCGTTCTTAAGGCACACTAGGCGTACTTTCGGCGTTTCTTCGCCATTTTTCTAGTTCTGCTACTCTGCGGGTCAATGCACCGTTTACTTGGTCCAACGCAACCAGTTTAGCCTGAATGTCACCTACTTCTCTCGCATTATTATTGCTATCGGTTTTGACTTCAGCGAGGATCGTACTTAATTGAGCCAATTCGTTGGCTTGTTGAGTTAATTGTTCCTGCAGCACGACCAAGTTTGTTGAAACGGTGGAAAAGTCGCTCTCCATAACTCCCAGCTTTTTCAGCGTTTCTCTGTTTTGTTGCTTAACACTGTCAGAAAGCTGCGTGATATCAGCTTGATTCCTGCGCCAAGCTGAGGCCCAGAGTTTATCCATTTGAGCCCACAATTCATCCGTTTTTTCGGTAAGCTCAGAAACTGTTACTCTCAGCGCGCCAGCCGACTGGTCCATTTCTTCACCCGTTGCTGACAAACGTCTTTCTAACTCCGAGACTCGGCTGATGGCATTATCTAATGCAAGATCGCTTTGTACTTTTTGTTGGTAAAGCCAATAACTAGCGCCACAAGCACCCACTGCAATAATGAATACTAAGATAAGCCAGAATCCTGAAACTCCGCCTTTCGTTCCCTCATTGGGTTCTTTGTTTTTCTGAGGTTTACTTTTCTCTTTTGCTCTTGCGCGTTGAAAAGCTTCTCTATCTTCTTTGTCTAGAACGATATTAGGGAGATCGTTATCTAATCGCTCGTTTGCCATTGTGTCTTATCCAGCCTTAATTTATCTATATTAAAATGGGGTGATTAAAAAGATGATCGCTAATTCGATAATCTTCACTAATAGCGTTGATGTTAGCGTTTTTTCACTGTTGATGCTATCAATGCAGCGATTAACCTGCTTGTTGGGCACTAAAAAATAAAAATTTAAAAAAAAAGCAGGCTAAAAAGCCTGCTTCTTAAATAAAAGCCAGATTAAGCAGCGCTAGCTTGCTCCGATTCTTCCGACTGAAAAGTATCTACCAATTCTAAATCAAACGTATATTCATCTACTCTGACTGCAAGTTTACGTTTTTCATTGTAATCAAGTACCTGAGATACTTCGTTAGCGTCAAGTAAACCTTTTTCTGCGAATGTATTGACAATGTGTTCAAAGGTCAATGCAGGGACAACAGGTGTTTTACGTAATTGTTTTTGGATTTTCTTAAGAACAGGCATCGCAGCATGTTTAGCATCAAACGCTTGCTCGTTAATGAAATTACCATCACCAATAATAGGTTTAACTAAATGCGTCAATTCCGCTTTTATACTCGATTGTTGCATCGTAGCTGCTGATAATTGACGAACTAAGTCATCAGAAATCCCGTTTACAGAAGAACTGTATGTATTCGTCAATACCCGCATTAGACCGCGCGTAGCAGTGTTAGGGAAGTTATTGATGAAATTAACCAATGCTTGTTCACCTTGTTGCAAGCACCACTGAATCGCATATTCAAAATAAGGTAATGCTTCAGCACGATTGGATACTTTTTGCTCGTAGAATCGCACGACCGCCATAGCTGCGTACGTATAGCTCATCACATCACCTAGGCGTGCAGACAACAGCTCCGCTTTTTTCAAATCGCCACCTAATACGAGAAGCGAAAGGTCTGCTAATGGCGCTAGCTTAGCAGATAATGCGTTAAGGCGTTTTTCGTATTTTTTGACTTCTGGCATAGCGCTATTTGCAGAACGTGCAAACGGCACATAGCTATTCAACATGGCTCTGAAAGAGTTAGCAACGCTAAATTTGACTGTTTTACCTAATACTTTATTAAACGCACTGTCTGCAGATGATTCTTCGCTATGGATTAGGTCTACCATTTCTTTTAAGTACGGGTGGCAACGCATCGCACCTTGCCCAAAAATCATCAGATTACGCGTTAAAATATTTGCACCTTCAACCGTAATTGCGATTGGCAGTGCAGCATAACCGTTTGCTAGGGTATTTTGAGGTCCGCGTTGTATCGCTTTACCTGCTTGCACATCCATTGCTGAATTAAGCACATCACGGCCAAGTTCTGTCATATGATATTTCGCGATGGCAGTAACAACCGAAGGTTTTAAACCCAAGCCAAGACCTTCTGTGGTCAATACACGCATAGCTTCAAGTACAAAGGTTTTACCAGCGATATCGGCTAACTTTTCTTGAATACCTTCAAAACGGCCAATTGGTACACCGAATTGTTCACGTACAAATGAATATTCTGCAGTAGACTTAAAGGCTGTTTGTGCTGTTGCAACACCCATAGCAGGCAATGAAATACCGCGGCCTGCGCCCAAGCAAGCAACCAGCATTTGCCAGCCACGCCCGATATTCTTTTGTCCACCGATAATAAAATCCATTGGGATAAATACGTTTTGACCACGAGTTGTACCATTGTAAAAGCGCACACCCATAGGATCATGACGATTACCTAACTCAACACCTTCATGACTTTTTGGGATAAGGGCACATGTAATGCCAAGCTCGAGTGTGTCACCGATTAAGTGGTCCGGATCAAATACTTTAAACGCTAAACCAAGTACGGTAGCAATTGGCGCCAAGGTGATGTAGCGCTTGTCCCAACTCACGCTAAGACCAATAACTTCTTCGCCTTCCCACATGCCTTTAGTAACATAGGCTGCATCAGGAATTGCACCAGCGTCTGAACCTGCTTCAGGACCAGTTAACGCAAAACATGGAATATCTTGGCCGATACTTAGTTTTGGCAACCAATAATTTTGTTGTTCTTGAGTTCCATAATGCATCAACAATTCACCTGGACCCAACGAATTAGGAACCATGACCGTTACCGCAATCGCGCCACTCTTCGCTGCTATCGTAGCGACAATTGTAGAGTTAGCGTAAGGACTAAATTCTAACCCACCGAATTTCTTAGGGATAATCAGTGCAAAAAACTTATTCACTTTAAGGAAGGTGAGAATATTGTCAGGTATATGCTTGCTATTTTGAAGTTCAAAATCATCAATCATTTCTAACAATTGTTGTACAGGACCGTTTAAAAAGGCTTGCTCATCTTTATTAAGTTTTGCCGCAGGTATATCTCTTAATGCCTGCATATCTGGCTTACCTTGATAAATTGAAGATTCAATCCAAACGTCACCAGCATCTAAAGCTTCTTGCTCAGTTACTGAAATAGGAGGTAATACTTTCTTTAAACTTGTTCTAATACTCATTGTTAACACATCCGCTCATCTGACCAGTTGATTTAATACTACATGTTTTTAACAAAAGATCAAAGTACTCTACAAAAATATATGCAGATAAATTAATCTGTAAGCTAAGGGATATTTAATGAATAAATATGATTATCAAAGGGTTGCGGTGTTAAATAGAGGATTTTGTCAATATGAAAATATTCGTAGGCGTTGTATTATCATTGCTTACTAAGTCCAATTGAACATTTATACACACGTGTTAGTTTTAAGCTTTATTACTGCTTTACAAAGAATTAATTGGTTTATTGATGTATTGTTATTAGGTAAATAAAATAGCTTTGCACTGCGACCAATTCCCCCTTCTAGAGGATTAAAAATGCGCCGTTTTTGGTTGAATACCGTATTACACAGACCTTGGTTAACAATATTCTTCAGTATTTTATTTGTTTTATTGTGCGCTACAGGGGCACAAAAGCTGGCATTCAACGGTGATTACAAAGTTTATTTTGAAGAAGACAATCCACAACGTATCGCATTTGAAGAAATGCAGGCCATATTTAGCAAAAATGAAAATGCCAATATTTTAATTTCTCCAAAACAAGGAAGTATTTTCAATCCAAAAACCTTAAAACTTATCGCAGATTTTACCGAAGAGGCGTGGCAAACACCTTTGTCTAGTCGTGTCGACTCAGTTACCAACTTCCAACATACTTGGGCTGAAGACGATGATATGATAGTTGAGCAATTAATTTTGGATGCAAACGCCATTGATGAGCCTTTAGTTCAACGGGTTCAAGAGGTGGCGCTGAGTGAACCAAACTTAGTAAATCGATTGGTTGATGAGCAGGGTAGAGTTGCGCTGGTATCGATTACTGTTAATTTGCCTGATGGTGACAAATCTAAAGAAACGGCACAAATTGTAGACTCCATACGACAACTTACTGACAAATACCAATCCCTCTATCCAGACCATGAGTTTCACCATACAGGGATCGTTTTTATGAATGCTGCTTTTGAAAGCGCAGCAAAAGACGACGCAGCAACACTGGTACCGCTAATGTTTGTGGTGATATTAGTGGTTTTAGGTGTGTTATTACGTTCATTAATCGGCACATTAGTAACCTTGTTAGTTGTGGTTTTTTCAATTATTTCGACCATGGGTATCGGTGGTTGGATTGGGTTTGATTTAACCACGGCAACCGTAAATGTGCCGACCTTGGTCATGACCTTGGCGGTAGCCGATTGTGTACATGTTATCGCTTCACTACTGTATGAATTACGGCGAGGTAAGAGCAAAATTGAAGCAATCGAAACAAGTATGTTGCTTAATGCTAAACCTATTTTTATTACCAGTGCTACGACTGCTATTGGCTTTTTGACCCTAAATTTCTCGAATGTTCCTGCGCTTGCTGATTTAGGCACTATGACGGCAATCGGGGTTATGATTGCGTTTGTTCTATCGATTAGCTTTTTACCTGCCATTTTACGACTTTTACCAATGAAAGCGACCGTTAAGCAGGAGCAAAGCACAGATCAATTTGTCAAGCTGGGGGAGTGGGTCATTCGCCAGCATAAACGAATATTACCTTTTACCATTATTGTTGTGGTTGCGGCAGTAGGAAGCTCTTTCCTTAATACAATAAACGACACGCCAGTAGAATATTTTGATGAAACAGCAGAGTTTAAACAAGCCGCTGATTATCAAGAGCAAGTGCTAAGCGGTATGACAACAATTGATTTTGCGCTTTTTACCGAACAAGAATCAGGTATTAACGACCCGACTAATTTGAAACATATCCATGAGTTTAGTCAATGGTTGAAGGCGAGACCTGAAGTTGATAGCGTCTCAACTATTAGTGACGTATTTTTACGTTTAAACAAAAATATGCATGCAGACCAACCAGAATATTATAGGTTGCCAGAAAATCAGCAATTAGCTGCACAATTTTTATTGTTATATGAAATGTCCTTGCCATTTAATTTGGATCTCAACAATCAACTAAACATCGATAAGTCGGGCACGCGTATTTTTGTCACCATGCAAACCTTGGGTAGTAAAGAAATCACTGCGTTTGAAAAAGACGCTTATCAATGGGTTGCTGACAATGCGCCACAATTAAGATTAACCGCAGGTAGCCAAAACCTGATGTTTGCGCACATTGGTGAAGCGAATATGAACAGCCTACTGCGAGGAACCGTATTGGCACTTGTGTTAATCAGCGGTATTCTAATCTTTGCGTTAAGATCTTGGAAAATGGGATGCATTAGCTTGATCCCTAACTTGCTACCAGCGGCAATCGGCTTTGGTATCTGGGGGATATATTCCGGAGAAATTAATATGGGATTGTCAGTCGTATTAAGCATGGCTTTGGGTATAATAGTTGATGACACAGTCCACTTTTTAAGTAAGTATCAATATGCGCGACAGCAACATAAAAGTGCTGAAAACGCAGTTAGGTATGCGTTTAGAAGTGTCGGCAAGGCGTTGTGGGTCACCACAGTTGTACTTACTTTAGGGTTTGCAGTATTAACTTTATCTAGCTTTGCACTAAACTCTGATATGGGGCTGTTAACAGGTATTATTATTGTCGTTGCGTTAGCTGTCGATTTCCTGTTTTTACCCGCTTTTCTTTTGGTGTTTGACAAACAAAAATTGTCTGAGGAATCAAGCCATGAAATTTAATCGAATGCACTTTCAGCGTCTGAGTTTTTATTTTTCCGTTATTTTATTTGCAGCAGTCGCCAGCGATGGCATTGCGCAGTCGTCCCAAGAAAAAGGGCTTGAAATAGCCAAAGAGCGCAAACTTCGAGATCGTGGTTGGGGTGATTCTGTAGCTGAATTGACCATGATATTGCGCAATTCTCAAGGTCAGGAAACTGAAAGAGCCATGCGTTTACATGGCTTGGAAGTACTTGATGGTGGGGATAAATCTCTGACAATTTTTGATGAGCCAAAAGATGTAAATGGAACCGCTTTTCTGAATTTCTCGCATGCAAAAGAGCCAGATGAACAATGGATTTATTTGCCTGCTTTAAAGCGAGTAAAGCGTATTGCGTCGAGAAATAAATCAGGTCCATTTATGGGCAGTGAATTTGCGTACGAAGACATGACGGCCTTCGAAGTAGAAAAGTATACATACAATTACCTGGGTGAAGATACAGTTCAAAATCGTAAGATGTTTATTGTTGAACAAACCCCCATTGATGAATTTTCTGGCTATACACGACAAAAGGTTTGGATTGATCAAGAGCGCTACATTCCCTATAAAATTGAGTATTTTGATAAAAAAGATAGTCTCTTAAAAACGCTAGAATTAAACGAATATACGTTATATTTGGATAAGTATTGGCGTGCATTACGCACAGAAATGTTTAACGAACAAAATGGGAAAAGCACAGAGATAATCACCCATGAAATCGAATTTAAAACTGGATTAGAGGACAGCGATTTTGACAAGAATAGTCTTAAACGGGCAAGGTAGTGCAACTGCGTTAGCTCTTTTAACGTTGTTTTTTAGCGCGTCAAAATTATCAGCTAATGAAGTAGAAATTCGCGGTTCTGCAGTAATTGAACAACGTTACTTCTTGCAGGACGCGCTTTTTGAGCAACAAGAAAGAGCCAATCTTTCTGTTTATGGTGAAGCCGAAATTTATAAAGCCTTCAATGATGGCGACGATAGTATCTCGTTTAAACCGTTTTATCGTATA
>NZ_BAEN01000035.1 GCF_000314975.1 Aliiglaciecola lipolytica E3
GGATTTTTTTGTATTTGAAGCTGGGGAAGATCGTTAATTCACCTTCAAAAGCGTGATTACCAAGAGGTTTTTAGTTTAGGTGGTAAAATCATGCAAGCGCCCTTATCCTAGACCGTCATGAATATCAACTAAGGTTGAAATGTGGAAAAGAATACTAATAATACACTCAAGAGCAAAGAGGTAAATACAGAACTAAAAGTGAATACCGCCGCTAAATCTTTGCAGTGGCTTCTGGTCTTTGCGATTTTCTATACTCTGTATTTTGCACAATCATTAGTTATCCCAATCGTCTTTACCGCACTAACGGCATTGCTACTTAGTCCGCTGGTTGCATTGCTTAAAAAAGTACATATACCGCGCAGTATTTCCGCTGTTCTTTTGCTAACCATGTTAGTTGCTCCATTTACTTTTCTGGGGGCTCAATTGGCTGAACCTGCTCAAAAGTGGGCACAGTTGATACCCAAATTATCAGTTGAGCTGAGTGAGCAAATTGACAGTATGAGCGAAGCTTATTCGCAACAAGAAGCGCTTGCTAAAAAACAGGTTGAGGCGGCCAAGCAAGAGGAAAAGAGCGGCTTTAGTTTCTTTGGTTGGTTTGATGATGAAGAACCAGAACCTGTTCAAAATCCAGAGCAAAGCGCCGTAAAAGAACACATTAAGCAAGGTGGTATTGAAATGCTCCTGTCTGTTCTAGGAGCGACACCCACATTCATTGGTCAATTGCTGGCTAGTTTAATCTTGATTTTGTTTTTACTTATCTTTGGACCTTCTTTGTTTAATGTTTTCATTCAAGATTTCCCAATCGTCAAAGATAAAAAGCGAACGGTATTTCTGGTAACTAAAATTCAACAAACTTTGTCTCAATATATTGTGACAATCAGTATTATCAATTCTGCATTGGGTTTATCCACGGCGGCTATTCTACATCTGCTTGGTGTTCAAGATGCATTGTTATGGGGATCTATTGTCGCTCTACTTAACTTTGTGCCTTATGTTGGTTCTCTTATTAGTCTTATCATATTGTGTCTTGCTGGCACGGTTCAATTTGGTTTCGAATTAATCGCTTTGATGCCAAGCGGCGTATTTTTAATTTTAAACATTATCGAGTCGCAATTTATAACGCCCGCAGTGTTAGGTCGTAATATGCAAGTAAACCCCCTGGTCATTATCTTGTGGTTATTGATGTTTGGATGGCTGTGGGGAATTCTGGGGATATTACTAGCAGTGCCCATTCTAGTGTGTATTAAATTAGCTTTTTCGCAATTGGGTATACTCCCTCATTGGCTTAAATTAATTGAAGCTAAAGATTGAAAAATAGACGATTTTCATGAATTAACTCTTTTGAAAGGGAATTATATTTAGTTTTTATAAGACTTTAGGGGGAGTGTGCTTTGATGTTCTTGTATACCTGCAAATGAATGTGTAAAGTTGCGCTTGGATTGAATTTTAACTATATGAGGACAAGGCATGCGCATTATTCTTCTTGGCGCGCCTGGTGCCGGCAAAGGCACTCAAGCCCAATTTTTAATGGGTAAGTTTGGGATTCCACAAATCTCAACTGGCGATATGCTCAGAGCAGCGATCAAAGCAGGAACCGAGCTTGGGCTTGCAGCAAAAAAAGTCATGGATGAAGGAAAATTGGTTTCTGATGATTTAATCATCGGGTTGGTCAAGGAAAGAATAACACAACCAGATTGTGAAAATGGTTTCTTACTCGACGGTTTTCCGCGCACCATCCCTCAAGCTGATGCAATGAAAAAGGCCGGTATTAAAGTTGATTTCTGTATAGAATTTGACGTTGCTGATGATGTCATAGTTGAGAGAATGGCTGGACGTCGCGTTCATCCAGGTTCAGGTCGTGTGTATCATGTGACCTATAATCCTCCTAAAAATGAAGGTAAAGATGACGTTACCGGTGAAGATCTAGTCATTAGACCTGACGATGAAGAACAAACCGTACGTAAGCGTTTGAGTGTTTATCATGAACAGACTAAGCCTCTAGTAGATTATTATACGTCTGAAGCTGACTCTGGCAACTGTGAGTATATTAAGATCGATGGTACTCAAGCCGTTGAAACAGTTAGAGAACAATTAGCTGAAAAGTTAGGCTAATTAATCGCCACTGGAATCTAAACTGAAATCAGTTAAACTTAGAGCCCACTACAATGTGGGCTTTTTATTTTAGGAAGGAACATGAGCACACCTATCACGGCGTTCTACGCAGGTCTTCTTGGGGTAACATTTTTATATCTCTCTATTTTAGTCATTAAACAAAGACGTGGCCGTAAAGTGAGTTTGGGCGATGATGGCGATAGTCACTTCTTAGGTTTAATAAGAGCTCATGGCAACTTTGCCGAGTATGTGCCCTTAACACTTGTTTTGTTACTGGTTGCGGAAATTAATCAAGCAAATCATCTCGTTTTGCATGCAGTTGGTACGCTATTGTTGTTAGGTCGATTGATTCATGCTTACGGACTTCGCCACCATGTGGGGGCCAGTTGGCAACGTGTTTGGGGAATGCTGATGACCTTTGCAGCGCTGCTCACAACGTCGATACTGAATTTAGCGAACTTATATTAGGCGTTAGTAAAATCACAAAAAAACGGCGTCATTTGACGCCGTTCTTTATTTCGAAATTATCTGTTAAGAAGATTTATTTTCGATTAAGCTACTACCGATTTCAATTTTTCTCGGTTTTTTCGCTTCAGGTATAACACGCTCAAGTTCTATATGTAGCAGACCATTTTGCATATCTGCGGTTAATACTTTCACATGGTCACCAAGCTGGAATTTTCTTTCGAAGTTTCGCTCAGAAATACCTTTGTGAAGGAACTTGCGTTCGTTTTCTTTACCTTCAAGCGTACCAGAGACTTTTAACGTATTTTCTTGAGTCTCAATAGTAATGTTGTCTTGGGAAAATCCTGCCACAGCCATAGTTATTCGATATTTGTCTTCAGCCAACAATTCGATATTGTATGGAGGGTAGGTTGTTTGTTTTTCACTTTGTGAAGCAGCATCAATCATAGATGCTAAGTGATCAAAACCAATAAAAGAACGATAAAGTGGTGATAAGTCGATGTTACGCATAGTCATATCCTCGCTATTAAGCAATATGTTATAAATTTCAAATTGTGCCCCGATTATTCGGCGGCGATATTTTTTGTCGACCCTTTCGGCGCCGACAATTTAAATATGTGGTAAGCCAAACTTTTTTCAATAGAAAAAAATCAAAAAAATTTAAAATAATTTATAACTAATTGATTTTTATTCAATTTAAAGTTACAAAATTTCTATCTTTTTTGGGTAAATAATAATTATCTGGATCAAACGAAGCGATTACTTTTGTCGCTTTACCTTGTAATTCGTCTTCACTGACTAAGCCAAGAAAACGCGAATCTCGACTATTATTACGATTGTCACCTAACACGAAATAAAAACCTTGAGGAATGACAATATTGGCAAAACTGTCTTTCACCTGATTAGCGGGAACAAATTGCACTGAATGATGTTTTCCTAATAAATTTTCGTTATAAATATAGTGCTCTTGTTCAATTTCGTATTGAATGATTTCGCCATTAACAATGAGCTGGTTATTGATCATGGAAATCTGATCACCGGGTATGCCGACGATACGCTTTATCAACCTTTCATTGGCTGCTTTAGAATTAAATACCACAATATCACCGCGTACGGGTGCGCCAGTCTGAATCAACGGAATATCGGTAAACGGAATTTCCAAACGATACGCCATTTTGTTAACTAATATTCGATCACCCACTTCGATGGTGGGTAACATTGATCCTGAAGGGACGTGATACCAATCTGCCAAACTGCTTCTCGATGCAAACATTAATAGTAAGAAGAGTAGGAATCCCCAATTTTCTTTTAATAGCCTGATGGTTTTTTGTTTCATGCAATTTGCCCTACAAAATCAATGATTAATACTAAGTTGAGTTTCTATTTTGATAGTTAATCAAACCGGATGACAACTTAGATTTGTAATGTTTTATGTCGAAAACTTTTTAATCTTGTAATGCAAATTGCACTGCTGATAAGGCATGGATTTCAGTCGTGTTATAAAGTGGTACCGTGGTGTCTTCTGGTCCTACTAGCATGGCAATTTCCGTACAGCCCAAAATAACCCCTTGGGCACCTTGCTCGTACAAGTTCTGAATGATATTTAAATAAGCGGCGCGGGAGGTGGGATTGATTTGACCTAAACAAAGTTCGTTATAAATTATTTGATGGACGAGTTCTCTATCTTGTTCTGGCGGTGTGATCACCTCGATAGCAAATTTATCAACCAATCTACCGGTGTAGAAGTCTTGTTCCATGGTGAAACGGGTGCCTAATAATCCGACTTTATTGATATTATCGGCAAGTAATACTTTCGCCGTGGCATCGGCAATATGAATTAACGGAAGTTGAGTGGTATTTTGAATTCTGTCGGCGACTTTATGCATAGTATTGGTACAAATGACAATACAGTCAGCGCCAGCTCGTTCTAGTCCTTGAGCGGCTCCGCAAAGAATCTCTGCTAATTCAAGCCACTGTCCTTGATGTTGTAATCTCTCAATCTGTGCAAAATCGACGCTATGTAAGATGATTTTTGCGGAATGTAATCCACCCAATTGCTGTTTAACTTCTTGGTTAATTTTTTGATAGTAGCTTACTGTTGATTCCCAACTCATTCCGCCTATCAAACCAATTGTGCGCATCAAAAATCCTTAGTCGATTAGATAATATTCTATGGTTGATACTACTCTAACTTGTTTTATGTAAGGGGTATTGCTGTCTCTATCGGTGATACTAAATTGACCTTGTCGTGCTTGTTTTATTTTACCAAGTTGGCTATTGCTATCGGCGGCAAATTTCTCAGCGACTTCTCGTGCTTTTTGAGTCGCATCTTCAATCATTTGAGGTTTAATTTCGTTTAGGCCTGAATACAAAAACTGGGTTTGATTTTGATAGTTATTCCCGTTCAAAACCAAGCCTTTTTTGCCAAGCTCTAATAATCTTTTTTGTGCGTCTAAAACGGTGTTTATTTTTTCACTATAGACTGTGAAAGTTTGATTTGCAGTAAAGCGCGTGTCATTGGGATTAAAGCTTCCGTAGTTTTGCGCTTTTTTATCATTAATGGTGGGTGTTGAAGCACTGATTTCTTGTTCGGTAAAATTATTTTCAATCAAGAATTGTTTGACGATTTCCTGTTGTGTTTCAAGTTGTTTGTATAGATCGGAAAGATCATTGCTAATAACACTAAATTGGATAGGCCAAATAGCTGTGTCAGCTGGCACTTCATGTTCTGATAATCCTTTTACGGTTATTGTGCGTTCATAAGAACGAAATCGTTCAACTGAACTTTGCAGAAAATAGCCTAAAATGGCACTACCAATAATAAAAGCCACGCTGTAAATAATACTAGATCTAGTGGATTGCACGATAAGTTCTCCGTTAACTTTACGAAACGCAAGGATAGAAAAGTAAGATCATCATTCTAGCAAGAAGTTCATTTATTTATGTTACTGAAGGAGCGCCGCTAATAAATTAGCGGCTTTGTCTTGCTTACTTGTTGTGACGAGATTTTAAAACGTCAATGACGTCACTTAATGAGAGATCAGAGGCGTGCAGTAGCACAATTAGATGGTATAACAAATCTGCCGATTCATTTTTAAGTTCGTCAAGATCGCTAACAGCAGCTGCTAAAGCGGTTTCAACCCCTTCTTCACCGACTTTTTGAGCGATCCGTTTAATTCCTTTAGCATATAAACTGGCGGTATAGCTTGATTCAGGATCTGCCTTTTTTCGCGCTGCCAATATTGCTTCTAATTCGGCAACAAAGGTAAAGTCCGCACTTTTGCTATCTGCCCAACATGATTCTGTTCCCAAATGACAAGTAGGTCCGTTAGGATTGACTAGTGCTAAAATAGAATCGTTATCACAATCAGCAGTTAACTCCACTAAGTCAAGTGTATGACCAGAGGTTTCGCCCTTCGTCCAAAGCCGCTGTTTCGAGCGACTGAAAAAGGTAACATGGCCTGTATTTAAGGTGGCAGCCATTGCGTCTTTATCCATATAGCCTTGCATCAATACTTTGCCACTCTTTGCATTTTGCACAATACAGGGGAGTAGACCTTGCATTTTTTCCCAGCTCAGCTGGTCAATTGTTTGTAGATTGATAATCATTAAATTCTCAATATATTCAGAAAAATTTATGTTTACGCAGTTGTTTGCACAAACTCATCTCGAATGATGATCCCTTGAGCGCGTAAAAAGTCTTTTAATTCTGGGATCGGGATTATACCTTTGTGAAAAACGGATGCTGCCAATGCCCCATCAACATCTGCTTGTTTATAAACATCATAGAAGTGGTGTTTTTCACCGGCACCACCAGAGGCAATTAATGGCACATTGCAAACTGCTCTGATTTGACTTAACTGCGCAATATCATAACCTTGGCGCACGCCATCCTGATTCATACAATTAAGCACAATTTCACCTGCACCACGTTGCTGGACTTCTAATACCCAGTCAGCAGTCAATCGACCGGTATTTTGGGTGCGTTTTTCGTCTCCGGTAAATTGATATACCTCATACTGTTGGCTTTGCTCATTAAAATAGCTGTCGATGCCAACAACAACGCACTGTTGCCCAAAGGTATCGTGTAATCGGGTTATGAGTTCAGGATCTGCCAGAGCAGGGGAGTTCACTGATATTTTATCGGCACCCATTTCCAATATTCTCCCGGCATCTTGTACCGACTTTATGCCTCCAGCGACACAAAAGGGAATATCGATTACTTGGGCAATTCGACTAACCCAACTTTTATCAACCACACGTTGATCACTTGATGCTGTAATATCATAAAAGACTAATTCGTCAGCACCTTGCTGAGCATATTGTTCCGCTAATGGGACTATATCGCCAATGATTTCGTGGTTGCGAAATTTAACCCCTTTTACAACCTTGCCTTCACGCACGTCCAAACAGGGGATTATTCTCCTTGCCAACATTGGATCGCCTCCTTGAGTGTAAACTTACCTTCCAACAGAGCACGTCCTAATATCACTCCATCGACTTTACTGGGTTTTAAGGCTTCAATATCAGCTAACGAGCCTATGCCTCCAGAAGCTTGCCAGATGACTTGTGGAAAACGCTGTTTCATTTCTGTATATAGCTGGTGGTTTGCGCCTTGTAACGTGCCATCACGACTAATATCGGTACACAATACATGTTTTGCTCCCACGTCTAGAAAATCATCTAGCAAAGATTCTAAGGCAACGCCTGAGCTTTCTTGCCAGCCATGGGTTGCAATAAACTTATTGCCGCTGGCATCAATATTCACATCTAGCGCTAATACAATAGCTTCTGGTCCGTACTTAGTGACCCATTGTTTAACAATATCCGGTTGTTTCACTGCCAACGAGCCAATAACGATGCGTTTGACGCCAATATCCAATAACTGAGCAACATCTGCTTCAGAACGAATACCACCGCCAGCTTGAAACTGCATACGTTGGGTATCAACCATTTTTTTGATTAAACCAAGTTGGCGTTTATCTGTGTCTTTTGCACCCGTTAAATCTACAATATGTAACCAGTTAGCACCTTGATCTGCATAGTTGTTCACCACATCCACAGGGTCTAATTTATATTGGGTTTTTTGTTCGTAGTCGCCTTGATACAAACGTACTACAGCGCCGTCTATTAAATCGATTGCTGGAATAATCATAGCTTTAAAAAGTTCTCCATTAGCGTAGCGCCGGCATCTCCAGAACGCTCCGGATGAAATTGCACACCATAAAAATTGTCTTTGTGGATAGCTGCTGAAAACGGCATTTCATATTGACTAGTTGCCAGCGTGTGAGCATACACATCGACGGCAAAACTATGCACAAAGTAAAAGTATGTGCCACTGGGGATGCCTTTAAAAATCGAGTTTTGCTCGACTGGATCCACAGTATTCCATCCCATGTGCGGTAAACGTAAATTTCCCACTTCCATGCGTTTCACTTTACCGGGGATCAAGTTTAAACAAGCCGTGTCGATAGCGTTACTTTTATGTGCCTTTTCCTGAGAATCTGTAACCATCAACTGCATACCCAAACATACTCCTAGGACGGGTTGAGTAAGAGATTGAATACAGCCTGAAAGCTGCTTGCTTAGAATACTTTGCATTGCAGCATTGGCACTGCCAACTCCAGGTAAAATAAGCTTGTCGGCAGCATAAATAACGTCTGGGTCATCCGAAACAGTCACATTTTGGGTAAGGCGTTGCAGAGCAAATTTAACCGATGAGATATTTGCACAACCGGTATTGATGATCACCGTTTTTTGCAAAGCGTTAGTCACTGACATACTTACAAAGCTCCTTTGCTACTCGGTAGTGTATCGCCTTGTTTCGTAATTGCCTGGCGCAAAGCGCGACCAAACACTTTAAACAAACTTTCAACTTGATGGTGCGCATTACCTTCCGTGGTGGATAGGTGCAAAGATAGACCCATTGCCTGTGCGATGGAATAAAAGAAGTGGGGAACCATTTCAGTGGCCATTTCACCTACTGCATCACGACTAAATTCAGCTTCAAACTTTAAATGTGGGCGATTAGAAATATCCATTATGCATTCTGCACGACATTCATCCATCGGCAATGCAAAGCCGAAACGTCCAATTCCTCGCTTATTACCTAATGCCTTCTTAATCGCTTCACCCAGTGCTAAGGCGGTATCTTCGACGCTATGATGGTCATCGATATGTAAGTCACCATTGACTGACAAGCGCAACTCGAAACCACCATGCGTTGCGATTTGATCGAGCATGTGGTCAAAAAAACCTAATCCCGTTTCGATACTAGATTTAGCCGTAGAATCCAAATCAACAAAGACGTCAATTTGTGTTTCCGAGGTATTTCTAGTCACGCTTGCGGTTCTATTGGCACTCAAAATGCTTTTTTGAATGGCTAGCCAATCGTGAGTGTCACGATTGTACAAATGTGACTTTAAGCCCATGTTATCAGCTAAGCCTACATCTGTTTGTCTATCACCTATTACTAATGAGCGACTAAAATCTACTTTACCTTGTTGCAAATAATCCTTTACCAAACCGAGTTTAGGTTTTCGGCAGCTACATTGTTGTTCATCAAAATGCGGACAAATTAATACATCATCAAATTTTACCCCTTGAGATGCGAAAATATCCATCATCATATTGTGGGGCGCGTCGAAGTCAGCCTGTGGGAATGAATCTGTGCCCAATCCATCTTGGTTCGATACCATTACCAAATGGTAACCTGCTTGCTGTAGTTTAAGCAGCACGGGGATTACGTTAGGTTCAAATACTAATTTGTCGAGTCGATCGAGTTGTTTATCAATCGGTGGCTCTTCGACTAATGTGCCGTCTCTGTCTATAAATAAAATCGGTAGGGCGCTCATTGTGCCGATTCCTGTTGTTTAAAAAATGAAAAGATTAAATCCATTAGCTGTTGATTTTGGTCAGCTGTTCCAACGGTAATCCGTAGGCAATTTTGCAGATTTACTTGTTTAGATTGATCACGGATTAGAATGTGATTATCGACTAAATATTGCATTAACTCGTTTTTTTGGGCACAACGAAATAGAATAAAATTAGCTTTATCATCTCCGACTAATTCAACAGACGAAATTGACGCTAATTGCTCTTTAAGCGTATTTCGTTGTTTGTTTAAATCGCCCACTTGTTGCAGCATTTTACTGATACCTTTTGATTCCAAAGCTTGCCTTGCAACTTGCGCAACAGGCTCAGGAATTGGGTAAGGTGCGATGACTTTCAGTAAGGCCTGAATGACTTCAGGGGCGGCGAGGGTAAAGCCACATCTTATTCCTGCAAGTGCAAAGGCTTTTGATAGAGTACGTAAAATGACTAGGTTGGGGTATTGATTGAGTTTGTTCGCCCATGTGCATTGCCAGTTAAATTCAATATAGGCTTCATCGACCACGACTAATGCTGAGTCAGAAAAATGTTCAATCACAGCTTGCAGTTGGTCGGGGGGGACGGATGTACCGGTTGGGTTGTTAGGTGAACATATAAAGACTAATTTAACTTTGTCTTTAAAGGTACAAATGTTTTCTACATCCAAGCTAAAGTCAGCTTTAAGCGGCGCTTTTTCCACCTTGACATCACATGTTTCAGCGCTAATTGCATACATGCCATAAGTAGGTGGGCATATTAATACTGCATCTTCTCCCGGTGTGCAAAAAGCTCTAATTAACAACTCTATCCCTTCATCAGCACCTCGGCTAACCAGTGTATTTTGTGCGGTTACCCCCGAATAAGCGGCATAGGCGTTAATTACGCCAGATGGCTGGCAATCGGGATAGCGATTAAAGCGACCATCATCCATATTGTAAGGATTGGTGAAGGGAGACTCGTTAGCGTTTAACCAAGTCTGTTGGGTTTCCCCAGAGCCGGCCGCAAACAATCTACGAGCTGATTCATAAGGTTTCAGGTTTTTGACATTCTCACACAGTAATTTATTAACCAATGAACTCATGATTGCACTCCATTTAAGCGAATGGATACAGCCCGTTTGTGCGCATCTAAACCTTCAGCATCGGCTAAATCCATAATCGCGTTGCCAATATTTGATAATCCTTGGTAACTCAATTCTTGCACGGTAAAACGACGCATAAAATCTGCTAATCCTAAACTAGAATAATTCCGAGAATATCCGTAAGTAGGTAAAACGTGGTTAGTACCACTGGCATAGTCACCAGCAGATTCTGGGGACCATTTGCCTAAAAATATGGATCCAGCGTGTTTTAATTCAGGTAATAAATCCCGAGCATTTTCTGTTTGTACGATCAAATGTTCGGGAGCATACTGATTACTCACTTGCACCGATTCCGCTATGTCTGAAGTTAATATGTAGCGTCCGTGTTGCATCGCTTTTTGCGCTATTTCCTGACGGCTCAATTTTTGTAACTGTGCTGCAACTTGCTGTTGAACAGCGGTTATTAGCACTTTGCTGCTACTTACTAATATGGCTTGAGAATCTGCACCGTGCTCCGCTTGTGAAAGCAGATCTGATGCTACAAACGCCGGATCTGCCAATTCATCTGCAATCACTAATACTTCTGAGGGACCTGCTGGCATATCAATAGCAGCACCGTCTGCACGAGTACTAACCTGTTGTTTTGCTTCCGTGACGAAGCTATTACCAGGGCCGAATATTTTATCTACTTTGACAATCGATTGGGTACCAAATGCCATAGCAGCAACAGCTTGCGCACCGCCAATTAAGTAAATTTCATCGATGCCACAAAGTTGTGCTGCATAGCGAATTTCCGCTGCAATATTGCCTTTGGCATCCGGTGGTGTACACAACACTTTGCGTTGACAACCTGCCACTTGTGCTGTTGCTCCCAACATTAAAACGGTTGAAGGGAGTGGCGCACTGCCACCGGGAATATATAATCCAACCGAATCAATAGCAGCATGCTTGAGTTCGCAGATTACCCCCGGTTGAGTTTCAATTCGTACATCTTTTGGTAGTTGGGCTTGGTGAAACGTTTTAATATTGCTATAAGCTAAATCAATCGCACTTTTCACGTTTTCAGAAATTTCGTTTTTGGCGTTAATTATTTGCTCATCGTCTAAGCGTAATTTAGCCAGCCTGATACCATCAAATTTCTTAGTCAGTTCACGAATAGCATCATCACCTCTGTGCTTTACCTGTAGCAGAATATCGCTCACAATTTTACTGAGTTTTTCGTTGTCGGCCTGAGCAGGGCGGCTCAATACCTGTTGCTGTTGGTCAAAGGTTAAATCAGCCCAGTTTTGAATTGGCGTTGTCATGCTATTAGCCCATCATTTTTTCAATAGGCATGACCAAGATAGAGCTACATCCTAATGACTTGAGTTTTTCCATCGTCTCCCAGAATAGCGTTTCTGAGCTAACGACGTGAATGGCAACTGTATCTTCGTTGTTTGCTAACGGCAGAACGGTCGGGTTTTCCGCTCCAGGTAATAAGCTTTTGACTTGTTCTAAATAGGCTTTAGGCGCGTGCAACATAATGTATTTGCTTTCTTTGGCCTGCATGACACCGTCAACTCGTGGCAATAAGCGGTTGATCAGCGCTTGTTTTTCATCGGATAACGCTTCGCCACGTTGAATTAACACTGCTTTGGACTTAAAAATAACTGCTTCTTCACGTAACCCATTGGCTTCTAATGTCGCGCCAGTAGAAACTAAATCACAAATAGCGTCTGCCACTCCGGCACGCGGTGCGACTTCAACAGAACCGGTTAACATTACTGCTTGTGCATTAATATTATTCTTTTTAAAGAAGCGCTCTAAAAGAAACGGGTAAGTCGTTGCGACTTTCAATCCATTGATTGATTCGAGTCCTTTGTATTCAAACTCGGTAGGAACAGCAATGGACAGCTGGCAACCGCCATAATCTAATCTTCGTAAGGTTTTAAAGTCATGAGCTTTACCAGATTGCTGGCGTTCCAACATTTTCTCTTCTAGCTCGTTTTCTCCGATAAACCCTAAATCAACGACGCCATCCATAACTAAGCCTGGGATATCGTCATCTCGAACCAGCAACAAATCGATAGGTTGGTTGGTTGAATGGGCAATGAGTAGGCGATCACGGATTTGTAATTTAATGCCAATTGCTTTGAGTAACCCGATACTTTCGTCACTCAATCGTCCCTTCTTTTGAACCGCTATACGTAGCCGTTTACTCTCGCTCATGTTGTTGCCTCAATAGATAGTTAATTTTTAATTCGTTGCCAATACAACGAAAAACCCCCAGAAGTTTCCTTCCGGGGGTTTAGAAAAATTCTTTACCACTGGAAGGACAAATAACCTTCCAGCACGAACCTGAAAGGTTATGCTATATGATGGTGCCCAGTAGTGCGGCTTGTATTTGTAAAACGTTTACTTACAAAAAGTATCATATGTTTTCTTGTTCGCTTGGGTTTCTCGATTTGATGCGCAGAACATTATCCAAACAGTAAAGATAATGCAAGTATAAACACCGAAAACAATAATTTAAGATTGTATTAGTTAAAACTAAAAAGCATTAGGGCACACCAGATTATCAATTTTGTGCAATAAATGAACGAAAAAGGCTAAAGTAAGTCAAAACCAATACGATAGTTAAGAATGATTTCAGTTGCGTATTGCAATTTGAGCGTAACTTGAACCTACATAGGGTATTGACTATATAGTGAGGAAATCCCATGACGAGCGATTTGATTTTTTCAGTTTTACCCAGGGAAGGTAAAGTTGCTATAGAGAAAGAAGAACTCAAGGTAAAAAAAATAGAAAAGGAAGCGAAACTACGTGCGCTAAATGAAGAAGAAAGCGATTTAAGTGCTGAAGAGCGTGATGCTAGGGAAAAATATCATAAAAAATCCTCTTCTGATAACGCCGAAAAGGAAAAAAAAGAAAAAGCAGACAATAAAGCTAAGCAGCAATCTAAAGAAAAAGAGCCTGTTGATCCTGAATTGCCATCAGTAGATGAGCAAGGCAGAAAACACTTAGACATTTATATATAATTTCTTCAAATTGACCTGCATCGTTTTTTGTCTACTCATCTTCGTTTGAAAACCGCTTCGAACTTCATTCAAAAAGTTTGTTTTAACCAAAGCTTAGCTTGCTTGCGAGGTAAGCAGCTTGCTAACGGCTGGCTTTCAAAGTCTTTCGTATCCACCTCAACATAGACTGACTTTTCAGAAATTTTTCCCCTTTTGAATTCCACAGCACAATTCACACTTTGAGTGTCTTCGGTAAATAAAATCTTTATCGTGTCAGCACGATTTATTAACAGCTTGTAAGGGTAACCTTGATTCGAATATTTTATTTCAACGTTTTCTGAGGTGGTTGCATTTAAGTTTAAACTTAGTAATAGTAAGCTGTAAGTAGCTAATTTCAACATGATTGTTTCCTTAGTGTTTGGTGACGTTTCATGTGTAGATTAGACCTGAGGTGCGAATCGAACAAACGATTTAAATTAAACCGTGGTTAAGTAAAACTTAACTATGTGGAGCGGGAATATGCGAGATAATTTACCTCCTCTTAAATCGTTGCATTTTTTTAAAGTTGCAGCGGAGTTAAGCAGTTTTAAGTTGGCAGCGGAACAATTATTTGTAACGCAAGCAGCGGTAAGTCAACAAATAAAGTTATTAGAAGGGTTTTTAGGGCAAACGTTATTTGAACGATCTAATCGTCAAACTAAATTAACCTATACAGGGGAGCTACTGCTTCCCTATGTTCAACAAGGATTTCAACAATTTAAAGCGGGATTAAAAACCATCTCAGGTGATAGTAATCCGAATATTTTACGAATTTCTACTCTCCATTCGTTTACCTCCTTGTGGCTTATGCCACGACTACCTGAATTCCAAAAATTGCATCCTGAACTAATGGTGCAATTGGCCCCAAGCAATGAGCTGGTGGACTTTAGTCGAGGAGATATCGATTTAGCGATTCGTAAAGGCTCAGGTGGTTACGCTGGGCTAGCGGAGAAAAAGTTGGTTAGTGATTCTCTTATATTGGTGGCTAGCCCACAGATTATCCACCCTGATCAAGTGAATGATCCACAAGTGGTATTTCAATTACCCTGGATGGAAGACACAACACCTGATGTTGTTTCAGTATATGGCGAAATAAATAAAAGATTTAATGTCGATATTTTCGGATTACAGGCTTCTATACGAGCGAACAATTCAGTCGTACTTGTGGAAAATGCTATAGCAGGTCGTGGTTTTACGTTGGTAAATAAAAGTTTGGTTGCTGAATACCTTAAAAATGGATCATTACTTTCATTGCTAGAGTTTAGTCATGCAAGTCCATATTCGATATTTTTAGTTGCACCCGCACAACATTTTGAATGGCAAAAAGTGAAACTATTTGAAAATTGGTTTGTACCACTAGTAAATCAATCTTTCGCTGACTTGGAAACCTGGTAACCCAAATTCAGCTATTTTAGTCATCCAACGGTTTTATTTGAGTCTATTCAAAATGATGATAAGACAACCTCAATTGAATCGCTAAACTGGTGTTTCGAAATTGTTAAAGCATAAGAGGTTAAACCAATGTCGTTGTTCAATCGCCAGCAAATTCAAACATCTAAAACAGATCTGAGGCAGCTAAAAGTAAGCAATGACACTATAGATACAGATTTACTTGCCTCAGACCAAGTTGTCTTAAAAATTGAATCATTTGGCTTCTCTGCAAATAACATTACCTATGCATTGTTTGGCGAAAAAATGGGATATTGGGGATTCTTCCCTGCTGAAGAGGGTTTTGGGATTATGCCAATTTGGGGCTTTGCGACGGTTGAGTATTCTAACCATCCATTGATAAGCATTGGTGAAAAGGTATTTGGATATCTACCTTTTGCTACCCATTTAGTCATTTCTGCTGGAAAGGTCACTCCCCACGATTTTTATGATATCAATGAGCAACGACACAGCATCTCCAGTGTGTACGATCAATATGTGCGTTGTAATGCAGATCCAGCGTATGACTCAGCTAAACAAGATTGGCAATTAAATTTTCGTCCTTTATTCATGACATCTTTCGTGCTTGATGATTTCGTGCGTGAAATTGCCACCAAATCAGTTAACACAATCATATTAACCAGTGCATCTAGTAAAACCGCCTACGGCACCGCTTTTCTATTAAGGCAGCATGCACAGAGAAGTGGTTTGAATTATCAGGTGGTAGGCTTAACATCAAATAAAAATAGGTCATTTACAAATCAAATTGGATGTTATGACCAAGTAGTTGGCTATCAAGATTTTGCGTCTTTAGATAAATCCGCAAACAGTATCGTGTTAGATTTTTCTGGGAATAAGCCACTTTTACTTGAGCTTCAGTCTCATTTTGCGAACAATTTAGAAAAGATGATTTATATCGGTGTGACTGATGTTGACTCCCAGGCCCAATCGTTTGCTGGAGAACTCAATGGTGAATTTTTCTTTGCTCCAACTCAAGTTAATAAACGCATAAAAGAGTGGGGAGGAAAAGGGTTTATGCAGCGCTATTCAGAAGCGTGGGGGACGTTTTCACAGCACATGAAACCATATTTACAAACCACCTATTTGCAAGGAATCGATGACATTAAACAAATTTATTTACAGGGAGTGGATGGTAATTTTTTAACTAATCAGATGTATGTTCTGAGATTTGATTAATGTTTTAGCGTGTTTCAGTTGACATATATTTCGCAACTATTAACGGAATTTCGTCAAAATTGACTAATTGATTTCCCTGTTCAAAAAATTGATTTAAATTGTCAGAATTGGGAAAACTGAAATAGTTGCCCGCGCGGAGATCCATACTTTGGGTTGTCACTGGTTCGCCGTTGGCAATGTAATTCACTGCCTCAACCATTGAGTTAATGCCTTGTGGGTATAAAGCCAATACATTAGACAAATACGACCTTTGGTAATCTACATCTACGCTGGTGGTTGCAATGATCTGGCCGGCATCGATTTTAGCCGAATCTATGTAATGTAAAGTCGTACCTATTTTCTGCTCTTTACGTAACATCGCCCAAAACGTTGCCATTACCCCTCGATAATCGGGTAACGTTCCGGAATGTAAGTTTATGATGCCAAACTCTGGTATACCAATCACAGGGTCTTTAAGAATTTGCCCGAAACGAATAGAGACAACAAGTTCAGGTTTTTGTGCGGCAATGGTTTGCTGACCTAGTGGACTGTTGATATCTGGAATATCACTGACGGTTATACCTGAACGATGTAGCTCAGCAAAAGATTTAAAGCGAGAAACATCACTCAGTGAATTAGTATTCGTGCTGGTTTCTAATAGTGGATAAACGATTTGATTAAACAGCGTTTGTTCTGCGAATTTTAATATTTTAAGTGGTTCCGGCAAGTTATCTAAGTTACCCACTTTGGCTGACAGAAATATGCGGTATTTGTGCTGAGGCAATTGTTGCAATAATAGGTTTATTGCCAAATTGCTGGCTAAATCGCGATTTGCAAGTATGGTAATACGCAAAGGTTATTTACTCCATCTAAGGTTTGTTCGCATCTTGCCGTTGTTCGTTATCTGACTGGTCATCTGTCGAATCGGAAGCAATGATTTTATCTCCAGGTTTTGATTCGGTTTTTTCAAATTTCATTTTGGCGCTCATTTTCAGCAATAAAATGTTGCCTACAACCAAACCAATAGCGATTAATAAACTTACGATAAGCCAAATATTCATTATCTCATGCCGTTTAATGTGTAGCGCTCAAAAAGTTCGTTGAGGTGCTCTAAAATAGCGGCTTTTCCCCCTATTTCAGTAGCGGCTAATTGTGTTGCAAGAATGTCTAGATCTAAATGTTCAATAATTCGCTTGGAAATGGGAGCATAACTTAAATGCCAAGCCTCTGGCGCAACGCCACCTGTATAGTTTTTGTATGGCCGATAGAAATCAAATTTGTCTGCGTTTTCGTCAAGCCAACAATGTAAATTATAGCAGGGTCCTGAGATATCATATTCTGAGCTTATTAATTGTAACGGTTGACCACTATTTTCAATGGCTCGTTTATCGAATACATCTAAATCTGTGCCCCAATGATGACGACTAGCGCCTGGTAACGCAGACCACAACATGATCGCATGAATTTTTTCTAATGCAGTAAATTGACTCGTATCCAATGGTTGACTATCAAAGTCGTTGATCGGTAAATCCCCGGACCATTTTTTTTGCCAGATATTTAATTGCCGGTCAAAGCTGCGAAAACTGCTAGCTAGTTGTATATCGATATTGTCTTTTTGCGCAGCTTGTTGCATGGATTCAAACGCTTCTTTGGCGTCTTTAACTAAGCCATGCTGTGGGCAAATATTGTGAATGTGTGAATCACTTAAGCCCATCCAGTTTTGTGCATCAATCATGTAAGTAATCGGCACAAAATATCATGATAAATGTCAGTTAGCGTCTCTAAATCCGCTGATTTAACACGCTCGTCGATTTTATGTATCGTGGCATTTACTGGCCCAAGTTCAATAACCTGTGCACCAGTGGGAGCGATAAATCTGCCATCTGACGTTCCTCCAGCGGTTGAAAGTTCGGTTTCGATGCCGGTTACGGATTTAATCGCTTGCTGTGTTGCTTCTACCAATGCACCTTGCTCAGTTAAAAACGGTTGTCCGTTAAAGGTCCACTTAATGTCATATTCCAGTCCGTGGCGGTCCAAAATCTCGTACACTCTTTCGATGAGTTGTTTATCAGTCACTTCAGTGGAAAAACGAAAGTTAAAACACACTTTCAATTCACCAGGTATAACGTTGCCTGCGCCCGTACCACCATTTATATTAGAAATCTGGAAACTGGTAGGAGGGAAATATCGATTACCATCATCCCAATGCGTTTTGGCTAATTCAGCAAGCGCAGGAGACGCTACATGAATTGGGTTTCTGGCTAAATGAGGGTAGGCCACATGACCTTGAACCCCCTTAACAATTAGATCACCCGTTAACGAACCACGACGACCATTTTTAACTACATCTCCCACTAGATTAGTACTAGAAGGTTCGCCAACCAAACACCAGTCCATTTTTTCATTACGTGCTTCGAGTGTGTCGATAACTTTTGTTGTACCGTTGATAAACGGACCTTCTTCGTCGCTCGTTATTAAAAATGCTATGCTGCCTTTATGAGTTGGATGGGCACTAACAAAACGATGAGTTGCAACTAGCATTGCAGCTAAGCTGCCTTTCATATCCGCAGCACCTCGGCCATGCAAATATTCACCAACTTGTGTCGCCTCAAACGGTGGCGTTTGCCACTTTTCAGCAGGTCCAGAAGGTACTACATCAGTATGCCCAGCAAAGCAAAATACCGGACCTTGATTACCTTTTCTCGCCCACATATTGGTAGTGTCATCAAAAACCATGGATTCTATGTCGAAACCAAGCGGAGCTAAAATGTCAGCCATCAATTTTTGGCATCCAGCATCTTCCGGGGTGACTGACTTACGATTGATGAGTTCTTTGGTGAGTGAAATAGGATTCATCATGAGTTAAAAATCACCTCATAATCAGCAGGCTTGAAGCCTAAAAAATATTGCTCATTGTGAATCAATACAGGACGTTTAATCATTGCAGGTGCCGACAACATTAATTCAATAGCGCTTTCACGATCTAAATTGTGCTTTTGTTCATCAGATAATTGCCTGAACGTTGTACCGCGCTGATTTAGTAATTTTTCCCAACCTAATTGCGATTCTGTTTTTTCGAGCCAATTGCGATCTAGTCCATCCACACGATAGTCATGGAAGGTATACTCAACTTGATTCTCATCTAACCACTTTTTGGCTTTTTTAATGGTGTCACAATTTTTAATACCAAATATTTGCGTCATAAAAAGGTTCTTGTTGTTAATTATTGAAAATAAACTGTTTGTTAGCAGTTTAAAAATATCGAAAATGGGCGTTAAAATAATACCGAAAAAATAATATCTTCGCAGGCAGTTACTTTTCTTCGGTTAACGATTAATCCTTTTACTTTATCACTATTAAGAAGGGTGACATAAAAAGTGGTGTCGTCCAAAGCAAGTTTTAATTTACGTAGATCAAAATCCAATATGACCTGTCCTTGTTTTATTTTCTGACCAACTTTTACTTTACGTTTGAATCCTTCGCCATTGAGTTTATGTCCATCCCAGCCACAGTGGATCTGTATTTTTAAACCATGCTTATCTTTTAAACGAATTCGATGTGCTGTTTCATTCAATTCCAACACAATAGCGTCAAAAGGTGCAACTATTTGGTAACCAACCGGGGTTATCTTTGCCCCCTCACCAAATAGTCGCTGTTGGAATAATTTGTTACCAGCTGAATCGAGTATATCAACTGCGCCACTTACCGGACTTAACACATCTATTTTTCGTTTGTATTCAGGCGGTTTTTGATCGTCTACTAATCCACTAAACAACTGCATTATAAAATGACTTTATAACCATCTTTTTCCAATGCGATTGCAGCAGAGTCAATATCTTTTTGTTTCACTAAAAAATAATCAGTTTCAAACGTGGATACAATAAATATACTAATTTTAGCTGCGGCCAGAACATTACCAATTTGTGCCATGATTCCCACCATGGATAAATCTAGTGGACCCAACACTTCCAACACGCGCCAATTATCGTCAGACTCTTCAGAGTCTAGTTGCACTGCTTGAGGCACAACTATAGAAAGCTCGTCATGGGTTTTACCAATAAAATACAAAGTAGCATTTAGGACCTGAGAAGGGATTTCAGCGTGAACAGGGAGGCTATGAATAGTAAATTTGTCAGGCAGTGCAGCTAACGTCTGTTTGGCCATTGGTATTCCTTTTAAATTGGCCTTTTATTTTGCTTTAGCTAAGCTGTAAGTCAAGTATTAGTGTATAAGATTTGAATCTTAAGGTTATCCACTGTTTCTGTGGATAACCTTGTTGAGGAAACTTTATATCTTAGTTAACTAACTGAAAACAATACCATAAATAGGGTTGGGTAGAAAACCACCAAGACAATATTTTAAACCATTTTCATTAAAAACCTAAAAGGACAATAATTATGTCAACATCTCCAGTGGGCTCAGTGGTTTGGACTGATTTGACCGTTAATAACGCGAGTGAAGTGAAAGATTTTTATCAACAAGTTGTAGGCTGGAAACCGAATCCTGTGAATATGGGGGATTACGATGATTTCACAATGCAGTTACCTGAAAATAATCAAGACGTGGTGGGAATTTGCCATGCTAAAGGTGAAAATGCAGGTTTACCGGCACAGTGGTTATTGTATTTTAAAGTTGCGGATCTCGACCAATCTATCGAGAATACCCATGCTCAAGGCGGTAAATTATTGTCTGCAATAAAGCATTATGGCGGGGTAAGCCGTTACGTTATTATTCAAGATCCTGCGGGCGCAGTATGCGCTTTGTTTGAAGATAACCAATAATCTGTAGATAACTATTGAAAACGATAATAGTTTAAAATCCGTTTTGTCTCTTGCAAATGAATGGATGATTGTTACATTACAATAAGCTCTATTTTAGGATATGGAAGTAAGTGCAAGTACTTGATTTATATGCGGGTCCTACCGCGCTAAAGGAAATTCAACAACATGGTATTAAACAACACATATTTGATTTCATGTTGGGCGCGTCTGGTGGACCCAAATGGTTCGTTTTAGCAGGGTTAGACAAATACGTTTTTTCAGAGTTTTTTGCCGAGCGTAAATCGCCACTACACATAATAGGGTCATCTGCAGGAGCATTTCGTTTTGCTTGTTTTGCGCAAAACGATCCGCTAGCGGCGATTAATCGACTTGCGCAGCGCTATTCAAATACAGTGTACAGCGATAAACCCACAGCAAAAGAAATCACGCTATCAGGTTTGGAGCTTTTAAATTATGTATTAGGGGACAGTGGTGTTGATGAAATCATTAACCACCCCATCATTAAAGCCCACTTTATTGTTGCGCGCTGTAAAGGATTGACACGTTTTGAGGCTAAACCTCTACAATTAACTGGATTGTTAGCTAGTGCAGGGGCAAACGCAGTGCAGCGGCGCTTTCTCCAGCGATTTTATGAGCGTTATGTTTTTGCATCGCCTAGCAGTGAATTACAAATAACCGATCCCAACAAGATGCCGACACATTTTGTGCCTTTATCTAAGCACAACTTGCCTCAAGCCTTGATGGCATCCGGCTCAATACCGTTAATTATCGAAGGCATGTCAAACATTAACGGCGCTCCGAAAGGAATGTACCGTGATGGTGGCATCATCGATTATCATTTTGATCTCACTTTAGGTCCGCAAAATGGGTTGGTATTTTATCCGCATTTTTATCCAAAGCCGATACCGGGGTGGTTTGATAAATCCTTGAAGCGGCGACTACCTCACAAAAGCAGTTACGATAAGGTGTTAATGGCCGTTCCATCTGCTGAATTTATTGCTTCGTTGCCCTATCAAAAAATTCCTGATAGAAAAGACTTTGAAACCATGCCAGCACAGCAACGAATTGAATATTGGCAATCAGTCATTAGGCAAAGCGATAGGCTAGGGGAGGCGTTTGCTGAACTTATCAACGATAATAATGTGGCAAATAAGGTTAAACCCATTGCATTTTAAGGCCTTATGACGAAAAATCGCGCACATGTGCTAACAAAGCTGAAAAACTCCTTGAAGATACACAAATCCATCGTTATTATACGCGCCGCTTGAGACATTCGTGTTAAGCATCCATTTACAGTGCGTCCGTAGCTCAGTTGGTTAGAGCACTACCTTGACATGGTAGGGGTCGGTAGTTCGAGTCTACTCGGACGCACCATTTTAAAAGGCATTCAGCCATAGTAAGTACTAACCTAATCATTTGTTAAGCTTTGTGTGTCGCACTGATGTCGCACTTGTTTTTTTTCTGTATATAGTAATATATTTATGTATGAGTTTAAGTGCTAGTGCAGTTAATTAGAGGTAAAAGTTTCCTGGAGTTCTATCGTTTCGCGTAAGGTGTCGTGAATTGGATTGAATTTAAAAATGATTTTTTCTGCTTCATCAAAATTTTTGAAAGCGTTCAATAGCGAGCTTGTAGAGGAAGCGGACATTAATAATTGAAAATAACATTGGCGCAATACGTCTTCTTTGCTGAATGAATTAGTTACATATTGCCCATCAAAAGTGTTGTTCAACAACACCAAACCTCCATGAGTTAAACTATTAAAAACTGTTTTGTTTTGTTCAAAAATATCAAATAGTTTATTTGGAAAACCATATTGGCCCATTCGGTTGTCAACTTCCTTGGCTAATCTACCTAAATTCATCTCTTTAGCTTTGCCTGTTTCGCCGAATTGTTTTTTTGCTGTCAACTTATCCTTTCTAATAAAATAATCTATCTGATAGTCTGTGGCGCATAGATTTAACCAAAGCCCTCTGCATAATAATTCGAAAGTGGGCCGCATGAGACAAGCCACCGCACCATTATGATTTGCAGTTGATAATTGAATAGAAGCGCTAGTGTTGTACAAAACCCTTAAAGAAAATTGCATAAGCAAAAGCTTTCTTTTGTCAGATGGATTAGCTTTTAGTCCTTCAATCGCATTTTTGCACGATTTGATAAACTTTTGGATTTCAAGTGATGAAAATATTATTTCTGGGTCGGGGCTATAGTTCTTCAATTTAACAGTCTCTTTGGCTTAATTCACCATACTTAAATAGCGGCCGGAATATTCATTGCTATTTACAAATTTCTTAGCTTCTTCATGATTCATAATGATTTGTTTTCTATTAAGGATAATATACAAACTATTCTGACCATAAAATGATAAACGACCAAATTAACTGGATGAACTTTGGTTATTCTATTTATTATTTGGTGCTTCTTCTATAGCTCCTGCTATAAATCTATCTACACATTTAGCCAGTGAAGAGAGTCTTGTTCCATCTCCATTTGGTGCATTAAAACTGTAAGGAATTTTACGTTTTTTACTTGTTAAATAAGGTTTGCCAGTTTCATTGTCGTACTCAATCACATATTCTGAGAAACTTAACGTCCCAGCGGGAGATTTTTTTAAATTCCCATTTTTAAATCTATCATAAACATGCAGCGCATTACCGTTTTCCAATTCATTTTCATAAACAACATGCCAACCTAGAGCCTCCAATTTATTTTTAAACTCAAAGTAAACTTCTTCAATATTTGAGTAAAATTTTACCTTCGTATTTTCCCAAGATTGCTCGCTGTTACGTAATTCATGATCAACAATTTCAATTTTATCGATTAGGAATACTTTTGCTCTGTTTGTTACAAGACATTTAGCTCGTACCTTTCCATCTTCAAGTATTTGTAACGGAAGAACTTGGCGCACCGAACCTGGCTTACTGCCACCATTATATTTAATGGTTAATACTTCATCGCACTCTATTGCGCCTTTTATATTTTCACTCACATCCATATCAATTCCATTTTATTTGTATTCGTTCAATGAAACTTCATTATGGAGGATATAATGAATTGATTAAAGTCCATACTTGTCGATCATTAATTGGTCTGGGTCTTTTTGCTCTAATTTCGCTTTAGCTCGACTCTCAGGCGTTAAACATAAGTCTGATGCCAATCCTCTTAATTGGGCGTGTAAAGACGCTGTGAAGCCGTCAGAATCACCTCTAAGCTTTGCCAAAAGAAAGCAATATTGTTCTAAAAGTGGCTTATCAGCCAATGTAATAAGCTTGTATTGAGTCATTGCCTTGTTCACTTCACCCCATATTTTACGATGTTCACCTTTAAGGTGTTTCGGGCAGTGGGGAAAGCTATAAGCCCCTTCAACACTGAGCTTGGGCGATTCTCTGTCTTTTCTGTGTGTACCTTCGAGTAACTTCTCAATTGCTGTTTTTGATTGTGTCATGTCCCATTCCTACATGTTTATGTCTCAAATTTTCAACTGACGGTGTGTAAATAAAACTGGGCGGCGGTACTGGTAAACTAGGACTCTAGTCCTTAAAATACCCCCGTACCCTATGCACCGAAGTGATACCTAATCCGTCTCTTGTTCTGTTGATTCTGTTTGTGCCTGGTCTTGCTGCATCCAACTTTGGCTGTATTGTTCACCACCTTCTCTCGGTGGCATGTTCTCTGCTGCTCTGCATTCATTTGGATTCATTACTCCGTTTCTAATGGCTATGTCATACACGCTGAACCTGTCTTCTGCTGTGGCTCTTAGCAGGTCTTTAGTTTCAAACTCGATGATGGTGTTAGCTCTGTTACTATCACTAATGAGGCGGCTTGCTAAACCTTCTTGTATATTGCTGAGCCATGGCCTAAGCGTCTGAGTAAGGAATGCTCGACTTGCCTCACTAAAGTTGCTGTATGTACTGTTGGTGTAGTCCATTAAGAAAATAGGACTTATCTTAAACATTCGGGCTACATCAGAGATGGTAAACAATCTAGATTCTAGCCATTGCGCATCGTTGTTTGCTAAGCCGATTTGATTCCACTTTAAGCCACCTTCCAGTAATAATGGTTTATTACTGTTTGCTGAGCCTTTGTACTTATCGAACATTTCAGATAGTGCTTTAAATTGATCATCAGTGAGTTTCCCGTCCGTTTCTAATACGCCTGAAACTCGCATACCATTCTTAAACTGGCTGGCTCCATGCTCTTGCTGAGCCAATCCTAGACCTATGCTTTCTCGGCAAACTTGAATAGGGCTTTTACCTAATATTCCATCATCTGAGTGGTAGCGAATATGCAATATTTCATCCTGTAGATACTTGAATTGCTTACCTTTAGCGTTCGTGTGTTTGTAACCAAGTCGCCCAGTAGAAAGTAACTCCACTTGTATTGATTCGGGATGCAGTAAATGTAATGCGCTAGGCTTGCCCGTACCATCGAATGTGATGTAAGCGTATCCGTTGCCGCGAAGTAAAACGGATCTTAGCAAACCCATTTTAAAGTCATAAGCAGTTTGGTAAGCGTTTGGCGCCTGATTCAATAAGCGTTCAACGTGGTGTCTACCTTGTCGCTGTTTACCTTCATCGGTTCGTCTGTAAACGTGGATTGGTAAGCTTGCCACCGATTCGGCAATGGTTGAAACTGCGCAATATACTGCGGGTAGGGTTTGGGCCACTTCACTGTTAACGTGTTTTCCGCTGGCAGTGGGTGAGCCTATGCCCAGTGATTTAAGCAATTCGTAGGTATCGGTTACCGGCTCGCTGCGCTTAAACATTTTTAGTAAGTTCATAATCTCATCATCTCCAATCTAGCAAGCATCAAGTCAATGTCATTTGATTTTTGCTTTTCTTGAAGTGAGCGCATGGCCACCTCAACATTTGTTGCTTGGTATGCTGGCATTCCCGTTATTGTAACTTCTAACAAGTTAGCGCTTGTCACTGTTCTAAGGGCTGGCGTTTGTTCAAAGTCCCACTGTGCGCCCTCAGGATTGACGGTAAAGCCAAAACTCATGCCGCTAATATCTTTGCGCTCGATACTCGTCATTAAGTCTCTGGCTGCTTGTATGTTTGGCGGGTCAATCTCAACAAGCAAACCCTGATCATCTTCTTTGATTTCCATGGTTCCTGCGGCCGTTCTGCCAAGTATTAATTTATGGTCATGTTCGACTAAAGCGCGAATATCGTTGGTTAAGCTGTTACCGAAAGCGCCTGCTTTAATGACTTCAACAAAACCACCTAAGTCTTGAGAGGGGGAGTTGTAAACAACAGGCCTCCCAATAATTTTTTTACCCTTAAGGCTTAGGTCTGCTGCTGCTCTGATTTCAATTTGATTCATATAAACCTCGATAAAAAAGGGGCTTGAAACGCCCCTAATTATTTATGCTGCTTTTGGTACTAAGAATTTGATTGCGTTTGAGTCAACCAATCCACCACCAACATATCGAGTTGTTAGCATCCTAACCCAGCCTGGCAATGTAATATTGTCGCGAATCATTCGTGTGCCGCTAGTGTGGTCAATAACGTAATAAGCTCGGGCTAAGTCGCCATAGCCTATTAAGTCGTCTGACATTTCTTCAGCGATAACGATGGGTTTGCCTAGTAGGGTGTCTGGTGCTCCCTCTGCGATTCCAGCTCTAAAAAGGTAATTGTCATCATTGTCTTTTAGCTTGCGAACCTTCTCTAACATTGCATCATTCATATAGAATTTTGCTGCCATTCGATAAGCGGTTCTTAATGTGTGAGATAAGGTAATTAAATCGTCTCCGTCAATCACTCCGGTTGTAGAGGACTCAATTTCCTGTAATTCGCCAAAAGTTCGGCTAGCGTCATTTGCGGAATCGCGCGTGTAACTTAAAAGACCTTTAGGCTTTTTGCTGCCGTCTCCGGTCCAAAAGGCTGCTTCTTCTTTCAGTCCGGTTTCGTCTGCTACCTCTGAACTTAACCAGCCCGAGACATCGAAGTCAGACCAATCTAGAAGTCCCTGTGTAGTCTTTGGGTAGGCGTATAAAGAATGTACCGCAATTTGAACTTTCTCTAATTGGCTGGTATTGGTTTCGTTGCGTGTGTCGCCTTCATCGGCCCATGTAGCACTTGTGCCGCCAACACTAACCAACTTTTCATACTTTTCAGTAGAGGTGGTTTTAGTCGTTGCGTTTTGGCGAAAAACTGAAGTTTCTTTTAAAACCTTTGTAATGTCTTTATCAATGGCCGGAATAACAGTGTAACCACCGTCAGCGTTCGTACCAGCACTTAGGCTTCGTTGATCACCTGTTTGAACAAAAGCTCTTAGTTCTTCATTGCTTGGCTTGTCGATTTTACTTTCTGGCGTTTCGCCCGTGATAAGTGAACGTTCGTTGTCTGCCAAAACTTCTTCACATTCAATTTTTTGATTTAGGTCGGTAATTTGCTTTTGCAGTTCTGCAAACTTGGTTGACTCATTATTAGTTAATGAGCGCTTTTCTGTTTCTGCAGTTGTAACGATTGCTTTCATCTGCTTGTGCAGTTCAGCTTTAGTGGAGCGTAGTTCTAGTAGTTTTTTCATAGTCTAGTATTCCAATTGATAAAAAATCGGGCAACTGACTAGGGAATAAGACAGAAAGGGAAAAAGATATTCAGAAACCCCTTTCAATCTGTACTCGCCTACGTCTCGCAGGTCTATACTAATGGAATCTTGGCTTTTAGAGCTATCCACGTTTAAAACTAGAAAGTTGCCCAAAACTGTTAAAAGTAGTGAGCAAATTCAATATAACCCATTTGAAAAGGTCTGTAAACCACTTAAGGTTATGATTTTAAAGGGTTTTGTGTGTGGTTGTGGCTTGGGGTATAGCGTTGTTTTTAGGGCATAAAAAAGCCGGAAATTAATCCGGCTGATTGACTGCTTTCTGATTTTAGTTACTCAATTCTTGTTCTTGAGCTGCTTTTACCCGAGCTTGGTACTCTTCCAAAGTATCAGCAAAAACTGGCTTTTCTTCGGTCAAAGCATCACCAGCGAGTTTAATATCATGCAACAAGTCTGATACCGCCCACATCGCCTTTTTAAAGTCGTCTTTAGTATTGCTATTATCCAGCTCTCTTAAGACTGTGGTTTTCATCATACTTAGTATGGCTAAGCTCTTGGCTACGTTCTTTTCCGCTGTATCTTGGAAGTTCAGTGTATTATTAGTGTAAATTCTTTGACGTCTTATCATTGGTATTGCTCCTTTTACATTCCGCTGGTTTGGGTTAATGAATCAGTTAGCGTTGAAGGTACACATTCGCTTATGTGATCAACGTCAGCAATTAGCTTTTTAGCATCATCTACTAAATCTCCAACGGTACAGGCAATTAAATCCATATCACCGTTTAGCAATTCTTGATCGCCTGTTTGATAGTGGGAAGACATCATCATTAAAATGCTATGTGCTTTACCTAATTTAATACTGGCTTTGTCTAAATTATTCATTTGGTTCTCCAATTTAAAGTTATGCAAGATCGTCATCTTGTTGTATATTGGTGCGCACCAGTAAGTTAAATATAGTATGGGTGCGCACCACAATGCAAGAAGAAAATAAAATTAATTCTCCAAGGACCGATAAGCGAACAACATCGACCAAGAAAAATATTCGGTTTGAAAATGATTTAGTTGAAAAGATCGATGCTGATAGAAAAGAACAGCCTTTCTCTGAATGGGTTAAAGATGCTTGTTGGAAGAAGCTTGGCAAGTAGCAATCTTTTGGCAATAGTCGTATTTGACTAAAACCTAGTCGTTTCTGACTATTCTTCTTAAGTTCACCATCTTGTGTACTTTTGTTCACTGTATTGTGAACTTTGTTTTTCGCGCTCGTTCCTTGAAAGCCTCTATTTAATGGTTTTTTGAATGAATTAAAACACTCTTTAAACCTGTATGTATGGCTTACTATTAAGGTCTCCAGAAACTGGAGTATGCGAGAGTGATTGTGAAATCTATAAGTCATTGTTTTTCCTATATTTGGTTTTCCCTGCATCCTCCAGAAACTGGAGCATAAAAGTTTCGCATCCTCCAGAAACTGGAGTACAAAAAGCCTTTACACTCCAGAAACTGGAGCATGGAAAATTTAAGGTTTGGGATTGTCGATAACATCTATAAACGTCCTCAATGCTGTTCTGGTAGGCTTTAAATCCATTTCAAAACCTCGTATCTCATCTACCTTTTCCCATGTAACAGCATAGTAATTTGGTGTTCGTCCACTCTGAGTAAGTGCGTTTCCCTTAGCTAACTCAATAAACCCTTTTTGCCTTAAACCTTTTATTGCATTACTAAGCGTTGTTTGAGATTTGAAACCTCTATGTTTTACTTGAGACCATACAGCACACAATTTACCGTTGTTTTTACCTTTATATTGATACGCAAACCAAAGAAGTAAGCGTATTTCATTACCAGACAGTTTGTTGAAATCTGGATGATCTATCACTCTGTTTGGTATGCCTGCAAATGGTTGAGGTTTAGCCATCAAGTCCCCCAAATAGCCCCGAAGGGCTAAGCTGCTTGGCTATAAATGGAGTAGGGAGGTAATCCTCTTAACGGCTCTAAACCACGCTGAGAGCGCAACTTATTAACCCGGAATATTGCTCGCTCGATTGATGCATCATCTAGCAACCTATAGCGGGTATAGGTTGCTTTGCCTCCGTGCCTGTGGGTGATCGGATTGGGTTTTCTGTCAAACATAATTCCGTGCTGGCGAAAGTTACTTACCATCGTGTGTAAGCACGATTCACCATAGGCCCAGTCTGCTTCTTTTTGAAACATTCCTGCGCTACCTCGATTCAAAAATTCAACAAGGCAAATTTCTTCTTTATATGGGATTAAATTTAGTTTAACCTTTTGATTCTCAGGTCTAAGGTCGTTACTCGTTTGGGTGGCGGCTTTTTTCATTACGCTGCCTCCTCTTGATTGGTTTCATTAATCCATTGCTCAATATCAGAGCTCAAGTATCGTACCTGCCTCCCTAGCTTTAAATATCTGGGCGCTTTCGCTCCCAATAACTTGCCGGTAACTCTTGACTGTCTAAGCGTGACTTCTGAAATTTTAAGCTGTGCTGCTAGTTCGATAGTGGTTAAGTATGACATCGGTATATCTCCAGTAATTAGTGGTTAGCGTTAATCGCTGGAAATATATTAGTTTGTGTGTGGGGGGATAAATAACGGGTAAAGTTATTCTTTTCAGCAACTTTACCCTTGGTCTAATAACTCTTTAATTTTGTCAGATATGTTTTTTTTCTCAATACCTATCGAAGCTAGGCATTCGATTAAAAAACTATGGAATTTACTTTCTGGTGTATAGGCAGCTTTCAGTCCATGCGAACGAAATATTTTTGCGACCTCTACAATCAAGAAGCTAATTTCATCTTTTCTCGCATATTCTGTTAGTGTGCTCATGGATTTTTCAATACCAGCAATTAAAACAGTTAAATTCCGCAGCGGTGATTCATTTAATAATTGTTGATCTGCATATCCGTGTTCATTTTTTTCAGCAAGAAAAATATGCACGGGCAAAGCTTCTGCGGATAATGGATCTAGTTCATTCAAATACTTCATAGCGTTCAATAAATGACCATTGACTAATTCTAATGACTTTTTGGTCTCGCTTGCTCTATTGATTCTTGGAATATCGTCATTAGCTAATTTAGCTTCAATAATTTTTTCAGTTTGCTTAATCAAGCGGTCAGCGCAATCAAATTTTACTATTTTACTTAAGTTTATCGTTTGCTGGTCTGTAAATTTAAATGAGTCGACAAGGCCGCCAGAGATTGATTTAGAATTCCATTTATCTTCATACTTCCTAGCTTTATCTAAATTGGTCATGCGGTCAATTCCTTAATTTTGTTAGCCCATAACTCTAACGCTTCCCTGCGTTCTTCCATGTAATCGTGCTGGTTATACACTCTCATCATTCCTGCTAGCTCATGGTTGAGTAATTTTTCAGTGACAATGGTGTCGACCTTCATTTTTGATAGGTGCGTCTGCAGCGTTCTTCTAAAGTCGTGCGGCGTGAATGCAGCAACATTGATAAACCTGCCTTTAGGTTCGTCAACGTCATCAGGCCTAATATGGCGTTTGATAGCCCGGGCAACGCTGCGCTTATCAATGGGCTGTGTGCCAGGTAAGCCGGTTCTATTCGTTACCGAAGGGAAAATATACTTGCTGCCTAAAAAATCAAACTGAATTGATAGCTCTTTAAGTCGTTTAATGATTTCGTCATTGGTTGGCACATAGTGCGGCTTTTCTTCACCGCGGCGGCTCTTGGTGTTCTCAGGCGGGAAGTACCACATACGTTTTTCAAAGTCGATATGCGACCATTCGGCAAGGGTCAACTCCTGAACTCTGCATCCAGTCAAGCAGAGCAATTCTATTACTAACTGAACTTGCCTTGAGATCCCGACTTTTGGCAAGTCTATAAATAGTTGCTTCAACTCGTCATCGTCTAAATAGCGATCGCGGGCAATCTCTTTGCCGGTGTTTGATGTCACCGAAGTATTAGCTATAGGGTTAATTTCTATCAAGCCTCTATCAACGCCAAACTGAAATGCTTGTTTGATTAGGGCTAGGGTTTTACGTGCGTGTGGCTTGTGGCCTCTATCTACAATTAAATCGATGCAGTCATTGAGAATTAAACGGCTAGTAACGCTCGATAGAGGGACTTTGCCTATCTGTGGAATAACATCATTGTTGAATATGCTGATTGCGCTCTCAGGACGTTTACGCTCGCGTTTTAGATACCGCTCTGTGAACTCTAATAATAGATACTCGACGGTTTCAGAATCTTGCTTTGCTTGCTCTAATTCAGCCATGTCAGCGAGCTTTTTTTGTGCTGCTGATTCTTTCTCTCTGGCTTCACGTTCTGCGAAAACGTCAACACCTGTTTTTATACGTCCTTGTAAAATTTTCGCATCGTCTCGGGCTCTAGCTGGTGTAATGTTTTTTTCATCAAGGCTAGCTATCTTATAATTGCGCTCAAATCCTTCACGGCCCCCGATTCTGTAGTAAAGATAGTAAGCACCCGAACGGGTACCATCGGGCTTAGGTTTCCCCAACCTGAGGTGAAACCCTTTCACCTCAGTATCGCTAATCCGCCTTATTTCAGGATCTATATTCTTCAACAATGAATCAGTTAACTTTGCCTTTAAAGTTGCCATGTCGCACGTTTCCTATTTTTAATGTCGCACGGGTGTCGCACAATATTTTGGTGTGACCACCAACGACAGATAACACCAGTCAGCGACCACATACAAATAATAGGCATTTAGGTCAATAAAATAAAGGGTTTTAGGTGAAATGATTTAACGTTGGGTTACAAAGGGATATTTCAGATTACTATGTGCGTTCTCTTGACATGGTAGGGGTCGGTAGTTCGAGTCTACTCGGACGCACCATTTTCTTATAGAGCCAAAAAATAAAAACCTTTTTTAAATCCCTGATTCAATATTGCATTGTGATTCCTGTGTAATATTTTTCAATCTTGTTCTATCAATGCCGTCTAGGCTTAACAAATTCCGACAATGTGTTCTGCTAAAAACGTTTAAAATTCAATTGTTTAAATTATAGCCTTAGAAAAACTTCAAATTAACATCGATTTAACGTTGACGGGGCATGCATATTTCTTTAATGTTAATGATAATGATTATCAATTAGGTTTTTGTCTTATGTATTCATATCGCTTTGCGTCACTAGAGTTATTGTTGAAACAGCCATGCCAAGAAATTGAATTTGGTTTAATCAACTCATACGTTCATTTAGGCTTACAAAGAGCCCAGGCAATGAGTGAAGCAATAGAGACGAAAAGAGCGCACCTGCGTATCGTTGATACTTTGATTCACGTGATGTGCGATAACTTAATTTCAGTAAGTCGGCGAGGATATTGCTTTCGAATGATACAGCGCTTAAAACCGATCTTATTTGAAATGTTGGATACAAACCAATATCAAAAAAAGGTCAACCAAATTGAGTCTCTGCATAGGTATTTTTTGCCAGAGAATGTAAAAAACGAACGTTCTTCTGCCAACAAATCACAAAATATTCCTATCAATTTTCAGCAACGCAAGTGATCTGCGTATACAAGGAGCCTAAAATGAAATGTTTTCAATTTGTATGTCCTAGTCATCAATCTTGGGTGCAAGAACATCCCCGCGAAGCTTTTCAAAAAGTTCAGGAGATGACAGATTATGCGGAGCAATTAATACAATGTGGTGAGTATCAAAGTGTAATATCGTATTTAGGAACGGCACTTGAAACGACCGAAATCATTTTTGATAGTCGTTTGGAGTCGCCACAGTTAACCACTAAAATGACGGCTATTACCATAATGTTGGCTAATTCATATTCTGCCATTGGTCAAACTGAGAACGCCTCAATATTTTTGCGTAAAATCCAACAAAAGCTTCAACGTGCGGTAAATTGTGCCGACGGTTATGCAACAAAAGTCGCTTTTTATAAACACTGTGAAAAGGCCTTGGTAGAAGCTAATTCTAGTCTTTTTGAAGCTAATGCTTTTCAACCTAATATACCGATATCTCAATTACATTAAATATAATTTAATAACGCTCTAAGTATCATAGTGTTAACGTTAAAATTAGTTGTTTTTAGGATATTGAAAACGAATTCACTAAATCAGTATTTATCATTGGATTTTCGCTTACTGTATTGATTTAAAAGGATTTTGACGCAGTAAAATGATTGTTTTTATGGTCTAAAATAATTTCTACGGTATCGAGGCTAAAACCTGTTGGGATTGCTATTATTAGCAATGCGATGTCTAATATGCCGCTATCGATATTGTACTAAAGTTGAATATTCAGTTTAGTTTGAAGTTATATCTAGGACACTTTCTTGAAAACATTTACATGCCAATGTGGAAACACTTTGCATTTTGCCAACGTACAATGTGTATCGTGCGGGTTAATGCTAGGTTTTATTCCCGAAGATAAACAACTAAGCGCATTTACCACGAATCAGTATGGTAATTTACAGGCGTCAAGCAACGGTTTGCTTTATAAAAAGTGCAAAAATTATTCAGTGCACAATGTATGTAACTGGATGGTATCGCTTGATGATGAGCATGAGTACTGTATTTCATGCCGTTTGAATGAAACTATACCTGATCTGAAAGACCCCGAAAATAGAGCGCTTTGGTCTAAAATGGAGCGTGCAAAAAGACGCTTGTTATATACTTTGTTAAAACTCAACTTACCCATAGTGGGCCGCGAAGAAGACCCAGATAACGGCTTAGGTTTTGCATTTTTGAAAGATAAAACTCAAGATTCGTTTGGCAAAGAGTTGACGGTAAAAAGCTTTGTGACTACAGGGCATGCAAACGGTTTGATTACGATCAATTTGAATGAAGCGGATGACAGTGCTCGCGTTGATATGCGTCAAAAGATGAACGAAAGGTATCGCACTTTATTAGGTCACTTCCGACATGAATCAGGCCATTACTATTGGGATAGGTTGATTTCAGGAACGGATAAAATTGATGAGTGTCGCAGACTGTTTGGTGATGAACGTCTAGATTACGTTAAGTCAATGAAAACCTATTATGATAACGGGCCTAGTGAAAACTGGCAGAACGTGTGGATAAGTGCTTATGCAAGCATGCACCCTTGGGAAGACTGGGCGGAAACCTGGGCGCACTATTTACACATGTTAGATACATTAGAAACCGCTAATGATTACGACTTTTCTATTTCGGGTAATAAAATCGCTAACCCAATTCCAAATACTGACAGTTTTATTGACCAAATGTATACGGCTACTTCGTTTACGCATTTATTTAATGATTGGTGTCAATTAACCAAAGTTTTGAATGCCTTGAACCGAAGTATGGGCTTGGATGATGCGTATCCGTTTGTTATTTCTATTTCTGCACTGGATAAATTACGCTTCGTACATGAGGTGGTATTGGATGCAGAAATGACAACACTTTCCGAAGCGATCGCTTAAAATAGCCCGATATTCGGGCTATTTTTCCCAATCAAATCTAGGCAGGTTGTCAAATGCCCGCTTTAATCCTTCATTCCATTGTTTTTGCACAGATCGATACATATTACTATTGGTAGTAAGCACGTTGTGATATGGCTCTTCAATTTGATCCGCTCGATGGATAGCCAGTTCGATAGGTGGTCCAACAGATATATTACTTCGAATGGTTGAATCTAACGACACTATTGCGCAACGAGCTGCGTCCTCTAACGAAGTAGAAGGAGTGATTATTCTATCTAGAATTGGTTTACCATATTTGTTTTCACCAATTTGCAAATAGGGGGTTTCGTCGGATGCCGAGATATAATTTCCTTGCGGATATATCAAGAATATTTTCCCTTTTTGCCCCTTAATTTGACCACCCAACAAGAAACTAGATTCGTTATTTGATCTCGTTTTTTCCATTGCGTCTGCGTGGCGCTTCTGTTCTTGCTGACTTAAATCTCCAATATATTGTGCTACTTCATGAAGATAATTTCCCTTGCTAATATCAAATTCCGCATTGGGGTTGGTCAGATCTCGTTTTATCGCGTTTATTACTGCTTGAGACGTTGCTAAACTTCCAGAGGTCAATAAAACAATGGTTCTATTGTCGGGAAAAACAAAGCTTTTCATTTTGCTATAAGTCGCAACGTAGTCAACTCCAGCGTTGGTACGCGAGTCTGAAGCAAATACTAATCCTTTATTCAAGGCAATGGCTAAGCAATAAGTCAATTTAATTCTCTTTGAATTTTCTAGTTTAAAACATATAGTTAGTAAACTAACTTGGATTTTCCTAAGAAAGGGACGGGTATTTTGAACTGTGCTCAATTTAAAAACAATCACTTTTTAAACTAAGCCTATGTCAAAAAGTAACTATCTGCGTATACTAATATTACATAAATATGTCAGGGGGATCTATGGCGATAAGATGGGGAAACTATGCAATAGGTCAATTCTATGATGAGTTAATACAAGGTCGTTCAAAGCCCAGAGGGTATGCGAAAGATTTGTGTGACTACCTCAAAGGGTTGTCTGATAACGAGCTAAAAGAATATAAAGCTGCTTCGGATTCTGCGATTCAGGTGATGGGAATTACCTTTAGAATCTACAATGATGAAGAAGGATCAATTGACCGAGCTTGGCCTTTCGATATTATTCCACGTTTGATTGAACTCAAAGAATGGCAGCAAATTGAGTTAGGTCTTAAACAACGAGTCAAAGCCCTTAATATGTTTATTGACGATCTCTATAATGATCAAAACATCATTAAAGATGGCGTTTTTCCAGCTAACTTATTGAAAAAATCTAAAAACTTTTTGAAAGAATGTGTTGGTGTTAAACCACCACAGGGAATTTGGGCACATATTTGTGGTTCGGATTTGGTCCGTGACCATAAAGGGACTGTTTACGTTCTAGAAGATAATCTGCGAGTGCCGTCTGGCGTTTCTTATATGCTTGAGAATAGACAAGTCATGAAACGTGTCTTTCCAGAGATGTTTGAAAAGTACAATATTTTACCTATTGATAATTATCCATCTGATCTTTACGACATGTTGGCTAGTTTGTCTCCTAGAGATGTTAAAGAACCCGAAATCGTGGTGCTAACGCCTGGAATTTATAATTCCGCCTATTTTGAGCATGCCTATTTAGCGCAGCAAATGGGGGCTGAATTGGTCACTGGTGATGATCTAGTCGTCAAAGAAGACGATTGTGTATATATGCGCACCATTAATGGATTGAGCCGCGTCGATGTTATTTACCGTCGAATTGATGATTGGTATATCGATCCGGAAGTTTTTCATCCAGATTCTACACTCGGTATTCCAGGCATTATGCGAGCTTGGAAAGCTGGCAATGTCGGACTAGCTAATGCACCAGGCTCTGGTGTCGCAGACGATAAAGTCGTTTATAGTTATGTTCCTGATATTATTAAATATTATCTGAAAGAAGAAGCATTACTGCCGAATGTGCCGACCTACCGATGTGTCAATCCAGAAGAACGTGATTATGTACTGGAAAATATCGAACAAATGGTTGTAAAGCCTGCCAATGAATCCGGTGGATACGGCATGTTGATAGGCCCTCATGCATCGAAAAGAGAGCACCAAAAATTTCGCCAATTAATCAAAAAAGACCCGCGAAATTACGTAGCGCAACCCATGTTATTATTGTCTACCGCGCCGACTTTGATTGACAACAAGGCAGAAGGACGACATCTAGATCTGCGGCCGTTTATATTGAGCGGACAAGATATTAAAGTCACTATGGGGGGATTAACCCGCGTTGCCATGGTTAAAGGGTCTACGGTGGTTAATTCATCACAAGGTGGTGGTAGTAAAGATACATGGATTGTTGATATGGAGGGCAATTAATATGTTGTCACGTGTAGCCAGTAATTTATGTTGGATGGGGCGTTATCTTGAACGGGCAGAAAATACGGCAAGGTTGCTCAACGTCAATTTCAATCTACTCTTGGATTTGCCCAAAAGCATTGTGCTTGGTTGGGAGCCTATTGTGGATATCGTGTCTAATCGAGAAGAGTATTACGCAAAATATCAAGAAGCCAATGAAAGAAATGTGCTTAGTTTCATGGTGGCAGACAGCAAAAACTTAGGCTCTATTGTCAGTTCGCTTAGTGCCGCTCGTGAAAACGCAAGAACGATTCGTGAAATCATCCCTAGAGAAGCTTGGGAACAGATCAATGAATTATATCTTTTCGCTCACAGCAATCGTCAAAAAGCGTTATCTCGACGTTCTCGTTATGAGTACTTAAGTGAAATTATTGAGTCTAATCAAAAGATTACGGGTATATTAGAGTGCACGATGACCCGCGATGAAGCGTATCAGTTTTTGCGCATCGGACGCAATTTAGAGCGAGCTGACATGACTACGCGGATAATAGATGTGCGCTCAGCTTCGCTGGTTCAGGATATGGAAACAGAGCAATCAGCGTTAGAAAATTTGCAATGGATGAGTGTATTAAAATCTCTGACTGCCTATCAAATGTACCGACGTGAAGTTAGATTAAAAATCCGACGTCCAGACGTGTTGAAGTTTCTACTTCTGGAAGAGCGATTTCCACGAGCGTTTCTGCACACCCTAAAACAAGTTGATTATTGTTTACGTGAATTGCCTAATTATGAAGGCTGTGTGGAAATGATTGCAACGGTCGAAAAGCAATTAATGGAAGCCAATCCGCAGCTGCTTATTCAGGATAAACTTCATGAGTTTATTGATGAAATGCAGTTGGGCTTAATCAACGTTTACAACAAGATAAACGAAACCTATTTCTAAAGGTTAGTTAGGTATCGATATAAAGGCTCAACATTATTTAAATGTTGAGCCTTTATTTTTTAGTTTTCAGCGTCGTTCGCTGCATCTTGTATTGCATCTCCAGCACTTTCTATGTCTTCTCCCGCGCCTTCAATTGTTGCACATCCTGATAGCATGATTAATGTCATCATCATGGTCAAAAGTACTTTTAGTTTAGATTGTAAAGTCATAATTTAGCCTCGCTACAGTGTGATTTGCATTTACGATTAGTGCTCGTAAAATATCTGGTGTTTACTACTAATATAACCCATAGCGATTTTAGTGCCATTTTCTATCTACTTGAAATATAAGTTGAATTTTGTTTTTTGATGTGACGTTAGCTGTTTCATTTCGTCTTTTTTTCAATTGCATTTGAAGATTTTACACAAACGTTAAGTACTAACTAGCACCTATTAATAGTGAACATGAGGTAAATAACTATAACAGTGGTAAATTTTTCCCCATCGCCAAGTTAATCCATTATCACAAAGCTTTTCATGAATATCGCAAGGACGGTCAGAACTATTGATAGGCAAATCTGCACTCAAATAAACAATTCGCCAAATATTCACTTTGGGATCTTTTTGAAATTGCATTTTGCCGATTAAGGTGGTGTTTTTGTACACAAAACAAGTGCGTTTTGAGTATCGAATTTTAGGTGTATACATTACTGTTATTATATACAGTAATTGCTTTATGGCGAGTTTAATTCACACTTTTTGAATAAAGTTTGCCATAAGAAATCATGACGTTTGACTGCTTTTTTATAGTTTAAGTGTTCTGTTTCTCGTTGTAATAAAAAATGTCGAAATGCATTTGCTAGCACGTGGGTTTCTTGGAGCGTTTTGAAACTTGGCATTAAGTGTTCAATTGCATCGTTTACATCTTCTGTAATCGGTTTAATGCCATTGATAAAATGAAGCTGATAAATGGCTTTAAGGCGGTTTATTTGTTGACGTGATTGCTCGGTATTACATTCTAGTTCATTAAATACAGTGTTTAATTGCGTGTTGATATTTGTTAGCCATATTTCTATTTGGTTTTGGGTCCGCCACAATTGAGAAGATAACGGCATTTTGCGCAGCGCATTGAGATTCGCTTCCAGATCACCCAGTTTTGAACTTACATTAATAACATCGGATGAATTCAGTTGAATAAAATAATCTAAATGTTGCTGATAGACCTGTAACTTTTCATCACTAACGTGATTAAATAATTGGGTATTTCCACTAAAGGTGCGTTTTATTTCTTGGCTGTTTTGCAACATGTCAGCCCACACCAAAGGTAAGTTGTTTTGTTTTTGCTGTAGCCATTGTGAAATCAATTGCTGTTGCTCAATATCAACGTTTTGCAGACATTCTTGTAATCCACCTATTAACTTTACTTCATAAGCAAATCTAACTGACGGGAGTTGTACTTTACCTAAAGCCGTGTTTCTTTGCGCTATTAGCGTAGCGACATAGCAATCCTGCAAAGCAAATAACTCACGAAGGTTGATGGTAGTCTCGGATAATTCGAGCTTCAAAACTTTTGCCGCAGGGTAGGTTAAATGGATGTTTTCCGAGCTTAACTCAATGGCAAAATCGAGTTCATTAGTTAATTGTTGCTGGTATGCGAGAAAATTTTCCTGTAAGGCTGTTTGGCTACAACTGCAAATGAATACGAGGCTGCCGAACAACAGCATCATCTGATTTACTGACAAGTAATTGCCCCCTTGGACTTGAACGCTATTTTCATTACGAACTAAAAATTTATTGGCTTTTTGACACTAATAATATTGCTCATTATCGGAGTTCACTTTAATAACCAGCTTACGATGTTCCTCATCTAGATGCAGATTAATATGAAACTCATGACAACAGTTGGGGCATTCTTCAAAAAAGTCTTGATCTCCGTTGCTACAATCTAGAGATACGTGTAAATGATGACCGCATTCTGGGCATTCAATGGTTTGATTAGTTTCATTTATTCTATCACTCATAGTTTCTCCTATGCGACACTTGGATTTGCGATACTGCGACCTCCATCAACAGCAAGTATTTGCCCCGTAATATAAGGAGCCGATATTAAAAATGCGATCGCTTCTGAAATATCTTTTTCACAACCCAATCGACCTAGCGGAATTTGTTTGAGTATCGCATTTTTCTCGTTTTCAGGCAGGGCATTGTCAGGCCACAAAATGGCACCTGGAGCGACTCCATTTACGCGAACTAGGGGGGCTAACTCTTGTGCCATAGACTGGGTTAGCGTCACTAGCGCGGCTTTTGCCATGCAATATATAGTATGGCCTGACAACGGACGTTGTGCATGAATATCTACCATATTGATAACAACACCCTGATTTTCCTTAAGTTGTTTTTGCAACAATTGAATTAAATACAAAGGGGCTTGAGCATTACTTCCCATAAGTGCCTGCCAATCCTGTTGATTAAAATTACTCACAGGTGTAGCGTAAAATGCAGAGGCATTATTGATAAGCACGTCAATGCGATCGAATGCATTAATGGCTGACTCGGCAAGGTTTTTTAGCTGTTCAGGATTGCACAGATCACCTTGCACCCATTTTACCGAGTTTTTTCTGATTGCATTTAATTGTTCGGCGAGAGTCGTGACTTGGTCTACTGAATGATGGCAGTGCAACACAATTCTATAGCCTAAGCTATGTAAATGTCGGGCGGTGTAAGCCCCTATGCGTTTAGCGCTGCCAGTAATAAAAACAACTTCATTTTTCATGGTATTCAAATTAATTATTTACATAACCCTAAAGACTAACTGGGAAATATTTTAGGTACAAGCGCGGTTGGATATTCAATTTTGCATATTGTTAAGTATTGATTTTGCGGTTTGCAGATAATTCCCTTTAAATAACAAAGCATGATTTAGAATATGGTACAGCTGATAAACGGTTTTACGGTAGCTAAAGTGCTCATCTAAAGGCCAAATAGAGTCGTAGCCCTGGTAAAATGTTCCAGGAAACTTATTGAATAGTTCAGTCATAGCGATATCTGTTTCTCTATCTCCATAGTAAAATGCAGGATCAAATATAGCGGCAGAACCTTGATGAAACCCTGTGTTGCCAATCCAGAGATCACCGTGCAGCATTGAAGGCGTAGGGGAGTATCCGTGCAATAATTTTTCTACTGTCATTACTACCTTGTCAATATCTGCGAGTTTATTACCTTGATCGGCTAAAAGTTGCAGCATAAACCCGATACGTTGTTCCGCGAAAAACTGAGACCACTTTTTTGACCATTTGTTGTACTGTGGTGTCAATCCAATAAAATTATCTTCTTGCCAACCGTACATGTTCTGCGTGTGATCTTTGTGCATTGTTGCCAACTTTTTACCGAAATCAAACCATGTCGATTCGTCACCCGGGGTTAACCTAAGGTACTCAAGAACTAAATAACTTTTATTTTCTTGAACGCCACAACAAATAACTTTTGGAATTTTGAATATATTTACCTGAGCCAAATGCATCAAACCCTCGGCCTCTGCGTTGAAGTTAGCAAGCTTGTCATCGTTGTTTAGTTTTACAAAAAAGCGTTTGTGCCCGTCGGTAATTCGATAGGCACTGTGCGAATCTCCGGTTGTGATTTCACGGATATCGTCACATATAAACTCCTGATTGATTTGTTGACTGATTTGATCACTAATTGAATGCCACATAGTCTGAGTCATTTTTGGGGTAAAAACTGAGTATGGAACACAGCTCAATAATTGAAGGTATTTTTCATTATTAAAAAACAAATTTTATAACTTAAAGTAATTTTAGGAACTGGATGAGCCCAAGGTCTCACGCAAATTATGAAACGTTTTAAATATAGAAGAAGTAATTAGTTTATTTGCTAACCAAATTGGTAAATTACCGGAAGGCTCACCATAACCTGAATATTCTATCGACATAGCCTCCTTCGAAATTGCCTTGATGTGCCATTTACCCTTAACATTTTGCATTCTCACAATACCTTTTTGGGGTGGATAGAAGCTAGAATAGTCGCGAATGAGGATAATGATAGTTTGAGCGTCGTGGTGAATATTTGTAGTAGAAATTGTCACCATATCTCTATTTTCGATAGGCCATGGAGCGTTAAACGTTGTTCTTACAACACGTTGATCCTCAGAGGGCATGTCGAGCACTTCAACTTTCTTACAATTATCAATCCAATGGCTGGCGATTGCCGTGTTGTTTAACAAATCAACCATATCTGTAGGAGTGCCGTTAACTTCCATTGAAGCTCTAATCCAAATGTAGCCGGAATCACTTGGTTGGCTATAAATCGATATATTTTCTTTGTGCTTAACCAATTGCCATTCATCTTCTGTTGGTTGGCTATTTACGGTAAACGTACAAAATATGAATAAGCAACAAAATAAAGACCTTAACCACAGATTAAGAGACTGTATTGATTGCATCAGCGGTAATATATTAGGTATCATGTGGACTTCTCCCTGATCGTAACAGGGCTGATTAAAAATTATCTAAAACTTATACATATTTTGGTATAGGTTGCACGAACACCCAATATGGGTGTTTTTTATTGTGTGCAAATTTGCTACCGAAATACAACATTATAATTCACACGTGGCGCTTGGTAGGTGTCACCACTGTGTTAAGGATTATCCAATGCTAACAATTACTCTTCCTGATGGCAGTCAACGCCAATTTGAAAACGCCGTTTCGGTACTCGATGTCGCCAATGATATTGGCCCTGGTTTAGCAAAAGCGACCATCGCTGGGAAAATAAACGGTGAATTGGTTGATGCAGTCGATCTGATTACTGAAGATGCGAAACTGCAAATTATCACTGCCAGAGATGAAGAAGGGTTAGAAATTATCCGTCATTCTTGTGCACATTTAATCGGTCACGCTATTAAACAGTTATATCCAGATGTGAAAATGGCCATCGGTCCAACAATAGACAATGGTTTTTATTATGACATCGACATGGAGCATTCATTAAATGAAGATGATCTGCTGAAACTGGAAAAAAGAATGTTGGAATTGGCTAAGACCAATTATGACGTAATCAAGAAAAAAGTCAGTTGGCAAGAAGCTCGAGATGCATTTGCTGAACGTGGTGAGACCTACAAAATTGAAATTCTTGATGAAAATATCAGTAAAGACGATAAACCAGGCTTATACCACCATGAAGAATATGTAGATATGTGTCGTGGGCCTCACGTGCCTAACATGCGTTTCTGCCAACACTTTAAAATTATGAAAGTCGCCGGCGCGTACTGGCGCGGCAATAGCGACAACAAAATGTTGCAGCGAATTTATGGCACCGCGTGGGCAGATAAAAAGCAACTTAAAGCTTATTTAAACCGTTTAGAAGAAGCTGAAAAACGTGATCACCGTAAAATCGGTAAAGCGTTAGATTTATTTCATTGGCAAGAAGAAGCGCCTGGCATGGTGTTTTGGCATAATGATGGCTGGAGTATCTACACTGAGTTGGAAAAATATATTCGCATTAAACAACGCGAGTATGGGTTTGGTGAGGTGAAAGGTCCGTTAATGATGGATCGCAGTTTGTGGGAAAAATCGGGTCATTGGGAAAAATATGCTGAAAACATGTTTACCACTGAATCAGAAAAGCGTGAATACGCTATCAAGCCGATGAACTGCCCTGGTCATGTTCAAATATTCAATCAAGGCCTAAAATCATATCGTGATTTGCCACTGCGTATGGCGGAATTTGGTTGTTGCCATCGTAATGAACCCTCAGGTGCGTTACATGGATTAATGCGAGTGAGAGGATTTACCCAAGACGACGCACACATTTTTTGTACTGACGAGCAAATACAAGACGAAGTCGCAAGTTGTATCGAAATGATATACGAAGTTTATCAAGTCTTTGGATTTGAAAAAATTGTAGTGAAGTTGTCTACACGTCCTGAAAAACGTGTTGGTTCTGACGAAGTGTGGGATAAAGCTGAGCAAAAACTTGCGGATGCATTAAATTCAAAAAATATTGATTTTCAATATTTGCCGGGTGAGGGGGCGTTTTACGGTCCTAAAATTGAATTTACTTTACATGATTGTTTAGATCGCGCTTGGCAATGTGGTACTGTGCAACTTGACTTCTCAATGCCGGGTCGTTTAGGTGCAACTTATGTGGCTGAAGATGGTGAGCGTAAAGTGCCTGCCATGATTCACCGAGCGACTTTAGGGTCACTTGAACGTTTCATTGGTATATTGACTGAAGAATATGCTGGTTTATATCCAACTTGGTTAGCACCCATTCAAGTTGTCGTGATGAATATTACCGATAAACAAGGTGAATATGCTGCAAATGTAGCAAAAAAATTACAACAAAATGGATTTAGATCAAAGTCGGACTTGAGAAATGAGAAGATAGGCTTTAAAATCCGCGAGCACACTCTTAGGCGTGTTCCATTTTTACTTGTCGTAGGTGACAAAGAAATGGAAGCAAATGAAGTAGCAGTGCGCTCTCGCAAGGGTGATGACCTAGGTAAATTCTCAATAGACGGGTTTATAGATTTAATTAATCAACAGGTCACATCTAAGCAATTAGATTAATTTCGTGGAGGAACGACATATTAAAGGCGCTAATAATAAGGCTCAAGGCGACAAAGCCAACATCAATGAAGAAATCACGGCGACGGAAGTTCGCTTAATTGGTAAAGAAGGTGAACAGTTAGGGATAGTGTCTCTAAGCGAGGCTCAAACTCTTGCCGACCAAGCTAGTTTGGATTTAGTAGAGATTAGTCCGAACGCTGAGCCGCCTGTATGTAAAGTAATGGATTACGGAAAGTTCCTTTTCGAAAAGAGTAAAGCTCAAAAAGAGCAGAAGAAAAAACAAAAGCAAATTCAGGTCAAGGAGATTAAATTTCGCCCTGGCACTGATGAAGGCGACTACCAGGTAAAACTGCGCAACCTGCGTCGCTTTCTAGAAGGTGGTGATAAGGCTAAGGTAACGATTCGTTTTCGCGGACGTGAAATGGCCCACCAAGAGATCGGCATTGAACAACTAAAACGCGTGCGCGCGGATTTAGAAGACATTGCTAATTGCGAATCTTTCCCTAATCGGGTTGAAGGTCGTCAAATGATCATGGTGCTCGCCCCAATTAAGAAGTAGTTAAGGTCTACAAGTAACTAAGGACCGTAAAATCGGATCTGCACCTAAGTTCACCTTGCTGCTAAGTTGAAACAATGACCCTAGAGTAGTCATGAATATCGTGTCCTCTAATGTGGTCTTAACAATGCGGAGTTTTAGCAATGCCTAAAATGAAAACCAACCGTGGAGCTGCCAAGCGTTTTAGAAAAACCGCTTCAGGCCGTTTCAAGAGCAAGCAGTCTCACTTGCGTCACATTTTGACCAAGAAGAGCTCTAAGCGTAAACGTCACTTGCGTGGCAAGAAATTAGCCCATACAGCTGACACTGCGTTGATTCAACGCATGTTACCTTACGTTTAAAGCACAGGAGACTAAAAAATGGCAAGAGTAAAACGTGGTGTAGTTGCCCGTGCCCGTCACAAGAAGGTACTAAAACAAGCCAAAGGTTATTACGGAGCTCGTAGTCGAGTTTATCGCGTTGCTGTTCAAGCAGTAACAAAAGCAGGTCAATATGCATACCGTGACCGTCGTCAGCGCAAGCGTCAATTCCGTCAATTATGGATTGCACGTATTAATGCTGCGGCACGTCAAAATGGCATGTCTTACAGCCGTTTCATTAACGGTTTGAAGAAAGCGTCTGTCGAAATCGATCGTAAGATCCTTGCTGACATCGCTGTGCATGACAAAAGCGCGTTTACTGCATTGGTTGATGCAGCAAAAGGCGCATTGGCTTAATTTTTAACAATTAAGTTTAAGTTCTTTCGGGAAAAGGCGAACCAGGATGGTTCGCCTTTTTTCGTTTAAGCCTGTTAACAAGTGTGTAGATTGGTTGCCAATGCATGTAAAGCAAATATCGATGAAAAATGCTAATCAGCGGTATTCAAACCTTGCCTTTTGTCATCGACTTATAGATAATAAATGAAAACAATTCTCATTTATGGTTGATGATCAATGTTACACGATACAGTGTGGGAACTTCCTACTAAAAAAGTCGCTGAAATAGTCGGATTACAAAGTGGGCTTTCCGATGCGATGAGCAATCGACTAAAAGAAATGGGATTTTGTGGGGGCGAATCAATCAGATGTATAAAACAATGTCCCTTCAATGGTCCAAAAGTCGTTGAATTGGGCGGTGCAATCTTGTCGATTGATAAAGAAATCGCCCAGAACATAAAAATAAAAATGTAAATTATATTTTTCTCAAAATCAGATATTTATTTTGAATTCTCTTCTAATTTTTCAATAAACAGGTAAGCGTAGTGTCATCAACTGTTTCAGTTAATAGTAGTCGTGCTCAGCAGAAAGTCGTTTTAATCGGAAGACCGAACAGTGGCAAAAGCTTATTGTTTAATCAATTGACTGGTCTTCAACAAAAAGTTGCAAATTTTCCGGGAGTTACAGTAGAACTCAAATCTGGAAGTATGAAAGAGTTAACCATTGTTGATTTCCCCGGCACGTATTCACTGCATAGTTTTTCTCAAGATGAGCAAGTTGCTATTGATGCAATTTACCAAGCGCTAGATAGCGATGAAACGGGATTAATTGTTTGTGTGCTCGATGCATCAAGACTCGAGCGAAGCTTAGTGTTTGGATTGCAAGTTCAAGCGCTAGCGAAAAAACATAATAAAGGTTTTGTGTTTGCAATTAATATGATCGACGACGCGTTGCGTTTTGGTCATGAAATTGATGTAAAAGGTTTATCTGAAGAGTTGGGGTCACCGGTTTTTGCATTATCGGCAAAAACCTTGATTGGAATCTCTGAGTTCCAACAAGCCCTACCTGATTTAGTTAAAAATAATCAGGATTGTATTCCTTCCCGGGTTTCCGAGAGTCATGACGATGTAATCAATCGCAGTCGTCAACTAGCGAACCACTTTGGCATGAATGCCAATGTGGTGTTAAAGCAACAAAATCGCATCGACCAATTCTTATTACATAATTGGTTAGGTGGCCTTGCTTTCATGACCATAATGTTCCTATTGTTTCAAAGTATCTTCACCTGGGCTGCACCACTGATGGATGCCGTAGAAAGTGGCATAGGATTGATGGCAGGAGCGGTCACGAGTATTTTGCCAGAAGGCATATTTAACGACTTTTTAAATGATGCCATTTTTGGTGGCGTAGGCTCTTTTTTAGTGTTCGTACCGCAAATCATGGTACTCACTTTTATTATTGGGCTGTTAGAAGATAGTGGATATTTGGCCCGCGCGGCACTAATTTGTCACAAGCCGCTCAGTTTTTTTGGCTTATCAGGTAGAAGCTTTATTCCATATTTATCAGGCCACGCCTGTGCTATTCCTGCCATTATGGCAGCACGTACCATTGAGTCACCACGTAAACGCTTGATTACTATGATGACTATTCCGTTAATGTCGTGCTCAGCACGTTTGCCGGTTTACGCGTTGTTGATTGCGGTATTTATTCCTCATCAGCAATACCTTGGTGGTTTGGTTAATCTGCAAGGGATGGTCTTTTTCTGTTTGTACATGATGGGGATTGTCACGGCACTGATCGTAAGTTTGGTTATGAATAAAACCCAGTTTGCCCAGAATGATAAAAGCGAGATGCCTTTTATATTAGAATTGCCTAGTTATCGTTTACCACACTGGAAACCCTTAATGTATCGGGTGTTAAATAGTGCTAAATATTTTATAAAACGCGCTGCTCCAGTTATTTTTATGGTCGCTGTGGTGATCTGGTTTTTAGGTTATTTCCCAGTACACGAAGGTGGCTTGGAGAATTCATACTTGGGATTCATTGGCCATTATATCGAACCCGTATTTGCTCCACTTGGGATTGATTGGCGTTATGGTGTTGCAATTCTTATGTCTTTCTTAGCACGTGAAGTGTTTGTGGGTACACTAGGTACGCTATTTGGCATTCAAGGAGCGGATGAAAACATTGCTGGATTGGCTGAAAATATTCAACATGATGGTTTAGCTTTTGGTGCAGGTATGGGGTTGTTGGTGTTTTACGTTATAGCCTTACAATGTGTAGCAACTGTAGCGACTATCAGGGCCGAAACTGGCAGTCACAAGATAGCGTGGGGCTTAGTTGCAGGATATGGCGCGTTAGCTTATCTAATGGCATTTTTGGTGTATAACGTCCTTTCATAATTTTCCTCTTATTATGGGGTAAAGGAATACAAACCTAGTTCTTTTACCCCAAGTGTCTTTAATGTAAACAGCCCATGATTATTTATTCCAATCCTCGATTAGGTTAACAACCTATAATTTCAGTTTTTTATCAAAAATTAGTCAGCAATATTGGTCAGGCTCTAGCTATAAGGGGCTGATTTCGTGTAGAATTGCCGGTTCTTTTTTTATAGTGGATTTGTCGGTTTGCAAAATGAAACCGTAAATTTAATTAAGTAATATTCCAATTCGAGGAAGCTATGGATCTCGACGCCATAATTGAACAGGCACAACTTAAAATAAACGAAGCACAAGATGCAACCACGCTGGATGCTGTGCGCGTTGAGTTTATGGGTAAAAAAGGCCACATGACCGATTTGCTCAAAGGACTTGGCAAATTATCCGCCGAAGAACGCCCAATTGCGGGACAAAAAATAAACTTGGCTAAGCAAAAAATTCAAGGTCTTATTTCCGCTCGTGGCGAACATTTGCGAGATGCCGAACTAAATGCCAAATTAGCCGGTGAAACCATCGATGTAACTTTGCCCGGACGTACCGAGAATCTAGGTGGATTACATCCTGTAAGTCGCACGATTCGTCGTATTGAAAGCTTCTTTGGTGAATTAGGATTTACCGTTAAATCCGGCCCGGAAGTAGAGGATGGGTTTCATAATTTTGATGCATTGAACATTCCTGCGAATCACCCTGCGCGTGCCGATCATGATACTTTCTATTTTAATCCTGATGTGATGTTACGTACGCAAACTTCAGGTGTACAAATTCGCACCATGGAAGTTGAAAAGCCGCCACTACGTATCATCTCCCCTGGACGTGTATATCGTAACGATTACGACCAGACTCACACACCTATGTTCCATCAAGTAGAAGGCTTAATGGTCGACAAGAATGTTAGCTTTGCGGAACTCAAAGGCGTGTTACATGATTTCTTAAATAACTTTTTCGAAGCTGATTTACAGGTCCGTTTTCGTCCTTCATATTTTCCGTTTACAGAACCCTCAGCAGAAGTTGATGTTATGGGACAAAATGGTAAATGGTTGGAAGTGTTAGGTTGTGGAATGGTGCATCCAAATGTACTTAGAGCGGTTAATATTGATCCAGAAGAATATACTGGTTTCGCGTTTGGTATGGGGGTAGAAAGACTTACCATGTTGCGCTATGGCGTAAACGATCTCCGTGCTTTTTTCGAAAACGATCTTCGTTTCCTCAAGCAGTTTAAATAAGGGTACTCGAAAAGATGAAATTCAGTGAAAAGTGGTTGAGAGAGTGGGTTAATCCAGACATTTCTACGCAACAATTATCCGAACAACTTAGTATGGCAGGTCTTGAAGTTGATGGCCTCGACCCAGTGGCTGGTGAATTTTCTGGCGTTGTCGTAGGTGAAGTTGTTGAATGTGGTCAGCATCCAAATGCAGATAAGTTAAGAGTCACCAAAATTAATATCGGCCAAGATGAACTAATTGATATTGTTTGTGGAGCACCTAATTGTCGAAAAGGTATTAAAGTTGCCGTCGCAACGGTAGGCGCTGTATTACCTGGTGACTTTAAAATTAAAAAAGCGAAATTACGTGGTGAGCCTTCTTTTGGCATGCTATGTAGTTTTTCTGAGTTAGGAATTAGTGAAGATCACGACGGTATTATTGAACTTCCGTTGGATGCGCCTGTTGGGGTGGATATCCGAGAATATCTCACTTTGGATGACGTCAGCATTGAAGTCGATCTGACGCCAAACCGTGCGGATTGCCTGGGTATTCGAGGTTTAGCTCGTGAAGTTGGCGTGTTAAATCAAGTTGAAGTTACAGCACCTCAAATTGAGAGCGTGAACACAGAAATTGAAGATATCCGCGATATTCAGTTGGTTGCTCCTGAGGGGTGCCCACGCTATCTAGGGCGGGTATTAAAAAACATCAATATTGATGCTGAATCGCCATTGTGGATGCAAGAAAAGTTAAGACGAAGCGGTATTAGAAGCATTGACCCTGTTGTTGATGTCACTAACTATGTTTTACTTGAGCTTGGCCATCCAATGCATGCTTTTGACAACGATAAGCTCGATGGTGACATTGTCGTAAGATTTGCAAATGCGGAAGAGCCACTTACCTTATTAGACGGTAATGAAATCGCGCTGAAATCTAATACCTTAGTTATTGCAGATCAGCGTAGGGCATTGGCTATGGCAGGAATTTTTGGTGGGTTAGAATCTGGAGTGACGGCGTCGTCTAAGAATATCTTCTTAGAAAGCGCATTTTTTGCTCCTGATGCGATTATGGGTAAAGCACGTCAATATGGCCTGCATACTGATGCATCACATCGCTATGAACGTGGCGTTGACCCTCAATTGCAACGCGTTGCTATGGAACGTGCAACACAGCTTTTATTGGATATCGTGGGCGGCGAGGCAGGACCAATTACCGAGTCTGTTAGTCAGGAACACTTACCGAAAGAAAAGAGTATCGAACTTAGAGCAACGCGCTTAACTCGATTACTCGGTATCCATGTAGACGAAGCGAAAGTGACCGATATCCTTACGCGATTGGGGTTGAAAGTAAGTTTTTCAGGCAATGCTTGGACGGTGGACGTTCCGGCCTACCGTTTTGATATCAGTATTGAAGAAGATTTAATTGAAGAAGTTGCAAGAGTCTACGGATACAACAGTATTCCAACCATAGCGCCAACCGCTAAACTAAAAATGTCTGTTCATCAGGAACAAAACCTGACTTTAGACAGACTAAAACAAACAATGGTAGAACGTGATTACCAAGAAGCGATAACTTACTCGTTTGTGGATCCTAAAGCACAAAGTGCATTGTTCCCGGACATGTTAGGTATGCAATTGCCGCATCCTATATCTGCTGATATGTCTGTTATGCGTGTGAGTTTGTGGACCGGGCTTTTGCAATCAGTATCTTATAATCAAAAGCGCCAACAAAGTCGTGTTAGATTATTCGAAACTGGATTGCGCTTTGTACCTGACTCGGCTGAAAAAACCGGCGTTCGCCAAGAAATGGTTATCGGCGGGGTTATTTGTGGAAATCGCAATAATGAACATTGGACGATGGAAGATCGAAGCGTTGACTTCTATGATATAAAAGCTGATGTAGAGGCGTTATTACAAACGACGTCCAACTACTCGGAATTTAGTTTCAAGGCGGCGCAACATTCAGCACTTCATCCTGGACAATGTGCACAAATTTATCGTGGTCAAGAATTGGTTGGTTTTGTGGGTGCTGTTCATCCTAAATTTGCAAAAGTGTTAGGGTTAAACGGCAAAACATTCGTTTTTGAACTAGATTTTAATGCTATTGGTCGCAAAAAATTGCCTATTGCTCAAGAAATTTCAAAATTTCCTGCTAATAGACGTGACATTGCTATCGTTGTAGAGGAAGATAAAGTTGTAGGCGAAATATTATCTTACATTGAAAAATTTGGCGGAAATCAATTAGTTGGCCTAAACTTATTCGATGTATATAGAGGAAAGGGAATAGAGGCCGGTTATAAAAGCTTGGCAATCTCTCTTACTTTACAGGACCAAACAAGAACGCTTGAAGAAAACGAGATTCAAGCGGTAGTTGAAGACATTCTGTCCCAGTTAGCAGAAAAGTTCGGGGCATCATTGAGGGATTGACTGTATGGCGTTAACTAAAGCCGAAATGGCAGAACATTTATTTGAAAAATTGGGAATTAATAAACGGGATGCTAAAGATCTTGTAGAGTCATTTTTTGAAGAAGTAAGAGAAGCATTGGAAGCCGGTGAGCAAGTTAAGTTGTCCGGTTTCGGAAACTTCGATTTACGCGAAAAAAATGAGCGTCCTGGGCGAAACCCTAAAACTGGAGAGGATATTCCGATTAAAGCGCGCAGAGTAGTGACCTTTAGACCAGGTCAAAAGCTCAAAAGTCGCGTCGAGAATACAGAACCGACAAACTCCTAATGTTAATGTCACACATCCTTAAATTAGGATGTGTGTTTTTGCATTGACGCCGGCCCGATCTAGCAATAGGTCGGATTGCTGCTTGTTAGCATTCAAACTTCAGGTTTAGCGCAAACTTTTATGAGCAACAAAACTTTATTAGTCGTAGCATTAATTATTGGCGTGATTGCAGCATTATTTGTGTTTAATCAACCTTCTTATGAATTGTCCGGTACCGACGGTTCAATTCAAGGCCAGCCAGATTCTATCCCCCAATATTCTTATACCGATATTCTCAATAACGATGAATTTAAACTGGGAATGCAACAGGCGGTAGAAAACAATGATGTTGAATTGGCCAAAGAACTTCAACAAAAAGCGTTAGAGATTGCCCACGCAGCTAATTTGCCCGAATCAGAGATTAATTTGTTATCAGGTGAAAACGGCCTAAGATTTATGGGGTTTTTAGCTAGTCGTCAGTTGTTTGTGGAAAAATTTCAGCAACATTACCTATCATTTAAAGATATTGAGCAATTAAAACTAGACTACCCAGAAGCCTATGATTTGTTTGAACGCTCGGATAAATTAATTGAACTAAGAGATGATCAAATTCAACAATTAGCTGAAGCGTTAGCGGGTGAATCAGGTGACGTTGACCTTCACATACATGAAGCGAAAGAGCAGTGGAAAACTCGTCTGAATAGTATTGAGTGAATTACATAAGTAAATTGTTAATAAATGAATAGTTTATAAGGATATTTAGTCGGTATGGAACGTCCAAAAGTAAACGTCGCTATAATTTTTTTGACTTTTTGCCTAGTCAGTTGTGGTGGCAGCAGCAGCGGGGATAGCTCTGACCTGAAGCCCGAAACTCAAAAGTTTACAACCACCTTAAAATGGGTTGCTCCAACAAATAGAATTGGTGGTGAACCGCTCTCATCAAATGAAATAGCTGGCTATAAAATTTATGTTGGTTCATCAAAAGACGACCTTAAACTTAAAGCAACTATATCTGACCCTTACACCCTAGATTTTAAGGTTATCGACCTTACGAAAGGTATCTACTATTTTGCAATAACAACTTATGATGATCAGGGATTAGAAAGTACTTTATCAAATGTAATTCGTAGAGAGTTTTGATAAATGTTTATACTCAGGAATTGTCATTTAATATTCTGTGTTTTCTTAGGTATTTTTCAATCATGTTATGTCTATGCAAATTCTGCAGATGAACTTTGGGAGCAATATAAAAGCGAAGGTGCAATTAATAGTAATTTACCTGACTTTTCTCATGCTGGATTTTTCTTAAGGGATAATCAAAATGATAGTGCTGAGTGGGACGTTTATAATATTCTCGAATTTGGTGCTATTCCAGATGATAATGAAGATGATCATCATGCAATTCAACAAGCTATAGATAGTGCTAGCAATAATGGTGGAGGCATAGTTTTCATTCCAGAAGGAAAGTACCAAATTAGTGGGGGGGCGAAAGAAGGCACAATCAAAATTAGTTCATCCAATATTATTTTAAAAGGTGAAATAAAGGATGGAAAGAATGCTTCAGTTATTTATCTAAAAAATCCAAGCAATGGCCAAGAGTTAGGATTATTAGGGGAAAGTACAACGGATTTGCGAAGTATTGCTGCACTGGCTATTGAAGGGGAAGCTAACGATTTTGTTTTAACTACTTTCGATAATTTGGATTATCCTCGAGGGAGTAGAATAATATCCGTAAACGATACATCAAATATACGTCCAAACCAAAATATTAGAATTCGATTAACCGATCCGTTAATTGATACAGAAAACCCCAGCAAAGACAATATCGATCTTGTTAAGTTATTGACCCATCCGTTTGATTATTCAGATGAAGAAATTAAAACCTTTGGGCAGTATGGAAAGAATGTTGAGTATATAACTAAGGTTAGAAGGGTAATTGATGACAGTAATATTGAACTGTATCAACCGCTGCGTTTTGATCATTTAAGCCGATACTCGCCAACAATCTTAAAGTTTGAGGGCATATCAAATGTTGGTGTAGAAAATCTGACATTTGAAAGTGCTTGGCAAGGTCAATATGTTCACCATCAACCTTTTCCAATCGATGCCGTAGACGAATCCTCTATTATTCGCACTGTTACAGAGCAGGATTATGGGTGGGTAGCTATTTGGGGTATTTGGATTGCGGATAGTTGGATTAATAATGTTGTTTTGGATAATTTCACGCAAAATATAATAGTCTCCAATAGCGCTTTCATTGATGTTCAGAACTTGCAACTTAAGGGAAGTGGAGGACATGCGGGGTTAACTTATTCTAGTGCTTATAATATTTTGACTACGGACATTAAGTTTGAAGGGCGTTATGCTCACCCTGTTTCTATTAGAGCTTGGACATCCGGTTGTGTTTTTAGTGATTTAAACATCGTAGACAGCGCATTTAATGACTTCGATCGCACCGGTCCATTTATTGATTTTCATGGCCTTTTTCCATACGAAAATTTATTTGAAAAAATGCGAGGGTTTTATGTTCATTCAGGTGGGGATTCTGATGTAATGCCGCATTCTGGAGTAAGAAATACTCTTTGGAATATCGAATCACCAGAAGTCATTGATCGCTTTCCTTATGCTTCGAATGAACTATTTAACACCGCAGCCACTAGCAGAAGTAACATGTATAAATACTACCCCTCTTCATTTGTCGTGGGAGTTTATGGCAAAAATAATCTGCAATTAAAAATTAACAGTAGTTCAGAGGATAGGGCGGACGATTTCATGATTATTAATAACTTAAACAGTCGTGATATTCCGTTTCAATCTCTCTACGAAAAACAGTTAGAGCACTCTAAAAGCAACTTTCCAATGCCGCCTCAATCTCCGATTTTACTTGAGTAAAAGAGGGCTAGGGTTATTTTAAGTCAAGGGTTTGATGCAAATCCTCTTTAATGAAACACCAAGCAACGGCAGAGATTAACAGGCAAACCCCGCAAACCACAAACAACATATCTTTGTTATCTACCTGATTAATATACTTACCAATGCCTAAACTTGAGACAAGTTGTGGCAGTACCACCGATAGATTAAATAAGCCCATAAATAAGCCCATTTTAGCGGCATTCACTTTTTGCGACATAATCGCAAAAGGCAAACTGATTGTAGATGCCCAACCAATACCTAAAAATGCCATCATGACATAAATGCTGAACTTGTTATCACCCATTTGAGACAATACAAAATACGCTAATGCCATGGACGCAATGCAATAGGTATGGACTTTCACCCGCCCTAACTTTTTAGCCAGCGGTTCAAGTAATAAAGCAGGTAAAATCGCCGAAACGACGCTTAATATCAAAAAGCCCGCGCTGATCACTTGTCCTGTTTGGTTGTCGCTTAATTCAGGAAGATTTTGCTTAATAAAACCTATTATATAAATAAACATTGATTGCACACCCAGCCAAGTAAAAGCGTGCGCCGCTAACACTTTTTTAAAGCCTTGCTCACTCGTACCATCGGGATTTTGATGCTCTTTGACGATTAATGTTTTGATAATTAATCCAAGGGTAACGATCAAACAAATTGCTTCAACCCAATAGTGCTCAACATCAATTCCTGCCATTTTAATGATAAAGGCGTATACCGAATACAGAATAAATCCCCAAAGGGGTTCAATTATTTTACAACCATTCCAAAAGCCTAATTTTTGATTGGGAGTTGAGGGATCTGAATGTTCCAATGTCGGTGATTCAGTGATAAATAGAGGTGGGATAATCGACATAACCAACACTAGCCCGACACCAATGTATATCAGCGCATAGTTGTTCCAGAAGGTTCCTATTACATAGGCCAGAACGCCGAACGAACCAGAGACCGTCTGCATCCAAGTGTAGCCCTTCGTGCGTTCATGACCTTTGGGGGTGACATCTGCTATAACTGAACGAGTGGGATTAAAACTAATGTTAATTGAAAGGTCTAAAGTCAACGCAATGAGAACGGCAATTCCTAAAATAGCTTCTACATTTAGCGCTGAAGAAATAATACCAATGTTCGGCAATGCCAGTAGACTTAGAGCAGCTAACACACCACCGATAATTATAAATGGTCTCCTGCGCCCCCCCCAAAACCAAATGTTATCGCTAATCGCACCAATAATGACTTGACCTAATATGCCTGCAATAGGTCCCGCAGCCCATACGAAGCCAACATCATGTAAATCTAATCCGTATTGTGTGGTCAATAACCAACTGAGGGCAGCAATTTGCACTGATAAGGCAAACCCCATGGCACTTGCGGGTAGACTAAGTAGAGTATAAAAACCGTTAGTTAGATTTTTCTGGAACGCTAGCATGCTATTCTCTTGTTCTTATTGTTTACAACAAACTTCAGTATTAACATTATTGTAACGTAAGCGTTTTGGATTTATCGCATACATACGTATGCATAACTGCAATCAATATAAAAATGCCCATTTAGTGAAGAGTCGGTGTTTTTCACTTTAGTTATGTTATTCATTCTTATATAGTTTTAACTATCGACTAAACCAATGATGAGAGCTTGATGGGACCCATAATGTTAGATGTCTCCGGGTACGAGATTACGCCTGTAGAAAAAGACATCTTAGATCATCCGCTAGTGGGTGGAATTATTCTATTTTCACGTAACTATCACGACCAAAAACAATTACGAGAGCTGGTTAAAGAGCTACGAAAGAACGCACGAAATGATGTACTTATTGCCGTCGATCATGAAGGGGGCAGGGTACAACGATTCCGCGAGGGGTTTAGTGCCATTCCTGCCATGGGGGCTTTATGCATAGAAGAAGCAAAAGTAACCGAAAACGTTCGCAACCAAGCTAAGACGTTTGGTTGGTTAATGGCAGCGGAATTGCTGGCATTCGATATTGATATCAGCTTTGCTCCTGTACTCGATATACACGGTGTATCTGACGTTATTGGGGATCGCAGTTTTCATCAAAATCCAGAAAAAATTGTTTTATTGGCAAGTGCTTTTATTGAAGGAATGCACAGTGCTGGAATGAAATGTACTGGAAAACATTTTCCTGGTCACGGCAATGTTAAAGAAGACTCTCATATCGCGTTACCCGTTGATAAGCGAAGCAAAGACGAGATATTTCAATTGGATATGGAAATCTTTAGTAAATTACAAGGTCAAGGTATGCTCGATGCAGTCATGCCTGCTCATGTAATCTATCCCGCTGTAGATGATTTGCCGGCTGGTTTTTCAGAAATTTGGGTTAATCAGATATTACGCCAGCAACTCGGATTTAACGGTGTGGTATTTACTGATGATTTATCAATGCAAGGAGCCGCTCATTTAGGATCTTTTACTGAGCGTGCAAAAGCTGGATTAAGAGCCGGTTGTGACATGACGTTGGTATGTAATCATCCTAAAGGTGCAGCTGAAGTATTAGATGGCTTACCTACTGATTATGCGCCTACAGGAAGAGTCAAAGCCATGCGAAAAGGGGCGTTTTCGGATTTCACTAGCTTAAAAAAGACCGAACAATATCAGCAAGCAATTAGGCTGCTTGGAAAATTTAGTGAAAATTAATTATTCCGTGATTGGCGGTGCGCTTTTACTCTCAATAATTGTTTATTTAGGTTTGAATGTTTATTTTGAACAAACACATACTATTGCGATCACCGCTTCGATAACGTTATTCATTGCTACTTTATGGGTAACCGAAGCGTTACCCATACCCGCTACTTCACTCATACCTTTTTTTGCGTTTCCGATGGCGGGAGTTATTACACATAAAGAGGCGGCTTCCGCACTTGGAAGTCACGTGATTTTATTGTTGATGGGCGCGTTTATGCTGTCTAAATCAATAGAAAGATCTAATGTACACAATCGGCTGGCACTTTATATGATTCGAATTACCGGAAGTCATAGTCCACGTCGTCTAGTGTTAGGCTTTATGTTGACCGCGGCAATTCTTAGTATGTGGATTTCTAATACTGCCACTACCTTAATGTTACTTCCGATTGTGTTGGCTATCGTTCCGCATATTAAACAACAAAAAATCGTAGTGGCCTTGCTATTAGGTATCGCATATTCCGCAAGTCTAGGTGGCGTTGGAACGCCAATTGGTACACCACCGAATATCATTTTCATGAGTGTCTATTCTGAAGTGCAGGGACAAGAAATAGATTTTTTAAAGTGGATGAAAACAGGGATCCCCGTAGTGGTAATAGCCATCCCGTTAATGGCAATTTGGTTAACTCGTGGCCTGAAAACCATGGATGACTGCCATTTACCTAAGGTGGGTATTTGGCAGACAGCTGAAAGACGTGTTTTGCTGGTGTTTGCATTTATTGCTTTGGCTTGGATTCTTAGACCTTATTGGACTAATTGGTTTAACATGCCATTTGTAGGCGATAGCACAATTGCACTTTTTGGTGTGGTGCTAATGTTCCTTGTTCCCAATGGTAAAAAGGATAAACATGGCAAGACAGAAACCCTTTTAGACTGGCCCACCGCAAATGATATACCTTGGGGAATGTTACTCCTTTTTGCTGGGGGGATATGTATTGCTAAAGCATTTACCGCATCTGGATTAACTGAAGTAATGGGTGGTTGGTTGCAGGGATTGTCTGAATTACCTGTGCCATTATTAGTGTTATCCATTTGTCTGTTTGTGACATTTTTAACTGAAATAACGTCTAATACTGCAACTGCGACCTTGTTGATGCCCGTGTTAGCTACTGCGGGAATAGCAGCAGGAATCGATCCTGCATTATTAATGATGCCTGCCGCGATGAGTGCGAGTTGTGCATTTATGTTACCTGTCGCTACAGCGCCTAATGCAATCGTTTATGGTACTGGTAAATTTAGTATCCGCACCATGGCCAAAGAAGGGGTGGTATTAAATCTCATTGCTGCGCTAGTAATTACCGGAGTCACAATCGTCACTTTCTAAGTTGATTTGAGTCTATTTCTGGTCTTTATATCTTGGCTAAACTTTAACGTCTTCGATGAGATAGTGTTGGTTAACCGCTCTGGCGATGACAAATAAATAATCAGATAACCGATTTAAGTAATGCAAACAAACATCCGGTACCTGATGGTGTTGAAGCAATGCAACCATGCGTCTTTCCGCTCGTCTTGCCACCGTTCTGCATACCTGAGCTTGTGCCGCTATTGTATGTCCTCCAGGTAAAATAAAATGCGTTTGCGGGGGCAAATCTGCTTGTAGTGAGTCAATCGCTTGTTCGAGTTGGATGACATCATCTGCGGTTAATGATGTGCTGGCTGAAATAGCAAAGCCAATTTGAAATAGATGCTTTTGAATTTCGGTTAACAGCTCCATTTGTTGGGTGATAACAGAACATTTGCTATAACTAATTAAAAGCCCGATGTTGGCATTTAGCTCATCTAAGCTACCATAACATTCTAAAATATCGTCATTTTTGTGCAAACGAATCACTTCGTCTGCATATACTTGGGTTTTGCCTGAATCGCCAGATTTTGTATATATTTTCAAATTTATTGCTCATCAGTTGCGGTGTCATCGAACGAAGCCGGTAAATCGTATCGTCTAATCTGCATAATCATGCCAAACATTGGGTGATCAAAATAATGGACCTGTTGACTAATAACGCGACGTAATTGACTGAAAGGATAACTTTGTAATCTATCGGGAGTAGGCAGTTCAGTCTGCACTTGTTTCTCTGAAGCTTGCTCTCTTAAATACAATGGAGTGTCAAATACCGGTGCACGAAAATCCAAATTACTGTCGATGTGCAAATATGGCGTACGTTGAATATAACGTAGAAACACTTTGATATTACCGTCAAGCTCCCAAATATCTTCGAGCATGTCAGGATTCGAAGTCTGATCAGTGTGGACTTCTTCTACAGGATTTTTCACCGATTGCTTTTTGAACACATAACTGTCATCAGCTAACGCCAGTTTTATTTGTTCAATTAAATCTGGTTTGTTGATTGTTTGCTCATCCGAGCTGGCGTCTATAGCCGATAACGGGGCAATTTTATTTGGAGTTATTTCAACAGGGTTAATTGAGTCTTTTGCTAGCTGTTCGACTTTTTTATAACCATCTAAATTAAATTCTTTCCCATAATTTTTACCAGCAAATATATGCATCGGTAAGCCTTTATCTTGCCCAAATAAGGTTTGTTGACGCCAGCCCAAATGCAGCATGGTCGATAACCCTCTTTGGCGGTTAATGTCCTTCGCTAACTGACTAAGTTGTAAACTCTCTTGAGACAACAACTGAGTGCTACGTAAACCAGGTTTTTCCACTTGGCTTATTTGCGTGGGTACTTTTTCGATAAAAGGATGAATAGGCGTTTCATTCGGCAATCGACACAAAAATTTCTCTGGCAAATCAACCGGCGCTAACAAAAATTGTTGTTGCCATATTTCTAAATAAATTGACGATTCGTTTGCTTCAACCAGTGTTTCTTGTTGTAACGGTAAATCTTCCGATAACTGGGTGAATTGTTCTTTATCAAAGGGCGTAAATAAACCGAACGAATCCTCTAAAATAACACTTGAACTAAGCTGTTTCTTTTCTTTAGCAAAACATAGCGGCAATCCAATGAAAGTCCCGTGCAAATCTGGATACAGGTAGGCATGCAAGTTTTTAAATGCGGCCTGATTTGTCACTAAATCGAGTTTTTCGGGGAATTTTTCAACAATTGATGCGGGATCAATATTGCGTTTGTAAACGATTAATTCGATATCAAACCACCATTCTTTCTCTTGACTAATTGCGCCAAAACTCACACTAAGTAATATTAACCAGACAAGCTTAGCCCGTATGGCTAATAAACTCGGCACTAGTGGATTGCATGAAATGCGTGAAATTACAGAATTCTTCATGCGGCTTTTACCTGTCGACTAAAATCATTTAATAAGTTTTCAATAACATCTATACTATTTTTGGCAGAATCATTGTTTATAATCACTTTCAATTTTTCTGGGCCTTCTAATTTAAATTTATTTGGCTTGGTTTGGATTAAACGAATAATGTAGCCAGGCTCTACTTTTGTCGAGTCAGAGAACTCGATAACTGCGCCTTTGACAGTTGCATCGATTTTGTTTATCCCAACTTTTTTGGCCTGCAGTTTTAATTCCGCTATACGCACCAAGTTTTTGGCTGAGTCTGGCAATAAACCAAACCTGTCGATTAATTCAATTTGAAATTCTTTTATTTCAGTGAGATTTTTACATCCCGCCAGCTTTTTGTACAAGGATAATCTGGTGTTCACATCTGCGATATAATCTTCTGGCAACAAAGCCGGAATGCGAAGATCAATTTCTGTATGGGCAGATAAAGCTGCATCCAGACTTGGCTCTTTACCTGCTTTTAATGCCTCAACCGCCTGTTCTAGCATATCCATATACAAGGAGAAGCCTACCGTCGCTATTTGACCGGATTGATCATCCCCCAATAGTTCACCCGCACCACGAATTTCTAAATCATGTGTGGCAAGCGCAAAACCAGCGCCGAGATCTTCTAAGTTTGCAATTGCATCTAAACGCTTTTTAGCATCTTTGGTCATGCGTTTAGGGTGAGGCGTTAATAAATAAGCATAGGCTTGGTGATGCGAACGACCAACACGACCACGTAACTGATGCAGTTGTGCCAATCCTAAATGATCTGCTCTGTCCATGATAATGGTATTTGCTGAAGGGACATCTATACCGGTTTCAATGATTGTAGTGCACACTAATACATTAAAGCGTTGATGATAAAACTCGCTCATTACGCGTTCTAATTCGCGTTCGCGCATCTGACCGTGTCCAATACCAATTCGGGCTTCAGGCACAATTTCAGCAATCTCAGCAGCTGTTTTTTCAATACTATCTACTTCATTGTGCAAGAAATACACTTGTCCACCCCGCAATATTTCACGCATGATAGCTTCTCGTAGTAAATCTTTGCTACGCTGATGAACAAAGGTTTTAATTGCCAAACGTTTGGCTGGTGGCGTAGCAATAATCGAAAGGTCACGCATGCCACTTAATGCCATATTTAGTGTTCTTGGAATTGGTGTGGCAGTCAGGGTTAGAATATCCACATCAGATCGCAACGCTTTGAACTTCTCTTTTTGACGTACACCGAAGCGATGCTCTTCGTCAATGATAACAAGACCTAGATCGTGATATTTCACGTCGTCTTGTAATAACTTGTGTGTGCCAATCACAATATCTACTTTGCCATTGGCAATCCCTTCAATTACTTGTTTTTGGTCCTTTCCGGTAACAAATCTCGAAAGCACCTCTATACGAAATGGACAATTGGCAAAGCGATCTTTAAAGTTTTCATAATGTTGTTGGGCAAGCAGGGTAGTAGGCACCAAAATTGTAACTTGTTTTCCTTGATTGGCGGCCAAAAACGCGGCACGCATAGCCACTTCTGTTTTACCAAAACCGACGTCTCCGCATACCAGCCTATCCATTGCGTTAGGGCTTCCCATATCCTGAATTACCGCGTTAATTGCCTGTAATTGATCGTCAGTTTCTTCAAATGGAAAGCTATCTGCAAATGCCTGATATTCCGGCCAATCAATTTTATAGGCAAAACCGGGCTTGGCAGCTCTTCGAGCATATACATCTAACAACTGCGCTGCCACATCACGCACTTTTTCAGCGGCTTTTTTACGCGCTTTGCTCCATGCATCTGAACCCAAATTGTGCAATGGCGCATGATCTAAATCGCCACCGCTGTAGCGACTGATAAGGTGCAGTGAAGCAACAGGTACGTACAACTTAGCTTCTTTGGCGTATTGAATGGTGAGGTACTCAGTGGTTAAGCCGCCGGCGTCTAAGGTTTGTAATCCTAAAAAGCGACCTACACCATGTTCTAAATGCACAACTGGTTGACCTTGGGTGAGTTCCGCTAAGTTACGAATTACCGCACTTTCATCGGTAGCTTGGCGCTTTTCACGCAGTCGCCGTTGACTAATTTTATGTCCCAGCAGTTGGGTTTCAGTGATAAGCGCTAGTTCGCAATCAGTTTCTAACAGTTGAAAGCTATTTTCAGCCAACCCGATTGCGATGCCAATGGGTTCATCACTGGATAAAAAAGCATGGATATTTTCAAACGCTTTAACCGGTATTTGTGCTTTTTGCAAAATATCTAAAAGGCTTTCACGACGTCCTTGAGATTCGGCACAAAATAAAATTTTCATGCCTTTTTTCTGCCAGTTTTTAACCGATTCTTTCAAACTTGTCCAAGGAACTTTATGCTGGTGTTTAATCGCAATTTCACCTATGGCTTCTGTGGCAAAATTGATGCGACCGGCTTTTTCTTCCAATGGCTGGGCAGACAAGTTGATTCTTGGCCATTGCTTAAAACCAGCAAATAATTCTTCGTAACGCTGAAATATTTGTTGAGGGGCCAACAAAGGCCGTGCTGGATTATACCTGTGCTGTTCGTAACGTTCAGTCAAGTCTGTCCAATAGAACTCACAAGCAGAGGCAAGATCACCCGCGGTCATGATTAACGTGTTAGGGTGCAAATAATCAAATAAGGTGGCGGTGTGATCAAAAAATAACGGCAAATAATATTCAATGCCACCGGGCATGATGCCTTTACTAACTTGGTAATAGATGGACTCTTTACTGTTGTTAGCTTCAAACGTATCTAAGTAGTTCTGTTTAAAACGTTTTAATGCTTCCTGATCGGTAGGAAACTCTCTTGCCGGTAATAGGTTTATTTCGTCAACCTTGTCACCGGAGCGCTGATTGTCAGGATCAAAGTGACGAATAGAGTCCACTTGATCATCAAACATATCGATACGAAACGGTTCAGTACTTCCCATCGGATAAAGATCGATAATACTACCGCGAATACTAAACTCACCGTGTCCCATGACTTGATTTACATGTTGGTAACCGGATTTATTTAAATTGAGTCTAAATTCATCAATATTGAGGGTTTGGCCCGTTTTTAGAATGAGTAAGTAGAGACCTAAAAAGTCCACTGGCGGCATTCTAAGTAACAGGGTATTTACGGGAACGATAAAAACACAGCGCTTATTCTGAGTTAGCTCATATAAGGTTTCTAAACGCTGTGAAATGATATCCTGATGGGGAGAAAAGGTATCGTAAGGTAAGGTTTCCCAATCTGGTAGAAGTTTAACTTCCAATTCATTTTTACCTGCACCGGCCATAAAAAAATGCAGTTCTTTTTCAAGTTTTAACGCGCTAGGCGTATCTGCTGTTACCAATAAGGTTGAACCGGGATTTCGTTTAGCAGCATTGGCAATTGCCAATGATAAACTGCTGCCGTGCATATTTCCCCAATGGCTTGTATTGCCAGCTTTTTGCGGTAATTCAGGGTTGAAAATACTTATCGTCATTAATTTGAATCATTGTTTTGTTGTTTAGAGCGAGCGCGAAGTTGAATGGTTTGCATGTGTAAACTGGCTCTTACCAGTAACTCTTGGTCTTCTTCACGAATACGGCTAAATAGTAAGTATATATGGTAATCATCATCTACTTTTTCTGATTTGATGACTTCTGAAAAGCAATATACTGCCGCAGACTCTTCTGTTAAAAATATTTTGAGCTCTACAATGCTACCATCTTCTAACGGAGCATCGCTTTTAAGAACCAATCCACCACCACCAAACTCCACCGACTGATAGCGATGTTGCGGATCATCTTGTTGCTGCAAAATGAATGACATCATCAAATCGAGCTTCTTGTTTTGATGGTTAAGAAAGTCAGTTAAATCTTGCGCGTGTTCACCAAGATTGCGCAAAGGGCGAAGGGCTTGTGCATCGATGCTAGACATCTCTGATGCCATTTTGAAAGCATAAGGCATTTGACTCACTAAGTCGTCTAAACTGGGAAGTTGAAAACCATCAGCTACGGGGATCATATTGACATTGAGTTGATGCTTAATAGTAAAAAACTCATGAAATTGCGCCATTTTTTGTTCCAAGCTTAGTGGATCCATGTTTTCCCCGATAGATAACGCTCGCCGCGTGTTTTATATTTAGTTCGCCCAATCAATTAAACTATAAAGATTCCAAAAGTCTCTGCTTATAGTTTACCAAAGTGAACCTGTTTTGTTTCTTGTTTAGCGGATATCAAACACGTATTATGCCAGCTTATCATTCACAATGAATAGCCAAAACGAAGTTTATTGTGCGTAAAAATTATCGTCTCACTCAATTCCCCAGAAGGCTTAGTGTTTAAATATGTCTTATCCCGTTTCCACATTTATCGGCCTTAGATACGCAAAAGCCAGCAAAAGTAGCCACTTTATCGCGTTTATTAATTTGTTTTCCGTAGTTGGTATTGCATTAGGCCTAATCGCATTAATTACTGTTTCTTCTGTGATGAACGGATTTGAATTGCAGTTAAAAACGCGGATGTTAGGAATTACACCTCATATTGTAGCCGATACTCGTGAATTACCCCCTCAACAGATTGAAGCTATAGGTGAGATAAAAGGGGTTCAAGCTATTTCCGGTATTATCGAAAGTGAAGCTATTGTGCAATCGAGACGCGGCATTCAAGGTGTACTGCTTCACGGTGTTGATCCTGAATTTATGCAGCAACATTCAATCGTGTCAGAAAATATGATGATAGGGCAGTTTAACAAACTCCAAGCTGGACAATATAACATCATTATAGGGCGGGCTTTGGCGAGCAAGTTAAATATCCGTCCTGGCGAACAGATCCGATTGATTTCTGCCGGAGCTAGTTCGTTTTCGCCGATGGGGAGAATGCCGAGTCAGCGCCTATTTAATGTGGTAGGACTGTTTGATTTAGCGTCCCAATTGGATGACAAAGTGGTGTATGTGAACATTGCAGATAACGCTAAGTTATTAAGAAAATCAGAAGATAAATTGCGACAAACGCGCTTATTTTTAGACGATGCCTTTGAATATCAACAGATTGTGAAGCAAATACAGGTGCCCACGGTAGATTGGCGTTTTCGACAGGGACCGTTGTTCGATGCGGTTAAAATGGAAAAGAATATGATGTCGCTGATGTTGCTACTGATTATTGCGGTTGCTGCATTTAATATCGTTTCAGCTTTGGTGATGATAGTGACGGAAAAGCAAGGTGATATTGCGATTTTGCGCACCCAGGGAATGCGAGGCTCTAGCATTATTTCTATTTTCTTAATTAATGGTTTATACAATGGAATCAAAGGGACTTTTTTTGGTTTAGTGCTAGGTTTGATTTTAGTTTCCCAGCTAAATACTATTTTGAATTTTTTAGGCTTGCCTATCGCAGTAGGTGATGGGCAAGGCTTACCAATCGACATCCAATGGCAACAGATAATATTCTTGGTGGTGTTGTCCATTGGTCTATGCTTTATCGCGACGCTTTATCCAGCTTACAGAGCCCTTAAGGTGCGACCTGCCGAAGCCTTAAAATATGAATAGTCAGTAAATTGTCGGGTTTTTCTCAACACTTTATGGATTGCTTTCGCTATAATTGGCATAACTTAGAAAAAGTCTCTATCACTCTATAATTAAAACACAAACGAGTATTTGTAAATAAGGTTATTTAATGCAAAAAACGTATATTACCGCCCAACAATTGTTGGAAGATTCCTTTCGTTTAGCCGCTAAAGTGTATCAAGACGGTTTTCGCCCGCAATTTATCGTGGGCATTTGGCGCGGTGGTGCGCCTATTGGCATCGCCGTTCAGGAATACTTTGATTATAAAAAAGTAGAAACAGATCATATTGCTGTGCGTACTTCTTCATATTACGGTATTGATAAACAGTCTAAAGAAATTAAAGTGCACGGTCTGCATTATTTAATTGAAAATGCGAATGCCAGTGATGGATTATTAATAGTTGATGACGTGTTTGATTCGGGGCGCAGTGTTAACGCACTTATCGAACAAATCAAAAAACTTTCACGCTTAAACATGCCTGAAGATATTCGGGTAGCTTGTCCGTACTACAAACCAGCCAATAACAAAACTCAGATGGTACCTGATTATTTTATTCACGAAAGTGACGAATGGTTAGTATTTCCTCATGAAATCTCTGGTTTAACACCCGATGAAATCATTGAAGGAAAGTCTGATTTGAAAAATGTGCATGACATTTTGTTTGATGAATAATTAATTTGTTGAGTGTTAAGGGCGGAATTATCCGCCCTTTTTTTATACCTTAAGAAGTCAGGATAAGCGTTATTTACCGTGTAAATAGTGTTTATCGTAAAAGGTATAGACCCAAGTCGGTTTGTAAATAACCAATATCGTCATTGTCCAACCGTTGAGCATTCCTTCTGACATCAAAAGCAACGGAATTAACAACAAATAAGAGTCATAAATTGTATCGCCACTGTAAATCCCATCAGCATAATAATAACCCGACAACAGCAACATTTTGACAGCGATCATGGCTGCACCGGCCAGAAACGCGCAAACGAATACATACATGAAGAAGTGACGGGGTAATTTGTGAAATGAGAAGTTGTAGATTAGGTAGCTAATCACGATTGGAATACTAATTCCTAATACCCCATTGATACCAAACATAGCCCAACTGTCATAGCCTGCTACGGTTGATACTAGCAATGTACAAAACCCACTTATCAAAGCCCAGCGTAAGCCAAGCAGCAGTGTCATGGCTGTTAGCCATAAAAAGTGCACGTCTAATCCTGGCTCTATACCTACCCGAAACAACCACAATCCGAATACGGAAACAGACGAACCTAACACCAAATGTTGCAGTTTTTTATTTTGGCGAAACTGATTGAAGGAAATCCGTGTTAATACAAACACTATTCCGGCTAGGTAAATAATCCAAGCCGTACCTTGCATAAATGTTATCTCAAACATTTAAAACTCGTAGCTTGACCAAATTGGGGCGTGATCAGACGGTTTTTCGATGCCCCTAAGTTCATAATCTATGCCGGCATCTTTTAAATATTTATGTAAACCAGGCGTGGAAAGAATTAAATCTATACGCAATCCGCGGTTATCATTAAAGCCTTTTGAACGGTAGTCAAACCAGCTATATTGCTCAGTTTGTTCTGGGTACAAGGCTCTAAATCCGTCGTGGAATCCCCAGTTAATTAATGTATTTAGCCATTCGCGTTCTTCAGGCAAGAAGCTACATTTTCCAGTTCTTAACCATCGTTTACGATTTTCCTCACCAATACCTATATCCAAATCTGTGTGTGAAATATTAACATCACCCATCACTACTACATTTTCTTCAGGCGAATGATTATCGTCTAAGTAACCCATCAAATCGCGATAAAACTTGCGTTTGGCCGGATACTTGGTTTCATGTTTTTCACTTTCCCCCTGCGGAAAATATCCATTTAATACTCTTACACTTTCGCCGTTAGGCAAGGGGTAGGTGACCATGATCATACGGCGCTGAGCATCTTCCTCATCAGAAGGAAACCCATATTGAACATCGGTAGGGAGTTCTTTGCATAACATAGCTACGCCATAGTGACTTTTTTGACCATGGTAGTACACGTGATAGCCCAACGCGGCAACGTCGTCTAATGGAAATTGATCGTTGTGTACTTTAATTTCTTGCAGCCCAATCACATCGGGTTGGTGTTTTTCAATTAATGCTTGCAATTGATGCAGGCGGGCGCGCACGCCATTGATATTAAATGACACAAATTTCATAAGTTTCTCAGCAACTAAATTTTGCCGCTGATTCTAACAAACAAAATTGCGTGTGTTGACCTTTTAGAACGAAAAAATCATGGAGAGGAAATATCTAAAGTTAGGATTTCTATTTGCTGCATTTACTTTAAACGCGCTAACATGCGTGAAATTGAATAACGCTAAAAAAGCCTAAGGACGTCGTGTGCTGCATCTGATTCAGTCAAATAAAATGGAAGTATTACAGGCTGATTTATTGCATCGATTGTCTCAAAACGTATCTCAGCAGAGTGATTTAGCCTCATTATTAACACCTGAAACCATCATTGTGCAAAGCCCCGGCATGGCCCAATGGCTTAAAATTGCGATTGCACATAACTTGGGGGTTGCGGCAAATATACAATTCCCATTGCCCTCAAGCTTTATTTGGCAGCAATACAAAAGTTTCTTTAACGATCTACCTGAAACCTCAGCATTCACTAAACCTAATATGGTGTGGAAGCTCATGCATATTTTGCAGCGTTTTCTTGATAGGCCTGAATTTTCCGAAATTAATTTATATTTAAATGGGGATAGGGGGCTTAAATACTACCAACTTTGTCAAAAAATTGCGGACGTATTTGACCAATATCAAGTCTATCGCCCTGAGTGGATCAATAATTGGGAAACAGGTGCCAATAGTATCGACGATAGGGATATCACTTCCCATCCGTGGCAACCTGTTTTATGGCGTGCGCTGGTGGAGATTAGCAAAAAGCTGAATGAATCGGTTTATCACCGGGCTAACTTGCATGCGCAATTAATTCAACGCATTGGACAAGGCAAGCCCAAAGGGCTACAAAAACCGTTATATGTGTTTGGTATTTCTACCTTGCCCCAGCAGCAACTAGATGTATTCGAAGCCCTCGCACAACACCGAGACGTTTTTCTATTTTGGTGTAATCCCAGCCAACATTTTTGGGCAGATATTGTCGATCAAAATACGTTAAGTCGGCAGAAATTGCAGGACAAAAATGTTGATTCTGACCGAAGTGCTTTGTTTGATATTGGCAACCCGTTACTCGCCAGTTGGGGAAAACCTGGGCGGGACTATTTAGAAATGTTATTAGCCAGCAGCGCTGAATCACAGGATCTATTTATCGACCAGCAACCAGACAGTATATTGGCATGGCTACAGCACGAAATTTATGATTTAACCATGCGCAATACAGTGCCTCCTATCAGCGCTAATGAGCTATTAAGCAATGGGGATTTACATCCTAAAATAGAAATTGCAGAGCGCGATACCTCGTTGCAATTTCATAGCTGTCATTCAAAAGTCAGGGAGTTGGAAGTACTACATGATCACTTGCTCGAGCAATTTACAATCAATCCGGATTTAAAGCCTGCCGATATAGTTGTGATGATGCCAGACGTCGCGGCTTACGCGCCTTTTATTGATGGGGTATTTGGTAGTGCAGAAGCTGAACTATTTATCCCTTATGGCATCTCCGATCGTAATGCTGCTCAAGAGTCACATGTTCTTGAAAGTTTTATTAGTTTGCTCAATTTACATCAAAGTCGTATTAATCTTTCCGAACTCTTGGCATTTTTAGAAATTCCAGCAATACAAAAGCGATTTGAACTCAGCGCTAATGAATATGAAGATATACGTGATTGGTTGATTGAAGTTGGTTTTCGTTGGGGATTGAGTGGTACTGATAAGGCGCGCTGGACGGTGCCAGAAGAGTCACAAAATACGCTGATTTTTGCGTTACAACGTTTGTTATCTGGTTATGCAATGAAAGGGGAAATGTTAGAAGTACAAGGAGATCCAAATCAAGCCTTTATTGCGCCATTTGAAAATATTGAAGGACAACGTGCAATTGCACTCGGCAAATTATATGACTTTGCGTTGTTAATGCAGGACATATTGTCGTTTTGTTTATCTGATGACATCCTGCAAAACAAAGTGGAAAAGAGCTTAGCCTACATAGATCGCGTTTACATCGTGGATGAAAATGAGCAGGTTTATCTGAATCAATTACGCCAAGCATTAGAGAGTATTCAAGTGCATACTCAGCAATTTAATTCAGATGTGTGTCAGGACGTGTTTGTCGCTGAATTGCAGCAGCGCTTGCAAGATAAAGGCGTCGGTCAGCGATTTCTTGCGGGAAAAGTGAATTTTTGTACTCTAATGCCAATGCGTAGTATTCCTTTTAAACTAGTCTGCCTATTAGGTATGAATGATCAGGACTATCCGCGTCAAACCGTGCCCATTGGTTTTGACTTGATGCGTGAGGCGCAAAGTCGTCGAGGCGATCGTTCAAGAAGAATGGATGATAGGTACTTGTTTCTAGAGGCTATTTTATCAGCCCGTCAGCAATTGTACGTAAGTTATTTAGGCAATAGCAGTCGCGACAATTCCGAGCGCAACCCCTCTATTTTAGTAACAGAGCTTTTAGATTATTGTAAGCAGGTATTTTGCGTAGAAAATACCTTACATTTGCCAGTCGCGGAAACAGAAGATAAGTTACAAAATCACTTGCTGCAATTACATGGACTACAACCATTTTCAAAGCAGTATTTTGATGAATCGAGCCGAATTCGAAGTTTTCAACAAATATGGCTAAATGTGTTGAATTCACACATGAGTGAGCCGTTAAACAGCACTTTTTTCAGTCAACCTTTAAATGCACAAAGCGAAGAACATTCGTCCTTGATAGAGGTTGATGATTTGCTCGCCTTTTATCAAAATCCAGCAAAATTCTTTTTTCGTCAACGCTGGCGATTGAGTTTATCCGTGTACTTTAATGAGCTTGCTGATGAAGAGCCCTTTGAAATTGATCAATTAATGCGTTATCAATTAAACGAAGTGCTACTGGACCAATTCTTACAACATTCTTCAGATGAACACACTTTTCAGCAGCAGTTTTATGACAGCTGTCATGCTCAAGGAAAATTACCTACAGGACATGCAGGCTCACTTAGTTTTGAACACATTTGGCAGGCGTCTGAAAGTTTAAGAGAACAGCTTTTGCAAAGCGTCAAAAATACACCAGCAAGTTTGATCGAAATCGATTTGAAACTAGTCAATGGCAATATACAAGGTTGGATTAAGCAAGTTTATGGCACAGATTTAGTTTTGTTTCGAGCCGGAAAATTGCGCGGCAAAGACATCATGGAATTATGGCTTAAGTGGCTATGTTTTTGCGCTATTTCTGAGCGCAATAATGGGGTCGCGCGCTACTTAACGCTTGATAAGCCTTTTGAGTTAATGGTTGTTCCCCAAGCTCAAGCAATTCAATATTTAGAAATGCTAATAACTATTTTTAAGAATGGTGAAAACCAACCTCCTCTGTTTTTTGCAAATACGGCTAAAAAATGGGTGGAAACACAAGATATCGACAAGACCTTGGCTGAGTTTAACGGCACCGATTTTAATTCTGGAGAGGGGCAGGAAACCAATATTCAACGTATATGCCCAGATTTGTCCGCCCAATTTACTGAATTCGCGTTAATTAGCGATACGGTTTTTGCACCTATCTTCGAATACAAGGTAGCGAAATGAATCAATTAGATACTTACTCTTACCCGCTCTATGGGGCATCGTTAATCGAAGCAAGTGCAGGGACGGGTAAAACTTATACCATCGTGAATTTGTATTTAAGGCTGTTGTTAGGTCATCAGTGTTCTGAATTACATTCATCTTTAACAGATAATCGTGCAGGTTTAGGGGTTGACCAAATTTTAGTGGTTACCTTTACTAATGCTGCAACAGCAGAACTTAAACAACGTATTCAGCGTCGTCTTCACCGCGCATATTTAGATTTTTATCAGCAGCGTAGCGATGACAGTTTTATCCAGAAATTAATTGATGATACAGACAATCTTGAACTTGCTGCCGAAACGCTGTTATTAGCCTCTAGGCAAATGGACGAAGCTGCGATTTTTACTATTCACGGTTTTAGTCAGCGGATGCTGTCAGAGCATGCATTTGCCAGTGGCAGTGTTTTTGATGAGCAATTAGAATTGGATCAATCCAAATGGGTGCAGCAAGCTGTCGAAGATTACTGGCGCAGCCACATTGTCCCGCAGCCAAAAGTGATGTTGCATTATATTCGTAGTTTATGGACAAGCCCGGTAGCGTTGCAAAAAACCATAGATGGTGTTCTAGAACGAGAGTTCGTTGCTTATAAAACAACCTCTCTTTCGCAGGCTAGCGAACAGCTCGAACAATTCATTAAAAGTACTCAGCAACTAAAACATTGGTGGCTCACACAAAACGTTTCTTCACGGTTGCAGGAAGCTAAGCTCAAAGGAAACACCAAACTCGGTAAAAGCGATATTTATCGTAAGATGGACACGTTTTGTCAAAGTGAATCTGTTATATGTCCATTTGATAATGGTTGGCTAGATTGGTTTCCAGAGAAAGTTGAAAAAGCCAGATCAAAGAATAGCGCAGAGTTAACCGATTTAAATTTTGAAATTTTTGAGATAGTTGAAGAGCAACGAAGCGTATTCTTAACAACACTCAAAATTGCTGTTCAAAATGAAGCTTTACGGCAAGTGAAACAAAATTTAGATGCGTTTAAGACACGTACGAGTAAATTGTCACCTAACGACTTGCTAACTCGTTTAAATGACGGCTTGCTAGGTAAAAATGGCGCAACACTATCTAAACTCATTCGTGAACAATTTCCAGCTGCGATGATAGATGAATTTCAGGACACTGATCATTACCAACTGAGTGTTTTTAGCCAAGTTTATCCTTTGCAACAAAATACCAAAGCTAATTATTCATTGATAATGATTGGTGATCCGAAACAAGCTATTTATGGATTTCGTGGTGCTGATATCTACACTTACATTCAGGCCAAACAACAAGTCAGTAAGGACAAGCAGTTTACCCTAGCGACTAATTGGCGTTCACAAAAGGCTTTAGTCGATGCGGTTAATCATTTGTTTGATAACAGCGAAAATGGCTTTTTGTTTGAACGAGACATTCCGTTTCATCCGGTGAATGCTGCCTCCCCAAACACATTTTTAGAATTAAACCAACAGCGGGTGGCCAGTCTAACGTTTTGTCACTTGCAGGCAGATAAGAATGTTATTGCTATAAAAGATGCCAAGGTTAATTTGGCAGGGCATGTTGCCAATATTATTGTTGGGTTATTGCAAAACGCTACATTATTAAACGATGATGATGCTAATAGTCGCTCGCAAAAAGTGCTAGCAAAAGATTGCTGTGTACTGGTCAAAGATAGAACAGAAGCGAATGTAGTCAAACAAGCGTTAGCAGCTCGCGGTGTCGATAGTGTTTTTCTTGTCCGACATAGCGTTTATGCGACCGAGATCGCACTGGATTTGTATCGATTGCTTGATGCCTTGGTAAACCCTACAGATGAAAGGCGACTGAAAGCTGCTCTTAGTAGTGAACTTATGTGTTTCACCGCGATGCAATTAGATCAGCTATTTAGTAGTGAATCGGAATGGCAAACAACGGTCGATTTGTTTGTAGAGTGGCAAATAAAATGGCAACGTTTTGGCATAATGATGGTGTTGAATCAAATTATGCAGCATTTCGACCTATTTTCTGGACTGATGCTGCATTTTAGCGACGGATTGCGACGTCTGACAGATCTTCGCCATTTAATTGAAATGCTACAACAGCAAAGTTTAATAACGCCCGGTGACAGTCAGTTACTGTATTGGTTTGGACAGCAAATACAACAACCGGATCATAATAATGAAGCACACCAATTGCGCTTAGAAACGGATGGTAATTTGGTTCAAATTATAACTATCCATGCGTCGAAAGGTCTTGAGTTCCCATATGTTTTCATCCCATTTGGTTGTGCCTACAGATTAGCGTCAGAAGCCATTTTTCATAATGAGGATATGGAATTAATCCTCGATTTTGAGAATAACTCAAAGAATCTGGAACAAGCAGATTATGAACGGCTAGCCGAAGATACACGTTTATTGTATGTAGCACTTACGCGTGCCGTATATAATTGTTTTGTGGGTGTGTGGAATCCGGCCTTGGGAAGGAGCCAGTCGCAATCTGGATTATATCAAACTGCCCTGGGAAAACTATTATCAAGGGCAGACTTTGAACCTTGTGATCGATTGATTAGTGAGCAGATCCAACAGTTGCAATTGCAAGCTGATATCGATTATCAAACGTTGTTACCCGAACCAGAAATTTTGCATTATCACACGCCCGAAACGAGTGAATCAGCTACTTTTTCGATTAAACCATTTAATACACAAATTGATGGTACTTGGCGAATTACCAGTTATTCAGCCATCGCTCGCAACCAGTTTTTGGTGGAGCATGAACAACCTGGTACGGATGAACAGGAAACGCCAAATCATTTGGATGCGTTGTCTTCAGATCAAACTGTGAGTCTGGTGGGTGAGTCCCAGCCAGATAACCTGAGCCGATTTGAATTTACCCGTGGTGCACAAGCAGGTTCATTTTTACATGGTGTGTTAGAAAATATTGACTTTCAAAAACCTGACCAACTATCTCAAGTCATTGCCCAACAAAGTGCTTGGTTTGGCATTGATGAAAAATGGCACAATACCGTCGCAGTTTGGTTGCAAGACGTGCTCGCAGCAAGCATTGAGATACCACACGTACAAACCGCAAATAATCGATTTAGCTTGGCGTCATTAACTGCGCAACAGGTTTGCCCCGAAATGGAGTTCCACTTACCGTTACAAACCGTACAGGCAAAGCCATTTAATCAATTAATAAACGGTGTGTTCAAAACCAGTAAACGGCAATATCAGTTTTCTCAATTGCATGGATTATTAAAAGGCTTTATTGATTTAACCTTCTGTTTAGATGGGCGATTCTATGTGGCGGATTATAAATCCAACTATTTAGGTCCGGATTTTTCAGATTATAGTCAAGACAAAATGCAGTTAGCTATGATAGAGCATGACTATCATCTTCAGTCATTGCTTTATATTTTAGCCCTGCATCGCTTTTTAAAAAGCAAGCTAGAAGATTATGATTATGATCAACATGTGGGCGGTGCTTATTATTGGTTTTTACGTGGTATGTCTGCTCATCAAGAAGGCAATGGCATTTACTTCTTTAAACCTGATAGAGAGGTGATTGAATCACTGGATGCTTTGTTTATGGGAGAAAATATAACGTCAAAAGAGGTAAAAAGTACGGGTCAGGAGCAGATGGATTTATGGTAACCGGACTACTTGATAAACACTTTTTAGAATCCTGTGAACAACAAATGATCAGGTTAGGTTTTACTGCTTTGGATCGTGCTTTTGCCAGCTTTATTTATCAGCAAGAAAATCAACACAAAGATAAACTAGCATTACTTGCTGGCATTATCAGCCAACGATTAGGTCAACAACATAGCTGTTTAAATTTGTCTGAATTAGATTCTTTGCAACTTCGCTTGCTTGGTTTTTCTAACATACAAGATGTAATCAATACAATTCATGCTAGCCATAGTATTGCGCTTGCCGACGCGGACAAAAAAATAAACCGATAATATTTGATCAAAATGCGTTGTATTTACAACGCTATTTCCTTTATGAAATTGGCTTGACTGCGATCATTAAACAGAAATTAAGCCTTGAGTCTGTTATCGATACGGATGTGATCAAACCGATTATAGCTGAACTGTTTGATTCATCTACGCGGCAAAAAGACGATCAAATTGACTGGCAAAAGGTTGCGGTAGGCATTGCAGCGACACGTAGTTTTAGTTTAATTACCGGTGGTCCAGGGACAGGTAAAACGACCACAGTGGCGAAACTACTTGCTTTGCTATTTGCAATTCAACTCACTCGAAACAAAACCCTCAAAGTACAATTAGTTGCGCCAACAGGTAAAGCTGCAGCCAGATTAACAGAGTCGATTATTGCAGCGAAAAACACACTTCCCGAACAATATAATGCGGGCTTAAACTTGCAAACGAGTACTATCCACCGACTGTTAGGTAGTCAACCAGGACGAGCAGAGTTTAAGTATAATGCGAATAATTTACTGCATTTAGATGCGTTGATTGTCGATGAGGCTTCTATGGTGGATTTGCCTCTTATGTATAAATTGATGAGTGCAATTCCGCTACATACAAAAGTAATCTTGCTGGGTGATCACAATCAACTTTCTTCGGTTGAAACGGGCAGTGTTTTATCAGATATTTGCCATGCTGCATTGATGGGAAAACTAAATCCCGAATATTCGCCTCAGACCGCACGCTTAATTGAAGATATTTGTGACCAAGATGTGCCCAGCAGAAACCAATTAAAGCCGATTCCAGAGATTACAGATTGTCTGGTCAAGCTGCAAAAAAGTCACCGCTTTTCTTCCCAAAGTGGCATTGGCTTATTGGCCAAACAGGTGATAACAGGTGAAGCCGATTCGGTTCAGTCAATCTTGGCCGACGTCAACCAAGAATCTTTGATTTGGCATCAAAATGGCAGCCCCCAAGTGTTTGCTCAACAATATGCAAGTCAGCTAAATCGTTATTTTTCAGCAGTTAGTCAAAGTAATCTAGAAGACAGTTTTAACTATTTGTTTGAACAACAAATATTGTGTGCTTATAAAACAGGTGAGTGGGGCGTTGAGAATATTAATTACTTAATTACGCGGGAACTGGATCGCCAAGGATATATTTCAATAGAAGAGAAAGACTTCATTGGACGGCCGATCATGTTAAGTAAAAACGATAATAACTTGGGGTTGTTTAACGGTGATGTAGGAATTGTAATGCCCGATCCAAGCAACAAACAATTGAAAAAAGCCTGGTTTAAAACAGCGGAAGGTGGATATAAAGGGGTGTTATTGAGTCGTTTACCAGAGCACTCGCCAGTATTTGCAATGACAATACATAAAAGTCAGGGCTCTGAATTTAATCAAGTCTATCTTTGCTTGCCTGATGCGAGTTTTTACCCATTGGCAAAAGGATTGAGTCGCGAGCTTTTTTATACTGGACTGACTCGCGCACGTGAAAAATTTGTGCTTTACAGTTCTGCGGATAGCTTACAGTCTTGTATCAAAAATGTTTGTTCGCGCAGCAGTGGATTAGCACAGAGGTTATCCTTGTAACAACATGAACGATTCCTTTACACATCTTTAGGTGGCACCATCCATTCGGGGCCAGCATTGTTTAATTGAGCTTCAATTTCTAATCGATATTTGTCTCTTAGTGCCTGCATTTTTCTCAGTCGAGTTTTAAAATCAGCAGATTGTCTAATTTCATCATAAATCGGATCGATGAAGGTAGAAATGTAACCCAGTGCAATCATGCGATCTATCCACCTATAGCTTTGTTGGTAATCCCCTTTGAGTATTGCAAATAATGCTCGCTGGTTCAGTTCATTGATATTGTCCACTTCCTGCGGAGATTTTATTGGAAAGTATTCATTCAACATGCGAAAAAGTTGCTCATTGTTCTCGCCAAGTGTCTTTCGTGTATGTGCTAAAGCAATAAAGAAGTCTGCGCTGACAGTATTTTCAATGGGCCTGTCTAATAACTTGTACGCCTTAATATAGGCGTCCACAATTTGTTTGGTCTTAGTAAACTGACGTAAATAGTACAAAAACCAAGCTACGTCGGTCATTTCTGTAACCTTAGGCAACTCGCTAGTAGCTAATGCTAAGTTATTGGTATAGATGCCAAACCAAACCTGACTCGCCGGTGTATCATGATAATAAATAGCGTGCTGGTACAATCCGGTTAAGTTGTAGACTTTTGCAAGCCCTTTTTGAATGGTGGTACTTTGCGGGTTTAAAAAATAGGCATTTTGCAACATTACATGGGCGTCGGTATATTTCCCTGTTTTAATCGCCAAATCTGCCAATACGCTATATCCAAATGGCAGAGTAGGGTGCAGGCGTACCAGGTCATTGCCAATGCTTTTAGCACTGGCTTTGTCATCTATTGACACATAAATACGCGCAAGATTACTTAAAATATTAATCGATAAGGGATCGAGTGTTCGGGCCTTTTTGTATTGTTCTATTGCGTCGTTTAACTTTCCTTGCTCCCACAAAATTCCGCCTAATAGAAAATAGGCATTTGCATAATTTTGATTCGCTTCTATCGCTTGGTTTGCATATTGTTGAGCTTGTTTTATAGATGTTGCTGTATTTTTATCTTTCTCTAGGTAAGCGGCACTAGCAAGTACTTCTGCCGAATTAGGTGCGAGCTCTAGTGCTCTTGCGACCAAAGGCGAGGCTTTGTCTTGTGACTCTTGTTTATTCATGCCTGCATAGGCTTCCATGAGCAGGTAGGTTTCCGATAATCCAGAATAGGCATGGGCGAATTGGGGATCTAAATCAATGACTTTGGTAAATCCTGCAACTGCTAAACGTAAACTTTCGGGGGAACGTAATTTTTGATTTTCTCTCGCTTGTAGATATAGTTCGTAAGCTTGCAGTGATAATGTCTTGTCCGAATCAGCTAATGGAACAACAGTTAATTTCCCTTTTAGCTTTTGAATAATTTCACTGGCTATCTCGTCTTGAACCGCAAACAAATTTTGTGCGGATAACGGGCGATCATAGGTTTCTGACCATATGTGTTCGTCAGTTTTTGCATTAATTAACTGGGCAGTAATGCGAATAGTATTTCCTGATTTACGCACACTGCCTTCTAAAATGTGTGCAACTTTGAGCACTTGTGCAATTTCCTTGACGGTTGAATCTTTACCAAAGAATGCGAATGAAGAAGTACGAGATACTACCCTTAAGCCTTTGATACGACTTAATAAGTTAAGTAATTCCTCAGAAATGCCATGACCAAAATAACCTTGGTCGTTGCTGGCAGAAAAGTCATTGAATGGCAGAACAGCAATGGATTGAGTGGCTGAACTAAGTACTTCTTCAACTTTTGAATCGCTAACTTGTTTGTTTACCTCAAGATTAGTCTCACTTTTTGAACTATTGCTTAAATGGAACCACATAGCAGAAATCAGTGCGGCACTAATGAGTCCTGTCAGGGTGAAAATTATGATGGTATTTTTGGAGTGTTCAGCGTTACTTAAAACTGGATTTTTTGCGGTTCGCTTGAATCCTTTTGCTGTAAATTGAAACAGCCAAGACAATAATACAGCAATGGGAAAACCGATTACTACAAGCACGGTTGAAAGCGTGTCAAACCAAGCTGGTAAGTACAATGCACTTTCTAGTACTACGGCTAATTGCATCAACAACCAACCCACTACGGCGTAACCACCGATCACATTGAAAACATTCCGCCTTCTTAGCTCTGCAATAAAGCTATTCATTAAATATCCTAATCAAGATAGTTCCCAAGCGTTAACCGATAATTACTAATATCACCAACTAGCTGTTTAAAAATTATGCAACTATAGTGGTTAAGTGTAAAGTAATGATGTTCATGGAAATTTTTCGAAGTATTGCAAAAATATTCAAACCAGCATTTCAATCGAAATAAAAGGAAAATGGCAATGGCATTTGATACAGACTTAAATCATCTACATCCTGTTGTACGCGATAAAGTGAAAAACGTGATAGCAAGTCTTGAGCGACATAATATTCCACTTAAACTGCTAGAAGGTTATCGTTCACCTGTTCGTCAAGAAGAGCTGCATAACCAAGGTGCAACTGAGCCGCCTTGGAAGTCTCCGCTTCAGTATGGTCTCGGTTGTGTGTTCGCAATAGACGAAGAGGCATCGCAAGATCAGCGCGCAGACGCCAGCGAATGGTGGAATCAACTTTCTCAGTTTGCAGAAGCGGCAGAGTTAGAAGTGAGTAACGTTGAAAAATCACAATTAATTAGCCCTAGAATTGACGTTAAAAAATTGTTTAAAGGACATTATCCTGAAGGGGGGGATGAAAGTTGGGCAAAAAATTTAGAGGTGCATATCACTTATTGGAATAAATATCCTAAACCTCCTGTACCAAATTTATCATCTAGCCAAGATAGGCCATTTTCGCCTCAAAGTGAACGAGATGAAAAGTCTACCCAATAGCGAGGTAATATAAGACTGTTCCAGTTAATCACTATGAGGCACTCTTTGCACCTGCTTGGTTAACCAAGCAGGTATCTACAATCATTGGTTTTGTTTAAAAACTTGTTTCTAAGTTGGCGTGTGTTTAATCGCGCATCTGTCCGCGCAACAAATTGGCACTATTAGTCACACTGGCAATGGTACCTAGCACTCCAGCCATAGACGCCGCAATAATATAGATAGACTCGCCTGACGTCAGGGCTATGCCGCCGATAATCAAAATAATGATGACACCCAAAGGAAGCCGGTAACTTTTCCAAAGACCTTCTTCGCCATGCTTCACTAATTGATTCAGGGTAGCGCTGGTTTCCGCATGTAAAATAAAGTGAGTAAAGCTGTGATTAACGATTTCGATATTGCCTTTACGCACGGTAATTAACCCATTTAGGGCTAAGTGTTCAATCATTTGCGTGTTCGCGGGATTTAATTTTTGACGTTTGGCTAAGTTTAAGAGCGCCAGTTTTTCAGCGCGCGAACAAGACTCCCATTTAAAACGATAAAGTGCTTCGGCATTTAGCAAAATGTAATTGATGGTACTCCAACGGCTTTCGATATTAAGTTGTTCATCTTTTCTCCAAATGTGTGACCAAGAATCGAGTTCAGTGTTTTGTTCAACTTCTTGTTGAAGGAATTGCAATTCTGGAAAAGCAGATACTTCATCTTTTAGTAACTGCCAATCGATTCCTTGTTTAAAACTCTCAGGTATCACTACAATAAAGTCCATTAAACACTCTGCCCAAGACAAATATTCGGCATGATCTAAAACGCTGCTTTGATCAAGCATCAAGGGATCTTTCATTTTCACTCGTTGTAAACTGTGGAAACCTGTAAATATTGTAAAGCTATCTAGTTGGCCGGATAGGGTTAATGATTTTAACTCCATGATCAAATCGAGTAATAATTGTCTAAATTCACTTTTCTCTAAACAGGTTTCTATATCCCATAATTCAACTGCAATTTTCGCGTTATCACAGCGAATAATATTCAACTTGAGATTGGGTAGAAATGTGTTTTCACTACTAAATTTCTGCAGACAAGGACTGATATCAAATAAATAGTCAAAACCTTCTAATAGTTGATTGCTCCGTTGTTCTTTGACGTGTTGCATACTGCGTAACAGTAGGGATAGCCCTATTCCATTAAGTTTAATCGTGTCACATTCAATTTTTAGGTTTTCACTACGTTGTTCAAAATGCAGTGTTTGTACTGATCGCGTCATGCGACTGATATGTTGTAGGAATCGCTCTGGGCAATATAAGCGATTCCACAATAAGTGAGAGTTAAACTTAAACCATGCCCAAATAAGAACGGCGAAAATACATGCGTAAAACAAGATTGTTTCTACTAGACTATTTGGTTTTCTGTGTTTTTCAGTTAAATAAGCTTGGAAATCTGCGCTAGGTACATAAGTCGCTGCAAGTTCTTTATCTAGAATATAAATGTTTATCCATTGCCATAAATAGGTGGCTCCGAAAACAGAACTTAGGCTAGGGTAGTCGTCTGGGTGAACTTGTGTTGAATGATTTTGACAATCTCCGTCTCGACGCGTTAAACGTTCACGCCAATTTTTATCTAACGGTAGTAAATCGGTTGGTGCGATTCGCTTAGACGTGATGGAGTTAGGATAGCGACTTAAACCAATCGATGTAACTTCTTGCCGCTCGTAATTTAACCAGTTGCAAGCAAGCTGTTGATAATGGAAATCTAAACTTTTTTCAGGTGTACTTGCGGTTTCTTGCAAGTACAAAAAATGGATACTAACGGCGATTAACACCGCGATGATGAGTCTTTTTGAGCCAAGTCTTGCTGATACTAATGTGGTTTCATTTAGTTGTTTGTAAGGAAAACAAAAATGTTTATAACATCCCCGATAAACAAAAAAAGTTGCAATGGTTAAGCCGATAAATGGTAGCCATAAAGACCAATTGAGTCCGTGACCATGGCTAATCAGGCCATCAATATTATGTCCTAAAATATACAAGCAGTAGCTGGTACTAAACAGCACTGAACTGACTAACATCACAAGCCTAACATTCAGTTTAGACGGTAAATTAAGTTTTTGTTTCAGCGTATTGGTATAAACAAAATGTCGAATCATTAATATACCCAACACCATCAAACCGATAATCGCCGCAAATGTAGTGGCAACGTACAAAAATTGATTACTCATAAACGTTTGAAGACTGTCATTGGGGTAAAAAACCACGATAGCCCATTTATCAATTACCGTGCTAGATAACGCAAAGCGCCCACTTTGACCGTGGTAGGTGCCTTCTATCAAGCCTTTATTTAGTTCCGGGTAATGATCTAATCCCGCTTTTAACCATTTACTTAATGAAGAGCTAGGGTCACCAGAGAAATATAAATTTTCCACCAATGAACGCCCAGAGTCATTGTGAAACAATACGTCGCCATTACTGCGATCTACAACCATATAATTAAAATCATAAGGTGGAGATTGTCCAAGGGTCATCGAAGGCAGTAATACATCAGCAGCTAAAATGTAATCATAGGTGTGCTCATCGCCGGGTGCTGAAATCGGCATCGAAATAGTTGTCCCACGGGTACCATTGGTGACATTTAATAACCTTTGAATATAAATGTTATGGAATTGGGCCGAGTCAGCATGCTGACTTTGTTCGGCCTTGTCATCTGTAGCTGTTGACGTGTTATTCGGCTCAGTGATACGCGCGATATCCCAACCTTTTTGATCTCTTACTTTTTTGTAATAGTTACGATGGGATAAGTTAAAGGTTGCAGGCAGTGCGTTGCTTTCTTGAAAATTAAGTGAAGGTAGAACCGAGTTACCTTCTTTATTAATAGCAAACGCAGACAAAATAGTATGGTTTTGCTGCTGTTTAAATCCACTAGCAATCGACGTATTTAAGGATTTTTCTGAATCTAAGTTTAGGGTTTGGTTGTTAGAATAAAAATCCAGGGTCACATCATCTGCTTTATTCGAAGAGAATGCTTTTAACATCACGTTTATAGCGTGATCATCAAACTCAAGCTGGATTACATTATCGGTCTTGGCATCTTTGGGGCAATTATAAGTTATCGAGTAGGTTTTGTTAGGGGTGCTAGCGCTACCAGGTAACCAATAGTTGGGCGTGTTGTCGTTGCAATGTAATTTATTAAGGCTTAACACTGCTTTTTTCATTGAGTCATTAAAGTCGCTTATGTCCTCATTGCTGAAACTGTTATAGATCTCAGACTTTTTAGAGAACTTTGCTAAGGTCGCTAAAATTTCTGTATAAAATGACTTATATTGATCCAATCGGGTAAATACTTGATTGATATCTTTACGTAGTTTGTTATCAAGGTGATGGGCGTACTCCAGTGCTATTTGGTCTTTTTCTAGTTGCAACAACGATTTCTGCATGTATCCCAGTGTAAATGCCAAAATAACGATGAAAAAACTGTAACTAGCAGCCACAGTTAGCAAACGATACGTTTTGGTAATTGATTGGTTTTTAGGTAATAAAAATAAACGCAACAAACACCACATAAACAACAGACTGACTAGGGTGACCACGAGTAAAGATAAGTTCCAATCGTTATTTTCTCGGTTGGCTAGCTTGCTTTGTGGCAACAATCCAACCAGATACAATTTTTCTAAATCGATCGATTTAGCAGAGCTGTCACTGCCCTTGGTAGTATCCGATGCCTTTTTGAGTGGTGTTTCTAAAGAAAAGGGGAAGACAAACACGCGAAATTCGCCATAGGAGATTTTCATGTCTACATGGTTGCTATAACTTGGCAGGCTAGCGTTGTTTCCATCGCTTTGTTGCGATTGGGACTCACTGAAATTAAATTGGAATTGTTTGTTTTTGCGTTGAATCTGCTGATTAATGCTGCGTAGTTCAACTATGGATATGGTGCGCTCGTCACCGACTGTGGCAATGACCTTGCCGTTGATATCAGCAAATAAATATTGGCTAAACCCTTTTTTAGGGCTGGGGAGGATATCTTCAAATGATAATTCGGCTTCGAACTGTTCAGCACCTGACTCTTGGTCTGCAGTGACATGTAAGGTTTTACCAATGATTGAATACTTAAATGAATCAACTTTTAATAAGTTTTGTTCTGAAGAGGCTTTTCGGGTATAGCTAGGTAGCAATGATCGAATTGAAGAAATACCTTCCTTAAAACGGTGCATACTGTCTAATTTGTTTAAATTTTCTTGAAATTCATTGGATGCTTCGTAAAGCACTCTATAATAGTCATGGTTAGCTGTGCGATCTTTTTGGTTTAAAAGCGCGTAGTAACCTATTGCTGCAAAAATTAGCAAAATTAGAATGCCGTAAACCCACGTTTTTTTAATGGGACCGGCAGTTGTCGATTTGGCAGTTTCCGATGGCATAATATTTTTCCCTATAGGGTTAATTAAGCTATCAAATTGTCTATTTTGCAAGCTAAAAAGGTTAAATTTTAATCATTTTTTGACCGGGAACCAATTTCGGTCAAGTAAAAAGGAAACGCGATGCCAGACCTATCTACGGACGAATTTATTGCCATTAGCAAATTACAACCTGAAGCGCGATTTGATTATGCGTTGGAGAAAATCACAGAACATAAAGAGTTGTGGGGGTTATTCGGCGAAAATGGTTGGTTATTATTGCAAGCGGAAGACGATGCTTGTATGCCAATTTGGCCAAGTGAATCATTTGCAAAAGCGTGGGAGAAAAACGATTTTCCGGATTGCAAACCCAAAACTATATCGTTAGAGGATTGGATGCAGCAGTGGTTGCCCGGAATGGAGAAAAATGGAACATTAATACTCGTTTTTCCTCTTAGTGAAGATGAAGAAGGTATAATGTTAGAGGCTAGTGAACTTACCGAGTGCTTTAACGAGTTGCAGGAATAAAGCCGCCATCTTCATTTGCTTTAACAAGATTATTTTAGGATATATCTTTATCGCGCTTTGTGACGGTATATCCTTATTATTCTTCACATCTATAAAACTATATGCGGACACATGAAAGATACTTCACTACGTCACTTTTTTCCTTTTTTTGAACATCACCAAAATGCAGAATTTGTCTATTTTGATAGTGCGGCCACTACTCAAAAGCCGTTAACTGTTTTAAATAGTATCCGCGATTTTTATTTATTAAAAAACGTAAATGTGCACCGTTCTTCTTTTTCATTAGCAAATCAGACAACTGCAGAGTTTGAAGCGACGCGATCAGCGGTCAGTGAATTTATTGGGTCGTCGCATAAAGACCAAATCGTGTTTACGAAAGGAGCGACAGAGAGTATTAATTTAATCGCTCGATCTCTTGAAGAAAAAGACTTCCCTAGCGGTGGCAGGATATTGGTTTCAGCCTCTGAGCATCACGCGAATCTTGTTCCATGGCAAATACTGGCGAAAAAGAAAAACTTGCATATTGATGTGATACCGATTGATGAAAATGGGATTTGGGACCTTGATGAAGGCTTAAAATTGCTTACTCAGCAAACCTGTATTTTGGCAATCGGTATGGTGTCCAATGCATTTGGCAGTATTCAACCGGTTCAGGCTTTTTTGCAAAAAGCAAAAGCATTTCAGACGATTTCTGTACTTGATGCAGCACAAGCCGTCGCCCATATTCCAATTGATGTGCAGGCGTTGGATTGTGACTTCTTGGTATTCAGTGGGCATAAAGCGTTTGCGCCGACAGGAACCGGAGTGTTGTACGGAAAACGAAAAATGCTTGCTAATTTACCGGTATTTTTGACCGGCGGAGAAATGGTCAAAGACGTCGAGTTCGATAGGGCCACTTATCAGTTAGCGCCATTGAAATTCGAGGCGGGAACACCGCACATTGAAGGGATTCTAGCGCTAAAAGACGCGTTAATGTTTATTACTGATAATCGTCAAAGCATATTACATCATGAGAAATTTTTATTGGATCATCTACTTCAAAAAATCCAACAAATTAAAAATGTTACTTTATATGGTGATAATAAAAATAGCATTGCGACTGTGTCATTTACGGTGGAGGGTTTGAATAGTCACGATGTGGGTATCATGCTGGCAGAGAAAGGAATTGCCGTGCGAGTTGGTCATCATTGCGCTATGCCTTTAATGAAACGGTTAGGTATAGCTGGCACGATTCGCGTCTCCCTTAGCTGTTATAACACGCAATCTGAAATTGATTATTTTATTGAACAACTACAAGCTGCTATTGAACAGTTAAGCCAGTCCACAGTTCAGCCATTGAAAGTACAGAGTGATGTTTCTACTGTGGCTACAGAACAGGCTAAATCCAAGGGGGAATTGGCTAGCGCCATTAAAGGGGCTAACGGTTGGGATCAAGTATTCCGGCAAATAATGTTGGCTGGAAAATCGTTGACGAGATTGGCAGATAATAAAAAATCTGCCGATGCAGAGATTTATGGTTGCGAATCACAAGTGTGGCTGGTGTGCTATGTCAATCAATCTCAAGATTTAATGTTTGAAGTTGATGCGAGTAGTAAAATTGTTCGTGGCCTATTAGCTGTTATTTTAGAGCCTATTCAAAATCAATCTGCTGAATTTGTTTCATCATTTGATTACAAATCTTATATGACTGAGATACAGTTAGAAAAACATTTAAGCGAAACACGTGGTAATGGTTTAAACGCGGTTATTCAGCGAATTAAACAACATGCAAAACAATATTTGTAAGTCAATGAGCTAATTGAGATTAGCTGTCTTACCTGGTAACGATAGGAAATATATGTCCCAAGAAAATGAAGTCAAGTTGCTCGCTCGAAATCTTAATGAGTCAGATTTTGAAGTGCTCAAAGTCATAATGAATAAGGTTTACCCTAATTTGGGTGGCTCTATCACTAAAAAACGCTATTTAGCGATGTTAAAGATATTCAGAGATGGGCAAATTTGTATAGAGGATGATGGGCAGGTCGTCGCTGCAGCTTTTTCAGTTATTGTCGATTACGATAAGTTTGGCGATGAACATACCTATGATGAAATAACTGGGAATTCTTATCTGACCACGCATGATCCTAACGGTGATGTTTTGTATGGTATTGAAGTATTTGTTGATCCTGAATATCGTAATCTACGCCTAGGACGCCGCTTGTATGAAGCCCGTAAAGAGCTTTGTCAGAGCTTGAATTTACGAGCAATCATTTTAGGTGGCAGAATACCCAATTACAAAAACCACAGTCACGAGTTATCACCGCAAAAGTACATAGAGGCGGTTAAACGAAGAGACCTTTATGATCCGATATTGACGTTCCAACTATCAAATGACTTTGAAGTGAAACGTGTTCTGCGCGGTTATATGCCTGAAGATAAAGAATCTCAAGGCTATGCAACACTGTTAGAGTGGTTCAATATTTATTATGAACCCAAGAAACGCAAATTATTCGGACATCAAAAAGACTCGGTACGAATTGGTTGTGTGCAATGGCAGATGCGTGAAATGCAAAGTGTCGATGAATTACTTCAACAGTTTGAGTATTTTGTTGACGCATTGTCAGACTATCGCTGCGACGTCGCGCTGTTTCCTGAGTTCTTCAACGCGCCATTGATGGGCTTGGGTGATCAAAGCTCGTCAATTGAAGCGATAAAACATCTTGCCACTTACACAGATGAAATTGTGACTGCCGTTTCACATATGGCGGTGAGCTACAACATTAATATTATTGCTGGCTCAATGCCGTTAATTGAAGAGGATTTGTTATACAACGTGGCCTATATCTGTAAACGTGATGGCACAATTGAATCGCAATATAAACTGCATCCCACGCCATCTGAAAAGAAAGATTGGGCGATGGAAGGTGGTGACAGGTTAACGTTATTTGAAACCGATTTCGGTCGCATTGGTGTGTTGATTTGTTATGACGTCGAGTTTCCAGAGCTTGCTCGTTTACTCAGTGAAGAAGAAATGCAAATTTTGTTTGTACCTTTCTGGACAGACACCAAAAACGGTTACCTCAGGGTTAAGCGTTGTGCACAGGCAAGAGCCATTGAAAACGAATGTTATGTTGCAATTGCGGGTAGTATCGGAAATCTACCCAAAGTTGATAATGTTGATATTCAATATGGTCAAACTGCGGTCTTCTCGCCCTCTGATTTTGCGTTCCCGCATGATGCAGTAATGGCTGAGACCACTCCCAACACAGAAATGACCTTAATTGTGGATGTGGACCTCGATAAACTGCAAATATTGCAAAATACCGGCTCAGTGCGTAACTTTTTGGATAAGCGTCGTGATCTCTACAAAATCGAATGGTTAGGTGAAAAGAGCATTACCAAACAGGTTAAGTAAACCTCGTTTAAATGTCACTTTGGATGAGCGTTTTTCGCTTCTATCCACTGTGACATGTACTGTGTAGATTTGTGAGAATGGTGTTGTAGCATCATTCCCGTAAAATTATTCAATCTCAATTGGGACAAATTGTTCTGACAATGCACAATGCGCTCACTTAAACGCTTTCGAATTTCTACTGAATTGAATCGTTCAGTCAAAAGTTGATAGCCGTAAGTTGAAGCTTCACTCCATTTTTCCGCGTCTGTATATAATTGAATTGCTAGTTCGGCGAATACCTGCGGATCGTCTTCAATTCCGCCTGGCCAAGTTACCGAATCATGCATTCCTTGGCTTCCAATATTTGTAGTGACTGATGGTGTGCCTGTCCACATTGCGTCTGCTAATTTTCCTTTCAAGCCGGCTCCAAATCTCAACGGTGCTAAACATACTCTACTTTGTTCCAGTACATGCAAAGCGTCGTCAGCCCAACCATCCACGTAAAATCCTGTTTTAGGGTTATGCAGAGCGGTAGCTTTAGGAGGAGGATATGCACCATAGATGTGAAGTTCAGCTGTCGGTATTTTTTTACGGATAATTGGCCAAATAGTTTGCTTAAGGTATAAAACTGCATCCCAATTAGGCGCGTGACGGAAATTACCGATACTGACAAAATGTTGTCGCTGAGAAAATCCATAGGATGAGGGAGTTAACTTTTCTATGTCTAACATAAATGGACAATAATGCAGCAACGCTGGTGGAATCTGGAATTGTTCGGTAAGCAACTTCATTTCATAATCGGAGATGATCAACGTTAAGTCGCAACGATAAATCGAAGCTATTTCTCGCATCGCCATATCGCTTTTGAGGTCTGCTTCAGTGACAGCAACAGACTTTTTAAAGGCTTTGTGACGCGCATCTCGCAAAAAATGTAAGTCTTCTGTATCTAATATTCGAATCGCATTTGGACATTGTTGTGCGACTCGCCATGAAAATTGCTCTTCCATCATAAAGCGGTCAAAAAGCACAGCATCAGGGGCTAATTGTGAGACGAACTGGTCAAAAGAAGAGTGGTTAAGTGCTATGCTTACCTCTTCGATCCCCATTGTCGATAAATCAATTTTATGTTCGGTTTTCATTGCCGGACTTGCAAACCAAATTTGATAGCCAAATGCTTGAAATGATTTCAGTAAACTAAGCATGTGCTTGCCTGCAGCAGACGAATTTGGTTCGGGCCACACATAACCTATTACTAAAAGCCGTTTTTTCGTGTCTTGTTGAGGAGTATTCATGCAGACCTATTGGTTTTTCAATGTTTCTTTTTATGCAAGACTGTCATTATTGACATTATCGCTTTCTAAATGTGGCATTGGATGATAACGCTATGAAGTTGCAGGTGAAAGTCATAATATTCTTTAAAACTCATTAATTGGAAACGTACATGCTGAACCACTTAGTCTTTGGTGCTGGCCTGATAGGGTGCTACCTAGGTGCGAATCTACAATATAATAAGCAAAGAGTTACACTGATTTGTCGAGAGCATATTGCGGATAAGTTATCCAAAGGCATTGTTTTAACTGACTATTTACAGCATCGCATTGCAGTTGAACCAATACCTTCCCTGACTTCGGTTGTTGACGCAATGGATTCGTTTGATGTTATTTGGCTGACTGTTAAATGCACAGCAGTAGAGACGGCATTGGCACAGCTACGTCTTATTGTTGGAAGTAAAACAACCCTTGTTTGTTGTCAAAATGGGTTAGGTTCTGAACAGCTTGTTAAGCAAGCTTTTCCAGATAATCAAGTATTACGTGCAATGGTGCCATTTAATGTTGTTGAATTGGCGGATGGTCATTTCCATCGAGGCTCTCAAGGTACGTTTGCGATTGAAGATAATCCAGCTAATTTTAATTTCGTTACAGATCTTGTTTCTCATATTGAATCTCCCGTTTTAGAGGCTTCAATTTGCAATGATATGGACTCTCTATTGTGGGCTAAACTGCAATTAAATTTAGGCAACAGTATTAACGCTTTAGCGGATATTCCAGTCAAAGCAATGCTACAACAGCGCAAGTATCGACAAGTAATTGCGCAAATGATGCGTGAACTGTTGTTGGTCACGGATGCGAAATCGATTGAACTACCTAAAGTTACCTCAATTTCTGCTCATTATTTGCCGGTAATACTGAATTTGCCAGACTGGTTATTTAAAATTGTAGCCAATCGGATGCTAGCAATAGATGAAAATGTAAGAACCTCTATGTGGTGGGATATTTCCCAAGCAAAACCAACCGAAATCGATTATTTAAATGGGGCAATTGTTGAACAAGCAAAGTTGTTGGGAATATCCACCCCAGTAAACCAAAAGGTAATAGAACTTATTTATCAATTAAGTAATAACAAATTACAAAACAAACGAAAAATCACAGGAAAACAGTTATATAATTTAGTTATGCCGAAGATTTAATAGGCGAAACGAATTATTTCACGGTAATTAAACAATATTAGTTCCCACTTTTGGGTAAATTATATTAATTTAACTACACTTGGTAGAGTAGAGGTTGAACGGAGATTCGATGGTGCATGTAGTGGACTATGCTTGTGAAGCAAAAGATATTTTCGTATTGCCCGATGCCGTGGTCCAAATTAAAAGACTGATCGATGATCATGCTACTGGTATGCAAGATATCGCTGAAGTGATTAATTATGATCCTGCTCTAACAATGCAAATTTTAAAAATTGCTAATAGCGCCTTGTATAAATTTCCAAATAAAATTAATTCGGTAACAAAAGCCATTCAAGTTATTGGAACTAATTCAGTCTATGATTTAGTTGTTGCATGCAGTATTTGTAAAGCGTTTTCTGAGATTGAATCAAATGTAATAGATCTAGAACGTTTTTGGGAAAGCTCAGTATATTGCGGTTTGTTATGTAAATACTTCGCTGAGCGTCAAAAACTAAAAGAATCGGAAAGATTGTTTGTGTCTGGTTTATTGCACAACGTGGGTGAGTTAGTAATGGTTAGATTTAACCCCGAAATCGCCATAAAATGTGCACAAATTAATGAAACGGAAACGCCCTTAGATCTACAATTAAAGTATTTAGATGGTTGTTCTTATGCAGATCTTGGCTCTACATTGGTTAAAATGTGGGGCATTCCCGATGAAATAGTAGTTCCCATTCGTAAACAACACTACAGTCAACATCCAGCTGAAAATATAGAAGATAAAATTATTCAGTTAAGCTACATCATGGCGTTAGATAACTGTAATCCTGAAATCTATTCTGGACAGGCAAATTTAGAAGTTGAATTATACGAATCATTGGGGTTAGAAAACGATGATTTAAACGCTGCGCTAAGTCATGTGGGTATGCAAAGCTTAAGTGTACTAGCAATGTTTAGCCCATCTTCGGTTGCTATTGTATAACGACAACTATAGTCATCGGCTTGAAACGAATTTGGAAAACCGTTGTTTTCCAAAATCATGTTTTTACGTATTCGATAAAATCGACGTTAGTCAAAAATTCCCACTGTTTGTCGACTAAGTGCAACCAATTTTCCACTCTGGTCCCATATGTTTCCTTCTGTGTGCGCATACCCATCTGCTGCTTGCCTGGTTGTAGCTTGAAATGCAAACCAATCGGAAGGATTGAAATCTTGATGAGGATGAATAAATTCTATATTCCAACTCATGGTGCTTGCAGGTGCTGGTAAACGAAGCATTTGTAATACTGTGGGTGGCCATGCATCAATTAAACTAATTAAATGCGCGTCGCTTATTTGTTTTGGTGGCTGTTTAAATCGCATCCAACCCTTAATATTACTTTTTTTACTGCCCGTAAATGGAAGCCCACCCTCAACAGATGAAAGTTGATAATACCTTAAAAATTTAGGTGTTATTTTGGGAATTTGCGGTAAGAACATCGCTTTTTTGGGGAGAGGCATATCGTGTATATCGGAGTTTTCAACCGATATTTTTGATTTTCTACCTACACCAAAACACACTTGACAAGATAGGCTTGTTTTTTGGTTTTGCACGATTCGGCCTAGTGCTTGAGTCGCATTTTTTCCTTGGCGTAATATTTCTACTTGAATCTCAAACGGCTCTTCTACCGTTAGAGGGCCGACAAAATTACAATTAAAAGAGCGCATTACTCTATCTTCAGGAATTTTTTGTTTAATTGCCATGTAAGCGACTGCAGCGGATAGTCCACCGAATACGGTTCGGCCTTGACCCCATTGTTTGGGTATGGTCATGTTTGGATGATTTTCAGCATCTTGGCTGTGAGCCACTGCTTTTTCTAATAGTTCGTCTATTGTCATAAATGCGTCCTTATTTACAGGTGCTTTTATAACTAGTTACTGGTCCGATGTCCACCCTGATTCCATATGCATCAGGTATTTATTATAACTATTCAAGTCCGAGAACACTTTGACTAGCTTTCCAGCCGGTATTTTGGCTGAACTATCAATCTCTATGATGATAATTATTTTATTTACAAATGGTTAACAAGAATCCTTGTTATTTTTAAGCGATGGCCATTAGTATGAATGAAGATTTCAATACCAATGGGAATTTACATGTCAAATACTGCATCAGAGGATGTGAGTGAGGATATAAAGCCTAGCTCAGCAGAGCCGCTCTCAACACAGCAAAACCCAGTAAGTCAAAAATATCGTATGTATGTTTTGATAATCCTGACACTTGTTTATGCGTTTAATTTTATAGATCGACAAATCATAGGCATTTTATCACCTATGATTAAAGCCGATTTGGGGTTAGACGATGCACAATTAGGTTGGCTTAAAGGAATATATTTTGCCTTGTTATACACCTTAGTGGGGATTCCTATCGCGTGGTTGGCAGACAAATATAATCGAGTCAATATCGTGGCGATATCGTTAACGTTATGGAGTGCTTTTACCGCGCTTTCAGGTTTGGCATCTAACTATTTACAACTTGCATTAGCAAGAGTGGGGGTCGGAATAGGCGAGGCGGGCGGTAGCCCTCCATCTCACTCTATGATTTCCGATTTATTTCCGAAAGAAAAACGCGCAAGTGCATTGGCTATTTATTCTCTTGGGATTCCATTTGGTGTCATGTTGGCCTTTTTTGCGACTGCTTTTCTAATTAAAGGCGGCAGCGCAGATTGGCGAATGGTGATGATAAGTGTGGGATTACCAGGTGTTGCTTTAGCTATTTTGCTTAAATTAACCGTCAAAGAGCCAATTCGTGGAGCAGACAATAATAAAGCAGATTTAGAAAAAGTCCCGTTTAAACAAGCAATAAAGACGTTGTTAACAATACCTTCTTGGTGGGGAATGTGTTTAGGTATTTCGTTTGGATCGTTTGGTAATTATGCTATATCGACGTGGATTATTGATTTTTTTGTCAGAGCGCACCCTGACTTTAGCTTTTTCAATTTGTTGATCATTATGGGGATCAGCAACGGAACCGCATACGCGGCCGGAGTTTGGATAGGTGGCGTATTAGTTGATAAGTTAGGTAAGAAGAGTAAAAAAGCTTACGGTCTTGTGCCTGCAGGCATGTTATTGATTGGTACCCCAGCATTTTTCATCGCATTACAAGTGGGAAGTCCAATATGGTCATTGGTGTTACTAACCGTATTGTTGTTTACCAGTGGCGCTTATTTAGGGCCTTCATTTGCATTAGCCCAAACGTTAGCTCCCGTTAGAGTGCGTGCCATGTCTACCGCTTTATTTTTCTTCGTATTAAACATTATTGCTTTAGGTGGTGGACCTACATTCGTTGGGATTTTAAGTAATATGTTAAGTGAATCATATGGTGAAGTGGAATCGCTTAGATTAGCGCTGAGTTGGTTAGTGGTGCCTTATATACTTTCCATTCTGGCATTTTACTGGACTTCAAGACGCGTGGATAAAGATTGGCAATTGGCGGAACAAAGAAACGGATAAAAAAATGCCGCTCCGGGGAGGAGCGGCTATTACCATCAAGGGATGGGAAAGTACCACTAAGTATCAAAGGAAAATGGTGACGATTTAAATGTTAAAACGCTTAATTTGGTAAACCTACTAGCTGATTATCTTGAGATTTTGGTAATAATGAATCAGCTTGTTCTAATTTTGTGTCTTCTAGCATCAGTTTTCCGTTGCAAGCCATAACGTTAAAGTGTTGAGCCAGCAATGTTGAGTTACCTTGCGTTGCAGCAACTTGTTTAAGTTCAGCCGGAGTTTGTTGATTCGATGCAGTTAAACAAACCGACTCTATTGAAGTGCTAATATTGGCATTTGCAACAGTACTAACGCTTAGTGACGCAACACCTGCTAACAAAAGAAGCTTTATTTGTGACTTCATATTGACCTCAATATTGGGTTTGTTTTTTAACGTGGGTTGATTTTGGCCTAGTGAAACATATAAATAAATCTTACTAATAATACTTAGGTATTAATGTGTATACGTTAATTGAAAAGGTATAAAATTACATGGCTTATATCCATTTTGCCCATGCTAACGGTTTCCCTGCGGGAAGTTATCGAGTGCTTCTCGATGACTTACGCCAAAGACACCAAGTGCTAGCGCTAGAAAAGTTTGCTCACAATCCCAACTTTCCGGTGGATTATGGCTGGTCAAATCAAGTGGCAGAGCTTTCTGACTACCTTCAGAGTCATCAGTTTTTACCATGCTATTTGGTTGGGCACTCGTTTGGTGCTGTAGTGTCATTCCTAACGGCTTGCCGGCATCCAAAATCGGTAAAAGGGGTTATTTTACTCGACCCGCCGTTAATAACAGGTTTGACAGGTTTGTTATTTAAGACGATTCGTAGAACTCCCTGGGCCGATAGATTATCACCGGCTAAGTTGGCAGCGAATAGGTGCACAACTTGGCCTAAAGATACCGATTTAGTGAACTATTTTGCGAACAAAGCGTTGTTCAAAAATATGCATCCTGAGTGTATTGAAGATTATGTTTCCTCAGCTGTAAAAGAAACGCCAAATGATTTGATGTTAGATTTTGACAACAATGTAGAAGCAAATATATTTAGAACCATACCGCTAAATATGGGAACTTATAAACTACCCAAAAGTATACCAGCAACTATTATTACTGGTGAAAAAACCAAAGTATGTAAGCAAAAATTGATTGCACCATTTATTGCCAAAAATAATTTGGAGCATCTAGTAGTAAAAGGGGGCGGGCATATGTTTCCATTGGAGCAGCCGCAACATGTGGCTTCGTTGATTTTGGATAAAATAGATCAGTGGGAATCACAAAAGCAAAAAAGTAGTTGAATGTAAAAATATATTTTTCACACTCAAACTACTTTTTACATAGCAAAAATCGTTAAAAGGAATTTAGTAGCCTACTGGTAAACCGAGCATTTCTCTGGTTACCAAAGTAACACCTTTTTCGGTCACTCTAAATCCGCGAGCTTCATCATCTTGACGACTATGGCCAATTACCATGCCTTCTGGAATTATGCACCCTCTATCGATTATCGCTCTGCGTATCCGGCAGTGACGCATAATTTCTACGTCGGGTAAAATCACAGATTCATCTACCACTGAATAAGAGTGCACACGCACATTAGAAAAACATACGCTCTTACGTACCGTTGCACCAGAAATAATACACCCTCCGGAAACAACCGAATTAATTGCTGCTCCACGGCGGTTATCTTCTTCCCACACAAATTTAGCTGGCGGAAGCTGTTCTTGATATGTCCAAATTGGCCAACGTTTATCGTACAGATTAAGTGCAGGTACAGGCTGTACCAATTCCATGTTTGCGGTCCAGAAAGAATCCAAAGTCCCCACATCACGCCAATACACTTCACGTTGATCAACTTCATCAAATGCGTACGCATAAACGGGCTGATCTTTTATGATATCGGGAATAATGTCTTTACCAAAATCACGGTCTGAGTCGGATTTTTCTGAATCGCGTTTAAGTTGTTCAAACAAAAATTCAGTGTCAAAAACATAATTTCCCATAGAAGCAAGACACATGTCAGGATTGTTTGGCAAAGGAGTAGGGTTTTCCGGTTTTTCTTCAAATCCGTTAATGCGCATGGTTTCGTCAACTGACATAACACCAAACTGACCAGCGGCTTCCTCAATGGGTACTGGCATACAACACACTGTCATTTTCGCACCAGACTCAACATGACGTGCAAGTAAGGTTCCGTAGTCCATGCGATATATATGGTCACCCGATAAAACCATGACATATTTTGGAAGTTCGTTGCGAATAATATCGATGTTTTGGAATACAGCGTCAGCTGTACCTTGATACCAATTGTCAGATGAGCGCTGAGAAGCGGGTAAAATTTCTACAGACTCTCCAAGTTCCTTTTTAAAATGTCCCCAACCTCTTACCAAATGTCGAATTAACGAGTGTGACTTATACTGTGTTACAACGCCAACTCTGCGGATTCCTGAGTTGATACAGTTGGAAAGTGGAAAGTCAATTATTCGGAATTTTCCCCCAAAGTATAAAGCTGGTTTTGCCCGCCAAGTCGTGAGTTCGTGCAACCTCGATCCTCGCCCTCCGGCAAGAATCAAGGCATAGGTGTCGCGGGTCAAATTACTGATGTATCGGGGGTTTTGACTATCCATATAGTTACTTCCTCAAACAATTTATAATTTAGGTAGGACAAGGAGATAGACAACTTTAACAGTCACCTTGATATAAAGAGTTTGGCACGTAATTTCTGCTAAAACAATTTGAATTGTTAAAAAATTATTAAGTATTTCTGCTAACTATGGTCTAACACTGGCAAATAAATGAATATTCGCTAATATTAAGCCACATTTTATCGTTGCTGTGCGGAATAGGACTGAAAATGCACCATATGGCGATTTTAGTTACTCAAAACCTTCCCTTGTTTGAATTGGGTTGTGCATTAGAGGTATTTAGTTTACCGAAGAAGGAAATCTCACCTTGGTACAAATGCGATGTAGTTAGTTTTGACGGCGAAAAGCTAGCCACTTCAACCGGTATGTCGATAGAAGTTACTGAAGTCTCTGAACTGTTGCATTACGACATATTATTGATTCCAGGATGGGACACTGAATCGCGCAAAATTAAACTTGCACTTGCCGAACAGATCGTCGCATTTCACAGTCTTAATAAACGTATCATTACCTTTTGTTCAGGTGCTTTTTTGCCTGCTCAGTTAGGGCTGTTAAATGGCTTTAAGGCCACTACGCACTGGCGATATGCAGATTTATTTAAACAACGATTTCCGGCAGTAGAATACGTTGATAATGTGCTCTATACCCAACAAGACCATATTTCTTGTGCTGCTGGTAGTGCCGCAGGGCTCGATTTGGCGCTCGAAATCGTTCGTCAGGACTTCGGTCACGAAGTGGCAAACGTGGTTGCTCGAAGACTCGTCATTTCGCCACATCGAGCAGGAGGGCAGGCGCAGTTTGTGAATACGCCTATGCCACATAAACATCATCGTTTTGCTAAAACGCTGGATTGGTCAATTAAAAAACTAGACAGCATTTTAAAAGTGGATGATTTAGCACGCCATGCAAATATGTCACGTCGTAGTTTTGATAGGCATTTTAAAGCGAGCGTAGGAATGCCACCAAAAGAATGGTTAAATCAGCAGAGAATTAGATTAGCAAAAGAGCTTTTAGAACACGACCGCTTATCGATGGATGAACTCGCGACTCGCGTGGGGTTTGATAATACGGTTACGTTACGCTTTAACTTCCATAAATTCGTTGGGATTTCTCCGAGCGAATATCAACAACAATTTTATCAAGGTAAAGAAACGCATTAATGACAAAACAAGATGAAATCAATAAAACCAAAACAAGTGCATCAGAAAAACGCAAAGTCGTATTTGATCATGACGGAGGAGTAGATGATTTATTGTCGTTGATGCTTCTGTTGAGCATGGATCATGTCGAACTTTTAGCTGTCACCATCACACCAGCAGATTGTTATTTGTCAGATGCAACCATTTCAACATTGAAAATTTTGGCCATGTTTGGGCGTAAAAACGTGCCTGTTGGTTTAGGAAATATTCATGGCGTAAATGCGTTTCCTGCAGATTGGCGAGCACAGCCAAAGATTTGTAATGTATTGCCTGACATGTTGACACAACAATATGATCCTCAACAGGTGTCAGACTTACAGGCTGATGCTCTGATTAAGTCATGTCTGAGCACAAATCAAGATGTCACCGTGTTAATGACAGGACCAAGTACAAATTTAATTGCAGCAATTGAATCTCAACCTGACATCAAAGAAGCTATTGAGCAGGTGGTTTGGATGGGAGGCGCTGTAGATGTGCCTGGCAATGTAGCGATGTACAATCACGATAAAAGTGCCGAGTGGAATGCGTATTGGGATCCCACGGCCAGTCAAAAGTTAATTGCATCTGGTTTAAATATTAAATTAATCAGTCTGGACGCCACAAATTGTTTGCCTGTTAATGTCGATTTTTTGAGTCAACTGGCAGCACAAAAACACTATCCAATTTCCAGTTTGGCGTGTCAATTCTGGGCTACTACAATCAACACTATTCCAAGTTATGAATTTACTTATTTTATGTGGGATGTTTTGGCGACTAGTGTCTTAGGACTGCAGGGCAATGAAATTGAGTTTCAGACCGTTAAAATCGATGTGGCGACGGAAGAGCCTAATGAAGGGCAAACTTATCGTGATCCAGATAACGGATTTGCTATTGATGTGGCGTACAACGTAAATAGAGACGCTGTACTGAACTATATATTAGAACAATTTAAACGATAACCTCGGAGAGTGCGATATGGGCATGTTAAAAAAAATCATTTTTACAATTCTAACTATCTTGGTGATTTTTATCGCAATTGGGTATTTTTTACCGTCTGATTATCAAGTGCAACGCAGTGTTACAGTAAATGCGCCTGCTGAGAAAGTTTATGCTCAAGTTGCCGATCTTAAAAAGTGGCGAGATTGGGGAGTATGGTACGAAAAAGATCCAAACATGATCGTTAGTTATTCTGGTCCTGAATCTGGCGTGGGTATGAAGTCTTCTTGGAAAAGTTCAACGGAAGGCGATGGGGAAATGACCATCGTTGCTGTAGAGCCGGCTAAAAGTGTGACTTATGACTTGTATTTTCCTGATTTTGAAATGTCGTCAACTGGACAACTCACTTTTGCTCAGAATGGCGGTCAAACCGTCGTGACTTGGGTTGCAGCCGGTGATGTTGGGGGGAATCCTGTCAATCGATATTTTGCAATGGCAATGGATTCGCTAATTGGACCTGACTTTGAAAAAGGCTTAGCAAATCTTAAAAGCTTGTCAGAAAAGTAATTTTCTTCTAGCAAACACAGGTGCTTTTATTGGCTCTCTATAAAAGCACCTTGTGTTCGTCCGTGGCCTGTATCTTGATCATAGCGTTTATTTTGTAATTGATATTGTTTAACGATTCTTGCTACTCGCTGAGTTGCCTGATGTTTTAATTGGCTACATTGAAAGTGTGGCGTCATGCTATTAAGTTTTCGTTCAATGGTTTCCCCAGCTTCAATCCAAATTGCCTGATGACCTTTCTCATGTTCTAAAAGCGCTGCATAATAATCGTCAAACACTTGTTGCAATTGAACCGACGTATTTTGTCTATTCGACATCTCTGGCATGGTATAAATGCCATCTAAAAATACCCTTATATCGACCAAATAACATAGATTACTGATCATTTGTAATCCAAATTGCGGGGTCAGTTGCCATTGTGTGCGACCGTGAAATAATTGATTTTCTCTCATCACCGGAGAGTTCAAACGTAATTCAGTTTTTATTTGTTGGGTAGTTTCAGGTTTTATCGAATAATGCTCAAACCTCTCTCGCAGCACTACGTCAGCATAAGCCGTGATACTTGTCGCAGCGAGAGTGCTGCAAATGGCTATTACAAGCCAGTTAAACTTCATTTCAATTTCATCAAGTTGAACAGACAGACCTTTAAAATACGTGTTTCGCTCATTTATTTAAAGCAGTTTGTGATTTCCTCTTTGCGAGTATTTGTAAATTGAAGTGTGGGAATTCTCATTGTTTACGCATCATTAACCTGACAAATAGTAATTAGTTGTTTAAAATTTGATCAGTAATGGTTGGAATAACCAATAAACGATAACGGATAGGAAATCAAAGTGAATACGGTGCGAACCAGAAGTAATCCAATGATTATGGTTAGTCTGATTGTTGCGCTAATGTTGTTAATAGCAGCAATTATATATTCAGGTTCAAAACCAGCATCGGGACCAAAAGTGATTCTACTATCCTCTGGTGAATGGGCGCCGTATTCAGGGGAAGGCTTACCACAACAAGGTATTGCCAGTGTTATCGTTAGATCTGTGATTGAGCAAATGGGATACCAACTCGAGATACAATTCATGCCTTGGAGTATCGCCCAATCCAAAGCCGAGTCATCACAGCAAGATAGCCAAATAAGTGGTACCTTTCCGTATATCCGCACTGAACAAAGAGAAAACCAATTTTATTTTAGTGATCCAATTATTGATGTGCCAAATGGTATTTTTTATCACCGGCAATACAGCCCTTTGGCAGCCACCATTTCGAAACCATCTGACTTACAAAACTATGCTGTTATCACCTTGGCTGGATATGAATACACGGAAAAATTACGCCAATATATTCCACAAAAAAGCTGTAATTTCAAAGATACGTTACAAGGCTTTGAGATATTGGATAGTGATCAACAGTGGGTGCTAATAAGCACTAAAAAGTTAACGAAAAAAGTTGTAGAAGAGATTAGAAATAGTGCTGAAACAAAACGACTAAATCTAGGAGATTCGCTTTTACAGATTAGACAAATAGCGCACTCAACATTGCCAACAATATTTCAAAACGAAGCTAATAATCTGTTTGCATACAAAGTGTCAAACCAAGCTAAATCGCAAACCTTTGATATTTTACAAGCGCAAAATGTCACTTTTATTGTAACGCCTGAGATTAACGGTGATTCTGTATTTATCAAAAAGAATAATACGGATTGCCAACTATCATTTATTGATGGTTTACGCTGGTTGGCTTATATGTCAAAGCCAAAAATCTTGATTGAATCCATGCAAGTTGGCGAGACTTTACTCACCAAAACAAAGCCAGAACTGTCGGCTAAAGTTGGCTTTGCTAATTACATTGATTACGTGCCGCATAGCGTGATGTTTTCCAAAAACAACCCCAACAATCTGTCGCTAAAAAATCAGTTCAATGAAGTGTTGAAAAGACTTAAAAGTAACCCTCAGGCATACAACAGCTTACTTAACCAAGCGACAAATGAAATCGATTTGGCGGATTCGGTCATCCTAACAGCCAGTTCTCAGCACGCATTGGTTAAGGGCCAACTTTATGATCCACAACAATTAAAATGTCTACAGACGGAGATGTTTACCTTTCCAAAAGGATCAAAAGCATTAGTGCGGCAATGGCCAGATATCTTTTTAGATAGTGCAAATGAAGCTAAAAATAAAATGGTAGTAGCTAGCGTTTTGAATGGCCCATTAGCCTCGAAAATAACCATGTATTGTTTTGAGCCGACATCGGTACAACTACAATAAATGTTAAAAGGAAGAACGATGAAACATAAAAAGAACCATAGTATGTTATCCAAATCGGCGCCTTACTTACTGACAATATATTGCATCGCAGTATTGTTATTTTTTCTTGCCGAGTTGAAGTTATTTGGTTTGGATGAATATCTGCGTGCTACTAATCAAGTTTTAATTCTATTTGCTTTATTGATCATGCCGTTTGTTATTATTAACATGCCAAGCTTTATTCAGTCTCTAACGTTAAAAGTGTCGGACAAAGAGTTTCACGTACAACTCAATGAATTGGAATCTAATTTCACGCAAACCATAGGACGCGTTCAACAACAAGTTAGTACTTCAGAGCAATCCTTTTGGCCAATTTTAGCGGGTGTTGATATTTTAGCTGAGAAAAGATTAGAAGGAGCTAATCCGCGAATTATCATTGGTGCTAAAAACGATCCTTCACAATTGTTTTTTACGCAATTATTAGCATTAGCGATTACCCATGAAAATGCGCATATTGTGTGTGATATTCGATATCCTAATGGCGATAGTATGCATAATTTTGCTGAATTAAAATATCGGTGGTTGGATATCTATATGGATTATACCGGTACTTGTATTCAATATTTCAATATTCACCATAAAACAACTAAGAATGAAATTAAATCTCATGCGACTTTGACTGATGAATTAAATCAATATGGACAAGAGTTGGGGATAAAATGGTTGCCTAGTTTAGGCTGCAGTGAAGATTATTGTTTAGTGATGACCCCCGAGTTTGCTGAATCTGAAGAGATAACCAGTATCAATGATTTAAAAACCAAAGGAGGTAAGTTAACCTTTAGTGCAGATCCAGAATTTATGAATCGAAAGGATTGTTTACTGGGCTTGTTGGAATACGGAGTCAAGTTTAAATCTGTTCTACCGTGCAGCGTAACTGACCGATATTCCGCTAAAGAATCGGGTGAAGCTGAAGTCTTCGTCGGTTATGAATCTGACCCTCAGGTTTTTAATGGCGAAGTGACTCGGTTAAATGACAGTGAACAGTTCTTTCCAAGATATCTAGCTCAGCCGCTGGTATCAGACACAGTACTGCGCAAGATCCCGGGTCTGGAAGAACGACTATTGTTGTTGAAAGATTGTATGCAGACCAACGACCTCAATGAGATCGTGTCTAGAATTAGTTACTCAAATAACGATCCACAAAGGGCTAAAGCTGAAGCCCAGCGAATTTTCAATAATGCATTAGAAAAACACAAACTAAAAGAATCTGTTAAGTAAGTTGAGGCGTCTTAATTGAGCATTGCATTGGCGACTTTCGAAGTGGAAGTCCGGCCAAGTGCTTGCATTATATTTTGTCCGGCTAAAACCAACTTGTTTAAATCAACACCCGTTTCTATTCCCATCCCATTTAACATGAAAATGACGTCTTCAGTTGCTACATTTCCTGACGCACCTTTGGCATATGGGCATCCACCTAATCCTGCCACAGCACTATCTACTATGTTGATCCCTTGTTGTAATGCAACCAATATATTGGCCAAAGCCTGTCCGTAAGTATCATGGAAATGCACTGCTATTTTGTTGTTTGGGATAACCTTTTGCACTGTTTCCAACATTTTTTGCGATTTGTATGGAGTGCCTACACCTATAGTATCTCCCAATGAAATTTCATAGCAGCCCATATCCAAAAGCTGTTTTGCTACTTCCGCAACTTTTTGAGGCGAAACTTCTCCTTCATAAGGGCAACCCAGCACACATGATATGTAACCACGCACTGGCTTTTTATCCTTTTTAGCTTGTTCTAGTACGGGTTCAAAACGTTGTAAACTTTCTGATATGGAACAATTGATATTTTTTTGCGAAAAAGACTCAGAAGCAGCGCCAAAAATCGCAACTTCATCCGCATCAGCCAAACACGCATTTGCATAACCTTGTAGATTGGGCGTCAGCGCTGAGTAGGTTACTTCGGGATGACGAATAAGTTGGCGAAAAATATCAGCACTGTCCGCCATTTGCGGTACCCATTTGGGTGAAACAAAACTTCCCGCTTCAATAAATGTTAATCCACTTTGCGCCAATTCATCGATTAAACGTAATTTATCGGCAATGTTGATGAGTTGCTTTTCATTTTGCAGCCCGTCTCGTGGACCAACCTCAACAATTTTTACTGATGCAGGGTAGTTAAGTTTCATTCATCGGCCTCATGTTGTTCAAAATCTAACAAGATAGCTCCACCATCGACTAAATCACCGGGCGAAAAATAGAACTCTTTTACTTTCCCCGAGCTGGGAGCTTTAATTGCATGTTCCATTTTCATTGCTTCCATGACCATCAAGGTTTGCCCTTTTTCAACTAGCTGTTCAGTCTCTACTAATTGCGCCACGATAGTGCCATTCATCGGTGCTGCGAAGCCCGCATGATGGTCATCTGCATCCGACAGACCTAAATCAGGTGTATTTAATTTACATTGGATTGCACATTGAGTTGTAAACAATGAAGTAAGTTCTGAATGCACTTGCAGATTAAGCTGGTAACTATGACCATTGATGTTAACTTCCAAAGTACCATTGGCTAAAATACCAAAACACAAATAATTACCCTTATCTGTGGTGATATTAAATCGTTGTGCACCAGAATGTCGGGAGGTTAAATACTCTACGCTAACTTCAACAAGTTGGTTTTGAATGCTCAGACTTAAACCTTCCACGTGTTGTTCGTTCATGCGCCAGTGATTATTTGCCTGCCAAGGAGAGTTACGACTATCACTTCCAGTGTTGCCAGATTGACGTTGTAAGATTAAGTAGGTGACAACCATGGGAACAAGTAATTCGTGTTGGTGCACATCATATACAAACAATTCATCTTCATGTAAATCAATAAAGTGGGTGGTTAGCTGCGCTTGTTTAAACGCGGAATGCGTCGCTAAATTATATAGAAAATCAATATTTGTGGTTACCCCGTCTACTTGGTAAACACTGAGCGCTTTTGCTAACTTACTAAGCGCTTTTTCACGGTTTTGATCCCAAACAATTAGTTTTGCAATCATAGGATCGTAAAATGGCGATACTTCATCACCTTCAAGCACTCCGGTATCAACCCTGATATGTTCATTTTCTTCAGGTGGAATTAAGCGGCTCAATAATCCAGTTGAAGGAAGAAATTGGTTGTTGGGATCTTCGGCATAAATTCTCGCTTCAAACGCGTGACCCTGTATTGCGAGCTGAGCTTGTTGAAGCGGTAATGGTTTTCCTGTCGCAACAGTTAACTGCCACTCTACCAAATCTTGCCCTGTGATCATTTCGGTAACCGGATGTTCCACTTGCAAACGGGTGTTCATTTCCATAAAGAAAAATTGCCCATCTGGCTCTAGTAAAAACTCTACAGTTCCTGCGCCAACATAGCCAATAGCTTGTGCAGCCGTTAAAGCCGCTTCACCCATTTGTTGACGTAATTCTTCTGTCATTCCTGGGGCAGGGGCTTCTTCTATAACTTTTTGGTGGCGTCGTTGTACCGAACAGTCTCGTTCGAATAGATATACACCCTCGCCGTGGGAGTCACAGAATACTTGAATTTCAACGTGACGAGGCTGGGTTAAATATTTTTCGACTAACATTATGTCGTCACCGAAACCTGACATGGCCTCACGTTTAGCCGCATCTAATGCATCAAAAAATTCGTCACTATGACTTACTTGACGCATTCCTTTTCCACCGCCACCGGCAGCGGCTTTTAACAATACTGGATAACCCATATCGTCAGCATGTTTTTTGAGTAATTGTGGGGATTGATCTTCACCGTGATAGCCAGGAACCAACGGGACACCTGCTTCTTGCATTATCTGTTTAGCAGCCGATTTTGAACCCATCGCTTCAATGGCGGCTACAGGTGGCCCCACGAAAATAATATTGTGTTGTTCGCAAAGGCGACAGAATTGGGCATTCTCAGATAAAAAACCATAGCCGGGATGAATCGCATCTACGCCTAATTTAATCGCAGCAGCGATTATCAACTCGCCTTTGAGATAACTTTCTCGGGAGGGTGCAGGACCCAGCCTTACTGCTTCATCAGCCATTTTAACGTGTAACGCATTTGCATCCGCATCTGAATAAACTGCTACTGTGGAAATGCCAAGCAAGCGTGCTGTTTTAATGATTCTGCAAGCAATTTCGCCTCGATTCGCGATCAATAATTTTTTAATCGGTTTAATGTTTTTCATGACTGATCTCGCCAAGCAGGACGTCTTTTTTCTAAAAATGCAGTTAAACCCTCTTGACCTTCTGCTGAAACGCGGGTTGTTGCTATGCGTAAACTGGTTTTTTCCATGAGTTCATCATCAAGTTCTTGATCTTTAACATCGAAAACCAGTTGTTTTGCAGCCGTGACGGCTTCTGGTCCGTTACTAATTATTTGACTAACTAAAAACGAGACGGTTGAGTCCAATTCCTCTTCTGTTACCGCTTCGCTAACCAAGCCTAAGCGACGTGCACGTCTGGCAGAAAATACTTCGGCAGTCATAAAATAACGACGTGCGACTCTATCGCCTAACGCATCGATGACATAGGGACTTATTGTTGCTGGTATTAGTCCTAATTTTACTTCGCTCAAGCAGAATTTACTGAGTCGGCTAGCAATCGCAATATCACAGCAAGATACGAGACCAACAGCACCACCAAAGGCGGCGCCTTGAATTTTGGCAATAGTTGGCTTGGGAAGGGTATAAAGCGTGTGTAGCATCTGGGCTAATGCATTCGCATCGGCAACATTTTCCTCGTAGGAATAATTAACCATGCGCTTCATCCAATTAAGGTCAGCGCCAGCGCAAAAACTTTTACCGTTTGATTGCAATACTAAAACACGTGCTTTTTCATCTCTGGCAACCTGCTTAAATAAACGAGTAAGTAACGCTATAATTTTATCATCAAATGCGTTGTGAACTTCTGGCCTGTTTAATGTAATCGTTGCAACGCCTCGTGCATCGAGGTCGTAAAGTACGTCTTGCGACGCGCTTTGTTGGCTATTTGAATTATCGCTCATAAGAAAAATACCTTACATTCTAAACACGCCAAAGCGTGTGTCTTCAATAGGTTTGTTTAAAGCCGCCGAAATAGAAAGCGCGAGTACAAATCGAGTATCAGCTGGATCAATAACACCGTCGTCCCAGAGCCTAGCTGATGCGTAATAGGGATGACCTTGTTGTTCGTAGGTGTCAATAATAGGTTGCTTAAATTCAGCTTCCTGTTCGGCGCTCCAATTTTCATTTTGACGTTGTTTTTGATCTCGCTTAACTTGCGCTAACACGCCAGCAGCTTGCTCTCCACCCATGACTGAAATACGTGCATTTGGCCACATAAACATAAATCGTGGATCATAAGCTCTACCACACATACCATAGTTCCCAGCGCCAAAACTACCGCCAATAAGAACCGTAAACTTAGGTACTTTTGCGCAGGCTACAGCAGTTACCATTTTGGCACCGTGTTTTGCTATGCCGCCAGATTCATATTGTTTTCCAACCATGAAGCCAGTGATGTTTTGTAAAAATACCAACGGAATTTTGCGTTGTGCACACAGTTCAATAAAGTGAGCGCCTTTTTGCGCAGACTCAGAAAATAAGATCCCATTGTTTGCCACAATACCCACATTGTGTCCGTATATGCGGGCAAATCCGCACACTAGCGTGGTACCAAATAAAGCTTTGAATTCATCAAATTCTGAACTGTCTACAATGCGCGCTATTATTTCCCGGACATCAAAAGGCTGCTTACTATCCTTTGGAATAACACCGTAAATATCTTTCACGGGATAAGCTGGTTCTGATGGTTCGATTGCGTCGATAAAGGTTGGTTTAGGTCGATTTAAACGCGCAACTGCGTCGCGTGCTAGTTGTAGCGCATGATGGTCATTATTTGCCAAGTGATCGACGACACCTGATGTACGACAATGGACATCACCGCCGCCTAACTCTTCTGCTGTTACCACTTCTCCTGTGGCCGCTTTTACCAAAGGCGGACCACCTAAAAAGATAGTTCCTTGATTTTTGACAATTATTGATTCGTCAGCCATGGCTGGCACATAAGCACCACCGGCTGTACAAGAACCCATCACTACAGCAATTTGAGGGATATTCTGTGCTGATAAATTGGCTTGGTTATAGAAGATGCGACCAAAATGTTCACGATCAGGGAATACCTCGTCTTGACGAGGTAAATTTGCCCCACCTGAATCTACTAAATAGATACAGGGGAGGTTATTTTGCTCTGCAATAGTTTGCGCGCGAAGATGCTTTTTCACCGTCAGTGGATAATAAGTCCCACCCTTAACGGTTGCGTCGTTGGCGACTATCATACACTCAACGCCAGATACACGGCCAATACCTGCAATTACTCCAGCAGCGGGAACATAATCGTCGTACACATTTAACGCAGCTAACTGAGATAATTCCAGAAAGGGTGATCCGCTATCTAGTAGCGCATTAATTCGCTCTCTTGGAAGTAGTTTTCCTCTGGATGTATGACGCTCATTTGCTTTTTCACCACCACCAAGTTTAATTTTGGCGATAACCGCATTTAAATCATCAACTTGCTCACTCATGTGGGCAGCGTTGTCGATAAATTCCTGACTTTTAACGTTTAATTTAGTGACGATAGGGGGCACTTATTCGCTCCTAATCCGATTAATAATGAGTTAAACCCACAAGCATGACATCCTGATGTCAAGGTGCGGATAATTAACAAGTTTCGTTAAATAATTCTCTTCCAATCAACATACGGCGTATTTCTGATGTGCCCGCTCCGATTTCATAAAGCTTAGCATCACGCAATAAACGTCCTGTTGAATATTCGTTGATATAGCCATTGCCACCTAGAAGCTGAATTGCATCTAATGCCATTTTAGTGGCCAATTCTGCAGAATAAAGAATAGCACCTGCGGCGTCTTTACGAGTGGTTTCACCGCGATCGCATGAGCGGGCTACGGCATAAACATACGCTCTTGCGGCATTCATCTGGGTATACATGTCAGCTACTTTGCCTTGTACCAATTGAAATTGACCAATAGATTGACCAAATTGTTGGCGATCATGAATATAAGGTACAACTACATCCATACAAGCTTGCATAATGCCTAAAGGGCCGCCTGATAAAACTAAACGTTCATAATCTAACCCGCTCATCAGGACTTTGACGCCGCCGCCTTCTTGACCCAATATATTTTCAGCAGGTACTTCACAATCTTGAAAAACCAGTTCACACGTATTGGATGAACGCATCCCTAATTTATCCAGCTTCTGTGCCTGACTAAATCCCGGAAACGATTTTTCAACGATAAATGCGGTAATACCTTTAGAGCCTGCTTTGACATCTGTTTTTGCGTAAATTACGAAGGTATGTGCATCTGGGCCATTCGTGATCCACATTTTGTTACCATTGAGGATGTATTTGTCACCTTTTTTATCTGCACGTAATTTCATGCTGACCACGTCCGATCCGGCATTTGGCTCACTCATAGCTAAAGCGCCAATGTGCTCACCTGAGACTAGCTTGGGTAAATACTTTTCTTTTTGTGCGTCCGATCCGTTTTTATGTATCTGATTGACACATAGATTGGAGTGCGCACCATAACTTAAACCGATTCCAGCTGATGCTCGGCTCACTTCTTCCATGGCGATAGTGTGCGCAAGATAGCCCATATCCGAGCCACCGTATTGTTCTGCAACAGTCACTCCTAACAATCCCATTTCGCCAAGTTTGGGCCAAAGTTGATTCGGGAAAGCATTATCTTCATCTGCTTTTTCTGCTAGTGGGGCAATTTCGGCCTGTGCGAAGTTGTAAACATGATCTCGAAGCATGTCGATTTCTTCGCCTAAACCAAAGTTTAATGTAGGGTAGGGTGCATTCATTAAAATTATCCTCTTTTTAATAGCTCAAGTTCGTCTTTACAACGAAGTTCAACGTCATCCAGCTCTGTCATCAACACATTAATATCTTCAAGTTGTTGCGTCAGTATGGCGCGTTTTTGAGCGGTCATTTCAAGCATCGCTTGAAGTTGTATTTTGGAATTTTGATGGCTGTCATAAAGATTAAATAGCGTTCTGGTTTCTGCTAATGAAAATCCTAAACGTTTGCCACGCAAAATGAGTTTCAATCTAACTTTATCTTTTTTACTGTAAATACGCGTTTGCCCAGAGCGTTGAGGAGACAACAGGCCTTGTTCTTCATAAAACCGAATAGAACGTGGGGTAACGTCAAATGCTTTAGCAAGTTCTCCGATGCTGAATGTCTGACATTCCTTGGCTACATCTGTGTTGGGGCTGTTCACTTGCTTATCTTCATTCATTGTTTATTCCTTGGGGTGAACTTGTTTAAGCGATGGGAGACAAGAAGTTGCTAATAAGCTAAGTAATAGTGTTATTTTTATTTACCCACGTACTTTGCCTAAATTTCTTATTCCCAACCTTACCTTTACGTTCACGTAAACTTAATATAAAGGTAATCTACCGTTTGCTGAAGGTCAAATTTTACAATGCTAGGTAATTGAAAAGATGAAAACGAAAATGTTCAGTTTCATGTACAGGTATTCGTCCAATCGAAATTAATCTGCTAGCGAAAACTTTCGATCAACTTTATGATGAGGTTCACTGGTACTAAGTAAATAGCATAAATGAATATTATAAAAGTAACGTCGATGGTTGTCTCGCTTGTTGCGACTATGTTTTTAGCAAAAGTAGATGCTGCAGAAACAGAGTTTGAAAATGTAGCCTATCGTCAAGTATTGGAAGCAGAATTTAACGTCGCAGATAAAACCCTAAGTTACGGTACCGATAAGCTACAATTTGGCAAACTTTGGCTCCCAGCTAAGCAAAATACTAAAGAAAATTTTCCATTGGTTATATTTATCCATGGTGGTTGTTGGTTAAATGCGTTTTCAATTGAACATAGCTACCCTTTGACCAGCGCTTTAGCTAAAAATGGCGCAATGGTATGGAGCCTTGAATATCGGCGAACAGGGGATAATGGTGGCGGTTGGCCGGGTACGTTAGAAGACATAGTACTAGGCATAGAGTATATTTTAAAACAGCAGCCGCAATATGGGTTTGACAGCAAACGTATTATCATCGCAGGTCATTCCGCCGGAGGACATTTAGCATTACTGGCCCAGCAAGCATTGGATTCTCAACAACAATCTAATCACCAGATTCAAGTCATAGGGTTGGCCGCGATTACCGACATCATCGACTATGCAGAAGGGTCAAATAGTTGTCAGCAGGCGGTTGTTGAATTCATGGGAGGAAGCGCTGTTGATGAGGCAAGCGCTTTTGCGGATGCGAATCCTAAGGACGTGAACTCAGCAATTTTGTTACATGGTGATAAAGATCAAATCGTACCTTTGTCGCAAAGTACTAAAACGAATGCAGAAGTCGTAGTCATTCAAGGTGCAGGACATTTTGATTTCTTACATCCAAAAACAAAAGCGTTTTCAATTTTGAATAAATACGTACAAACAAGAAAATAGAATGATTAAATGGCCTACCAAGATATGATATCTACTCCTTTTGCAGTCATCAAAAAGCAGGCTGAAATACTGGATGAAAACGACACGTTACAAACCTATAAACGCTTATTTGCGTTGCCTGAAAATTGCGTCTATTTGGATGGAAATTCTTTAGGAGCATTACCTATTTGTGCCAAGCAGCGCGCTATTGACGTGGTTGAGCAGCAATGGGGACGAGATCTAATTACCAGTTGGAATAAACACCAGTGGATTGATCTGCCAACCAAAGTCGGTGAGAAGATCGCACGATTAATTGGTGCGGCAAAAGGGCAAACAATCTGTTGTGATTCTATTTCTGTCAATCTATTCAAACTAGTGTGTGCAGCGTTAGCAATGCAACCCGGACGAAATGTCGTGTTGTCACAAACCGATAATTTTCCTACTGATTTATATATGGTGCAGGGCATTGAACAGTTATTAGGGCAACAATGTTGCACGTTAAAAACGGTTCCCGCAGACGAGTTAGTCAGTGGACTTAATGAAGATGTGGCGGTACTACTGTTAACTCAAGTGAATTACCGTACAGGATATATTCATGATATGGAAAAAATCACAAAATTGGCGCATGAGAAGGGCATTATTGTGATTTGGGATCTTGCTCATAGTGCCGGTGTACTTGATTTAAAACTTGATCAATGTGCTGTGGATTTTGCCGTAGGTTGCACTTATAAATATCTAAATGGAGGCCCCGGTGCTCCGGGATTCATGTACGTGGCAAAACGTCATCAACCAGTTTTAAAGCAGCCATTGTCTGGTTGGATGGGACATAGCAACCCGTTTGAGTTCACCGCTGAATTTGTCGCAAAAAATAATGTAGAACAATGTTTAACCGGTACACCAACCATTATCTCAATGAGTATATTAGACGCAGCTTTAGATGTGTTCGACGAGGTTAGTATGCTTGAGGTTGCAAAGAAGTCGCAAAAACTGACAGACTTTTTTATGACTGGGATGTCTACTTTGAAACTGGATAGCATATTTGAGTGTATTTCCCCTCAGAAATCTGCCCATCGCGGTAGTCAAGTTGCCTTGAACCATCCATACAGTTACGCGATTTGCCAAGCATTGATAGCCCAAAATGTGATTGCTGATTTTCGTGCCCCAGATACATTACGGTTAGGCTTTGCACCTTTGTATGTTAGTTATGCTGATGTGGCGACTGCATTACTAAAATTAGCAGAAATTGTGCAAACTAAAGCATATCTTCGAGCTGAGTTTAACCAACAAAGTAAAGTGACTTAGCTAACTTAAACGCAGTCAATAGCATCAAGATATTGCTTCCCATTGGTTATTTTGTTCTTCACCTTCAATGATAAATTGCTCTTTATTTGCACTAATTCTTCGACCAATATCATTTAAGCGCTTGCGGTTGTCATTACTTAGCTCGCGTTTATCTAATTCGTTAAATAAGCGCAGGGTTTTGGCCTTTTTGTATTCAGCTAGATTTGACTCTAAAAGGGCTTGCAATAAATTTAATCCAAATGCCGCTTCTTTGGGAAATAACAAATAGGCTTGATAGAAATAATCAACGGATTCTTGATATTGTTGTTGGTTGTGTAAGTGCAGGCCCTGTTTGTTAAATTTAAGGGCTCGTGGTCGGCGCTCACCCAACTCTTCTTCTTGTTGAGCGATGACCACTGATGAGATGGTTTTATCTGTCAGATCCTCAGTTTCGTGCATTTTTTCTTCACAATCAAACAAGATTTGTGCTGCACGCAATTCATCTCCTACACCTATCCAGGCTTTAATAGCATCGGTCATGGTAGGCACATCAGCGCTATTAAAGTCTTTCTGATCTACCTCATCTAATAACGCAGCAGCTTTATCTTGATCATTCTCTAGAATTGCCGCCAATATGTTCATGTAATCACGTTTTATCGCAAGGTTTTCTTCTAAATACTTACGACCAGCATTACCTATTAAATAACGAGCTACACGCAATGGATTCGCTCGTTCATTAGCTTGCTTGGATTCGGCTATTGTCAAATAACAGCGCGCTAATTCTAATGAGAATTCAGCGTACTTTTCTCTTATGTCTTTCGCGTTGAGGCGTTTTCGTTCGAGTAAATCAATTGCTTTATCCATTTTGTTTTGCAGTTGATAAACATAGGACTTGAGTTTAGCGGCTGTCATGGAAAGCGAACTTTCTTTAATAAGATCGATGTATTCTTCAGCTTCTTCGTATTCTTTTCTGCCAATACAAATTCGGGCTAACCATTCACACGCTTTGTCATTGGTTAAATGCGCACCTAACATATCCTTTAACAAGTCTTCACTTATTTGAATTTTACCGGCTAAATATTGAGAGTGGATGACCCCCCATTTTGCCCAAATCACATTTGCTGCATTTTTTAGTACGTTTTCATACAAGGCTGTGGCTTCATCAAATCTACCTAATTTCAGTAGTAATCTAGCGCGAATTTTTAATAAGCTTGTACGTGATTTAGGTAATGTGTTACTCGCTGCTATTTTTTCGAGCTTTTCTAGCGCCGCTTCCCAATTTTTTTCATCCATGAATGCTAACACTGGCATAACGTGTTTGCGGATTTTTAGTGTATTCGCGATGGTTTTTTCAAGGATGCGTATGGTGTAGGGCTTAATCACCAAATCGTCAGGATGAATATCAACAATTTGACCGATAATTAGTGGCAGTCTATCGGAGGTGACAAAGATTAAACTAGTGGTGTGCTTAAGTAACTTTTCTCGGTTTAATTCTTGAATTACTTCGACACCATTTTTGTGATCCCCTAAATGGAAATCCATTAAAATTAAATCGAATTGGCGAACTTTTAAATCTTTCTTAAGTTCTCTACCGTGTGAATAACAAATGACGTTGCTATAGCCCATCTGAATTAAATGATTACGCAACAAAATCCGGGCCATGCCATTATCTTCAACTACAGCTATGTTGATTTTGGGTCTAACCACGATAATTTCTTCATTCCCTTTAATTCATTTTGACAATATAGCAAGCATAGAAACAGATTAACATCGCCTAGTTGTTTTACCCACTCAATCAATTTGAATTTATTCTAATCAGAGGCACAAATTTGTCGGATTGGCAGCTTCTTCGAGGCTAGTCTAGTCTTATATTGGTCCCTAGGGTAGTTACTTTTATGGTGTGAGTCGGGTCAATAAAGTCCGCGGGTTCTGGGTAACTGTATACAGAAGTTGGCAGAAGCGTAATGTGTTAATTTCATCTTTACGTTAACGTTAAGGTTAAAACTTTGATAACCTTATTTTACAAAGCGTTAACACAATAGATTTTACTCGTTTCTTGAAGGTTTATGTCATGAAAAATGTTCCACTATTCATCAATGGTGAATTTTCAGCTTCACAGTCACAACAGCATATTGCAGTGACTAATCCGGTAAATAACAAAGTGATTGCTCAAGCTCCTTGTGCCACTTCAACAGAAGTGGATATGGCAGTTGCAAGTGCTAAAGAGGCTTTTCTCAGTTGGCGAGAAGTTCCTGTTCCTGAACGAGCAAGATTGATGATGAATTATCAAGCCTTATTAAAAAAGCATCATGATGAAATTGCACAGATACTAAGTAGTGAAACAGGTAAAACCTTTGCTGATGCTAAAGGCGATGTATGGCGCGGTATTGAGGTTGTCGAGCAAGCTGCCAATGTTTGTTCCATGATGATGGGCGAAACCGCAGAAAATGTCGCAAGAGGGATTGATACGTACAGTTATATTCAACCTTTAGGTGTGTGTTTAGGGATTACGCCGTTTAACTTCCCAGCCATGATCCCGTTGTGGATGTTCCCAATGGCAATTGCTTGTGGAAATACTTTCGTGCTCAAGCCTTCTGAACAAGATCCTTTAACACCCACACGACTAGCTGAATTGTTCGTTGAAGCAGGTGCACCAAAAGGTGTTTTGAACGTAGTGCATGGCGGAAAAGATCAAGTACAACAATTAATGACCCATGACGATGTTAAAGCGGTTTCATTTGTAGGCTCAGTCCCCGTTGGACAACATATTTACAAGACGGCGACTGATCATATGAAACGTGCACAATGTTTCGCGGGCGCTAAAAATCACTCGGTAATAATGCCTGATGCAAACAAAGCTCATGTATTGAACAATTTAGTCGGTGCTTCTGTTGGCGCTGCTGGACAACGATGTATGGCGATTTCGGTGGCTGTGTTTGTGGGGGATAGCAAAACATGGATCACTGAGCTAGCTGATTTATTAAAAGAAGTTAAACCTGGATTATGGGATGACAAAGAAGCTGGCTTTGGTCCATTGATCAGCCCGCAAGCAAAAAAACGCGTGTTATCTCTAATACAGCAAGGCAAAGATGAAGGTGCAACTTGTTTAGTTGATGGCAGTGAGTTTGAGTTGCCAGGCTACGAAGAAGGAAATTGGGTTGGACCGACAGTATTTACTGACGTAACCGAAAAGATGGCTATTTATCAGCAAGAAATTTTTGGCCCAGTACTGTGTTGTATGCAGGTCGACACATTAGAAGAAGCAATTGCTTTGGTTAACCGTAATCCTTATGGCAACGGTACTTCAATCTTTACCGCCAGTGGCGCTGCTGCACGTAAATATCAACATGAAATTGAAGTCGGGCAAGTGGGAATCAATGTACCTATTCCGGTGCCGCTACCATTTTTCTCTTTCACTGGTTGGAAGAACTCTTTCTATGGTGATTTGCATGCATACGGTAAGCAGGCTGTGCGTTTCTATACCGAAACTAAAACGGTAACTGCAAGATGGTTTGAAGACGATATTCCTTCAGGTCCAAACATGACAATCAACTTAGGTTAATCAGGGTAAAGGTATAAAAACATGAATTTTGATTTATCAGAAGACCAAATGGCATTTGTCGAAACTGCAAAACAATTTGCAGATCAAGAGCTTGCTCCCCATGCTGCCGAATGGGATAAAAAACACTTCTTTCCTAAAAGTGTTATTCAAAAAGCCGGTGAACTAGGTTTTTGCGCCTTATACACGCCTGAAGATGCGGGTGGGTTAGGCTTGAGTCGTTTAGATTCTGCGCTGATTTTTGAGCAACTAGCGAGTGGTTGTACGGCTACCACTGCAATGATGACGATTCATAATATGGCAACTTGGATGATTGCCTCTTGGGGCTCGCAAAGTATTAAATCTCAGTGGTGTCCATCATTAGTAACCGGAGAGCATTTAGCATCCTATTGTTTGACTGAGCCTGGAGCGGGATCAGACGCTGCTTCTTTGCGTACCTCAGCAATTAAAGAAGGTGACAACTACCGCGTTAACGGTTCCAAAATGTTTATTTCAGGTGCTGGTGAAACGGATGTTTTAGTGGTGATGGTGCGCACCGGTGAAAAAGGAGCTGGTGGCATATCTGCGTTAGTTATTCCGGCTGATGCAAAAGGGGTTATTTACGGTAAAGCGGAAGAAAAAATGGGCTGGAATGCACAGCCTACTCGTTTAATTACGTTTGAAGATGTTTTAGTGCCCGTTGAGAACTTGCTTGGCAATGAAGGCGAAGGCTTCAAATTCGCTATGATGGGATTAGATGGTGGGAGAGTCAATATTGCCACATGCTCAATTGGTACAGCCCAGCGTGCATTAGAAACCGCCACTGAATATATGCAAACTCGTACCCAATTCGGCAAGCCTCTGGCTGCCTTTCAAGCGTTACAGTTTAAATTGGCTGATATGGCAACTGAATTAGTTGCTGCGCGTCAAATGGTACGCTTGGCTGCATTTAAAATTGATACTCAAAGTCCAGATAAAACGACTTACTGTGCTATGGCAAAACGCTTTGCAACTGATGTTGGCTTTCAAGTCTGTAATGAAGCTCTGCAAATTCATGGCGGCTACGGGTACATTCAAGAGTATCCTTTAGAGCGTCACGTAAGAGATGTGCGTGTGCATCAAATTTTAGAGGGTACAAATGAAATTATGCGAGTCATTATTGGTCGACGTTTACTGACAGATAATGACAACCTAATTGTTTAGGAGAATGAGAATATGAGCTCACCTGTACTATTCGATATTCAGCCTTGTGAAAATAACAAATTTATTGGTATCGCGACCCTCAATAAACAGGATGCCTTAAACGCTATCGATTTGGAAATGGTCAACTTATTGTTGCTGCAATTACAAGCATGGCAACAAAATGACGAAATCGCTGTAGTGATGATAGATAGTCGCGGAGATAAAGCCTTTTGTGCCGGTGGAGATGTGGTGGCGATGTATCGAGCCATGTCCGAGTCTGCGGGGGATAGAGCAAAAGGGCACCAACAATCGAATATTACCATACCCAATTTACTTGAAACGTTTTTTAGTCAGGAGTATCGACTAGATTACTTAATCCACACGTTTACCAAACCAATTTTACTTTGGGGGAACGGGATTATCATGGGGGGGGGCTTAGGCTTAATGGCCGGGGCTAGTCATCGTATTGTGACAGAGTCATCTCGAATTGCGATGCCGGAAGCCAGTATCGGGCTTTATCCCGATGTAGGAGGCAGTTGGTTCCTTAACAAAATGCCAGCAGGTGTAGGTCGCTTCTTGGGGATAACCGGTGCAAGTATCGATTGCCACGATGCAATATACGCAAACTTAGCCGATCACATCATTGACCACGCCGATAAATTAGATCTTTTAAGGAAGATGAAATCAGTTAGTTGGACACAAAGTCATCAGCAGAATGCAGATCTTTTACACAATTTGTGCAAGCAATTTTCGCAAGCTGAGCGCGAAGGGAATTTACAGAATCACCGTGAAATGTTGGCTGATATCGACAAAAACGAGAATGTTTCTACCTACATTGAGGCGCTGCAAAATATTGACTCGACAGGTGATAAGTGGCTTAAAAAAGCACAAAGTTCATTAACTTACAGCTCACCCATTACTATGCATTTAGTTTTTGAACAGCTTAGAAGAGGACGAGAGTTGTCGTTAGCTGAGTGTTTTAAAATGGAACTTATTATGTCATGTCGCTGCGCTACTTATGGCGAGTTTCAAGAAGGTGTCAGGGCACTTTTAATTGATAAAGATCGCAATCCAAATTGGGCGTTTTCATCTACAAGTGACGTAGATAAACAAACCATTGAGCAGTTTTTTGAATCGCCATGGGCACAGAATGCACATCCATTACGCGACTTGTAATTAGAAACGTTAAATAGAACAAATTTAAATGTAAGGAGATTGCAATGGCTAACATTGCTTTTATAGGCTTAGGTAACATGGGCGGTCCTATGGCTGCCAATTTATTAAAAGCTGGCCATCAAGTTTGCGTGTTTGACTTATCAGCCGATGCTTTGCAGCAATTAACAGATCAAGGTGCCAGCCAAGCGGCGAGCGCAAAAGAAGCGGTAAGGGGAGTGCAATACGTTATTTCTATGTTGCCTGCCAGTAAACATGTAGAAAGCTTATATTTAGATCCTAATGAAGGTCTACAAGAATATTTAGCCAAAGATACGATAGTCATCGATTCGAGTACTATTGACGCGAATACGGCGAAACATGTTGGCAAACAATTATCTGCCAAAGGCATCGCATTTGTTGATGCGCCTGTTTCTGGTGGCGTTGCTGGTGCCAAGGCGGGGACCTTAACCTTTATTGTTGGTGGTAGCGAAGAACATTTTTTACAAAGCAAAATAGTGCTGCAGGACATGGGAAAAAATATTTTTCACGCAGGTGATCAAGGGGCAGGGCAAGTCGCTAAAATTTGTAACAATATGCTGTTGTCTATCTTAATGGCCGGTACATCAGAAGCACTGCAATTAGCTATTGATAATGGACTTGATCCAAAAGTGATGTCGGACATTATGTTGCAAAGCTCCGGACGAAATTGGACCTTGGAATTATATAATCCGTGTCCTAATGTTATGGAAAATGTGCCCTCATCAAATGAGTATCAAGGTGGTTTTATGGTTGATTTGATGCGCAAAGATTTAGGTTTAGCATTAGATACTGCGCTCAAAAGTCAATCTGTCACACCAATGGGATCATTGGCGCAAAACTTGTTTTCGATGCACAGCATGCAGGGAAACGGTAAAAAAGATTTCTCCAGTATTTTTAAACTATTCAGTCGAAACAAATAAGTGAAAATATAAAGTAACTAAAGGTGAGCTATGGAACTTAAAAACAAAGTAATTGCTATCACTGGTGCAGCACAAGGGTTAGGTCTTGCAATGGCAAAAATGTTTGCAGAGGCGGGAGCGCAATTAGCGTTGTTAGATATGCAAGATATTGCTGTTAAATCGGCCGCTGAACAAATATCAGAGTTAGGCGTAACCGCTAAAGGCTACGCAGTTAACGTAACTGACGAATCTGATGTGGAATATGTATTCTCTCAAATTAAAAGTGATTTTGGACAATTAAATGGCCTAATTAACAGCGCCGGCATCATGCGTGATGGAATGTTGTTGAAAGTTAAAGAGGGAAAAGTCGTTGATAAAATGTCTAAACAGCAATTTCAATCTGTGTTAGATGTAAATGTGACAGGCACTTTTTTATGTGCCCGAGAAGCTGCCGCTCAGATGATCGAAACTAAAAGTGCAGGCGTTATTATCAACTTATCTTCGGTGTCGCGCGGAGGCAATATGGGGCAAACTAATTATTCTGCTTCAAAATCCGCGGTGGCAACTATGACAGTTACTTGGGCAAAAGAATTGGCGCGTTTCAATATCCGCACTGGTTGCATTGCACCGGGATTAGTGAATACTGCTATGGCGGCGCAAATGCGCCCAGAAATGATCGAACGATTTTTATCCACAGTGCCTGCTGGGCGATTGGCAGAAGTTGAAGAACTAGGCCATGCGGCTAAATTTATTTTCGAGAATGAGTATTTTACTGGACGTACACTTGAATTAGATGGTGGAACAAGGGTTTAATAGAGCCACTTTCAGGCGCTGGGGTTATATATCCAGTATTTTCTAGACAAGGTAGTTGTTATTTTATGTGGTGCTGTCCGGCTTGTGGCCTTCAATTGCAATTTGAAAATGGTACGTGGAGATGTGAATCCAATCACACCTTTGATCAAGCTAAAGAAGGTTACGTTAATCTACAGTTAGCCCAAGAACGCAATAGCAAAGCACCGGGTGACAATAAAGAGATGATTGTGGCGCGCCGTGCGTTTCTTGAAAAAGGTTTTTATGATCCTTTAGTTGAACGTTTGGCGCAATTAATTAAAAGCCATTGTAACACCGACAATGTGAGTCTGTTTGATGCGGGTTGTGGTGAAGGCTATTATTTAGAGCAGATCCGCTCGAAACTGGATAATACTTTGCTTAATTGTCGTGCTGCAGGCTGTGATATCTCAAAAGTGGCTATTCAAAAAGCAGCGAAAGCGCACAAAAAGTGTCATTTTGCCGTAGCCAGTACATTTAAAATTCCCGTGCAAAGCAGTTCGCTAGACACCGTAATTCAAGTATTTGCACCTTCAAGTGAACAAGAAATTGCGAGAATTTTAAAGCCAGGCGGGCTTTGGCTTCTGGTTAATCCTGGACCTGCACATTTACAGCAACTAAAACAAAGCATATACAATGAGTCGAAACAACATAGTTTGACTCAATTAGAGTCAACCAACTTCAGTTTACACGTAAGAGAATCAGTCGGGTTTGATATGGCCTTTAAAGATTCAGAAGAACGTTTAAATTTGCTTAAAATGACCCCTTTTTATTGGCATGCAAGCGAGCAGAGTAAAAATCAATTTTTACAATCTAGCAGTGTTTGTCAAACTGAATTTGATATTCAGGTGTTGAGAAAAAATCATGACAGTTAAAGCATTGTTTCTTGATAGGGACGGTGTAATAAATGTTGATCACGGTTATGCATCTAAACCTGAACAAATTGATTTTATCGACGAAATTTTCACCCTTTGTCGACGATTTCAAAAGCAAGGATATCTGATTTTAGTTGTGACTAATCAATCGGGCATAGGGCGTGGTTATTACACGGAAGAGGATTTCCTTCAATTATCAGATTGGATGACTGTGACGTTTAAACGTCAGGGCATTCAGTTAACTGAGTTTTTTTATTGCCCGCATCATCCAAGTGAGGCTATTGGTGAATATCTGCAAGAATGTGATTGTCGTAAACCTGCTCCAGGCATGCTGATGCAGGCAAGGAAAAAATATCAGGTAGATATGGCGGCATCATTTATGATCGGGGATAATCTATCCGATATGCTCGCTGCCGCAAGCGCTGGCGTTGCTCATCGCTATTTGTTTTCTGACAGTGAAAAGGATGACACAACAAATATCGGATTTACCCAAGTAAATTCTCTATCAGATATTATCCCGCTTTAAATTACTCTCAATAAAAGTGCATTAAATGTTTAATGGCTTGGCTTAACAACCCAGTATTGAGTGTTTCTACCGTTTCTTCACCTGTTTTACGGTCATAGATTTTATAACTGCCATTAGATAATACTTCAATTCGATTGCCATTTTGCATCACAATGACTTTGCTGCCTTTAGTGCCAACTAACCAGTTTCGACGAGGGTTATGCAGTGATTGCCCAATTGAGTAATCATCTGAAAGTGCGTCACACCCTAAACGCTCTAAAACTGTGGCTGGAAAATCTAAGTGAGTTGATAAGTTCTGTTTTAAATCAAAATTAGCATACAAAGGAACTTGTTCAATTGTCTCTCGGTTTGCGGCAAAGGATGAAATAACCACATGATTATTATCAAGTAACTCTGAATTTAGTAGCGACTGAATTTGTTGATGAGTTACAAATCCGACAGCCAGCTTTGGTTTATCGGAGAGGGTAGCTTGTTCAAAGGCGTCATAATCTGTACTTAAACCGGATAATATCGAATGCTCAAGTGGTATTTGCGAATACAAATACACCGGTAGCCCTAACTTCTGAGGTAATTCGAGCATCAGCGGCGTTTTGTTGTTTAAATCGGATAAATAGATTTCAGGTAACCCGAACAGACTTGAGAATTGTGAGGAATGATCGTTTGAACTTAAATCATAATGACCTTGGTATTGTGACAGATTGGTATTACTTAAATCCAATTCAGTTGCATCGGTTTGAATTAACAAGACAAACTGTTCATTTTTATTGATGCTGCAATACACAGGGTTAGACGGGTATTTGATGCCTTTTACATTACGATCAAACAGTAGCGCTTTACGTTGTTTATAATTCTCAATATCTAGCAAGCCATACTTAGACATAAGGGCTTTAGCGGTTGCAGGATAAGACAACGGGAAAAGATTATCTTGTTTGACAATAGGTTGATAAAGGTTGGCATCTGCCCAGATATGTAAGGCATGACTGCATACAAAACAGGCAACAAACAACGCACTGATGGGCATACCCAAGCGGATACGTTGGAGGCGTTCAATACGCTTCCAAAGTGCATTTGCTAGAATAAGTTGAAAAGATAACCACACCACAAACAACAACAATAAAAAACCCCATTGTTGCCAGCCAAATGCATTGATAACCGGTTGAGTTTCACTTTTAATTAAATCTGCTGAACCCAGATTAATGTGTAATCCATACTTGGTGTAAAGCAGTGCATCAAAAGCTAAGAGCGCTAAGCCCAATGCCGCAATAGTAGAGGCTGCCCCGCGGATAAAGCGTGATTTGGGAAATGCATAGATAAGTGGCAGTACCAGAATGACAAAGGCAAAAAAGGTCAAAAAGCCGATATGGCTAATCCAATTAACCAATAAAAACGTAATGCCCAATAATGAATCTGGTAGCGGTGAAGCAAAAACATAAATGCCAGCAATAACAAGTGCCACGAGAATATTTGAAAGCGTAAACCAGTGTCCCCAGGTAACTAACTTAGTTAACAAGATACGACGAGGTGTTTCTGAGAGTATCATTTATTTTTGATTTCCATTGATACTTTTCATCAAGATTTGTGTAAACTGAGCGGCCATTTTTTCGCGCTGGCTTTCGTTTACCTGATGCAAAAAAATGTTGGTAATTACATTACCCAACGCCATTAAAGATAAGTCGCGATTTGCTTCGTTTTTTTCGAGCGCAAAAACGATGTCATTCATTAGCGCTTCAAATTGAGCGTCTGAATATTTGGATTGTTGGGGCATGTAAGAACCTTTAAGCCGATTTATATAAATAATAACAAGTATTTGAGCAGATAGTAACTAGGTGCTGGTTTTTCAATAGTCGGTTTTCGTATTTTCCATAATTAAAAGAAGGTTAGAGTTTCATGAGTGCTGTTATTCATCATTTTGTCGTGCATCAATTGGGGATCAATGAACAACAAGAATTAACAGTTGTCCCTAAAAGTTCGTGCTTTGATATCAGTCCCGATATTGAAACCTTAGCGCATCAGATTAATCAGGTGTTCAATCAGAAGCCAGGTAAGGGAGTAGGTAGCTTTATTCAAGAAACCGACTCATCTTCAGAAGGTGAAGAGCAAAATGATGTAGTTGCAAATAGCGAATTTCAAAACGAACTTTTGGCAATGGTAGCTGATCCGGATAGTTTTATTGATTTCAGCGTTGCCAGTTGTGAAAAACTGAAAAAGAGCATGGTGGAAATGGCAAGTGTAGAAACGGGCTTTGTTATTTTTAGCCACTATGAATTTCTTGCCACCGAATATTTAATGATTGCGCTGCTAAATACTAAACAACATGTTGAGATTACAGACACCTTAGAATTGACCTACAGTGATCACCTCGATCTTGCCAAAATGCAACTTGCGGTAAGAATTGACTTAACGCAATTAAAAACTCAACCAGAACAAAATCGTTACGTGAGTTTTATTAAAGGTCGAATGGGCAGAAAAGTATCTGACTTTTTTATGCATTTTATTGGCTGTGAAGAATTAGTTGATATCAAACAACAGAATAAACAATTGTTAAAAACCGTAGATGAATATATTGCATCTGAGCAACTAGATAAAAGTGAACAACAACAAACACGCCAAATAGTGTCAGATTATTATAAAGCTAAATTGGAACAGGGCGATGATATTCAAATAGAAGAGCTGTCGCAAAGTCTACCGCAAGAAGGTGGACGCAATTTTATTGACTTTAATCAGCAAAGTGAAACACCGCTAGAAACGTCTTTTCAAGCAGACCGAAGTGCATTAAAAACCTTGGCAAAGTTTAGTGGCCAAGGTGGTGGTATAAGCCTGAGTTTCGACCGTGCTTTGTATGGCGACCGAGTGCAATATGATGCCAACTCTGACACACTATTAATTAAAGGTGTCCCACCAAATCTAAAAGATCAACTTACACGACATAATAGTTAGGTTGATTGACTTGTTACATGCTTAGCACAACACAATACGATATACTTTACGGCGTATATAACGCTTGAACCACAGGATTCTTTTACACTATGCAGCTTTTTGTTAACGATTTAACCGTAATGGACTTTTCCTACCTTTGTGCCCAAAGAGGAATGGTTGGTGAAAGTTGGATAGTCGACGTCATTTTGGATGGCGAACTTAACGAAGAAAGTATGGTGCTGGATTTTGGTAAGGTTAAAAAAGAGCTCAAATTTCTGATTGATGAATATGTCGATCACAAACTGTTAGTGCCAGCGGAACATCCTTTCAGTATTATCAATAGAGATCCCAACACAGATGAAGTTAAAGTGGATTTTCTGCGGCCTGATGGCAAGTCGATTCACCTATTGTGTCCTGCTGAAGCTTATGCTTTTGTTTATGCAGAAGAAGTAGATATTGTATCTGTGGGACAATATTTAAAGGAAGTCATTGCAACGCATTTGCCTAGTAATGTTGAAGGCATCGAATTAATTTTACGACCTGAAGTCATAAATACCCCGTTTTATCACTATACCCATGGTTTAAAAAAGCATGATGGTAATTGCCAACGAATAGCTCACGGCCACCGTTCTAAAATAATAGTGTATGAAAACGACGAGTTGAGTCTAGATTGGCAAGAATATTGGGCACAACGTTGGAGTGATATCTATATCGGAAGTGAAGAAGATATCATCTCGCATCAGAGTGGCCTGTTTACACAAAGTTTATCTGATTCGTCACAACACTTTTTGTTTGCATATGAATCGTCGCAAGGCGAATTTAGCCTTGCCATACCGAAAGCTGAATGTGAGATTGTCAATACAGACTCGACTGTTGAGTGTCTAGCGCAATATATTGCGGTTGAATTAAAGCAGCAGCGACCGGATAGTGATTTCAAAGTGCTAGCCTATGAAGGCGTTGGAAAAGGAGCCATTGCGTATGCTTAGAAATGTTTTGCATGTATTGATCGGACTAATGTTGTGCGCAAACGTGTCTGCCATCGAGTTGCGCGGAGAATTATCGCAAGGAAGCTTAATTAGAGGCGTGGTGCAAAGCGGCAGTCAGGTTTGGTTGGATGGTGAAGAACTGCAAGTATCTAAAGAAGGGTATTTTGTGTTTGGCTTTGGCCGCGATGCAACATTGGATCACGAAATAAGCTGGAAAACACCTGATGAAGTTAAACAGGTTAAAAAAATAGAGCTAAAAAAACGAGAGTATGCTGTTCAGAGTATAGAAGGGCTGCCGCCTAAAATGGTTACTCCCCCTGAAGAAGTATTGGCGCGTATTCGTTTAGACAATCAACAAGTGGCTACCGCAAGATTATCCCGTGATCCGCGAACGGATTTTATGCAACCATTTATTTGGCCTGCTGAAGGTCCCATCAGTGGAGTATACGGAAGTCAACGAATCCTTAACGGACAACCTAAAAGGCCGCACTTTGGTGTCGACGTGGCTGCTCCAACTGGCACACCGGTGCTCGCGCCAGCAGATGGTGTCGTCACCCTATGGGTTCCTGATATGTACTATTCGGGAGGCACTATGATCATCGATCATGGGCATGGCGTTTCTTCTACATTTCTGCATCTAAGTGCTGGACACGTGAAAGTGGGTGACAGTGTAAAACAAGGACAACTGGTCGCCGAGATTGGTGCCACTGGTCGAGTCACTGGAGCACATTTAGATTGGCGTATGAACTGGCATAGTCAACGAATCGATCCCGCACTATTAGTTCCGGCAAGACCTAATAATTAAACAAAATTATGACTAAAAACTGTACCATGGGGGTATTGTTTTGGTGATATATTTAGTTTGAATTAAACAATAAAGGTTTTAGCGATGAAATACGATATGGCCATGAGCACAATTATCGGCATTAAACCCATGAAGGCTTCTGAGGTAGTTAAAATCCACCAAGTATTAGATGGGTACGAGCCTTATGGTGTTGCATTTGAGGATGTGTTAGAAAAAACCAAAATGGACCCGGTTCGGTTAAGAGAATTATTAGACAAATATCATTTTTACTTTACTGAAGTTGGGGATTCGTCTCGTTATATAGTCAACAGATATCATTATGATGAATCTGATTTGGATGAGGTAATTGATAGTATAGAAAGACGTAATGTGCGCTTTGCGATTGCTAAATTCACGCCTTTATTTTTGATTGGACTAATTCTTTGCAGTTCGACTATTGGCTTTATGTTGTCAGCAATTGTTAATAAAAACGGCGGTTATTTTTAACCGGTCACCGCCGCTTCGCAAAATTGCTACTTACAATCATGACCACTCTTTGCCTGTTTTGAATCTTGCTAAAACGCCAAGAAAACGCTTATTGTTTTAGTACGTCTACTTAATATTTACTATTCTTCTATTCTTCTATTCTTCTATTCTTCTATTCTTCTATTCTTCTATTCGTCTATTCTTCTATTCAAGCCACAATCGCTGTTTTTCTGGGTCTATAGTGTTTAAATAAATTGTATCTTTCGCGGCGCTTTCGATTGGCATTTCAAATATTTTTAATTTCCCGTCTCTGAAAACAGCTAGTTTTACAGAAGCACTTGCTGAGTAGTTATCTAAAATTGTGCGCACAGTATCTTTATTCACTTGCCACTGTTCAATAGCGACTAAGTTATCTTTTACCTGTAGCCCAGCTGAAAATGCAGGTGTACCTTCTAGAACTTGTTGTATATTGACGCCTGTCGGGGCCGCCTCGAAGGTTGCTCCAAACGCCGTTAATAAGGTTTCGTCAGCTGCTTTACCGCCTTTATCTGCGGCATCTTTCCGAGCACGAAATAGCATATTTACACCAAATTCTGCGAGTAAACTTTGCGTAGGTAAAGGTGACGTTGAATACAGTGCCTGTTCTAAAAATGCATCTAAATCAAGATTAAGCTCTAGTTTTAGGATTTGCTGAATTGAATTATTTTGTGTGCCTTTGTTGATTGCGCCAAAATCGCGCCAAAGTAACTTGAGCAAATCAAACATGCTATAGCGGTGATGAGAATGTTTGCGAATTAGCAGATCTAAGCACAATGCAATCTCAGCACCTTTTGCGTAATAACTTACAATATTATTGGCCGCACTTGCGTCTTGCTGATAAAAGCGTGTCCAAGCATCAAAACTTGATTCAGTCACTGTTTGTTTTCGGTTTCCCGGATTTCGATTTAGTCTAGTTAAATTCTGTCCTAACATCTCAAAATAACTGGATTCATCGATCAACTTACATCGCAATAAACTTAGATCATCGATATAGCTGGTAAACCCTTCATAAATCCATAACTGTTCGGAGTAGGTTTCTTTGCTTAAATCGAGTTGGATAAATTCAGCCGGTTTATTTCGTTTAACATGCCAAGTATGAAAAAGCTCATGGCTACACAAGCTTAAAAATGCGCGATAACCATCAGGCATTTTATGTTTTTGATTTTTAGTGGGGAGTTGATTGCGTGCGTATTGCAATACTGTTGAGCTATTGTGCTCAAGACCACCAAACCCCGTATGGCAGAGCAGGGTTATGAACAAGTATCGGGTAATCGGAACGGCATGTTCAAACAAATCTAAGTGATGTTCACATATTTTGGGTAAATCAGAGCATATTCTGTCAGTGTCTGCTTGATGAGAGCCAGTTAAAATAAATTCAAATTGCACGCCTTTAACGGTAAAACAAGTGATATCTAGCTCACCCATGATCAGTGGATGATCAATCAGCGTGGTATAATTTTCGGCAGTAAAATGTTTTGTCTCAGTTGTGGAATGCGATTCTTGCATCGCGGTGGCAATCGACCATTTCGACAATTGCTCTGCTGGAATTGTAACATCGACGGTGCATTCACCTTGATATCCTTCAACTTCAAAAAATACACTTGTGCCGTTAAAAAAAGCGTACTCATCACATATATAGGCACTTCTGACAGACAAATCGAACGCATATATAATGCTCTCAATATAAATATTGCCGCTACCTGCTTTTACCTTCCACGTTTGCTTATCTAACTTTTGCAGTTCTAAGTCATTTTGCTGATCATCATATGCATTAATGGAAACAATATTTTTAGCAAAATCCCGAATCATGTAGCTGCCGGGGATCCAAGCAGGTAACTTAATTATTAATTCGCTTTCACTGGGCTCAATAATGGACTGAGTAACTTTAAAAGTATGCCCTGCGATCGAGTCCACACTGACAGAATAATGTACTTGTTTAATTTTTTGCAAAATAACGCTCAGTAGTAAGGTGAATACATGTGTTTGTTAGACCGTTAATTTAAGGTCTATTCGATGTTTAAGCATACCCGATAGAATATGACGAGTTAAGTATAAAGCATCGAAACCCTGTATAAACCTTAAAAAAGTTGTAGAGTTTTAGTTTAAATGATAAAAAACATACACTTTATAAGGATTTATGTTTTAAATATTAATAAGCAACTAAACTTTTTGGGGAATTCTGTTACGTGGCGATTTTGAAGGAAAAAGTAGGTTTAACTCGGGAGGATTTGCGTAAATTGCGTGCAATGAGACCAGGTTTATCTTTAGATCTTCAGGTTATGGCTGCATCTGGAATTAAGAGAATTAAGACCGAGTTTATTGGTATGGATGGAACACGTAGCTTAATTATAAAGTTTCCCGACGAAGCTAGGTGGGGTAGTTTACGCGACGCAATCTACGCAGATAGTATGCTTGTAGTGCGGTATATTCATGAAGAAGACGCTGGTGAGGTGGTGGCATTTAAAGTGAAAACAAATGTCATTTTAAGTAAGCCTGCCAATTATATATTTACGTCTTTTCCCTTGTCTCTGCAGTGCCATGCGTTAAGAAGTGAACAAAGAGCTCAAGCGCATGTATTTGTTACTGTGGTTGAAACACAAACTGACGTGATGCTATTTGATGGCATGATAGTCGATTTATCGTTAAGTGGCTGTCGTGTCTCGGTTGACCGTAAACTTGTTAAACAAAAACTAGAATTGAAGCAGCACATTACGTTAGCGGTTAAAAATCCCGACGGGAAAATTTCAGAGTTAATAGGTGTTGTGATGAATCAGAAGGTGGATGAGACTCGTTTTTACTTTGGTGTGAAATTTGAGGCCTCAGAAAAAGTAGTTGAAGGTTTGCTGCATCAATTGATGATCGCTTAAACCTGAACTAGATAACTTGGTGGGAACACGCCGGCTTTTGTGTCATCGCCAATACATCAATAATAACAACAAAAATAAATACGGAGCAGAAGCTCTAAGTATGAGGTTGATATGCGCAAAGTTGAAACGTTACTAAATGAATATGGCGAAAGCCATCAACATAAAACCAATATTTTAATTCATGCCATAGCCGTTCCGGCTATTTATTTCGTCACCTTTGCGCTGGTTTGGTCGATTCCCACTCCAGAGTTTTTAAATCACTTTGATATTACTTGGGCGCATGTCATTTCGATTCCCGTGTTGTGGTATTACTTTAAATTGTCGGGGCCAATTGGTGCTGCAATGACGTTGTTAACGCTGGCTTGTTTTGGTGGTGTGCGTCTATTGGCGTATTTAGGTATCTCAGTTTGGCAATTCAGTTTGGCATTATTTATCGTAATGTGGATTCTGCAATTTGTAGGTCACAAAATTGAGGGTAAGAAACCTTCTTTTTTTAAAGATCTACAATTTTTACTGGTGGGACCCGCTTGGTGGTGGGTACATTGGCTAAAACGTTTTAATATTCAGTATTAACATTCGTGTGCTCAAAAAGCACAGAAGTCAATTTGCGACTAACGCAACTAAGGGTGGGATTAACAACGAGTTTTATCCTATCTCTAAGGTTATAATCAGTGCTTAATCTGTTCACTTGAGACGTACATTGATCAATTGGCAAAAACTGTTTGAAAATCGTGAAAGGCTATTCTGGACCCTGCATACAGGGGGATGGGTTGGTTTTGCGATCGTCTATTATATTGGTTCGTTTCTTCATGATGTCCGAGGCATCTGGATTGTTGTTATTGCGTTAAATGCAATGGCAGGCTGGTTACTTACCATACCTTTACGCTACATATACCGCTGGGCACATCAACAAAATGCATGGAAAATGTTATTTACGGTTGCTGCAAGTGCTTATGCTATTGCGCTGTTTTGGGCGGTGTTAAAAAATATTAATTACTGGGAAATATACAAACATGGATACCGCCCAGAGGCGTGGTTTATGTATTTTACCAATACCATTAACTCCCTGATAATGGTGGTATGTTGGAGTGGTTTATATTTCGGTATAAAGAATTTCCAAATGCTGCAAAAAGAAAAGCAAAATGCACTCAAAGCGTCAACTATGGCTCATCAAGCCCATTTGAAGATGCTCAGATACCAATTGAACCCACACTTTCTGTTTAATACGCTGAATGCCATCAGCACGTTAATATTAATTAAAGACAATAAGACGGCTGAAGCGATGGTGAGCCGGCTAAGTGACTTTTTACGATATTCATTGGATAAAGATCCGATTAAGAAAATTCCACTAAAACATGAAATTCAAGCATTAGAATTGTACTTAGAAATAGAAAAAGTACGTTTTGATGATCGATTAGATGTGGAGTGGGATATTGCCGAAAATTGTCTAGAAGCCCTCGTGCCAAGCTTGATTTTACAACCAATTATTGAAAATGCTATAAAATACGCCATTTCAAAAATGGAGAATGGCGGCAAAATTAATGTTGTTGCCAAATCCTTTGGTCGAGATTTGATGCTAGAAGTTAGTGACAATGGCCCAGGTGCAAAAATCGAAAATGGCCAATTAAATCGTAGCAATGGGGTTGGGTTGCCAAATATTCAGGAACGTCTCAATTCGTTGTATTCTAATAATTTTTCTTATGTCGTTTCTCACAACCAACCTTCGGGAATTAAAGTGAGTATTCGAATTCCATTTGAGGTAAGTGAACGTGACAACCAAAATTAAGGCATTAATTGTTGATGATGAGCCATTAGCAAGAAAAGGCTTGGCGGTTAGGTTGCAAGAATTTGAAAATATTGAATTAGTGGGCGAATGTCAAAATGGGTTAGAAGCGGTTTCGACCATTCCTCAACTTCGACCAGATTTAGTCTTTCTTGATATTCAAATGCCAGGCTTAAACGGCTTTCAAGTCATCAATAAATTAAGAGAGTTGCAACAACCCATCCCAATTATTGTGTTTGTTACTGCTTATGATACTTATGCCATTAAAGCGTTTGATATTCATGCCTTAGATTACGTATTAAAGCCGATAGATGAGAAACGTTTAAAAGCGTCTATTCAAAAAGTCACTGACGTATTTGGACAAAATAGCGAAGGTGAGCAAAAAGTAAAATTAGCAAAGTTAGTAGCTGAATATACCGGTGATGATTGTGAAGATATTTTACAGCGATTGGCATCAGGTGAAGCGATTGATAATAAAAGATATCCATCTATTTTAGCCATTAAAGATGGCTCAGAAGTGACTCGCGTTGAAGTGGATGATATTCAATGGATTGATGCCGCAGGGGATTACATGTGTGTGCACGCATCTGATGGTACTCACATTATGCGCCGCACAATGAAAGAACTTGAAGAAGAACTCGACCCTAGAAAGTTTGTACGTGCACATCGATCAGCTATCGTAAATATAAAATATGTCACCAAAATGGTAAGTCACGTCAGTGGTGAATATCATCTTGTATTGAGTAACGATACTGAATTGAAAGTTAGCCGCAGTCACCGAGACAAAGTAAAGGAAATGATAAGAATTTAATTCACTTATAATTACGACTGACTTTTTAAGGGCCTTTTCAGGCCTTTTTTTTTACCATTTTTAAGTCGTTCATCGCACCAAAATGTTATTCATTTTGGGTTCGGTAATTGGTCGTATTTAATCTGTTATTAATAGATTTAAACTTTTTGCGCATTGAAAGCGACTTATAGTTAACAGCAAGTTAACAACCAGACAATTCGTTTATGGATATTACAAGATCTGCGTTAAAAAACGCTTCCGGTGTAGCTATATTGGTGAGCATCGTTGGCTTTTTAGGTGTTTATAGTTTATTTAAATTACCCATTCAATTGTTTCCAGATATTGAACGACCAACCATTTCTATTCAAACTTTTTGGCGCGCAGCGTCACCTCAAGAAATAGAATCTGAAATATTAGAACCCCAGGAAGAAGTACTTCAAGGCATACCCGGACTTCGCAATATGCGAGCTTGGGCAAATCAAGGTAACGCTTGGGTAAATTTAGAGTTTGGTTTAGAAACAGACATGCAGCGCACGTTAATAGAAGTGATTAGCCGCATGAACCGTATCCCGCCACTGCCAAGAGATGCTCTCTCTCCCAATATTATGATGGGAGGAGGCGGAGGAGGGACGCCAGCCCTCACTTATTTTTTCTTACAAAAGTTGCCAGGCAATAACCAAGAAATTTCTCAGTATGTGACATTTTTTGAAGATGTTATTCGACCCCAGTTAGAGTCAATTAATGGCGTAGCACGAGTCCGTATGGAAAGTGGGGTAGGCGGTAATGAAGAGTTTCAAATTGTTTTCGATCCGTATTTGGCAGCTGAACTTGGTATTGATATTACCAACATATCTAGGTTGTTAGGTTCTTCGAATGACGTGTCTGGTGGATTTGTAGATGTGGGAAGACGTAAATATACCATACGTTTTCAGGGCAAATATACACCCACCGAAATGGGCGATATGATTTTAGAGTGGCGAGATGGAAGCCCAATAAAATTACAAGACATTGCTGAAATCAAAATACAACGTGCTGATGCATCAAATTTTAGTGTGCAAAATGGTAATCCTGCGATTTCAATTCGCATCGATAGAGAAAATAAAGCCAATGTTTTATCAACACTAGAAGCAGTCAAGGAACGAGTGACTCAGTTAAACCAATCTGTGTTGGCAAACGAGAAGTTAACCATGCAGCAATCGTTTGACGCATCAATTTTCATTTATCGTGCAGTAAATTTGGTTACTAGTAATTTAATCATTGGAATTATTTTAGCTATCGCAATTTTGTGGTGGTTTATGCGACAAACACGCGCCACATTCATTGTCGCCTTGGCCATCCCGATATCCCTTTTTAGTACGTTTGTTGTGCTGCAATTAACAGGCCGCTCCTTGAATGTTATCTCATTAGCTGGACTGGCGTTTGCAGTGGGGATGGTATTGGATGCGGCTATCGTGGTGTTAGAAAATATTGTTAGGCATAAGCAACCTAATGAAGATGGGATTAAAACCGCACACCGTGCTACCAAAGAGGTATTTGGTGCATTGCTTGCCTCTACTGCTACCACAGTCGCTATTTTTATACCCGTCATCTTTTTACAAGATGTAGAAGGTCAACTGTTTGCGGATCTGGCCTTAACTATTGCGATAGCGGTCATGATCTCATTTGTCGTCGCGGTGAGTGTGTTACCTGTTGCCGCGAGTCGTTGGCTAAAAGACGACATGCCCGCAGATAGGTTAGCTGGCTTGTGGACTAAAATCGCGAATAAAATTATGTTACTCAACGCCACAGCGAAGCGTCGATTCGCAACCATTTTTATTTTAATGGTTGTGCCCATTACGTTTACTGTTTTGCTAATGCCAAAATTAGATTATCTGCCACCCGTTAAACGCGATGCCATCGATTCATTTTTTAATTTCCCAGCAGGCGCAAGTGACGGATTTATTCAACAAGAAGTGATGTCATTGGTGGTAGAGCGCTTAAAACCTTATATGGCCGGCGAAAAACAACCTGCACTTAAAAACTATTACATAATCACTTGGCCAAACGGTGGGACGTTGGGTATCCGAGCTAAAAATCAAGATGATGTAAGAGATTTGGAAAACTTGGTCCGAGATGAAATTTTAAAAGATTTACCGGATACCGAGCCTTTTACTATGCAAGGGAACCTGTTTGGCGGGTTTGGTAATGGCCGAAGCATCGATATGCGTTTGCAAGCCACCGATCAAGAAGGGCTGAATTTTGCGGCGCAACGCGGATTGGAATTACTCAGAGAAGCTTTCCCTGGAGCGAATGTACGCGCTAATCCGAGTTTAGAGCAAGCAGAGCCGGAAATTCAACTTTATCCTAATGACGGCAGAATGATGGAAGTCGGGATGGATCGCACACGTGTGGCAAGTCTGGTTCGATCCATGGGCGATGGCATGTACGTTGGCGAATACTTCGATGGTATTAAGCGCATGAATATCATTTTTAAATCGCAAGAATGGGCGAATCCAGAGCAGTTAGCTGTTACTCCAATTGTCACACCAAGTGGTGAGATGGTGCAGTTAGGAGAGTTGGTAGATGTGGTAAGAGCGGTTGGACCAAGTCAGATTCAACGAGTGGATCGACGTCGTACTCTAAGTCTATCGGTAAACCCACCGGAAGGCATGTCATTGGAAGAAGCAATGGCAAAAATTAAACAGGAAGTTGAGCCGCAATTAATGGCTATGATGCCTACTGATGGCGCGATTAATTATGGTGGCAGCGCAGATAGCTTAAATAAAGCAATCGATACAATGAGTCAGAATTTTCTCTTCGCTATGGCGTTGTTGTTTGTGTTAATGGCTGGTTTGTTTAAATCATTGACCGATAGTTTGATGGTTATTCTTAGCATCCCTTTAGCGACAGTAGGCGGGGTAATAGCCGTTCGGCTTTTAAATCTAATTAGTTTCCAGCCTATGGATCTACTGACCATGATTGGTTTCATTATTCTGCTTGGCTTAGTGGTAAATAATGCAATTTTACTGGTACATCAAACTCGTAATGGCGAGCGACAAGGGTTGTCTCGCCAAGATGCCGTGCATCAAGCATTATTAATGCGTCTTCGGCCTATTTTCATGAGTACCTTGACCAGCATTTTTGGCATGTTACCCCTATTACTGATGCCAGGAGCAGGCAGTGTAATTTACCGTGGGTTGGCGGCTGTTATTGTCGGTGGAATGTGTGTGAGTACTATTTTTACTTTATTGCTTTTACCGACGTTGTTATGTCTACGCAATGGAGCCGTTCAAAAAATAGAACGGGTTTCAAATTCTAATACTCAACCTGTCATTAGACACACTTAAATTCGGTTTTATCAGGAATCCAAAATGCAAAATTTAAAATTTAGAAAAATACTGATTAGCAGTCTCGCCATTGTGAGTTGTGCGGCATTTGCACAACAAGATCCGGTGACTTTAGTTGAAATTGAAGATGTACGTAATGAAATGATTTCGCAGCAAATATGGGTGCCAGGTACAGTGATGAGTCGAAGTGATTCAAATATTGCCGCAGAAGTGCCGGGGCGGATAACTTGGATGGCAGAAGTAGGTGATTTAGTTGAAGCTGGGGAAGTGCTGGCAAAAGTAGACGATCATATGCTTAAGCTTAATTTTGAACAGAATAAAGCGAATGTAGCTAAGTGGGAGTCACGGGTTGATTTATTAACTCGGAAACAAGCCAGATTTAGCAGCATGGCTCAAAAAGCTAACACCTCAAAAGATCAACTTGATGAAATCGTATCTGAGTTGGAAGTTGCACGACAAGAGCTCAATCAAGCCAAGATAGATCAAAAGCTGACTCAGTATAAAATCACCCAGAGTCACATCAAAGCCCCGTTTAAATCAATGGTCGTGGAACGTATTCAAAGCCCTGGCGAATATATCGCTACCGGCCAAACTGTATTGCGTGTAGTAGATACAGGAAATATTGAAGCATCGATTAAAGCGCCACTCTCTGCGGTACCATTTATTAAGCAAGGGCTAGCCGTTAAAGTTTTGTCCGGCAACCACGAACGTTTGCATCCAATTCGCACCATTGTGCCGGTTGGGAATGCACGTTCGCGTATGATGGAAATTCGTGTGCAATTAACGCCAGAGGAATATGCAATTGGTGGTGCGGTGCGTGTAGCTTTGCCACACAGCGAATTTCATCAGGCAATGACGGTTCCCAGAGATGCACTTGTGCTAAGAAAATCAGGCGCATTTGTTTATCAAATAGTGGGTGAAAATGAAGCTAAGCAAGTGGCTGTCACAGTTGGCATAGGCGTAGGTGAAAGAATTGAAGTGTTTGGTGAGCTAAACCATCAATCGCCAGTAGTCACTCGAGGGGCGGAACGACTTAAAGAAGGCCAAAAGGTACGTTTTAACGAACCGATTGAAGAGTTGGCAACTCTGTAAAGTGGTTAAAGCCTGTTTGGTTATTTAAATAGTGAAATGATTTAATGCCAATCAAATGGTTAACATTGATTGGCATTGCATCAGTGAATCTTATTTAAGGGCGTTTTAATATATCGAACAAATCTTGCTGAATTTTAACTAAATAAGGATCGAGCGGCTTTTTCTGCAACCAGCTATTTTCCAATTCAGTACACACTATTTCTTGGTTAATTTCGCCCACCATCACTCCCGTTTTACCTTCCAATGCTGCTTCAACAGCAAATGCCCCTAGTTTTGTGGCTAAAACCCGGTCTTGTGATACTGGCGAACCACCACGCTGAACGTAACCAAGAATCACCGGACGACATTCAATTTGGGTTTTTTCTGTGAGTATTTGCGCTAAGCTGGTAACGCCATCAGGCCATAGGTTTTCCGTAACCACCACTATATAGCTAGTATTTCCGCGACGTTTTTTTACTGCCTCAATATGTGCCAGTATATTTTCCAGTTCATCGTCGCAACTGCGTGATATTTCTGGCAACATGATGTGATCAGCAGCTGATGCAATGGCGGCGTTTAAACCAATAAACCCTGCATGACGGCCCATTACTTCGATAAGGAATATCCGCTCAAACGCATCTGCTGTGTCTCTGACCTTATCAATCGAATCTAGCGCGGTTTCGATCGCTGTGTAATATCCAATAGTTGCATCGGTGCCATCCACGTCATTATCAATAGTGCCCGGTAGACCAATAACCTGTCCTGACCAGTGATTTGCAAGGTGTTTAGCTCCTCTAAAAGAACCGTCACCGCCAATCACCAGTAATGCTTCAATGCCTAAAATATCTAAATTTTTAGCAGCCACTTTTGCGGCATCATCTGATTTAAACGTTAAACAACGTGCACTATTTAATATTGTGCCACCGCGCTGAATAATATTTGCCACATTTTTAGCACGCAAATTAAGGTATTCTTGTTCTAATAAACCGTTGAACCCATGACGATATCCATATACTTCTAAACCATAGCGTAAACTGGTAAGCACTATGGCGCGAATGCAAGCATTCATGCCAGGGGCGTCTCCACCAGATGTAAGCAAAGCAATTTTCCGCATAAATAAAGCTCCTTAAATTTCAACGATGGATAACCTGTTGCTAAACATAGTCTTTTTTTATGGAACTATAAAGATTTTGATAGCGCTTGTGACAAAAAAATTAGGATAGAATGGATCGCGAATTTGCTCTTAGTTAATTGTAAGAATTAATGTGTCTCTCTTGCTTTAGTAATTAATTTTGGTCAAATATGACGCATGGATAAACGCGCATGCTAAATTTCTAGGAATCAACGTTACTATGTTCAAACATCTACTTTTTTGTTTTTGTGCTGTTGTATTACTGCTTACTGGATGTACTTCAAAATTTTCCTATAACAATGTCGACTGGTTGCTCTATTGGTATGTGGATGACTATGTTGAATTAGAAAAATCACAAAAAAAGCGCTTGGATGTGAAGGTCGAGAAATGGCTGAAATGGCATCGTCAAGAAGAGTTAGTTCGTTATCGACAGCATTTAGAAGAGCTAAAAAGTCAGGTCGAGCAAGGAAATATTAGCGAAGAGCAATGGCTGTCGCATTTAGCAAGGGCAAGCAGCCATTGGCAGCGTTTTCGAGACGAGATTAGTTTGGAGTTGTCAGAATTGTCGGTTTATTTAAACGATCAACAAATCATTGATATGTTTGAAGCATTAGAAAAAGACAACTTGGAAAAGGTTGAAAAACGAAACAAAAAGACTGAGCAAGAACGTTGGCAAGAAAATAAAGAAGATACCACAGAACAAATGCAAGATTGGTTGGGAAGGTTATCCGAACAACAAAAAATATTGATATCCGAAAGTGTTGAAAAGTTTGAATCGACGTTCGAAAGTTGGATTGAGTATCGAAGAGAAATACAAAGTGCAAGTAAAAACCTGATGCTTAATCGAGAGAAACAAAGCGATTATATTGAACAGTTTAATCAATTAATTCAAAACCCTGACCAATTTAAAAGTGAGAGTTACATTAAAGCCAGTCAGCATAATCGCAAAGTTTATGCCGCTTTATTAGCTGATTTGCTCCCCACGATAAGTGAAAAACAGAAAAGACATTTAATTAAAGAAATAGACGACTTAATTGACGATATACAAGACTTAATTGAAGATTAGCACTTTAACTTAACTTGGCTCGTTACATTTTTTGGGGAATAGCTTGAACGGATTTTTGTTGTCGTTAATTACGGCGGTACTTTGGGGTGTTTTGCCGGTATTTTTGCAAATATCTTTGCAAGCGTTAGATAGCATGACCATTACTTGGATTCGATTTTTGTTTGCTGCAATAGTCGTTTTCGTTTATTTATATGTCACTAAGGCCTTGCCAAACTTATCAAAGCAAGTCCCAAAGTCGCAATTTATTTTGTTGATTGCAGCATTGGCTTTGGTGGTTAATTACGTATCTAACGTGCATAGCTTGGAGTTCGTTAGCCCTGAAACAGTACAGGTAGTCATGCAAATTGCGCCAATACTGTTAATGCTTGGGGGCATTGTTTTTTTTAAAGAGAGTCTCAATCTGCTCGAAATAGTAGGGGCGATTGTATTGTTTACCGGATTAGGATTGTTTTTCAGTCCTAAAATTGGATTACTCTTCAACACTGTAAATGACTATAACTTAGGGATATTTCTGATTGTGCTCGCAGCCGCCACGTGGGCAGGGTATGCACTTTTACAAAAAATATTATTGCGTTCCTTTACAGCGAAACAACTTACTTTATTGATTTATTGCATTGGGATTTTAGCGTTGTTTCCCTTTATTCATTTGAGCCCAGTCGCCAACATGAATGGCTTACAGTGGTCTGCATTGTTGTTTTGTTGTTTGAATACAGTAATCGCCTATGGTTGTTTCACCGAAGCGCTAAACGTCTGGAGTGCAGCCAAAGTTAGCGCAGTGATCGCAACAGGGCCATTATTTACATTTATCAGTGTATTGATTGCCGAGTATTTGTTACCGGAACAATTTTCTCTAATTCAATTAGATGCTTTCGTCATATTGGGAGCTATCTGCGTTATTTGTGGCTCCATGACCACCGCATTGGCAAAACGAAAAGTCGTTAAACCCGTGGTCGAATAAAACGCGACGATTCACTTAACAGGCACAAAATTAAACATAGTTAGCAATGCAAGTGAAAACGAGAAATCAAGTTCGAGGATGAAATGAAAGCAGCATACAAATCAAAAGCGACCTTTCGCTCTATTTTATGGGGTATAGCACTTATTCCAATCATGTTGTTTCATAATATAAGTGAAGCAAAATACCAAGTTGATGCCAATTTGTTGGAATCCATAAAGTGGTATACAGGAGAAACTGGGAAAGTAGATGACAGTAAAGCGAAAACACTGCTAGAAAAAGCTGCTTCTACACATGACCCACTGGCTATAATGTGGATAGCGCGGGTTTATTCGACTGGACGCATGGGGTTTCCAGCTGATAAAGATAAAGCAAAAGAAATTGCAGCTAAAGTAATCACAGATGTAGAGCAGTTAGCCCAACAACAAGTAGCTGAAGCTAACTTTCTTATGGGAACCGCTTATGCGGAGGGGTTAGGTAAAACTAAAAATGACGAAGAGGCTGTTATCTGGTATCGACGAGCCGCTATAGAAGGGCATGTCCTCGCGCAACATAACCTTGGCAATGTTTATGCGTCCGGCACAGGCGTACAACAAAATGACGAACTAGCCGTCAATTGGTGGCGTCAAGCTGCCGAACAAGGGGATGCCATTCCTCAATATCAGTTAGGCGTTATGTACGAAAAGGGAAAAGGTGTCTCGAAGGATTTAAAAACATCGATTGACTGGTATCAAAAAGCGGCAGATAGAGGGAACGCTAAGGCCAAGTCGGCACTGCAAAGGTTAGGTGCATTTGCACTCAAAAGAAAGTAGGCAATTCAGAGAAAAGTAAAGATGCTCTAAAGGTCTTAGCTGAATCAGACGGGAACGCAATTATGCATTTTTGCAGCTCTAAAATTTAACTAAATCTGACAAACGCTTCGATGCCAAATGCAGTCGTTCAAGCGTGAGCGTCACGGTATCAACCTGCAAACATTTCCCGTTCAAAAAAGAGATTGGAAGCATGGAGATGAAAAGCCAAGCCGAGTATTGGTTAAGATTGAAACACCAAAGGCAGAACGCATTGCGTCCATAAGTATACAGTTCAATGGTTAGCGGTCATGAGTAGGCTTGTTATTATTGGCTAACTTAGGCCAAAATAAAGATGCTTCGAGCCACTTACAAGCATTACTCGGAGCAGAGCATGATTACTTGCCCTTATTCGTAAACGTTAATTGCTTCAACTATGCGAACCTTAAATATTAAGCCAATTTGAGACAAAGAAACCTTTTCTTTCCTACAATTGGAACAGGTCGGTTTGTTACATATCCATTCTGACAAGTCGGTAGCCTGTCTATGGGCCCAACTGATATTTAAGGCATGTTAAGGCTTATCTGATTGTTCCTTTACTTGGGTAATGAATCTAGGGCTATTTTTCCTTTGTTGTGAAACGGTCACATAAGCACGAAGCTTGCTTTAAGGTGCGAATACGCTATAGGATCGGCTGATGGGAAAGTCACCAAAGTATCAATAGATCATTGTGGCAAAACTGTATAAACGCTAATGCAAAAAACAAATATATGGAGCAGCATAAATACACGAGGAATGTAAAGCTCAATGATTGTAAATGGCATATATAAATCAGGTTTTTCACCTTTGCCCACTGCTTCCCATTCGGCATTGTATGGTCTAATAGGAAGCACTTTTTCTATTTCATTGATCACTCTAAACTTTGCGTTGTTTAAATCTTTATAGGATCGCACTAAGCGATACCACATATATGAAACCGTAGCGCCAACAATTGCAACAACCCAGAAGGAGTTCGAATTACCCAAAGATAAATAGCTAAGTAGAGATACAAGCGCTGCGTTAAGCGACACAAAAAAAGCATTGGCGGTTTGTCGTCTATTGCTTATATTTTCTGTGGACGCTAAGTATATTTTGTATTGCTCAAAAAGATGAGCCTTATACTGGCTATTTGCATCGTAAGCAGCAGGATCAAGACCACTATACAATTTGTCATTTATCTCAGACGATTTCATTGTTCATTCGCTACGTAAAATTAAAAAATATATTATCAATAAATGCTTAATACGTTGAATTCATGTTGTGTGCATGGTGGATGTTCGAAACCTTCAATCCTTAACTGTATTTTGAGTAGACCTTTATAAACACCAGGCACGCCAGCGACCTCTTCAATCGAAACGCTTGCTTTAGAAAGCGGTTTCAATAAATCAACGCTTCTTTGTTTCTGGTTAACTCTGTCATCAATGTAAAATTTAAGCCATTGATTTACCATTCTAGTTAGCGAGTCAATATCCAAGTCTCTACCAAGTGTTTCTCTAATAATCATCGTAATATATCGAACAAACGCTGTAACAAATAGATTATAAGGTACTGAAACCATTAAACTAGCAATTTGATTGGCGCTCTGTTCAAAATATTTTCGGGGGCTTTGCAACGCAACTATGCCGCTAACAGGAGTCAGTAAAGTGCCTGTATCAGTTTTCACGGTATTAAAGCCTAAGCGTGTAAGTGCTTTAACAGATTGGTGATTTATTGATTCAGTTTCAGTAAAAGAAGCATTATTCTTGTTTGTGAAATTCCATAAGTCAGTGCCCGTAAAACACGGGACCAAATTAAGCGCAGCCGCAAAAACTGGGTTGACGATGTCGTGAAGATTAACAGTGCTTTCGTGTCTTAATGCTGCCATCATAGCAACGAATCTCGAAGATTCGTGATCACGCAATGCACGCCATCGTAGAAACTCTCTGGAGCTAAAATTAGTATCAACTTTTGTCCAATCTAAACTGTCATGCTGAAAACTATCACCAAATATTGTCAATGCAGCTTTTAAAAAGAAAAAACAGTCAGCTTTCATTCCAAGAAGTGCTAAGTATTCCATGACTTTCATATCTATATCATTTTGACTAAACTCAAAGTCTGTTAGTACCAATGAGTAAGGTGTCCCTTCAAATGTGCCATATTCATGTAGATACACTAAACGGTATAGATAACTTTCTTGTGTTACACCTAAGTTAACATCATTTATGAGCTCTTCCTTGCTTACATCCAACACTTTAATTACTAAATTGGACTCATTAGGCTTATTTATTAAAAGCTGATAAATACCGCGCAATGAGCCAAGCAGCTGTTGTAAACCTTCGTTTTGTAATATTTCGTTTAAAGCGTTGTGCATTTCGGTTTTAGACAAATTTAAAGTGTCATATTTTATTAATTCGTCTTCTATGTATTGTTCAAGTCGGGCGGGCTTAATATCTTCAAACGAACGAAATGAAATTAGAATTTGATAACTTAGATTCGTTAAATTCACAGTTATAGACGGTTTTACAATATTAAAAAAATCTCTAGTTTTATTTAAATCTATAGCTATGAATTGCCTATCCTTAAAGGGTATTTTAGATTCTACAGCCGATCTATTAAGATCCGCCACAATGCCAACCACAAAAGGTAATTCGATTTCTATTTGCTTGCCTTGTTGTTCTGAGGTGTATTTGAGTAGTGCAAATTTATTCATTGTTCACTCACTACCCATTTTCGCGGATTTGTTTAGACATATTCATTGCTGGGGAAATCACCTGATCTAGACGGGTAATTAAGTCCGCTTCATCAGCATAGCTTTGCACTTCAAGAAACCAAGGATAGCGTTTCAAAAAATCAAGCATCCCAGGTTCCTGTTGAGCGTCTAAGATCACCGACTGAATCGGTAAAGAGGGCATGCTTGGAACTATTGCCCCCAATTCCTGCAATACCGATTTAGCATCTGATAGGTCAGCAATTACAAACCTAGCCATACCTGCTAGAGTAGACACGGTTTCCGCAGTGGATCGACTTGCAGGTTTACCAAAGTCAAATACTATAGGAACAAGGTCAAATTGCTGACTTTTTAGCGCAACCCGAATAGCGTCAAGGGTTGGTTTTCGTGCCTCACTGAATCGGCCTAGTACTAGCACAACCTTTGATGTTATGGTATCAATCACACGTCTTAAGCCCGCGTTATGCATGAGCATGTACATAAATTGAGCAACTTCTAGGTCATCGACAGAGATCACTGCCTCGCCGAGTCTAGATATAATGAGATCGCCTTGTTTCGTACTGTCGTCAATACCTAAATCCCAAGCTGAAATACCATATATAGATGAACCTGTTAGGGTTGCACCCTTTAACGCAGTGCCAATCATTCTTACTTCCTCAAGATTGGCATGAGTTAAGCTTGTATTGTTAAGGCTAGCATAAGATAAGTTAGCACCACTTAAGTTTACGAAAGACATATTAGCAGATGATAAATCTGCTTGAGATAAGTCAGCCTTATCAAATCTTGTTCTTGCAGGGTTAAACGTCGACACTGGACTATTGAGTCTTGCATTCTTAAGGTTTGCTCTTAATAGGTTGGCACCAATAAAATGTGCTCCCATTGCTGATATTTGCTCAAGCCGCGCATCTACTAATGTCGCAGAACTAAAATCAGAGCCATCGAACATGCCTCCGAACATATCAATACGATCCATTTGTGCATGTGAAAACCGAGCCGCCCCCTCTGCTTTACATAATTGTGCTTGATGCAAATCCGCTCGTTCGAAAGTTGCACCATCCAGATTAGTCCTAGACAAGTTAGCTTCGACCAGATGTGCACCAGTAAAAATCGCTCTAGACAGATTTACATTTTCTAGATTGGTTTGATATAAATGAGCGCCCGTTAAATCAGCATCAGAAAGATTTGATCCTTTTAAACAACAGCCCCCTAAATCAACGCCACGTAAATCTAACGGTTTATCGAAGTTAGGGTTAAAATCTATTTTGAAGTCCATTGCATTGATTTGCCTTAGTGAGCGTAATTGATTCCACGTACTTACGCCTTTTGCGCCAGACATCAATAACTCACTTGCTTCAGCAAAGTTCATTATAGAGAACCTGAACTGTACGAAGGCTAACATTAAAGGTGGAATTGATCGCTGTAATCATATATTTCTCCTCAAACTAGCATTCACTGCGTTATACCAAGCAATAAGTAGTGTGCGTCAAATGGCAGACTTACTTGGATTTCGATTGTGTCTAGCCCCTAAGGCCTAAAGCAACTTGTTCTATGCTTAAGAAGATTAACAGTACAGTGTAAATAATGCACAACATACTGTTCAAATGCTCAAACACGATAATATGTTGGTGTTTGCCGATATTGCGAAAAATTACTGATTGAGTCGAGATACCTGGTTTAGTTGCATCGCAACAACGTCAATTATTCATTGGTTTAACTAGAAGCTTAGTTTGCCGCGGGAGTATACCCGATGATATTTGTCCCAAAGCACAATGGCGTCATTAACACCTTGCCACTATATAGTTGTATGTTTACCTTCGGATTAGCATTAGCTTCCATTATTTCCGTAATAATGGAAGCCTCACAAAATACATCGGGACCGAATTTAGCCTATTTTATTAACCACATTGCACTCCACCAACCAGAACTAATTTTACCACTTTCAATTTCTCCATTTTGAATGTGCAAGTATTGATCTGACTTCCAGCGATTTTTTAAACGAACGTAACGACTGTTTGGTACTTTTTCTATTTGCCACTGCGCGCTCCACCATCCCGGTTTTATCTCTCCTACTGCGACTAGCCCATCCTGATTATGTATGTAAAGTTCTTGTTTCCAGTAATTTTTAATTCTAATGTACTGAGTCCCTGTCACGGACTCAATTATCCAACGTGCACTGTGCCAATTGGGCTTAACTACTGAAGCGGACAAAGGTCCGTTTTGGTTGTTTAAAAACAGGTTTTGCTTCCACCGATTTTGAATGCTCAGAAATTTCTCGATTGCTTTTTCTTCCTGCAAATTTTTAGCATTGGCCTCAGCTTTATCAACAGAGTCCTTCAGTTCAGCGATTTCACGATTGCCGTCAACGACTTCTGTATAACACGACATAACACCAACCTGAATCGGCGAGACACCAACACCAATTGATAAACTATTCAGCGAACCGATGAATTGACCTTTTGTGCTCAGCACTTGTGCGGTGGTAAAACCGGCCTCAATAATAGGAGCAGACGCACCTTGTGAAGAAACAATGGATAACCCACTTACGTTGCTAAATTCGTCAAAGACACCAAAGTTCGCAAAGTTAGCGATTGAAAGATCAGACACACCACCAATGCATACCGCAACATAGCAACCAAACTCACCATCCTGCCCGTACACGGTTCCAACTTCTTGACTGTATGCTCCAGCAGCAGAAGAAGCTGTACCACCGCCATATGACATAGTGGCATTAGCATTTTTTGCCGCCTTGACTAAATCATCGACTTTGAAGGCAGAGCACATTTGATTAGACGATAAAGGCAGATCATCAGGAACACAACGTTGCGCAATCGGTTGGCATTTAAAGCCATTGCCACAAGGAGCGTCAGCCCAGCAACTATGACCTGGTTCTTGTGGAATATAGCAACGCCCGATCTCTTTATTTAACACTTCATGCGGTTTACACGACATATTACCTGAAGTTAACGTGGACACACCACGCATGCACGCCTCGCCGACACTGGTGTAACCACTTTTGCAACTTTTATAGCAACGTCCCCCAGTGCGAAACCAGCCGTCTTGACAGCTCATACTGCTGAGGCCTTTAGATGAGAACGGGGGTTTGTAACAAGTTAGGCCCATATTGGTATAACCACTAGGACAATCCGCGACTTTAGATGGGTTGCTATACGTGTCGGCACCCCGGGAGCAGAGTAAACCGATATTGGTATAGCCTTTTGGACAATCTGCAACACGTCCGCTAGCATTTGCAGAATAAATAGAGACGACTACTAAGAGCAATAAACTGGCAACGCTGGGTAAAAGCACATTCATTAGATGTCTCCTAACGGTAAGCTGCATCAAATTCGCTGGTAAGCTAGTAGAGTAAGCATTTATAGACGAACTAATAAGACAAAACGAATCATAGTAACTTATAAAGTAGAGGAGATATTGACTGAACACAATGTGAATGGGTGATGTATTGGTTCAACGCATTCCTGAGCTTCATGCATAGTGTACAACCACGCACAGTTAAGAGTTAATTAAACAAATTGTATTGAATGCTGTGAGCATAAGAAGAATCAACGCAATTTACTACCCTCTACAACAACTATGTTTTGACTAGATTAGTTTGTTTAAATGTCAAATTGTGGAAGTTTTGTTTGGCCTGATAATTTCCACCTAATGTGATCATTCAATTTTGAAGGAGTCAGCGTCTGCGCACGCTGCGACTGAAAGCTCATAACTTATTACGACCGCTTTACGTTGTGAGTTCAATTGGTCAATGCAACGCTATATTAATGACCGCTTTAGGTCGTTTGCTGCCATTTATCTAAACATCAATCCAGTGCCTGCCAATGGCACGAGAGGGATTCTTAATAGGTTTGATTGTGAATGTCCGCTGTTTGTCTATTGCTGCCGGTTGAAAACACCAGAACCTACTTCTGCTTTACGCTCTAATCAGAATATCAGCATATGTGCCACTGGATAGGCGGCGATTAATTTAACCTAGTGTCTGCTGCCAGTATCGATGATAAATGATTCTGACACGGTAACATCGTCATTAAAGGTTAATACACCAGTCACTGAAACTTTGTTCATAAAGCTGCTCATGGCCCACTTTTTTGCTTTCACATCTATTTCACTTGCTCAGACATATCCTGGTTGCCACGCTAGTCAAGGAGCCGGGTTTATGTCATCGCATAGCAATTCAAAAATCGAACTACACAAAGTTGGTCAATCATTTGTTACTAACCAGCATAGCGTGAGTTTGTTCTCCGATTTAAGTTTTTCGATTGAGCAAGGGCGGTCGTACGCTATTACTGGGCCTTCAGGTTCGGGTAAGTCTAGTCTATTGATGCTCGCGTCAGGCTTAGAGCAGCCTTTCTCGGGAGAGGTTGTGTATAGCTACAATGGTCAAATCCAACCCATTAGTCACATTCGTTCTGAGATAGGGTTTATCTTTCAGCAGTTTCATTTGCTGCCCGAGTTCGACGCATTAAATAACGTAGCACTGCCACTTAAATTACGTGGTGATAAACAGGCGCTTGCTATTGCCAAGGAATGGCTAGAAAAAGTCGGGTTGGGGCACCGACTCAAACATAAACCGGCGCAGTTAAGTGGTGGTGAGCAACAGCGAGTAGCTATTGCCAGAGCACTGGTGTTTAACCCCAAATTTATTTTTGCCGATGAGCCCACTGGTAACTTGGATGCTCAAAGTGCGGGTGAAATTGCCGATCTCTTGTTTGCTTGCTGTCGCGATAAAGGTGCTGGATTGGTGTTGGTCACTCACAGTGATTATTTGGCGCAACAGGCGCAGCAACAATTGCGATTTAATGCCGGGGAATGCCAGTGGCTTAGCACAGAGCTGGGGAGTAAGTGTCATGCATAAACTCATTTTACCTTTGGCCTGGAGGCTGTTTTTAGAAGATGCGCGCATGGTTAATCACCGCGTATTGCAGGCCACACAGACCTTATTGATGGTGTTTATTGTCACGCTAACCTTAACCAGTGAATCGGTACAAAAACATCTTGAGCATAATATGGCGAATTTATTGGGGGCTGATGCGGTGGTGACACACACCGGAGCGTTGAGCGCTGATGAATTTGACTATTTGCAACACACTAGTAGTGCACTAATTTACACGGAAAGTTTAAAAACCACTTTGACTCATGCTGATAAATGGCAAAGAGTGACGCTAAAAGCAGTGGATGAGAGCTATCCACTACAAGGTCAGGTGCAGATTTCTAAAAGTCAAAGTGCGGTGGCCTTTAGCGCAGAAACTGCGCCCAATCCCGGTGAGATATGGCTAGACTCTCGCTTAGCCACCGGACTTGAGGTAGCGGTTAACGATAGATTGATTATTGCAGGTATTCCGCTGTTAATTTCACACATTGTCCATCACGAACCTGATCGACTAATGGAAGGGCACAATGTGGATATGCGCGCCTTAGTGCATCGGCATGACTTTATGCAGATGGGGTTTACTGACGATACCATTCAATATCGTTATTTGCTTAATGCTGATAAGCCGCAAATTGATCAACTATTACGTTGGCAACAAAATCAGCTACCTAGTGCGGAAGTCCGTCACCGCCAAGGCTCGCATCCGTTGGCGCTATTTTGGCAACGTACCGAAAATTTTATGGGCTTGGCGTCAGTAATTTTACTGTTCATGGCAGCGATTGCGATTTATCAAATCTCGCAGATTCAGATCCGCAAAGAGCAGCACTTTACCGCGGTATGTATGAGCGTCGGGGCTTCCCGCTTTGAAGGGCTTAAAGTATCTATTTATAAGTGGCTGTTAAACATCGCCGTACTATTTCCGGTTGTGTTGGCGATAGCCACCTTATGTCATTGGACGATTGTGGATTGGTTATCCGCAACGTTGCACAATCTTACATGGCAGCCGAATTTCGCAACCGCTGCGCTTGCCTTTAGTGCTGGTGCGTTGATATTAGCGGTATTTCAGTTACCGGTTTGGTTGTCGCTGCAAAACGCTTCGGTAAAACAGTTGGTGTTAAACTTTCCTAATCATCAGCGCGCTATTGTCTCCCTTGCCAGTGCAATCGCTGTATTGCTAGTGGTAACCGCAATTTATTCAGATAACGGTTTGTTAACCATTATGGTGTTAGGCTCAATGGTCGTTTGTGTGGCACTGATCGCGCTGGTTAGCTGGTTGAGTTTGACACTGGGGGAGAAGTTAACGCAACGATATTCAGGTTTAATTCCTTTTGCGACCTTTATGATGCGTCAGCGCATGCTGAGTAAATCAACCCAAATTATGGGCGTTGGCTTATGTGCATTTTTGTTACTGTTTACCTTAATGTTGCTACGAGATTTGGGCAACACTATGCACAATTATCAGCGACAGCACGATGGTAATTTGTTTGTTTCACATGCTAATAGTGAACAAATGCATGCAGTTGATGCATGGGCGCTGGAGCAGGGGGGGCAGATGCGGCAACGCAAGCCATTTATGTACGCCAAACTTATTCGCGTTAATCAGCAGTCACTGGAAGAGTTTGCCACTCGACCTAGTGAGAGTTTAGCCACATTAAAGCGCTCAATAAGAATGCATTGGACCGATGCGGTACCTACCAATAATCACGTGATTAATGGGCAATGGTGGGATTCTGAACCACAATACTGGCAGCAGATTTCGGTAGAGCAAGAAGTTATGACCGATATTGGCCTAAGTATGGGAGATGAGCTGATCTTTATGGTGGGTGAACAAGCGGTTGAATTTACCATTGTCGCCAGTCATGCCTATAAGCCGGGTGGGGGCTCAATTACCTTTTGGGTGCAAATGCCCAATACCGCTATCAAATACTTAAGCGCGCCCCATTACTTTATGGCCAGTATTGAAACCAATGAAGACAGCTTTGAAACGCTCGGCGAGCTTTGGCAACAACACCCAACCATTAAGAATGGTATCTATGCGCGAAATGATGGCGCGATTTGATAATACCTTATCCTTAGTCACGCAAATTATCAGCGGTTTTTCACTGATGATTATTTGCTTAGCCAGTATTGTGATTGTGTCATCCGTATTGGCTTACGAGCGTCAAGAACGCAAGAAAAATAGTGTGATCATGAGTTTTGGTTTACCCAAGCGTACCTGTTTACACATTAACCTTATAGAGTGGACTATAACTGGCGGAATTGCCGCTACAGGAGCAATGGCTAGTACGTGGCTAGCCGGTATATTGATTTATCAATCGCAATTTTCGCTACCCTATACGCCTGACTTTATTTGGTTAGGTACAACTTTGTTAGTCATTATGTCGATTGTTATCATCATTGGTCATTTGGCCAGTCGCAACAGCTTAAATAGCTCTATTCGAGAACTATTAATGGAATAAGAGCCGTCAGCCGAATAAAGTCTTTAGCTATACAAAAATGATTTCACATTCGTTTCACGCACTAAAGCATAAAGTAGCTCTGTACTAGGGTAAACAGGCCCTAACTAAACAAGGAGATACTTTATGCGACTTTTTATTATCCAAGCATTAATGCTTATTACCCTTCTAAGTGCCAGCTTCACCCACGCACATGCTGCAGCACCCAATGGGGATCAAGATTTAACTGTACTAATGGTTGTTAGTGGCAACGGACAATCCAAAGGCGAAGTGCAGCCGGGCTATGAGTTTGATGAATTTGCCAAGGCCTATTTAGTATTTCAGGCACACAATATTGCCGTTGATGTGGCTAGCCCGAAAGGCGGGGCGGTTGAAGCTGATCAATTCGATCCGAATAAAGCTTTTAACGCGCAAGTGTTGGCCGATACTGAGATAATGACCAAACTCAATAATACCTTAGCGATCAGTACACTTAATGCTAATGACTACGACGCTGTGTTTGTGGTTGGTGGCAAAGGCGCAATGTTTGACTTACCCAAAGATGCTGCGTTACAGCAAATCATTGCCGATGTGTATGAGCAAAAAGGTGTAATTGCGGCCGTGTGTCATGGTCCTGCGGCGCTGGTGGATGTTGAGTTATCGAATGGCGAATACTTAGTCGCAGGAAAACGCGTAAATGGTTTTACTAACAACGAAGAACAATTGTTTGGCAAGAAGTGGTTGCCTCACTTTGAGTTTTTACTCGAAGACAAATTAGGCGAGCGCGGTGGTGTTTTTCAGTCATCCGATATTATGCTAGAGCACGTGGCGGTAGATGGTCGTTTGGTGACGGGGCAAAATCCATCGTCTACCGTGGGTGTAGCGATTGCCATGCTAGAAACGATGGGCGTTTCTGTGCAACCGGTTGAGCGCTTTAGTGATGATTTAACCTTAGCTCGAGTAGCTGAGTTCTTAGGCGGTAACGATGCGGCGTTAACACAAATGGCTGCAGATTCGGAGCGTTATCAGCTAGCATTGGCTGGCATGTATGGCTTCTACTATTTAAAGCAAGCTGATGGTGCTGAGCAGCAACAACATGCGTTAGCACTGATGTTGGTTGCGCAAGACGCTATTAATAACCCGAATCTAGATATACAGATTGCTAAAACTCAACAACTGTTGGGTGATAATATAGCAAGTCAAAAGACGGTTGAGAAAATTTTAGTTCAACACCCAGATTTTGAGCCAGCCCAGCAGTTATTGAAGACCTTGGGTCAGTAATATAGGACAGTTGATATTACATAGGATTGCAGGATGACAGAGTCAAACGGTTTACATGTACTTTTGGTCGAAGACGAGGCCAACATTGCCAAGAATATTGCCGAATACATGGAGCATAAAGGTCATATTTTTGATTTTGCTACGCGCGGAGATCAAGGTTTAGACTTGGCGCTGGAATGCTTTTATGATTTAGTCATCCTCGATTTGAATTTGCCTGTCATGGATGGTTTAAAGGTGTGTCGTGCATTGCGCGAGAAGGCTGACCGTCATATTCCCATTTTAATGTTAACTGCCCGCGACAGTATAGATGACAAAGTCTCGGGTTTTCAGGTTGGCGCAGATGACTATTTAACTAAGCCGTTCTCACTACAAGAGCTGGAGGTGCGCTGCTTGGCGCTATCACGGCGGCATCGGTTGCAAACCAGTGATCAGTTGCGTTTAGGGCCCTTGGTGATCGACCGCAAACGCAAATCAGCAAGTCGCGATGGTGTTGCCTTGGCGGTAAGTTCCATGGGATTTAAGATCTTAACCATACTCGCTGAAGCTTACCCGCAAGTAGTGAGTCGCTCGGAGCTTACGCAAAAATTATGGGGCGATGAGCCGACTGAATCAGATGCACTGCGCTCACATGTGTATCAACTACGCGCAGTTATCGACAAACCTTTTGCCACACCTTTAGTGAAAACCATATTTGGCGCGGGCTTTACTCTTGCGATTGATGAAGATTGAAAAATTGAAGAACAGGTAGTGTTAAAATGACGCAAGCAACTACGAAGTTTCACAGTTTAAGCAGCCGTATTATCTGGCGGTTTTGCTTGTTTACGCTGTTTATCTCAGCCATATATGCTTTAATTTCGTTATCTCTGATGTACAACTTAGAAGATTCCTTTATTGAGCGCGGCGTAAAGCAAGAAGCAGATTATTTGTCCCAGTCATATGCGACGACTGGCAACTGGCCCGCACCGAGAAACGCTCGTATGCAGTTGGCATTTTCAGTCGATGAATTACCAACTGACATTCGTGCTTTAGTGATTGAAGAGCCGCGGCGCAAAGAGTTTTTCGGCAATCACGGTTTGCATTATCATCTGTATCGTTTCAAAGATCATCCCAACACATTTTTAGTCGCTGAAGTGAGCGAGCAGTTATTAGTTCGGCCTATTCGCGGTGGTATTATCCAATTTTTAGTGGGCAGTGGCGTTATAGTTACCGTTATTGCGTGTTTAATTGCTTGGTTGATTGGAAGACGCACTGCGCGACCGTTAAGTCAACTTGCCAGCTTGGTGGACGGGGTTGCGTTAGATACCTTACCGAGAAACTTTGCCAATGACTTTCCGAAAAATGAGGTGGGGATTTTGGCTAATGCCCTTGATCACACATTGGAGCGGATTGCCTCTGCGATGGAACGTGAACGCAGTTTTACCCGTGATGTTAGTCATGAATTACGTACTCCGCTAGCGGTGATTAAAAATGCCGTTGAAGTTGCTCAGCTCAATGCTAGCAAAGCTGAAAACCAACCTCTGCAGCGTATTTATCAGGCTGCTGAGCAAATGGAGAAAACAGTTCAAACCTTATTGGTGCTCGCCAGAGAAGAGTACAGTGTGTTAAATGCGCAGCAAATAGACTTATTGCCGATTTTAGAGCGCGCAATCTTAGACAACCACTTACTTCTCGAAAATAAAGCGATTGAAGTGGAGATTGATGATAGCTGTAAAGTTCAAGTGTTAGCCGAACCTAACGTATTAAAGGTGATTTTGGACAACATCATTGGTAACGCGTTTAAATATACCCTTGAAGGTCAGGTAATGATTTCGTTTGCTGATCAGGTGTTACTGTTAAGCGATACCGGCCCGGGTATTCAAGCGAATATTTCTGCGACCGTGACCGATCGTGGTGTAAAAGGTGAGCAAAGTACGGGATTAGGGTTTGGTTTATCGATCGTCAAACGCTTATGTGAGCATCAAGGCTGGCAACTTGAGGTGCGAAGCACCTCTGGTACAGAAGTGAGATTGCGTTTTAACAGTTAAAAGTGCATGGACCAATATACTGATAATCGGAAAATACATCTGATGAGACTTCATCTATTTCGGTAAATAAAGCAAAGCTTCCTTGCATCTTAAGGTCGATACGTTGGGTTAATATCGCTTGGTCGATTTTTACGAACGCCATGTTGAGCGATAGGGTATCAATAGTCGCGGCAAACATGGGTGAGAAACTATCGGTATTGGTTATCTCGATGTGCTCAATAAATTCGCCATGTTTGGCAAATGTGAGTGTTCCTTGCAGATGCTTTGATGCATCAGCCCCGAGCCTTTTTAAATACACATTAAACGATGCTGATATATAGGCGCTATCTTCCGAGACCACTGCCAAGCTATCGGTTTGAATTAGTTCGCTTAAGCGCAGCGAAATATTTACCTCTGCATCTTGCTTACGCCGTTGAAAATCATCTTGTTCATCAGCGGTTGGCATGCGTTTATTGATTTCAATTAGTTGCCACTGCTGAGATAACTCTTGCTGCGGACTAAAGCGCTCAATGCTGCTGGTTACTTCGCCTTCTTCGTTTTCATAACGCTCCACTTGAAACGACCATTGACGCAGTTGCGTCGCCTCAAAACCAGTAATCGCTTTGGTGATAGTAGTTTGTAGCTCATTTACAGCCAAAACATGTGGCGATTCTGTCGCGGTTGTAGCAAGTGATACAGGAGTAAAGCTAGCGCATATAGTCCATAGCGAAACAAAAGATTTCATGCATAATTCTCATACTGTTCAAAGTTATTTTGTATCTTGCTATGACGTGTGTGAAACCGATGTGAAGTGGCTATAGTAGGCAAAAACTACAGGCTTAACCTAACCGGCTGATCTGATGCGTTAAGATCTATAATCATATGTCCGCTGATTGCAGGAAACCGCAGTTTAACTTCTCTGAGTGAAAGCTCAAATTATCGTTCGATGCCGACAATCCAATCCGTGCCAGTTATCTGCTCGGTGCCAAAAATCGACAGTCTTAGAACGCAGGCTGACTTGACTTGGTGATTCTAGCAAATTGCAGACGTTCTACGTTTTAACCTGCATTGCAAATTTGTGCGATAGGGATTGTAGACAATGGAAGGATTAGCTTTTCAAACCGTTTAAATATAAAGATCGCGCTAAAAGCGGATATCTTTGGGCGAAAATCTAGCACAGTCTCAGATAAGCATGTTTGAATACGAGCAACTTCATCATGATGAAAAAAACGCAACCTTCTGACTTGCTTTGCTTACATTGGTAAGCGCTTTTTCATTTAAAAACGGATGAGTAATAGAGGATAAGCTACCAACTCTCATTCTCTAAGGGAAATAAGAGAAAAGTAAATATGGAAATTTTGAAGCAACATCTACTTCCATTTTATAAAAAATGAACTTTAATTATACCTATACATAGCTGTTTTTTATTCAAATGGAGAACGATCTTGTGAATTCTATTTTTGGTGCGTTTGCCCTGTTGTTTTTGCCTATATCGGTTTTTGCAAAGGCTTCTGGTTTACCAATAATCGACATGCACCTGCATAGTTATAACGACGAAACTTACTTTGTAGCTCCTGACCAATACGGAAAAGTAGCGCCACCAACAGCTGAAGCTCACTTTGAGCAAACCTATGAATCAATGCGACACCACAAAATTGTCTTGGGGGTTATCAGTGGTAGCTCGAAATCCGAAGAACTTTGGATATCTAAAGACAAAGAGCACAGGCTGCTGCGTGGTGTTGGCTTTATCCCGTCAGAAGATTGGACGCCTCAAAAGTTTGAGCGACTTGTCAAAGATGGCAAAGTCGATATTTTTGGAGAGATAGGTGCTTTTTACGCCGGTAAAACACTGGCCGATCCGGTGTACGATCCATATCTAAAAATCTGTGAAGAAAATGGAATCCCTGTGGCTATTCACACTGGTGGCGGGCCATCGCAGATAACGTATCGAGGATCACCAAACGCTCGCCTTGTATTGGGCAACCCACTTCTCATTGAGGATGTTCTTGTAAAATATCCTAAACTTAAGGTGTACTTGATGCATGCTGGTGAAGTATTCCACAAAGAAGCGCTGCGGCTTATGGTTGCATACCCACAGGTCTACGCTGATCTCGGCGTTGTATTGTGGGTTCACCCAATGCCAATGCATTATGGTGAGGAGTTCTTAAAGAGAGCGAAGGAGTATGGCATTCTTAACCGAGTTATGTTCGGGACGGATCAAATGGTCTGGCCTCATGCGATTGAAAAGTCTATAAAAAGACTAGAGTCATTTGATTTTCTAACTCAAGATGAGAAGCGTGGCATTCTTTATCATAATGCCGCTCGCTTTCTGGAGCTTTCTCAAACTGAAATTGATGCCCATCATGCTCACTAATCACTCATGTGATCTTTGTACCATTAGATTTTATTGCCCGTTCAGCAGAGCTGGTATCCAAACGAATTGTAAATCTCACGGTCTGATAGCAGAACTTCCCGTTGCATAAGTTGCTAACGACTGGCTGGGGTTCGCTATTCGCTGCTTCTCAGGCGCGGAAGGCTATAACTGTAAACCGTGAAATTAGACCTGAGTTATTAAAACTTAGTGCACTATTCTTTTGTAGTTGGCTGCCCAATGGGAACTTCATCTTTTTTGCAGATAGTATCAAACTCATCGCGATAGTAGCGCAAGTTCACGCAGGCTTCTTCGTATTGTAACTTTGCGGTTAATGCTTGTTGCGGATAATCCGTTTTTAACATGGTTTTGCGCAATCTTTCACAATCTTGATGTTGCTGTTTCACTTCCAAAATTTCTTCACATGGATTGTCATTGCTAGCACAGGATGACAATGCAATTAAACATATGCTGGTTCCAACTGTTTTTAGAATTGTTTGAATGGATTTGGATTGATACATAGGATTCTCTCGGCTGATTCTGTTTAATCAGAAACTACTAGTTCTCATACCTTAGCTGAGAGCGCTATAAAAAGCTATTGATAAAATATTTTACCATTGCAATCTAATCGCAAGTGAGTCTTTAGAAACTCCCTACAAACAAATAGTCGACCTGCGGATCGCAGCTTCTCGTCCAGCCCCTTCAGGGAATAATTTATTGCGTGATGATAATTGAATGAAATTTTGAAAATTACAGAATAAGAGTGATGACCCATTGTGGATGGAATGGTGTTATCAATCGAGTAAGGTGAATGCTGATCCCCCGTTTACAGGGTAGAGCCTGAAGTTGTGCAAAGAAAAGTGGTGGAGGGGGCAGGATTCGAACCTGCGAAGGCTGAGCCGGCAGATTTACAGTCTGCTCCCGTTGACCGCTTGGGTACCCCTCCGAAAGAGGCGCGTATACTAACAGAAAAAATTAGTCTGTAAATAGCATTAAAGAATTGTTTTTTAAACACGATAAGAAATAGATTAAAAGGAATCTATTTTGGCTGTTGAAATTACCCCACAATCTGATGCTGTAATTCATGATCTTGAATGGACAGGAAAACTCAATCGTGCATTGGGGCATGGCGATAAATTTGCGCTCCTGTTGGCTATGTTAGAGGATGATTATCTTCGCAGACCCAACGTAGCCAACACTACTCAAGAACCTGATAATTACTCAAGCTCGATTAAAAATCATTTTTATCCGCGAAGCTCCCTTGCAGCACAACCACAAGATTGGGAAAACGCCGACACAACCAGTCAACTCGTGGCTCGTAATGTGAGTGACGCGCTATTGTGGCAAAAAATGCATCCACAACCATTGTCAATTTATAATGATCCAAAACGAATTGACCCTGACGTTCTAATCAATTGTGCTTTTCACACTCAACAGCGCCTAAGCGGAGCGCAAGACAGTCAGATAGACGTTGACGAAACTAAACTCTACGATATTTTAAACGCGCTTAATTGAATCGATATTAACCTTAAATTAATTATGGTTTTTGCAAAATTACCAATAATTGATATACTGCGCGCCGCAAAAAAATGCTTTGGTTTTACGTTCCAATTCGCAAAAAGGTTATTTATGTCTAAATTCATTGTTTGCGCAATGTACAAATTTGTTGCGCTTGAAAATTATAAAGAAATGCGTCAGCCCCTCCTTGATGTATTAGAAACTCACAATATTAAAGGTACGTTGTTACTTGCTAGTGAAGGGATCAACGGCACCATTTCCGGTACACGCGAAGCGATTGATCAGCTAATCGCTTACTTAAATAGTGATGACCGTATTAATCCAATTTCCTGTAAAGAGTCATTAGATGAGGTTCAGCCTTTCTACCGAACTAAAGTGAAATTGAAAAAAGAAATTGTCACTATGGGCGTTGAAGGAATTGATCCACAAAAAACGGTAGGCACCTACGTCAAGCCAGCCGACTGGAACGCACTTATTTCTGATCCAGATGTACTTTTAATCGATACCCGTAATGAGTATGAAATAGAAATCGGTACATTCAAAAATGCGGTGAATCCTAAAACGGACTCTTTCAGAGAGTTCCCCCAATATGTTGCAGATAATTTAGATCCGCAAAAACACAAGAAAGTGGCGATGTTTTGCACCGGTGGGATCCGTTGTGAAAAGTCTACTGCGTTTATGAAAGAACAAGGTTTTGATGAGGTTTACCACTTGGAAGGGGGAATTCTCAAATATCTTGAAGAAGTACCAGAGCAAAATACGCTTTGGGAAGGTGATTGTTTTGTTTTTGATAATCGTGTTGCGGTAAATCATAAACTGCAAAAAAGTCATTATGAAGCTTGTTATGCTTGCCGACTTCCAATAACTGAAGAAGACAAGCAAACGCCAGAATATGAACCAGGTGTAAGTTGCCCTAAATGTTTTGGTAAACACACAGAAGAGCAAATAGCGCGTTTTCGTGAACGTGAAAAACAAGTTAATCTAGCTAAAGAGCGTAATGAAGAGCATGTTGGTTCTGAAGCGCGAAAAGCGACTAAACTGCGTCGTCAGCAAAAAGCTGCCGAGCGACGAGAAAGACGTATTGCAGCCGGAAAGTCAGCATAGACATCCACACTGATATAGCGTTAAACTGGTCGCCGAATTAATTTATTTAGTAAAATGAAAAGATCAAAAATATGACCGAAAAAACTCCATTGGATGAAAGTAAGATTGCTGAGATTCGTAAAGAATTTGATTTCTTTGACCATGATAAAAATGGGCAAATAGATTTACCTGAGTTTATTGAACTTCTCACCATCCTGTCGCCAAAAACAAAAGCCAGTCATGTACAGGAAGGCTTTTCTTTAATTGATGGCAACAATGATGGGTTTATTGATTTTGAAGAATTCTTAGAATGGTGGCAGGAAGCTTGGTGGGAATATTAACCAACTCCGTTAGCGATATTATGAAAGCCCCGAAAGGGGTTTTTTTAATGCATTTAACTATTTTTATATGAGTGAAAAGTCATGTTTGTTCCTAACAAATTTCAATTAACCGATCAGAAATTACTGGAACAGTTTATTGCGCATAATCGGTTTGGCGTCATGATTACCACTGATCTTAACGCAACACATTTACCTTTTATGTGTGAAGCCGATGAAAATGGCGATCTTTGCTTGTTTGCGCATATGGCGAGGGCTAACCCTCACTGGAAGAATAGTGAGGGGAGTCGTGCGCTTGTGGTGTTTACTGGTCCTCACGCTTATATTTCGCCTACTTGGTACGCTAATCGTCCAGCGGTTCCCACATGGAATTATACTGCAGTGCATTGTTATGGAAAAATAAGCCTACTGGATGAAAATGACACGCAACAAAGTATGGATCAGTTGGTATCTCTTTATGAGCCACAATTGTTGGCAAACGAGCAAGTCATGCCTGAGGAGTATCAACAACGTTTACGCAAAGCCGTGGTGGGCTTTAAACTGGTTATTGATAATATTCAAGGGAAAGAGAAGTTAGGACAACACCGTACAACAGAAGATCAGCTTGGCGTGCACACGGCGTTGCAACAAAGTAGCAACCCGGTTGCTCAGTTGTTAGCAGAATATATGTTAAAACGTAACCTAGGAATTGGAGATAAACAAAGCTCATAGCTTTAAAAGATACTTATGACGCCAGCCATTAATTTAGCTAAACAACGCAAAATTGCATTTACTGTACATCAATATGAGCACGATGCTGATGCAAAATCATTTGGCTTAGAAGCCTCAGAAAAACTCGGTATTCCAGCAGAACAAGTGTTTAAAACTTTAGTAGTCGAACTGGACAGCCATGAATTAGCGGTGGCGATAATCCCTGTTAATACTTCTCTTAGCATGAAATTAATGGCGAAAAGCATTAATGCAAAAAAAGTTAGTATGGCTAATCCCACTGATGTTGAAAGAGCAACTGGTTATGTATTGGGCGGAGTTAGCCCATTAGGCCAAAAGAAACGTTTAAAAACCATCGTTGATACGAGTGCGCAAACTTTTCCTTCAATATTTGTGAGCGCAGGACGCAGAGGTTTAGAAATTGAGTTGGCGGCAAGCGATTTAATCGCGTTGGTTAACGCCAAATACGCGCTCATTGCGCAATAAATAGGGGGTTAATTTTCTAGCTGATGTAATTGCGTCACATGCCATAGCTCTCCAACTGGTCCCCATAAATAAAAAACACGGCCCCATTTTTCAGTTCGAATATCGGAAAGTTTTGTTTTAAGATTTGATTTTTGCACTAGTGCGTAAGCTTGCTCGATATTGCTAACACACAATTGCATCATCAAATTTTCAGCTAATTGTTGATTATAAAAACGCTGTAAGAAAAAGTAACAATCACCATTGTGAAACAAACTCAATTCGTCAGAAACATATTCATAAGCAAAGCCAATTTCTTTGTAAAACTCAATAGATTTATCGTATTCCTTGCTAGGAATAAATACTTTGATATCTTCAACCTGCATATTCAAGCCTAATTTTATTGCGTTTTAAAAATGCTAATCATGTGATTCAGATGGTTTAGCTTTCTTTCGCATTGGGATATGGCCTACATCTGTGCCTTCTTGCGCACGAATACGCTTCTTCGGTTTTGCCGCGTTAGTTTGCTTAGGTTTAACTTGTTTCTTCTGAACAGGCCCTTTGCTAGAACGAGGTTTGATAGGTTTTAGTCCTTTAAACTTAGCTTCCAATCCTTCGAATTCACTAAATTCAATGCTTTGCTGCAAAATCCCCTTAATTGCAACAAAGCTCGCCCAATCTTTGGGACCTACCAGTGAAGCTGCATTACCTTTGCTACCAGCTCGGCCCGTTCGTCCGATTCGATGAATATATTCTTCTGCTAGTTTAGGAAGATCGAAATTGATTACCCATTCCACTTTTCGTAAGTCCAGACCACGAGATGCGACGTCGGTGGTAACTAGAACCTGATGTAGACCACGACTAAATGCATTCATGATATTGCTTCGCTGAGATTGACTTAAACTAGCACTTAAAGCCGCGCTGTCTAATCCTAACTCGTTTAATAATTGCGACAACTTATCGGTATCTTCACGTGTTGCAGTAAATACAATAACTTGTTTATTTGCTGTGTTTTCTAATAATTTCTTGAGTAATTCAATTTTATGATCAAGATGATCTGCAAGATAAAAGTGTTGTTCGATGTCTTTATGTTGTTCTGTTGAAGAGCCCACGCTTATGCGTTGAGGTGCGTTTAACATGCGCTCAGTTAAATAATGTAGTTCAGCAGAATCTAACGTAGCGGAAAACATCATTGTTTGGCGTTTTCGGTGATCGGCGAATCGGTCAATTAACTTTAGTTCATCTGCAAAGCCTAAATCTAGCATGCGGTCTGCTTCATCCAGAATCAGCAATTCCAATCCATTTAAGTATAAGCTTTTGTCTTTCACGTGGTCTGCGATACGACCAGCTGTGCCAACCACGAATTGCGGATTTCGTTTAAGCGCCTTCACTTGGTCATTGAAATTTTCTCCACCTAAAACCAAAGTCGCAAAAATATTTTGATTGCCGATTAACCATTTTAATTGCATGAATACTTGTTTAGCCAATTCACGGGTAGGGGCTAAGATAAGAACTCGCGGATCTTTTCTACTCAATGCTTTTTGTTTTAATACGCGCTGTAAGGCAGGAATTAAAAAGGCTAAGGTTTTTCCGGACCCAGTTTTTGAGGAGGCTAACAAATCTTTACCAAGCAATCCTTGCCCAATTGCGAGAGCTTGAATTTCAGTAGCTTGTTCAAAGCCTTTAATTTCAAGGGCCTTTTGAATTCGGTGGTCAAGGGGAAAGTCTTTAAATTGCAAAGTTAGTTCTCTTTTAATGTCTTCAGATTCGCTAAATTGAGATATTAACACACAGATGTAATTTTCATCTGAAAACTTGTCTTAATTACACATAGTCTAACCATGTCGTAATGGTGCTTGATTGCCAATTTTACCTTGCAACTGACGTTAAAGGTAGAGTAATAAGGTACTGATGAAAGGTTTGATTAAGGTATAGTTTATAAACCGAAAAGGAGATCAATGAGCTTAACATTGTGTTACTGGGGGAGGTGACAATTCCCCCAGCGTATGCGTGACTTAAAAAGGTTAGAAGGTCATTTCTTTAACATTGTCGCCAACTACCAATTTACCAGCAGTTTTGCTTTTTACTTCTTCTACCGAAACCCCAGGGGCTAGCTCAAGAAGATGAAACGCCCCATCTTTTACTTCAACAACGGCCAAGTCAGTGATTATTCTGTTGATACAATTGACGCCTGTTAATGGCAAAGTACAACTTTCTAATAACTTAGAATTACCATACTTGTCTGCATGGGTCATAGTGACGATGATATTCTTCGCGCCTGCAACTAAATCCATTGCGCCGCCCATACCTTTGATCAGTTTACCGGGGATCATCCATGAAGCAATATTGCCACTTGAATCAACTTCAAACGCACCTAATACGGTAAAGTCAACATGACCACCTCTAATCATGGCAAAGCTTTCTGCTGAACTAAATATAGATGCACCTGTAATTGCGGTTACGGTTTCTTTGCCTGCATTAATCATATCAGCATCTAATTGCTCTTCAGAAGGATAGGGGCCCATACCTAAGAGACCATTTTCAGACTGCAGCATCACCGCAATATCCTCAGGTACGTAGTTGGCAGCAAGCGTTGGAATGCCTATACCCAAGTTAACATAATCACCGTCTTGGAATTCTTGAGCAACACGCATAGCGATTTGATCACGAGATAAGGCCATTATATTTCTCCTTGTGTTTTAGCAACTACACGACGCTCAATTCGTTTTTCGAATTTGCCTTGAATTACTCTATTTACATAAATACCTGGGGTATGAATCTGACTCGGTGGTATTGCGCCAGGAGGAACAATTTCTTCAACCTCTACAACGGTAATTTTACCGGCTGTCGCAGCCATTGGATTAAAGTTTTGCGCAGTATGACGATATACGCAGTTACCGAATACATCTGCTTTCCAGGCTTTAACTATGGCGAAGTCACCAGTTATTGATTCTTCCAAAATGTACGGTCGACCATTAAATTCTTTTACTTCTTTGCCTTCGCCTACAGGCGTACCATAACCGGTTGCAGTGTAGAAGGCCGGTATTCCTGCACCGCCTGCGCGCATTTTTTCAGCTAGCGTACCTTGCGGTGTAAGTTCGACTTCTAACTCGCCGTCTAACAATTGTTTTTCAAATAAGGCATTTTCGCCAACGTACGAAGACACCATTTTTTTGATTTGTTTGTCTTCGAGTAATAGGCCCAATCCAAATCCATCGACACCACAGTTGTTTGAAACTACAGTCAATCCTTTGGTACCCATTTTTTTAATCTGGGCAATTAAACCCTCAGGAATTCCACACAATCCGAACCCACCCGCAATCACGGTCATGTCATCTTGTAAGCCGGCTAACGCTTCTTCGTAGCTGGTCACAACTTTATTAAATCCGCTCATAAACGCCTCTTGTTTACATAATTTTAACGTATACTAATTCAACTGAAATTAAAGTAAAATTGATTTAATATGGTTATTAATAAATAAAATTTATTAAATGGTGTTTTATGTTGTCCTATAAACAACTTCAGTGCTTTATCACGTTAGCGCAATCAAGTACCTTTGCTGAAGCCGCTGAGAAAGTACACCTTTCACAGCCTGCATTGTCTACGTCTATCAAAAAGTTGGAGGCCTATTTAGGTGGCCCGCTGTTTTCGAGAACAACACGTAAAGTTGAACTTAGTCATGAAGGGCGTGAGTTTGTGCCAATTGCTCGCAGGTTGATGCACGATTGGGAACATGCTATTGCCGACATGCAAGAGTTGTTTGCGATGCAACGCGGACGGCTAACCATTGCTGCAATGCCTTCTTTTGCAAGTAGTATTTTGCCCGGAGTTCTCAAGTCTTTTCATCAAAAATGGCAGGCTATAAATTTGACTATACGCGACGTGGTCATGGAAGAAGTGATACATCTAGTCAGAGAAGGCAGAGCTGAAATTGGGTTTACATTTGAAAATGAGCAACTAGAAGGATTGGATTTTCAACCACTGATAAACAATAACTTTATCGCTGTGGTAGCGTCTAATCACCCCCTTTCAAACAAGCAAAATATTACTTGGAAGCAGTTATCCAACTACCCATTTGTGGCGATGAATCGTGGTTCGTCTGTTAGAAAGTGGATTGAGAGTTTTGTTGAACAGCAAAAAATAACCCTAAATATCGTGGCAGAGGCCAATCAATTAGCAACCTTAGGGGAATGTGTTAAGCAAGATTTAGGGGTGTCTGTTGTACCCGGTATATGTCAGCAACAGTTTAATCATAAAGAACTCGTGTGTTTGCCTATTCGTGGTGAAAATTTGGTACGTCGTATTGGAATGATAAAAGCATCAAGAAAGACGCTTTCGGTACCGGCCGAAACCTTATGGCAATTATTAGTAAAAGGGGATAAGCAAGCTATTACCACTTCTTCTTAGGTGCAAATAGCTCATCTAATTCATCTCTTTCTTCTTCTTGCTTTTTCTCGCGGTCTTTTGCGTTGGCATTGCGTAAATTGTCTTGGATAACTTTTAATCGCTCTTCAAGTGATGCTTTTCGCTCAATATTGTATTGGTCGGGTTGGTTTTGAGCTTCGAGTGCGGCAATAGCCTTTTCAAAGTATTGTCTAGCCGAACCTAGCATATTCGATTGCAAAGCAGCATTGCCGCGTTTAGCCAATGTCTCTACATTCACTTTAATTTGCAAAGACGATAGTTGCCTATCTTCTAAGGTATATAACTGGGTATCTATTTTGCCTTTTGCATGCTCTGAGCGCAGTAGCGACCTAAACTTTTTCACCGCTTGAATATATTGAATTACCATTTTGTCACTATCAGGTAAAACGAAGTTGTCATGAGAGGGGGCGGGCGTTTCCATATCAATCATTTTTAGCCGTTCTTGTGATTCTTTTAATCGTTGTTTTATCTCGGGCAAGGAAGGGTTGAGTTCATAAATGATTTTCAACGCGTTGAGTATACGATTTTGCAAAACTGCCACTAAACGTTGCGATACAGGTATAGTATCTACTGTCATTAGTACATTTTCAGTTTCGTCTATCACCGACTTTTGCTTGGCAATTTCAGTTCGTTTTTCGGCTTCTACTTTTTCTTTGTGTTGCTGCAAAGCATTAACAACAATGGCAACTACTACCAAAGAAACGATTAAAATTATTATGATGGGAAATATCATCTAACTCATAAATCCTGTAACAACTGACGTTTAAATAACTAATAAATAATTAAGGCAATTTTAAAGTGAATACACTGCCACCAAGATTACCACCATTGGATAGCATAATTTCACCTTTTCTATCTCCTCGACGATGCGCTGAAGCAATGAGTCTGGCGAAAAACAAACCTAAGCCAGTTCTTCCATTACTTAACTTCATATCCTGCATGTCTACATTGTTGCTGGCCAACATCTTGTTTGGATATCCTTCACCGTCATCTTCCACTTTAATGACTAGCCAGTCATCTTCTTCAAACGCTGAAATTCGCAACTTATGACTGCCATAGCGCATTGCATTTACCAAAATATCGTTGAGCAAAAGCGTGATTAAATCTTGATCTAAATAACGAACCAAATCCTCAGTCTGCTCTATTTCGATAGTCATATTTTTATGACCTAAATATTGCTCATGGGTGATAAAAATATTATCGAGTAAATCATCAATAAAACATTCATCTTCATTTATCGGCAGATTTTCCATTTCCGCCCTATATAATGATAAAAGTTGCACTAATCCTGTATTTAATCGGGATGATTCGTAGTGAGCAGTTGACAGAAACTGTTGGGCAGGTTGATTATCTGCAGTGACGCAGGAATTAAGACCATCGATTGATTGCTGTAACAGGTTGAGTGAACTTTTCATATCGTGTACTGCAGCCGCTAGTACGGTAGAAAAGTCTATTAATTGCTGCTCTTTTACTGACACATTAATACTCTTTAAACGATGCTACAAAATATCAAGTATCCATGAACTAAGGGGTATTTACCAAAAATTTTGCAAAAAAATGGAATAAAAAAGCAGATTTTTATTAAAATTTTATGGAATTAATGTAACCTTAGGTATATATATTTTGAATATAAGCATATACGTCTAAAGGTATTTGGTTAATAAAAATGAAATTACAGCAGCTAAGATACATTGTCGAAGTCCTAAATAATAATCTGAATGTTTCTGCAACAGCAGAAAATCTATATACCTCACAACCTGGAATCAGTAAGCAAGTACGCATGCTTGAAGATGAGTTGGGTGTTCAAATTTTTGGAAGAAGTGGCAAACATTTAACTCATGTTACTGATGCTGGACAGGACGTCATCAACATATCTCGTGAGATCTTGGCTAAAGTTGAAAGTATCAAGGCGGTAGCTAGAGAGCATACCTTACCCGATCAGGGAAAGCTCAACATTGCCACAACTCATACCCAAGCGCGATATGCGTTGCCTGATGTAATCAAAGGTTTTATGGGCAAATATAAAAAAGTATCGTTGCACATGCATCAAGGGACCCCATCGCAGATAAGTGATTTGGCGGCAAAAGGCGAAGCAGACTTTGCAATCGCCACAGAAGCGTTGCATTTGTACAACGATTTAGTGATGTTGCCTTGTTATCATTGGAATCGCAGTATTATTGTTAACCGCGACCATCCGTTAGCGAAGAAAACCTCTATAACTATTCAAGATATTGCTGAATATTCATTGGTCACCTATGTTTTTGGCTTTACAGGACGTTCTGAGCTGGATCAGGCGTTTGATCGCGCAGGTCTTGAGCCTAAGATTGTTTTTACTGCTACAGATGCTGATGTGATTAAAACGTATGTCAGATTGGGAGTGGGCATCGGTGTTATCGCATCAATGGCGGTGGATGATAAATTAGACGGTGATCTGGTTAAAATAGATGCAAGCCATTTGTTTGAATATAGCACGACCAAAATAGGCTTCAGAAAGGGCTCATTTTTACGTAGCTACATGTATGAGTTTATCGAACGTTTTGCCCCGCATTTAACCAAAGATGTGGTAGAAAAAGCGATGATGCTGAAAAATAATGATGAAGTTGAAAAAATGTTCAAAGGTTTAACGTTACCCGTTAAATAAACGGGTAACATTTACGTTTGAGGGTGTTTAGTTTTGCTTAATTAACACTCGATAATATTGACAGCTAAACCGCCGCGCGCGGTTTCTTTATATTTAGATTTCATATCATTGCCCGTGTCCCACATAGTTTTAATGACTTTGTCGAGCGACACCTTGTGTTGTCCGGTTCCTCTTAATGCCAATCTAGACGCGTTAATGGCTTTGATTGCACCCATTGCATTGCGCTCGATACAAGGTACTTGAACCAATCCACCTACCGGATCGCAAGTCAGACCTAGATTATGCTCCATTCCTATTTCAGCAGCATTTTCTACTGCATCAACAGAACCTCCTATGATTTCTGTTAACGCACCAGCTGCCATTGAACAGGCTACGCCAACTTCTCCTTGGCAGCCGACTTCTGCTCCAGATATGGACGCGTTCTTTTTATACAGTATGCCAATTGCTGAAGCGGTGAGTAAATATCGCGCGGCGGTTGCTTTTTCTACTTTTCTAACAAATTTATCGAAATAACAAAGCACGGCAGGAATGATGCCCGCCGCTCCATTTGTCGGCGCTGTTACGACTCTGCCACCTGCGGCGTTTTCTTCGTTGACGGCCAGTGCAAAAAGGTTAACCCAATCCATAGCTTGCATAGGATCAGCTGTTTGTTCTGTTTCAAGACGACGATATAGGGCAGGGGCACGTCTGGTTACTTTAAGACCGCCCGGTAGAATACCTTCTGTATGAATGCCATTGTTAACTGATTCCAACATCACTTGCCATATATTCCAAAGCTTATCGATTACGTCTGCTTTAGGTTGTACAGTGGATTCATTTTCAAGCATCAGTGAACTGATCGACAGGCCATGTTCTTTGCATTGTTGGATAAGTTCTAATGAGCTGGCAAACGGGTATGGCAGAGGCTTTTGCTCTTTTTCGAGAGACATGTTCTTTACAGACTGAAAATCCTCTTGTTTAACGATAAAGCCGCCGCCAATAGAATAATAAGTTTGACTCAATAAGATTTGCTTATTTTTGTAAGCATGCAATGTCATACCGTTGGAATGTAGGGGTAGGGTTTTACGGCGATGGAACACGATTGCCCCTTCGCGCGGGAATTTGACCTCATGTTCGCCGTTTAATGTGAGCCGTTGGGTATTTTCGATTTCCGACAACCAACCATTCACTTTGGTTACATCAACCGTTTCAGGATCATGCCCTAGCAGTCCCAAGATAACAGCTTTACCTGTGCCGTGACCTTTACCGGTTTGACCCAAAGAACCAAATAATTCAACACATACTTGATCAACATCAGTCAATTGATTGTCTGATATGAGCTGCTGGCAGAATGCACTTGCTGCTCGCATAGGGCCAACGGTATGAGAACTCGAAGGTCCTATGCCAATGCTGAACATGTCAAAAACGCTGATCATTAGAGTATTTCCTAGCTTAATTAGATTGCATATTACTATGCTGATACTTAGTCAAAGGGGCAAGTATTTGCAGCCTAATTATAGACGATAATTGTTAATGACTATGTAAACAAAACTTATACAGCGAGTATTACAGGCGTGAAAGAGGCTTGAGTTTAACGTTCTGAAAGCGGTGAATTGATGTGATTGGACAATAGGCGAATAAAAGACGCTGTTGCCCCCCAAATGGTTTTTTCTTGCCAACTAATAAAATAAATTGGATGTCTTTTTCCATTGCGTTTTACCCAATGGATTAGGTGATTATTTTTGTCTAACAGATGCACCAATGGCACTTCAAACACGTTATCCACTTCATTGCGATCTAATATTAATTTGAATTCGGGTTGGACTAAACTAACAAACGGCGTAACTTCAAACCGGCTGACGGTACGAAATTTGGGCAAGTTACCCAGAAGGGTTATTTTATCTGCTGCTATGCCGATTTCTTCTTGGGTTTCGCGAAGGGCGGTATGTGCCAAATCGGTATCGCTTTTTTCTTGTTTTCCACCGGGGAAGCTGACTTGTCCAGGATGATTTTTTAGATGCAGCGCGCGCTGGGTAAACAGAACAGTTAATGCGTCAGCGCGTTCAATAATTGGAATTAAAACAGCGGCAGGTTTTCCCGGCCCAACGAGGGGAAAGTCGGCTTCAGGCAATACTCTTCTTGGGTGTTGAAATCGTCGTATAAATTCTTGTTTGTTCATACTTCAGATTCCAATATAGGCAGTATTTTAGATACTTTATCTAAACTTTCCTGATATTCATCCTGTGGATTTGAATCTAAAACGATGCCGCCGCCTGCCCAGCAATAAATATTGTTGTCTTCACACAATAGAGTGCGGATACAAATGCTAGTATCCATGTTACCGCTTCTGTCTATATAGCCGATACTGCCGCAATAAATATTGCGTCTATCAGGCTCTAACTCATCTATTATTTCCATTGCACGTATTTTTGGTGCGCCAGTAATAGAGCCCCCCGGAAAGGCCCCTGCTAACAGATGTAAACTGTCATTTTCTGGGGTTAATTCGCCACATACTGTGCTAACCAGATGGTGTACTGCTTCGAAGGTTTCGATCGCAAACAGGGTTGGTACGCGAATAGAATGATCCTGACAAGATTTACTGAGGTCATTGCGCAGTAAATCCACAATCATGAGGTTCTCTGCGCGATCTTTTTCTGAATGCAATAAATCTTGAATATTTTGTTGATCGACACGCGTGTCTGGATCTCGCGGTCGAGTGCCTTTGATTGGTTGGCTTTGTACCTGCTTATCTTTCACTGACAAGAATCGTTCTGGTGAAATACTTAAAATACTACTATTGCCTAGTTGGATATAAGCTGAAAATGGTGCTTGATTTGCGTGCCGTAAACGTAAATACGCCTGCCAATCTGCTCCTGTATATTGGGCGCTAAATCGTTGTGCTAAGTTGACTTGGTAGCAGTCTCCACTACGTAAGTAGTCGAGTATGCGTTGCAACTTTTCAAGATATGCAGGTTTTGACATGTTTGCCTGCCAAGGAGTAGTTAGCTTAAATGAGCTATCATTTTCAGTGGGGCGAGTCGCACTTATCAACGCTTCTATTTGCGCTTTGCTGGGCGCGCCAGAGTCAGGTAAATCGGCCAAATAAAATACACCTGATTGATTATCCTTTATGACACTCCAGGCGTAGATGCCAACGGCCATGTCAGGCGTTATGTAGTTATCTAATGCGTGACTAGGTAAGGTTTCATAACATCGTCCTAAGTCATAGCCAAAATAACCGACTGCACCGCAAGTAAAGGGGAGTTCATACTCATTGTTGTGTTCACTTGAACTGGTATTCGGTAGTGTTGTGTTGAGTAAATTGCGCAACACATCAATGGGTTGACCGACGACGATTTCGGTTGACTGTTTATCATTATGGTATGTGATTTCACAGGTTGTGTGTTTAGCACTAATCGTTGCCAGTGGGTTCGCGACAAATATATCGAAACGTGCATTTGTGTGTTGGCTATTGGCTGAATCGAGCAAAATAGCCCATTTTGTTTGGCAAAAGTGCGCAAACAATTCTGTTATGTCCGTTGTCGATGGAATAGCAAGTGTTTGAATACGAGGGCTTTTACAAGCGCGATGTTGCATGAAAATATTACCAACAAATTTAAATTATACGTGTTTTGCGATGGAGCAATTGTTCCCAAGAGGGTATCATATTGCTAGATATCTAACGACACAAAAAACTTCCCTATAATTGATTTAGAGGCACCTATGGCAGTCATACGTCAGCAAGATTTAATTGATAGCATTGAAGATGCATTGCAGTTCATTTCTTATTATCACCCATTAGACTACGTAAAAGCAGTTGAAGCGGCCTACCACAAAGAGCAAAGCCAGGCAGCCAAAGATGCAATGGCGCAAATATTGATAAATTCACGTATGTCGGCAGAAGGTAAACGTCCTCTTTGCCAAGATACGGGAATCGTAACCTGTTTTGTAAAGGTTGGAATGGGCGTGCAGTGGGATAAGACCGATATGACTGTCCAGCAAATGGTTGATGAAGGAACGCGCAGAGCATATCTTAATCCTGATAACCCTTTGAGAGCCTCTATCGTTTCAGACCCAGCCGGCGCACGCAAAAATACCAAAGACAATACACCGGCAGTTGTGCATATCGATATGGTTCCGGGTGAAGGTATTGAAGTAATGATTGCGGCCAAAGGGGGCGGTTCTGAAAATAAATCTAAAATGGTTATGCTTAACCCCAGTGATGATATAGCAGATTGGGTAGTTAAAACGTTACCCACTATGGGAGCAGGGTGGTGTCCACCTGGCATGCTAGGTATAGGCATAGGTGGAACCGCTGAAAAAGCAGCTGTTTTAGCCAAAGAAAGTTTGATGGACCCGGTAGATATTCAAGAGCTTATGGAGCGCGGAGCGCAAACGACCGAAGAAAAATTGCGTCTTGATATATTTAAAAAAGTCAATGATTTGGGAATTGGCGCGCAGGGACTAGGTGGTTTAACTACCGTGGTAGATATAAAGATTAAGTCGGTTCCAACCCATGCAGCTTCGAAACCTATTGCCATGATCCCTAACTGTGCAGCCACTCGTCATGCGCATTTCCACTTAGACGGAAGTGGTCCTGCTGAGCTAACACCACCAAAGCTTGAAGATTGGCCTGATATTACTTGGGAAGTGGGTGAAAACACCCGCCGAGTAAATTTAGATACAGTGACCAAAGAAGATATATTGGATTGGAAAGTAGGCGAGACGGTTCTGTTGTCTGGCAAAATGTTGACCGGTCGTGATGCTGCCCATAAACGAATTCAAACTATGTTAGACAATGGCGAAGGATTACCTGAAGGCGTTGATTTGACTAACCGCTTTATTTATTACGTAGGGCCTGTCGATGCGGTTGGTGATGAGGCAGTTGGACCTGCTGGACCAACAACGGCAACGCGTATGGATAAGTTTACCGACATGATGCTGGAAAAAACCGGTTTGATAGGCATGATTGGTAAGGCCGAACGTGGGCCTGCAACAGTCGATAGTATCGCGAAACACAAAGCTGTGTATCTAATGGCTGTGGGTGGTGCTGCGTATCTTGTTTCTAAAGCCATTAAAAAATCGCGAGTCGTAGCTTTCGAAGATTTAGGCATGGAAGCTATTTATGAGTTTGATGTTGAAGATATGCCAGTGACAGTTGCGGTGGATAGCACAGGAGCTAACGCCCACCAAACGGGTCCTGCTATTTGGAAAGTAAAAATTGAAGATTTGAATAAAAAGCTAGAAACATCTTAAAGTAGCGTAAAGAGTGCACCTCTAAAAAGGTGCACTTTACTTGTCTCGTCGCTATTTCATCTTAAATCTATTCAAAAAATAATTAGAACCTCATCCTATGAATTTAGATCAAACTACCATTTTACTGTTAATTGCTACCGCTGTTGTGAGTTTGCTTATCGGTGTACTTTTGGCCAGCGCTATTGGTCGCCAAAAGCATGCAGAAGAAAAAAAACAACTAGACGTACAGCATGAAATGCATCGTAGCCAACTTGAAAATCAGATACTGCAGCAACATGATGAACTGGTAAAATTACAGGAACGATTGGAAGCTGCACACCAGGAACAACTTGTTGCGCAACGTAAATTTGGGGAACTAGAACAAAAGAATCTGCAAATTACACAACTATCATCACAATTAGAAACTTGGCAGAACAACGCCCGACAGGCCACAGAAAAGGCGAATCAGTATTACTCACAATTGGAATCGCAAGCCGCTAGTTTTAACCAAGAACGCATTTCTCTAGAAGACAAGCTTGCATTACTCGCCAGTGCAGAAAAGCGCTTACAAGAACAATTTGAAAATTTAGCGAATAAAATATTCGAACAAAAACAAGAAAAATTCACCCAGTCCAGTAAAGCCGGTTTAGATGCATTACTATCGCCACTTAAAGAACAAATAGAAGGTTTTAAGCGTCAAGTAACCGATCAATACGTCAAAGAAGGCCAAGAACGAGCTTCCCTTAAAACAGAAATTTTAGGCCTTAAAGAGCTTAATCAGCAAATCACGCAAGACGCCGCTGCGCTGACAAAAGCGTTGAAAGGGGATAATAAACAGCAAGGTAATTGGGGAGAAGTTGTTTTAGAGAGGATTTTGACCGAGTCAGGATTGCGTGAAGGGCATGAATTTGATACTCAAGTTAGCCTGAAAAATGAATCAGGAAAACAATATCAGCCAGATGTTGTAGTCCATTTGCCAAATGATAAAGATATCGTTATTGACTCAAAAGTGTCTTTGGCAGATTACGAGCGTTACTTTAACTGCCAAGATGATGAAGTAGCCAAAAAGCAATTTATTCAAGCACATACCAATTCAATTCGAAATCATATTAGAGAATTGGGTAAAAAGGATTATCAAGATTTAAAAGGTATTCGCACATTAGATTATGTGCTGATGTTTATTCCCATTGAATCGGCTTTTCTGGTGGCCATCGATCAAGCGCCAGAATTGGTTAAATTGGCATTAGATAATAATATCATGTTAGTTAGTCCCACCAATCTGCTAGTGGCTCTGCGAACCATCAATAATATTTGGCAGTACGAATATCAAAATCAGAACGCCCAAAAAATTGCCACGCAGGCCGGTAAGCTCTATGACAAGTTTCATGGATTTGTCGACGACATGGAGAAAATTAGCAAGTCTGTTGAAAGCGTACAAAAACATGTGGATGCCGCGTCCAATAAGCTGGTGTCAGGAAAGGGAAATCTTGTCCGTCAGATTGAACAGTTCCGTCATTTAGGTGTGCAAACCAATAAGCGTCTTAAGCAAGAATTGGTAGAACAGGCGGAAGACCAAATTGAAGACGATGAAACTTAAGAATTGGCGTTTAATACTTTCTTTCTATCCACAATAGTGTCACCACCACAATAAACATCCACCAAAATGGATACTTAGATACGTATTCTAAGTATTCCTTGGGAATTGCCGCTGTGCTTTGTTGAACTTGACGTTGACTTGCTGCATGTTTACCGGATTGTTGCCAGCTAGACCATTGTTGTTTGGAATACACATAAAAACTAGACTGACTGACAATCGTCTGATTGGCGTCGGCAGGGTTGAGAGAACGTGTATACCAGCCTTGCGATTCTGGCCAGATAACGCTGCATTGTTTTTCAGTAATTGGTGACGAAGGAGCAAGCAAAAGTGTTCGCTTTAGATTTTCCGTACTTGAGTTAATCGGGCCCTGATAATAGGCACTATGTACATTGTTGTTGCCTAATGCACATATCCTCAATGGATCATTAACATACGCTACTTCTTCCTCATCGATTGGCAACCAATTCACCTCAGAAGAAGGGCGGCTTATTTGCCCTATCAAATACTGCCAATATTGACTGTAAGTTTGTTCTTCTCCCGAGAGTTGCCATTGGTAACTGTTATTAACAAGTGAAATGGCTACATTGCCAAGACCAACATTTTGGTTCAGTACAACAGGTTTATTTTGAGTATCCGTTACCAGTGCTTGATAGTTTTTCAATCGAGGGTGTTTACTGGTTAAATTCGCGTTTAAATAACTTATCGGTTGTGCTGTCTGTATTTGTGACCAGCGTAATAAGTTACTTATTGTATTGCTATCATTTGCTTCTGTTGAAATTTCGATGTTTGATAGTATGGTGAACTGATGATTTTGGTTATCCGTTATTAATGACTGATCGGCAATTATCAATATGCCTAATCCAGCATTTATTGCTCTGGATATTGCGTTTCGATATTCCTCTGACAATCCTAATAATGCGCGGCCATCGATTAATAAAAGATCATAGGAAGATAAGGAATCTAAGCCTTGTTCTTCTGACTCTTTTTTTGAAGTATTCAGATATTGAGTAATGTATTTGTTTTGGCTAATTTGGGTTTGACTAGTTAATTTTGTATTGAATTGACTGGCCCAGTTTTTAAAGTGTTTGGTTTCAAATGATGGAGCTGACTGCACAATAAGTATGTTGGGTGGTGTATTTTGCTCAACGCTAAAGGCAATATTTTCACTCATCTCTGGCGCAGATGTTCCTGTATTTGTCACGGTTAAAGTGTAAAGCCATTGCCCACGAACACTTACTGGAAATGAAAACTGGAATGCTTCACCATCTCTTAGATTTTTTGTTTCGAGTATTTCGCCGTCAGGTTGCAAAAGTGACACTTGATAAATTTGTTTACGTAAAGATGCTGTGTCATCCACATTGGCAATACGTAGTTTGCCAGATATCTTTTGATATTCGCCGATGACAAGACGTTTGATCCAGCGCATTTCAATTGGCCCGCTGCGCAGAGTAGAAGGTGCAAAGTGTATTTCTAAAGGAACGCGACTTTGTTCTTGGCTAAGGGCTTGTAGCGCATTCCATTGTTGCTCGCTTAATCCATCGCCGATGACGGTGAGTTGTTGTAATTGTGGTTTAGCGAACAATAATTGTTCAGGTTGATGTATAACCTGCCAGTTGTTTTCGATAGTACTCTCATTGGCAGAATTAATCAGGTCAGAATTTGCAAGTACAAACGTGGAGTGTAGCTTAGAATCATGTTCAGTAAGTTGTTTCTCTACTAAGGCTAGATCAGCACCCACGGTAATTAGTGTGGCTGAAGAAACATGTGTTCGCTTAACTTGAATGTCACTCAATAGCGCTATTACATTCACGAATAAAACTAAATTTAGGATGACGACTAGCCATTTCCGAAAAGCACCTTGTTTGCTAACTCGCTTAAATATAAGCGGTAAACAGTAGCCAAAGGTGAGGATTAATAAAATTAATCCAAAATAGCTGACCCAAACGGGGAACCCAGGTAAAAAGTTGATATGAACCTGACTAAACAACTCGACACTCACTATTGCGGCCTCGTTTGTTGATTTAGAAAATCTGCATAACGCTGCATAATTGGATTATTACCACGATACTTCTGTTGGGGTAGATTAGGCTCTGCTACAGGAGCAGGAAGTTGTCGCCATAATTCGCTTTGTAGTTCTGGTATACATGCCTGACAGTCAGCTAATTCAAAACTCTTACTGAGTTGAATCCGTTCAATCGTCGCGTTAAAAACCATGAGTGCAGGCCGAGACGCCGCTTCTCGGTTAAACTGCTGTTTTATACTTTCCAGCAATTCGTTATCGGCATTGGTAACTGGCTGGCTGAGATTGTTTAATCGAGAAAGCAACAACCTGATATTTTCTATTTCTTGATCATTTTTGGGAACCGTTTGCTGTTGTTCATAAGTTAAAATGTCACTTAAGTCCCCTTGATATCGACGTGATTCGGTAACCGGTGGGGGTTCAAATCCTAGCCTTTTAACATAGATACGCTCGGCTTTTTTTGCTTGGTTTAAGTATTTTAGAGCGAGCTCTTCATAGGGTAGTGCTTTTATAGGATCACTTAATTGTAAATATAGCTCGGCCTCCCACATATGGGCGATAGCTTGTTTCATTAGTGCTTTTGGACTTTGTGTCCCCATAACACCCACATCGGTATCGGCATGATTGTGGCCGAAGGTTTCGATGGCTTGTTGATAACCAGACTTATCATCGTGTCCGCTATCATTGTCTGCATGATGTGGATCATGATGGTCGTCGGTGTGGGGAGAAGCACGATCCGCAACGTGCGAGTTAGCCTGATTATTTTCGTGTGAACCTAAGGCACGCTGTGGCGTGTCATCATGTTTATCTAAATCGTCGTTATGGTCGCCATCTTTGACATGAACTTCTGGTACGCCAGCGTCTGAATCACCGCCATGATTACCGCTACCATCATCAAATTCATCGCCTAAATACTGCCCATACTTTGTCTTCAAGTCACTTTGGGCATGACCGAGTGATCTTGACGTGAGAGTAAATTGCTCTTCGCTTAAAAACGAGGTGTCAGCAATAAGTTGTTGAGTTTCAATAATTATTTGCCGTTGGCTTTTAAAATATTCTGGTATGAAATCAATTAACATTCCCTCGCTCATTAGCAAATCTTGTTCATCTTCCAACCATTTAATTATCTTGGTCTCGGAGCGTGCGGTTTGGTTAATGGGTAATTTATTGTCTTGGGCGCGGATGGTGAAATACAGTTCATCACCGGGCTCCATGCCAAGCTCAATTAGATTCCACGTTTTTTTATGTACGCCAGATGTTTTGTTACTTGAGTTGTCCATTTCAACCTCATCGAAACTAAACACCTGATCTCTAAATTTTACCGCTTCACCTGAACCTTTCGCCACAGACGCCAATATATCAACATTGGAAATGCCAAAATCATCACTGATGTGAACCTCTGCTTCAAGCACAGGGGAAGATGACTTTGCAAAGGTACTGATGGTTTGTTTTGGCGTCAATATTCTAATTTTGGGTGCAATATCTTGAGTTATCATCACACTATGCACACCACCAATTAGACCGTTGTCATCACGAATATAATATACGCTGGAATGTAAAAAGGTGTGTGTGATTGAAAACACACCGTCTTGTCGCTTTTCTAATTTTATGCCTTTATTTTTAGCGTCGATAGCAACGTCTTCAGCTGTGTTTACGGCCTGTGACGTTGATATGTGAATATATTTATCACCCGCTGAATGATTAAACTTAAATTGCCAGGTTATTTTTGAATTAGCTATCGTAGCTAAATCCAAATTGTTTTGGGTTTGACTTGCCAATCCCGTGTAGCTAGGTGGCGTGATGGTAGTTTCTTGCCAAATTATCGCCGTTTTAGCATCAGGTTTTGTAGTACTCGTGTCGTCATGATTGGCGAACGTCGATGATAATCTGCTAACTGGGTCAACAAACACCAAACCGACAATAATTAAACTCACTAACAAACTTGCCAATATACTGCGATTATTCGAATACATGGGGGTCAAATTAGGCGATTTATACTGAAAAAGCGTTTGTAGTTTTGACTGTATTTTGTCTTTTTGTAGTTGCTGCAATGGGTTTAATTGAGCGTGTCGCGAGAGTAGCTGTGCACTGTGTTCCAGTTCACTAAATTGTTGATTCAGATAAAGTAGATAGTTATCTAGATTAAATCGTTTTAATAATTTTAAAACGAAAAGTGAAGTTACCCTAACAATGGTGACACACAGCGCGGTAAAACAAGTGAAATATACATTGTTAGTAAACAGAAATACCAAACCACTGAGGGTAATAAGTAGCGGAATACTTTGCCATATATAGTGATATATAAAACGTGTTTTAGCCGTTTTTAGTTGAACCGCTAGTTGGTTTAAAAGTATGTCAGTTCCGTCTTTTTGCATCTAATTGACGTCCTTTTGTGCAAAGGAAGCATTTCTCAAATTAGTGCGCTCACTGTAAATTCGCTCAATACAAAAACAGACAAGTAATAAAATATACAGCCACTTTGTCGGCGAGGAATGAGTATTAAATGCAGATCTTTGTGTTGATGACTGGCTTGGTAAGGCCTTTTCACTTTTATTAATAAGTTGCTCTTCAGTCACTTTTAAAAACTGTAAATCTAAATTGAATTGCTGTTTTGATAATAACTTCTCGGCCAACAATAAAGGAAAGTGGGGGAGATCTTCATATTTGACTAACGAATCCAGCGAATGTAACTCAGAGATGTTGTGTTGTTGGCTTAAGTCGATTATCCAGTCATAGTTGCCCTGTTGTGAATATTCAGCAGCGGAGACATCATATATTTCAAGTTTGTTAGAGACCTGGTGTTGAATTATAGATAAAGCATGACGCCATTTGCTTTCAGATACCAATTCATCCCCTTGTTTATCTTGGTCCAAAATCAAAAGTACGTTTATCGGCTTGATAATTTCAACATTCAATTCGGTTGAACTCTGCTGTGTCTGCGGAAGAACGTGCCACTCATATATCATTGAAGTGGCAATTTTAGAACCAATGAACTGCTGTAACGAATTAGTCACATAAATGTGGGCTCGGGTAATGTATGGATTGAGCAATGAAAAATGGTGAGCACGCATCCAGAGATTCGTGGTTTGCGGTTGTAAACTCGTTGCAAATGTTGGACTTAGCAGTTGTTCCCTCGATAAAGTAGGATACGATTCAGTTAGCAAAAAAACATTTTGTTCTTCTGACGACTTGCTCAGTTCATCGGCCAAAGAACGCTTTTGTTCTGTGCTGGCCATCTTTATCCATAATGGGCTAACTAAGGTGGCAGATTCTTCAGTACTGTTTGTGGTTGATGCTTGCCATACACATTGACTCAGAATCATGCTCAGCAAAACCAATAAAAGTAGTCTAAGTAGCAGCAATTTTCGTTGAGTTAAATAAAGTTGTGCGACAGGTTTTTGCTGTACCTTGCCAATGAGTGAAATGTCAGCAAACTTAATCAACTTTCCTTTTGTTCTGCTGAACAAATGGATTGTAAGTGGAATGGCTAAGGCTAACAACGTTAGCAACCCGATGTTTGAAGCTACACTCAAGTTAGCCAACGGATTCACGTTTGCACCCTTTGCGATGCTGTATTTGAAACGTTTTGCATTCTCAAGCCAGTTGTTTCCGTGCGACTAAGAAATCGAACAACGTTTGATCAAGTGGTTTATCAATATTCGCGCGTAATAATTGGACTTTCTGCCTTTCCATTTGCGCATCTAATTGTTGATTAAACTCCGCCCTGTTTTGTAAATAGTGTTGTTTAGCGCGTTTGGCAGAAACTAGCAGTTGTTGCTGACTTTCTAGATCTTCAAATCTAATTTGCCCTTTGTAGGGGAAGGTTATTTCATCATCTGATTCTAATTGAACCGCAATAACATCCGTTTTCGGGCTGACCAAGCTACTTATCATGTGTGTAATTTCTTGGTTTTTTTGATAAAAATCGCTGACCACAAATACCAGACCATGTCCGCCAATGCTATTTATTTGTGTTTGTATGCCGTGGCTACTGGGAAACTCTCCGCCTGCTTTAATTCTCGCGAGCTGCAGCAAGATTTTTTGCAAGTGTGGTTGCCCTGAGCGAGCGGGCAGAAAATCTATGTGCTGATTTGACAAACTGAGCATCCCGGTAGCATCACCTTGTTGTTGAGCAAGATAGGCTAGGGTAGCTAGCAAATAGCGGCCATAATCCAACTTGTTCCAACTCATTTGGTTGTTGGTGTTACTCGCGCCTTGCAACATTGAGTTACTCGTATCTAATAATAGCCATACGTTGATGTCACTTTCTCTTTCAGCTTCACGTACAAAATATTTATCGGAACGCGCGAATAGTTTCCAGTCTATTTTCCCCAGCGCATCACCGGGTTCGTAGACACGGTACTGGCTAAACTCAACGCCAGATCCACGTTGCGTGCTATTGTGTAAGCCATGTAAAAAGCCTTGCGCCACGGTCTTTGCTATTAGCGGGAGGTCTTTTACCCGTGATAACGTGAGAGGATCAATATATTGCTGGATCATATTGAAAGCCCTAGAGTGGACTTTGAGGCTTAGGCACATCTTCTAGCAGAGCACGAATAACATCATCAGAGCTGATACTTTGTGCTTGTGCTTGAAAATTGAGCAGTATTCTATGCCGTAAGACTGGATAGGCAATCGCATCTATGTCTGTTAGCGTAATCGCAAATCGACCATCTAGTAAAGCATTGGCTTTTGCACATAACACCAATGCTTGACCAGCGCGCGGACCGGCTCCCCATTGCACATAAGAATCTACGGTTTGGCTAATACAGTTATGCTCTTGAGCTGTAGGGCGAGTGTTACGTGCTAAGCGACTGACATACTGTAATAAAGGTTCTGAAATTTCTACATCACGAACAAGCTGCTGTAGCAGTATAATATCGTCACCTTTTAATACTTCATTTAGCGTTGTGGTTACTGAGCCGGTTGTGCGACGTAAAATTTCGACTTCATCCTGCTCACTAGGATATCCCACTCTAACAAACATCAAAAAACGGTCCAGTTGCGCTTCTGGTAAAGGGTAGGTACCAGCTTGTTCAACTGGATTTTGGGTGGCTAATACGAAAAATGGCTTTGGTAGTGGATATTGACTTCCAGCATAGCTAATACTGCGTTCTTGCATTGCTTCTAATAAAGCCGCTTGGGTCTTAGGCGGTGTACGATTGATTTCATCAGCTAACAAAATGTTGGTAAAGACCGGACCTCTTTGAAATTTAAAAAATCGTTTTCCACTATCGTGATCCGTTTCTAATATTTCAGTACCGACAATGTCACTTGGCATTAAATCTGGTGTGAATTGTACGCGATTAAATTCAAGCTCTAAGGTTTTTGCTAGGGAACTGACCATCAAGGTTTTTGCAAGCCCAGGTACTCCTTCAAGCAAACAATGTCCTCCGGCTAATATACTGACTAAAAGCTGACGAATAACCTGTTGTTGACCAACTATCACTTTGCCAACTTCATCAGTTACCTTGGCAATTGCGCTTAGAGTGTCTTTTAATTGTTGTTCTGATAGATTTTCCAAAACGTACTATTCCTTAACGTGTAAGCGTTGTTCTAAAGCTTATTATGCAGTCATTGCATAAACGACGATATTCACTGCAAACTTGGTGTTATCGACTTTTAACCAACGCTTATTGCGAAAGTCATAGTCCCACTCACAGCCTAAATCTTTATTACTGTACAACACGCCAATTCGGCCATTAATCACGATAGCTTTGAGGTAGTTGTGTACTAGATCATCACCATAACCATTGAGTTCGATTGAAGTGCGCGGTGGACCATCGAATTCAAAAAAGGAAGAATAGATAGGGTGATCATTCGGAATTTTTTGCAGGGCGTCAGGCCCAAAAATATCTGCCATTTGGGCTTCAAATGTGCGTGCAAACATGCCATCAATATCGTGATTACAATCATCGACAAATATAAAGCCGCCGTTTTCGACGTATTGTTTAAAGTGTTTTCGCTCTTGGAGATTAAACTGTACGAGTCTATGTCCTGCCATATAACAAAACGGCGCAGATAACATTGCCGGGTCGGAAAGCGGTACAATGTGTTCTTTTAAATCGACTCGTAAACTGGTGTACTCAATCAACGAATTAAGTACATTTGCGGGCATTCTTTCGTCAACTTCCCAATCTCCAGACTCGTAACTAAGTCGGGTAAAATAAAAGTCATATTGGGGCCGCTGCAACGCCATTCCTGTGTTTGGCAACGCCAAAGCAGATAGGAATAACCCCGATTTCGCCAGAAAAGCACGTCTGTTAAGCGCCATAAAAGATACTTCGAATGATTAAAAAGCCAGACAGCTTGGCTGTCTGGCAAATACACATAATTACACAGCGTCGGAGAGGCTGCTAAAGGTAAAGTCACGAATTTTCATTGGCGGGATCAAATTGCCATCGATTCGTTCTGGTTTACCTAAACCTTCAATATTGTTTAACATCACAATTGGACTTTCGTTAAAACGGAAGTTCTTAATCGGATATTTAATTTCACCATTTTCAATATAAAAAGTACCGTCGCGAGTTAGACCTGTATATAACAGTGTTTGTGGATCTAGCGTACGGATGTACCAAAGTCGAGTGACTAATACACCTCTACGCGTATTTTTAATCATATCTTCTAATGATTCATTACCACCAGCCATAATAATATTGCCGCCGCCTGGTATATAGGCTGTTTTACTGTGTTTGGCCCAATAAGGCGTGTTCGGCATATTTTTAACAATACCGTCTTTGATCCAATCGACCTTTTCACGTGGGAAGCCGTTTTGTTCAAATGGTGCAGCAGGTGCAATAGGGTTTGATGGATCAGAATAAATATGTACGCGTTCATCGAACATTTTTTCGCCCAGTTTATTCAATGGCGCATCTTTACCCTCTGATTTCTTTTTGCTCAAAAAGCTGCGACCTTCATCAGCACTGCGTTGATCAAAATTATTAATCATATTTTCAATTAACTGCACACCTGCGGCTGGCTCTAGAATAACGGTGTATTTGCCGGGCTCCATTTCTTTAGCATCTACCGAGCCTTTAGCTTTTTGAATTGCTATTTGTGAAGCTTTACCGGTATCTAGCATTTTATAATCGCTATAATTACGGGTTGCCCAACCTGAGCCTTTACCATCTTCTGTTCGAATGGTGACGGAGAAGTCCACGTTCGTTGCAGTGTTATAGGCAAACAAGCCTTTGTTGTTCATGATTGCGTTGAACGTTACTTCTTCTTCTAAAAATCCAGAAGCGACCAGCTTACCTTTTTTAGAGGGGGCAATACTGGCTTCCGCCGCGTTTGCTCGATCATCTGGTGTTACATTAGCTGTAGATTCTACATAAGTTCTGGATTCTAAGTACTTTTGTGGTCCAAAAACCGGCATTAACTCTTCGTTATCTGGCGCTAGTTTAGCCAGTTCTTCGGACCGTCTAACGACCTTTTCTAATGAAACATCGTCAAACTCATTGATCGTGGCTACGCCCATCTTTTTACCAAACGTAGATTGCACAACCAACACAACATCGGATTCTTCTCCTGCAGTGGACACGGTATTTCGCGCGTAGCGAATGTTGCCAGCTGTTCTGCCATCAAGATTACATTCACACTCATCGGCTTTAGAAAGTGCAATCACTTTAGATAGTAACTTTTTGGCTGTTTCTTGATTAATCATTGTCATGATCTTTGTCTTCCTTCTAATTCGTTACCTGATTACACATTTCGCGCAGTGTTGATGACATTTATGTCATTGAATCTCGTGGTTGAACAACCGTGAGAAACCGCACTTGCTTGTGAAGGTTGACCCTTTCCGTCAAAGAATGAACCACCTAATCGATAATCCGATTTTCCTGCCGTTTGCACGCAGCTATTCCAAAACTGTTGAGTGTTCGACTGGTATGCAACATCTTCAATTTGATCGACAATTTCACCGTCTTTAATCTCATAAAAAAGTTGTCCGCCAAATTGGAAGTTATAACGTTGTTGATCAATGGAGTAAGAACCTCGCCCAGCGATATAGATACCTTTTTCAACATCTTTGATGACATCTTCAGCAGAAATATCTTTTTTGTTGGGTTTAAGTGAAACGTTAGGCATGCGTTGGAATTGCACATCGCGCCAGCTTTGCGAATAGCAGCACCCATGAGACTCTTTTTGGTCAATCATATGCACTTGATCACGGGTAGCTTGATAGTTGACTAATATGCCGTCTTTAATCAAATCCCACTCTTTGGTTTTAACCCCTTCATCATCGTAAGCAACATTGCCTAGTGAATAGGGTTGGGTTTTATCTGCAAATAAATTAACGATTTCAGAACCATATTGGAACTTGCCACTTTTCCACTTATCCAAAGTGGCAAAACTGGTGCCGGCAAAGTTGGCTTCATAACCTAGTACTCGATCGAGTTCTAAAGGATGCCCAACGGATTCGTGAATGGTTAGCATCAAGTGAGCCGGATCCAGCACTAGGTCATATTTACCTGGCTCAACCGATTTTGCTTTTAACTTCGCTTGCAATTGTTTACCCGCTGCGGCTGCATCTTCAACGATGTCGTAAGAATTGTTATATCCTACGTTAGCGCCTTTAATTTTGATTTTGTCTTTCTCAAGACCGTCTAAGTATTCAAATCCCATTCCTACTGGATTGCCTAAACCATTACGTTGCTTAAATCCGTTCTCGCCAATTGCTGTCGCGAAGAAGGGGGCCCAAAGACGGTGTATGTCTTGATCAATATATGAGCCTTCGGTAGAAGCAAAATACTTTTGTTCATTAACCAGAAATAACACTGAAGTGATGTAATTTGCACCATTGCTCATTGCTGCATTGTTAGCTTCTAGCAATAATTCCGCCTTCTCTTTAATCGGAACTTCCATGGCATTTTTTTGAATCGGTGTTTGCCAGCTCACTTCACCAGTACCTTTTACAGGCGCTAATTGCACTGGACTCGTTTGAAACTTCGAGTTAGCTAGCGCTACGGCAACGGCTTTTTCTGCAGCTTTTGCCACGCTATCAGGTGTCATATTTGAAGTGGAAGCAAAACCCCAGGTGCCATTCGCGATAACACGAACACCGATGCCCGCTGATTCTGTATTCACAATGTTATCTACGTTTTTTTCGCGCGTGGTAACAAACTGATTTAAGTAGCGACCAATCCTTGCATCTGCATAGGTGGCACCTTTTGCTTTAGCTGCATTTAAGGCGATATCAGCAAGTTTCTTTTTGTAAGCAACATCCATTGGTTTGTCTAGCATCTGTTCTGCAGATACGGCAATACCGGATATTGGTAACATCAAAGAACCCATACCAACGCCACCCAGCTTAATAAAATCACGTCTTTCCATTTGAATTTTCCTCTGAAGTCGGTGCGTTATTTATTGTAATTTTAATATTTCGATATATTTATCAATCAAGCACAATTTCGCCAAAATCCGATGTATTTAGGCCATATCAGACTTTATCGTTGGTGAACTAATTACTGCTTGGTCAGTAGATTCGAAAAAACACAAGGTATAACTTGAACTATTTCGCGCGGGGTTTCAATATTTCCGAATGTGCTTTTAAGTCACTTTTAGTTATAAGTGTAAACTTATCAGTTACTTCGCTGAATTTGATAGGCTTGGATAAACTCAACTGAATGGGTGTTTAAAAATTGGTGGTTGTAATTAAATATTTAAATTTCAATAAGATAGAGTTGTCTTGCGGTGAAGTTAATAAGCTTAAGTTGAAACGTGATTAAAATTAAGGGCGGTTGATACGCCCTTAAACTAAATTCTATATTTTGTTAGTAACAGAATGTTACAAGCTCTGAATTTGTTAATCTTCTACTTTCACAGCCCACATATCATGTTCATCAGCGTGTATTATTTGTCCCCAAATTAAATCGCCTGGATTTACATCAAACTCGTCGGTTAAGTAAACCTGGCCGTCAATTTCAGGAGCATCCGCAAAACAGCGCCCAACTGCACCTTCACTGGTGACTTCATCAATCAGGATTTGATATTCCAAGCCAATCTTTTGCTGTAATTTTTCGGCACTTATTTTTGATTGCAACGCCATAAAGCGTTCAAATCTTTCTTGTTTAACAGATTCAGGTACCGGATCAGGTAAATCATTTGCTTTTGCACCTTCTACATCTGAGTACTTAAAACAGCCAACACGATCTAATTGAGCGACTGTAAGGAAATCTAACAACTGCTGAAACTCGTCCTCGGTTTCACCAGGAAAACCGACTATAAAGGTGGAACGAATAATCAGTTGAGGACAAATCGCGCGCCAAGCTTGAATACGTTCGAGCGTTTTTTCTGCTGCAGCTGGACGCTTCATTAGCTTTAATATTCTGGGGTTAGCATGTTGAAAAGGGATATCTAAATATGGCAGAATTTTTCCTTCCGCCATCAGTGGAATCACTTTGTCTACAGAAGGGTAGGGATATACATAGTGTAAACGTACCCAGATCCCCATTTCCGCTAATTTTTTACACAGGCCAAGCATATCGGTTTTTACTGGCATACCATCCCAAAATCCGGTTTGATATTTAACATCTACACCGTAGGCACTGGTGTCCTGGGAAATGACCAACAGTTCTTTTACTCCTGCGTTTTTTAAACGGGTAGCTTCATCTAACACTTCTCCCACCGGACGACTAACTAAATCGCCGCGCATGGATGGAATGATGCAAAAAGTACATCTGTGATTGCAACCTTCAGATATCTTTAAATATGCATAATGTTTAGGGGTTAACTTGATGCCGTGATCAGGAACAAGCTGTAAAAATGGGTCATGTTGCGGTTTAGGTAAGTGTTCGTGCACTTGTTCAACCACACTTTCATATGCATGAGGCCCGGTTATTGCCAAAACATTTGGGTGTACTTCGCGGATCTCATCTTCTTTTATACCCAAACAACCGGTTACAATGACTTTACCATTTTCAGCTAAAGCTTCACCGATCGTATCGAGAGATTCCTGTACAGCGGAGTCGATAAAACCACAGGTGTTGACGATAACTAACTCCGCGTCATTGTATGTAGGTACTACGTCGTATCCTTCGGTGCGTAATTGGGTCAAAATACGTTCAGAGTCGACTAGATTTTTAGGACATCCAAGGCTGACAAATCCAATTCGCGATCCAATTTTGGAGCTGTTCGTGGAGTTTGATTCAAGCACCTTAACTGGCGTTTCTAAAGTGGTGGTTTTATTGGGATTAAAGATTTCTACGCTCATGTGCTGCCTTGTGGCTTTAACAGGGTAATGTTAAAGCGCAATAAATTCGATTGTTAGCTTGCTTGTAACATACTCCGGGCATGTTAAAAGCCGCTGCTTGCTAGTTGACTGATTCGTGAGATTATACAGGAATGTCCGGTGGCGTGATAGCATCTTAAGTAAGAGGGGGACGCCTGACTTTTATTATCTTAACGGAATTGTAGTATTTAAAGCGTGGCTTATTGTCTAACCTAAATTTTTCTATCTTGTGCGTGAAAGTAGAAAGATTTACACTGGCACTATTGATTTCATACAAATAATCATTCACCAATGAATGAAATAAGAATAATTGAAACATGTGTAAATCCCTTTCTAAATCTCTAATAGGTGGAAGCGCCATTGAATATTAAGCTGCTCCACTTTTTGTCATTCAGTTTTATGTTGCTAAACACTTCGGCAGTGTTTGCTGAAGAAGATGAACAAGTCGCTAAATTTATTCAATCTTCAAAAGTTAAAACCTATGATTGTCCCCGCGACGATGCAAACGTCGCTATAGATCTCCATTTAAACAAATCTTCTATTAATCAAACCCAACGTTTGCAATTAACGGTAATGAAAACACATTGGCAAATTTGCATGGGTAATCATGAAGATGCAAAACAGACATTAATTGAGGTTTTGGGCAGTAATGAAGTTGACGAACAATTGGAATACTTCGCTTCAGCAACGTATCAGTTAGGATTTATTTACGATGTGCAGGAAAATTTAGAAAGGTGCACATTGTACAAACGCGCCGAAAAGCTGGCAGAAAATAAATATAAAGATATTAGTTTGAGTGCCCAGTTAGGTTTGATTACAGTATGTAATGCTGACGTCGACGAAGGCGTTAAACTCGGAAAAATGTACGCTTTACTTGAAAAGTATGCTTTGCAAAATGATCAAGCAGCGCTTGCTCATATTCACAACAATATTGGCTTGCTTTACGGTTCACTTGGTCAACAAGTTTTGGCTGCCGAACAATTTCAGAAATCTTATGAGTTAGGTTTGAATCATTATACTAGCTCTAACTTATTGGCTACTTTGATTAGTGTTATTTCTTCACATATGGCCGCTGGTGACTTTGAAAAGGCAGAGCAAGCAATTCAAGAATTTAAAAAGGTAAATAGTTCTGTAGATACGGCGTTATCTAATGTATGGCTATATTTTGCTGAAGCAGGCTTTCACTACCGAACGGGTAATATTGAACAGCTTCGTAATAGTCTGGCGAAATGGAAAATCTATCTTGACGAGATGAATAGCTCCACCTACAGCAGTTTATATCGTTGGTACAGCGCGGTCGTGTGTTATGCAGAACAAGATGCGATTTGTTTACGACAGTTTTTAGCTGAAGAAGAAAATACCAGTGAGGGCTATAAGCTGCTAGTCAATCGAAATAAGGACTATTTGAAGTTTATTGTGCAAATTTATTTGTTTTTAGGGGATGTTGATAATGCCGAAGTTGCATTTGATGCTTTCGCTGATGTAATGATAAATAAAGCCATAGAACAACAGGCTTCTGGTAAAGTTCTTGGCGTGGCAAATTTACACAGTCAAATACTAAGTTTGGAATCCAGTCTTCTCGAATCCAAAAGCAACCGTACCAATATAATTATGTTAATAATCGTTATTACGATTTTAACATTAGGGATATTGTATTATTGGGTACGTCGCAAATACCTGAATAGCCTTTCTTATGATTCAGTCACGAATTTATTAAATAGCAAAACAGCATTAAATAAAATCCGTCAAGTGCCTGAACCCTCTCTAGGGCGTACAAACGCTTTAGCATTATTTGACTTAGGAAACTTCCGTGATGTGAACCGACAAATTGGAGCAACTAACAGTGATTTGGCTTTGCAGCAAATTTCATCGACGCTGAGTCAGGTAACGCGTGATCGCGATATTCTAGGACGGTTCGCACCTGAGCAGTTTATTGTCTGTTTAACTGATATTGAGGAAGATTCTGCAAAATCATTCTTTGAACGTATGCGTTTTGCATTGGAAAATACCATTTTGGGTAAACAGCAAGGTCAACAAGTAAGTATTCGTTCCAGTATGAGTATTTATATCGCCAGTGGCACATTTGACGATTTAGACGAGGTACTAGACGACATGCAATTGTCTTTGGGCATCCGGAGCGAGAACGACTAACTTATGTGGTTATCTGCAGTAGACAATCATTATTTTCAGACAAGTTTTTAACGTGGCAAAATTACTATTGCCACTTAATCATTACGATGAAGCCGGACGGATTAAACCGCCGCGTTTTTTTTGGTGGTGTTGTCTATTTTTAGCCAAAAGCTACGTGATTTTTGTTTTGTCGTTAAGTAATTTTCGAGATGCTGATGGGTTGTTAGAAATTTTTTATCCGCGACAATCTGAATTGTATATAGGTTTTGGGATAGGCGCAGGAGCATTATTAGCAATTACACTCGTCGCATACCGTGAAAAATGGTGGGATAGTTCGTGGCAGTTTTTGCGCTGGTTAATCAAACCTTGTTTGGTTTTAACTGTGTTATTAGATTTATTCCATCAATCACAAATTTTGATAGGCCAGCATTGGCGCTTTTCGTGGGCAACCGCCATTTTAATTTTATTTGATTTTGTTATTTTCTACTGGGTTCTAAAAAGTCGACATTTACGTTACATGATTGCTGACTGGGCTGATAAACAGCCCTAAAAACCTAGAGCTTATTATTGAACGCTATTGCTTACAGCCTGTTGAAAATAATTTTGCACACTAATTTGACTATCGTTAACCATTCTTTGGTAACAGATACCGGCAAACGCATAAGACTTTCCAGAATATTCCATTACCACATAGGGTGCATCTTTATCGGATTCATCATAACGCCAGTTACCGCCAACTAGTTGTTTAAATATTTCGCCTAAATAAGCGCCATATATATTGGATATGGTAAATACAGCATCGTTTTCTAAAGCCTGATCTTTGTATTTATCTATCCAAGCTAAAATAACATCATCGACTAATGCAATACTTTCCACAGAACCATCTAATTCAAGCTTGAATTCATCCAAGGTTGTTTCAATAGCATTTTGGGCACTGTCAGCCATTAATTGGTCGAGTTCATCTTGTGTCATGCGCATGGCATTTCCTTTAGTATCTATTTTTTTCACGGATTAATTAGATTGTGGCGACTTAATTCTAGTTTGTCTAATTTTCTAAGCTGATGAAGCATAGGGAAAAATGCAAAAGTCTCTGTAATTGTAAGTTAATTACTGGTTATTTGATCTTTCATCAAATTCACAACGTAGAGTTTATATGAAATATTATTCTATGTTACCTGCTACCGCGCTGTTCGCTCTGAGTTTGATTTCAGTGCTAGTACACTATGCAATTCTTCCGCCCGGAATAAGCATTCTTGAGAACTTAAAAGCAGGATTTGGTGATTACTTTTTTGTACTGATTTTTTGCATTATTTTACTTGAATCAGTTATTTACATAGGGTTCTATTTTCCGGGACAATTTTTTGCTGTGGTTTTGGTCGTATTGTCAAACCCAACCTCTGAAGACATCCTGTGGTTAACTGTTGCAATGGTGTTTGCCGCTACAACCGGCTCACTAATCAATTTTTACCTAGGAAAGTTGACTGCAAAACAACACGATAAGAATAAAAAAGTTAGGGTGGGAAGCTTATTGCTAGCAATGATTCACATCAACTCATTAGCCTTTTATATGTTTAATCAAGGCGCAAACAGCAGGTCGGTTTCAGTGATTTGGCTAGCTGGACTACTCAATTTACCCTATTACTTAGCGCTAATAACCGCTACTGCTTTACTGAGTGAGGAGATAATGCAAGTTGCAGAAAGCACCTGGTTAATGCTCATTCTTGTGTCTATTTGGTTGGTGATTGCCATATTGCTTGACATTAAACAGTATCGTCAAAATAACGAATAAGCCTAGCTAATCTGGTTTCTCTGCAATATTCACTTATTTAAAAATTTATTAATAGCTCTAGAGGCTGCAAAAAAACCAAAACACGCAGTTACCGATACTGAAGCGCCAAAACCGGTATTACAATCCAACTTACTACTTTGCTGAGAAGCAGGTTTTTGACATGCGACACTGCCATCAAATTGTGGATAACGCAATTGCTCTGTTGAGTATACACAATCCACTGCAAACCTTCTTTTGGGGTTTTGACTAAACCCATGAAAACGCCGGAGTTGATTTCTTAGTTTTGCGGCTAAGGGATCTTGAATAGTTTTGCTTAAATCGGCGATGGTAATTTTGCTTGGATCAATTTGCCCACCCGCACCACCTGTAGTGATTATTTTTATTTTTTTGCGTTTGCAATGGGCGATTAAAGCCGCTTTAGCGGGAACACTATCGATAGCGTCAATAACATAATGAAATCCATCGTGTATGTATTGGTCTAAATTTTCTGGCGTTACAAAATCTTCAATGCAATGTACATTGCAATCCGGATTGATGAGTTTGATACGCTGCGCCATTACGTCGACTTTCGCTTGTCCCACAGTGTCTGTCATGGCGTGTATTTGTCGATTGGTATTTGTAGTACAGATGTCATCCAAGTCAATAAGCGTAATATTGCCGATCGCTGTACGGGCAAGTGCCTCTGCTGCCCAAGTGCCAACTCCGCCTATGCCGACCACACAAAAGTGCGCTGTATTTAAGCGTTTTGTTTCGTCCACTCCATAAAGTCTTTGTGTGCCGCCAAAGCGGGATTTTTGTTCAGCCATAGCCTAATTTTTTTCGGGATTTATTGTCTGGCGCGCAGTATATCAATAACCCAAAATATTGCTAATTTATGACATGTTCAATGGTTAATAAAATGCGAATAAGAGGTTAATTAATGTCGATTTTTTTAGCCTGAATTACTGAATATTACTTAATACGTATTCAGTTGTTGATTACTACGCTTAGCTTTTATAGCATGCAGTCAGGTATATTTGTGGAACGTGTGATTGCCAGTTCTGATCGGACCTGTAAGCATCCTTACAAGGATTTGATCTGTCGGTAAAGTCATTAAAATATAAAAAAGGAAAAATACATGAAACCAGTTGTACTAGCAGGCGGGTCTGGTAGCAGATTGTGGCCGAAATCTCGAGCGGCACTGCCTAAGCAATTTTTGGCGTTAACAGATGAGAACACCATGTTGCAAAATACAATCGGTAGACTGGATGGATTACAGTCTGAGCCAGCGATTTACATATGTAATGAAGCTCATCGGTTTTTAGTTGCCGAACAATTGCGTCAACAAGGTAGAAAACATGGTGGGATCTTACTTGAACCTGTTGGCCGTAACACGGCACCGGCTATTGCCTTAGCTGCATTGCAAGCGCATACCGAAGGCGAAGATCCTGTGCTTTTGGTCTTAGCTGCAGATCATCTTATAAAAGACAACAAAGCATTTCACAAAGCAATCCAGCATGCTAATGCTTTAGCGGAGCAGGGTAAACTAGTCACATTTGGGATAGTTCCCGATAGCCCTCATACTGGCTACGGTTATATTCGTCGAGGTGAGCAGCTCAATCACGCCGAAACTGGATTTGCCGTATCCCAATTCGTTGAAAAGCCTGATCTGGAAACGGCTGAAAAATACGTTGCCAATGGCGACTATTTCTGGAATAGCGGCATGTTTATGTTTAAAGCAAGTCGTTATTTGCAGGAGCTGGAAAAATTTGCGCCTGAGATGCTTAAGGTGTGTAAAGAAGCGATTTCGACCGAAAGCAAAGATTTAGATTTTGTTAGAGTTGATGCGGAAATATTTGCGACCTGCCCAGATGATTCAGTTGATTATGCAGTTATGGAAAAAACAGATGATGCCGCTATGGTGCCATTAGACGCAGGCTGGAATGATGTAGGTAGCTGGTCGTCTCTTTGGGAAACGTCTGACAACAAAGATGAATCAGGCAATGTATGTGTAGGCGATGTAATGCTTACCAACACAACGAATAGCTATGTGAATTCAGAGCAACGTTTAATTGCTGTTGTGGGATTAGATGATGTGGTTGTGGTAGAAACTAAAGATGCTATCTTGGTGGCGAACAAGCATAAAGTTCAAGATATCAAAAAAGTGGTGAATGAACTTAAAGCGCAACACCGACCTGAGTTTGAGTTCCATCGAGAAGTGTATCGTCCATGGGGTAGTTACGATTCAATTGATAATGGCGAAAGATTCCAAGTCAAACGAATTACTGTCAATCCAGGTGAAAAACTATCAGTTCAAATGCATCATCATCGAGCGGAGCATTGGATAGTGGTGTCTGGTACAGCAAAAGTCACAAATGGCGATGAAACATTCTTAGTAACAGAAAATGAATCAACCTATATTCCTATTGGTATTGTGCATGCCTTAGAAAATCCAGGCAAAGTTCCTTTGGAGCTTATTGAAGTACAGTCAGGAAGCTATTTAGGCGAAGATGATATCGTTCGTTTTTCAGATAGATATGGACGAATTGAGAAATAATTAAGGACGTATAATGCAAATTAGCTGTTTTAAAGCGTACGATATTCGCGGCAAGTTACTCGAGCAATTAGATGAAAATGTCGCGTATCGTATCGGACGCGCATACGCTGAATTTTTAAATGCCGAAAATGTCGTAGTGGGTGGCGATGTTCGTCATACGTCAGCGCCACTTAAACTTGCCCTAAGTGCTGGATTAATTGATGGCGGAGCCAACGTTATCGATTTAGGTATGACAGGCACAGAAGAAATTTATTTTGCCACAAAACATTTAGGCGTAGATGGCGGTATTGAAGTAACAGCTAGTCATAATCCGATTGATTATAATGGGATGAAATTAGTGAAAAGCGAGTCTCGTCCAATTAGTGGCGATACCGGATTATTTGCGATTAAAGATCTTGCTGAGTGTTATGAACAAGAAATTGTCGATCAGCGATTAGCTCATTACTCGGAAGAAAGGGCCACAGATGAGGCGTTTTTGAAAGGGAAGGGTAGCGTAACTTCTCAAAAGTTGGCTGAGTCAGAAAAATACAGTCAAAAGTCCTGTATGCAAGACTATGTTGATCATATGCTTTCTTACATTGAGTTAAATAACATTAAACCGTTAAAACTTGTGGTAAATGCAGGAAATGGCGCTGCAGGTGATGCACTTGATAATATTGAGGAACGTTTTAAAGCGTTAAATGTGCCGATTGAATTTATCAAAGTTCATCACCAACCTGATGGTGATTTTCCAAATGGTATTCCTAATCCGTTGCTACCTGAAAGTCGAGCAGATACTGCCGATGCCGTGATTGCCAATAAGGCCGATATGGGCATAGCATGGGACGGTGATTTCGATCGTTGTTTTATGTTTGATGAAAAAGGTGAATTTGTCGAAGGTTATTACATCGTTGGTTTGTTAGCGAAAGCATTTCTAGACAAAGATGCTGATAGCAAAATAATTTATGATCCACGAGTTTACTGGAATACTGAAGACATCGTAAAAACGGCAGGTGGAACGCCAATTAAGAGTAAAACCGGGCATGCTTTCATCAAAGAAAGAATGCGCAAAGAAGATGCGGTTTACGGTGGCGAAATGAGTGCTCATCATTATTTCCGCGATTTTGCTTATTGTGATTCCGGCATGATCCCTTGGTTGTTGGTTGCTGAGCTACTTTGTACAAGCGATCAAGCGCTTTCTGAGCTAGTAAAACAACGTATTGCGGCGTTTCCATCCTCAGGTGAAATCAATAGTGTGTTAGAAGATGCAGATGCGGCGTTAGAAAGAGTGATTGCAAAGTATCAGCCATTTGCTGAAGTTGTTGACGATACTGATGGTGTCGGCTTAGAGTTTGGTAACTGGCGTTTTAACTTACGTAAGTCAAATACAGAGCCGGTTATTCGATTAAATGTTGAATCTTCGGGTGATATTGCACTCATGGAGCAAAAAACTGAAGAGTTGCTTGAGGTTATTCGCGCAAAATAGCATCAAGCCTCCTTTTTTAGTTTCACATGTGAATAAAAAAACAGAAAAATAGCCCTAATATGGGCTATTTTTTTGGCTAAATGGGCGCGTTTGCTGTTAATTTGTCGAACAAATGAGCCAAATAATCATTAAATGGCAGCCAATTGTGATTGCAGTTAACCTTATTCTAAGTGAGCGATACCAAATCGCTAACGATGACAGAGTAAATTCATACACAATAAGCACAATAAACGCTGCTGCCAATATAATCAGTGATAGTAGCGGGGGTAGCCAAATGACACCTAACCAAGCTGTTAGTAAAGGTATCATTGATAAATATAAGAACAGCGGCGTTCGGTTATTGTGTATCCCATCAAACCATAAAACCCCGCCTAAAAAAGATAAGATAATGGCGGAATATTGAATAAAAAAACTAATCCCCTCAAAGTATGAAACGGTTTCCCATAACATCAAAAACGGCAACATGATAAAAGGCATTAAACCTATGTATCCTAATAATCTGGCGTGAAATTTAAGCATTTTGCTCACTTACGGTGGTTTGGGTTATCGCGCTGTAAAAATTTGCTGTGTTAGCGACAGCCTTTAAACTGTTTTCAATCAAATTAAGTTAAAAAAATAGCGCCAATAGGCGCTATTTTTGTACAACACAATTTTGTTATTTCTTAATTGGTGTGTATTTTCTCAAGGTTTCACCGGTATACAATTGACGAGGACGTCCAATTTTCTGACCTGGCTGACTAAGCATTTCATGCCAGTGAGAAATCCAACCTACCGTTCTTGCCAACGCAAAAATACAGGTAAACATGTTAGTTGGGATGCCTATTGCTTTAAGAATAATTCCTGAATAGAAATCTACATTTGGAAACAGTTTCTTTTCAGCAAAATACGGGTCGTTTAAGGCAATTTTTTCCAGTTCCATTGCTACATTTAGCAATGGATCATCGATATTCATTTCCTCAAGTACCTCGTGGCAACTTTCGCGCATTACTGTCGCTCGTGGGTCGTGATTTTTATATACACGATGACCGAATCCCATCAATCTAAATGGGTCGTTTTTGTCTTTTGCACGGGCAATAAATTCAGGAATACGGTCAACGCTACCAATTTCTTCCAACATGTTCAGACAGGCTTCGTTTGCACCACCGTGAGCAGGTCCCCACAATGACGCAACGCCAGCAGCGATACATGCATAAGGATTAGCACCTGAAGAGCCGGCTAATCTAACTGTTGAAGTTGACGCATTTTGTTCGTGATCCGCATGTAAAGTAAAGATACGGTCCATAGCTCTAGCTACCGCTGGGCTTATTTCGTAGTCTTCAGCAGGCACAGAGAACATCATATTTAAGAAGTTTTCTGCATAACTTAGATCATTTCGCGGATAAACAAACGGTTGGCCAACGTTGTATTTGTAACACATCGCAACCAACGTTGGCATTTTAGCTACCAATCTATAGGCGCTACGTAAGCGTTGTTCAGGATCAGAAATATCTAGGTCGTCATGATAGAAGCTAGACAATGCCCCTACCGTTCCACATAGCATGGCCATTGGGTGCGCATCTCTGCGGAAGCCTCTAAAGAAATTGGTCAGTTGGTCATGTACTAAGGTGTGACGAGTGATGGTATTTTTAAAATCTGCGTACTCTTCAGACGTTGGAGTTTTATTGTGCAGTAGCATGTAACAGACTTCGATATAATCGGCGTCTCGTGCCAAATCTTCTATCGAATACCCTCTGTGCAACAATACGCCTTTAGCGCCATCAATGAACGTGATGGAAGATTCGCAAGAACCGGTAGCCATAAAACCAGGGTCAAAAGTGAAATAACCGCTTGAGCCTAACGCTCGAACATCTATTACGTCGTTCCCAGCAGAGCCCGATAAAATCGGAAGTTCTACTTCTTTGTCGCCTACCTTCAAAATGGCTGTCTTTTCTGCCATAAGATGTTCTCCTCAGACTAAGTTCGTTAGCTGTTACGTTTAAATTGTAAACAGCCATGAAAAAAAAGTGTGCTATTTGTACTTATAAAGTTGGTGCAAGTCAATTTTAATGCAAGGACGTTTAATATTTATTCATATTCGGTATTTTAGGATACATGGTAAAAATGAAAACTACGAATTATCTGTTTTTTAATCGAATACAAAAATTGTAATTAATCAAAACGCTGGATATACTTTGTGCCACTAAATGAAAAAACGCTTACTTGTTAAAGGTTTAAAGATTAATTAACTATTTATTAACAAGTTAGCTTTCCACCTCAGTTTTCGTTTATGCACTATACAACAAAATGACTATAAATAAATGCGTCAAACCTCAACGATGATTACAGGCACATAAAGTGAAAAAACAAAGACCAGTCAATCTGCAACTCAATACGATTAGTTTTCCACCTTCCGCTATAGTTTCTATTTTACATCGAATAACCGGTGTAGCCATGTTCTTTGCTCTTATCTTCGTGATCTGGGCTTGGGCTGTTTCCGTATCATCTCTGGATGGCTTTAATACGGTTAAAGAAGTCATGGCAGGACCACTTGGTAAGTTTGTAGCAATCGGTACCTTATCGGCACTGACTTATCATATTCTTGGCGGAATTCGCCATGTGATAATGGACATGGGACATTGGGAAGAAATTCAATCAGGTAACGTCAGTGCGCAAGCAACTATCGGCTTATGGATACTGGCAACTATCGTTATAGGAGTCATATTGTGGTAACTGAACAGGCAAGTTTAAAACGTAATGGAGTTCAAGACTTTGTTACTCTGCGCGCAACAGCGCTTATCATCACACTGTTTTCTTTTTACATGGCGTACTTTTTTATTGCGACTCCAGTAATAACCTATGACGTCTGGGTATCACTGTTTTCAGGTATATTTATGAAGGTCTTTACCTTCATTACCTTGGTAGCGATTATGTACCATGTGAAAATTGGTCTTTGGCAAGTTTTAACTGACTACGTTAAAGCGCCAGGTTTAAGAGCAACGATTCAATATGTATTGAATATTATTGCATTTGTTTATGTTGTGGTTGGTTTGTTTGTATTGTGGGGTGTGAAGTGAGTATTCCGGTTCATGAGTTCGACGCGGTGGTAATTGGCGCTGGCGGTGCAGGAATGCGAGCAGCGCTACAAATTTCTCAATCTGGCAAATCCTGTGCGTTACTATCAAAAGTGTTTCCAACACGCTCGCATACAGTTTCTGCACAAGGTGGCATCACTGTAGCATTGGGTAATGCACATGAAGATAATTGGGAATGGCACATGTACGATACGGTCAAAGGTTCCGATTATATCGGTGACCAAGACGCAATCGAATATATGTGTAAAACGGGTCCCGAAGCCATTATTGAAATGGAAAATATGGGATTACCATTCTCTCGATTTGAAAATGGAAAAATTTATCAACGTCCATTTGGTGGCCAATCGCAAAATTTTGGTGGTGAACAAGGCGCGCGTACTGCTGCGGCTGCTGACCGTACAGGTCATGCTTTATTGCATTTGTTGTATCAACAAAATGTTAAAAATAAAACCAAAGTGTTTAGTGAATGGTACGCGCTTGATTTGGTAAAAAATCAAGATGGTGATGTGGTCGGATGTACCGCAATAGACATTGAAAGCGGTGAAGTCGTTTACTTTAAATCTAAAGCTGTTGTACTTGCTACTGGTGGTGCAGGGCGAATTTATGCATCTACTACTAATGCGCATATTAATACTGGTGACGGTGTTGGTATGGCATTGCGTGCTGGAGCACCAGTACAAGATATGGAAATGTGGCAATTCCATCCAACAGGTATTGCAGGCGCCGGTACCCTAGTAACTGAAGGGTGTCGTGGTGAAGGTGGCTATCTTTTAAATAAAGATGGTGAACGCTTCATGGAACGTTACGCTCCTAATGCTAAAGATTTGGCTGGTCGTGATGTGGTAGCCCGTTCAATGATGACTGAAATTCGTGAAGGTCGTGGTTGTGAAGGTCCTTGGGGAACACACATTAAATTGAAACTAGACCATCTTGGTAAAGATGTTTTAGAGTCTAGATTACCTGGGATTCTTGAACTGTCGCGTACATTTGCTCACGTTGATCCAGTAAAAGAACCTATTCCTGTTATTCCAACCTGTCACTATATGATGGGCGGTATTCCTACTAATGTAGACGGTCAAGCGATTAGCATCGATAAAGATGGTAATGAAAAGCCGATCGGTGGATTATTCGCATGTGGTGAAATTGCGTGCGTATCTGTTCATGGTGCAAACCGTCTTGGTGGAAACTCACTGTTAGACTTAGTTGTATTTGGTCGTGCGACAGGCCTACACCTTGGTGAAGCGATAGATAAAATTGAATCCAAAGAAGCATCTAAAACTGATGTTGACGAAGCTTTGGTCAGATTTAATCGTTGGGAAAGCTCGGATGTTGGAAAGGGTGAAGACCCAGTTCAAATTAAGAAAGATTTGCAAAAATGTATGCAACTTAATTTCTCTGTATTCCGTGAAGGCGATGCTATGGCCGAAGGTCTGTCTGAATTGAAAGAAATCAGAGAAAGATTGAAGTATGCTCGTTTAGATGACAAGAGCAGCGATTTCAATACACAACGAATCGAATGTTTAGAGTTAGACAATCTAATGGAAACAGCTTACAGCACAGCAGTAGCTGCAAACTTTAGAACCGAAAGTCGCGGCGCACACAGTCGTTTCGATTTCCCAGACCGTGATGATTCACAGTGGTTATGTCACTCTGTTTATTTACCTGAGTCAGAGTCAATGATTAAACGTGATGTAAATATGACACCAAAATTACGCGAAGCGTTTCCACCTAAAGCTAGAACTTATTAATTGGAGTAACGAAAATGAAACTTAATTTCTCAATTTATCGTTACAACCCGGATGTTGATAACGCGCCACGTATGCAAGATTACGCGCTGGAAGTAGAAGAAGGGCAAGATATGATGGTGCTTGATGCACTAATAGCCCTTAAAGAGCAAGATCCAACGTTGTCATTCCGTCGTTCGTGTCGTGAAGGTGTTTGCGGCTCTGACGGCGTAAACATGAATGGTAAAAATGGACTAGCCTGTATCACACCTCTTTCTGCATTAGGAAAAGGCAAGATAGTGGTTAGACCGTTGCCAGGGCTACCGGTTGTACGCGACTTGGTCGTTGATATGAGCCAGTTTTATACTCAGTATGAAAAGATCAAACCGTTCTTAATCAACGATGATAAACATCCTCCAGCACGGGAACACCTTCAATCACCAGAAGAGCGCGCTAAGCTTGACGGTTTGTACGAATGTATTCTGTGTGCTTGTTGTTCAACATCTTGTCCATCATTTTGGTGGAATCCAGACAAGTTTGTTGGTCCTGCTGGTTTACTACATGCCTATCGTTTTTTGATAGATAGTCGTGATACAGCAACTGATGCTAGACTTAATGACCTTGACGACGCATTTAGCGTGTTTCGTTGTCACGGAATTATGAATTGTGTCAGCGTTTGCCCGAAAGGACTTAACCCAACTAAAGCCATCGGCCAGATAAAGTCGATGTTGTTGCAGCGGGCTGTTTAGTTTAGTCATATAACACCAGTGGTGTTATTCGTGACAGCAAGTCTAAATAGCCATCCTCTGCGGGATGGCTTTTTTGCTTAAAAAATCAAACCTTCGGGTTTATTACATTTAATATTTGGATATTTATTTACACTAGATATCCGGTTGTGAGCCTTACTTTTTAAAGGGACAATAATGCAACAAAGCGTGATGAAAGCATGGTGGGACTCTTCTCACATGGCTGGCGGCAACGCTGCTTACATAGAAGAACTCTACGAAGCATTTTTGGAAGACCCCAATAATGTGTCAGATCAATGGCGAAGTATCTTTGAAGGTCTTCCCAAAGTTGATGGTGTTGAATTAGATACCAGTCATTCAACAATAAGAGAACAATTTAAAGCCTTAGCTGCTTTAGGTCCTGCAGCAAGAGCAACAAGTAATGCTCCTTCAAAAACATCAACTAGCGATGATAAGCAGGTTAAAGTTCTTCAGCTGATTAATGCGTACCGTTTTAGGGGGCATCAGCACGCAAATCTTGATCCGTTAGATTTGTGGAAACAACCACGAGTTCGCGATTTAGAGTTATCACATCATAATTTGACTGAAAAAGATTTTGATACCCATTTTAATGTGGGATCTTATGCAATCGGTCAAGAAACGATGACCTTGAAAGATCTGTTTACTTCACTTAATAGAACATATTGTGGTTCTATTGGGTCAGAATATATGCATATTACTGATACTGAACAAAAGCGTTGGTTGCAACAACGTATTGAATCAGTTCAGGCAAAACCTGAGATTAGCCGAGAAGAGAAAATACACATTCTTAAAGGGTTAGTCGCAGCTGATGGTATGGAAAAATACCTAGGCTCTAAATTCCCTGGCGCTAAACGATTTTCATTAGAAGGTGGTGACTCGCTCGTGCCTATGCTCAAAGGGCTTATTAATCATGCAGGTGAGAGCGGTGCCAAAGAAGTGGTTATCGGTATGGCTCACCGTGGACGATTAAATGTTCTGGTTAACGTGTTAGGTAAAAACCCGTCAGTGTTGTTTGATGAATTCTCAGGAAAACACGATGAATCATTAGGTGCAGGTGATGTGAAATATCACGCTGGTTTCTCTTCTGACTTCGCGACTGGTGGTGGTAACGTACATTTGGCGTTGGCATTTAACCCTTCACATTTAGAAATTGTAAACCCTGTGGTCATTGGTTCGGTTAGAGCGCGATTAGACCGTAGAAATTGTAGTGATGGTTCAGCAGTATTGCCTATTACCATTCATGGTGATTCTGCTATTGCTGGTCAAGGTGTTGTGCAAGAGACATTTAATATGTCTCAGACACGCGGTTTCCAAGTAGGTGGGACGGTTCGCATCGTTATCAACAACCAAGTTGGTTTCACTACTTCAAAAACCGAAGATACCCGTTCGACACAATATTGTACTGATATCGCAAAAATGGTTCAGGCGCCTATTTTCCACGTCAATGCTGACGATCCTGAAGCAGTACTATTTGTAACCAAACTAGCACTTGATTACCGCAACACTTTCAAACGCGATGTTATGATTGATCTAGTCTGCTACAGACGTCATGGTCACAATGAAGCTGACGAGCCAAATGCAACTCAGCCACTGATGTATCAGAAAATTAAAAAACATCCGGTGCCTCGTCTTATATATGCTGACCAACTTACCGCAGAAGGGACAATCGATGCTCACGAAATCGAAAAATTGGTGAGTGAATATCGAGCAGCCTTAGACCATGGCGCTTGTGTGGTGCCAGAGTGGCGTCCTATGACAGAACATTCTGTAGATTGGACACCTTATCTTGGTCATGATTGGGATGCTGAATATGACGGCACGATTGAGAAAGATAAGCTAATCGAGCTTGGGCGCTCAATTGTTAATTACCCTGAAAGCGTGAAACTGCAATCGCGAGTTAAAAAGCTCTACGGCGATCGCGAAGCGATGCTTGCAGAAGAAAAACTACTGGATTGGGGGATGGCAGAGAACCTAGCCTATGCTGATATTGTATCTAGAGGAACGAGTATTCGCCTGACCGGTCAAGATTCCGGACGTGGTACCTTTTTCCATCGCCATGCGGTTTTACATAGTCAATCTGATGGTGCGGAGTATATGCCGTTACAACACGTCAGTGAAAACCAAGGGAGAATGGAAATTTACGACTCGGTGTTGTCTGAAGCCGCAGTGGTAGCATTTGAATTTGGTTATGCAACAGCAGAGCCCGGTACTTTGACGATTTGGGAAGCGCAATTTGGTGATTTCGCTAACGGCGCGCAAGTTGTAATTGACCAATTTTTAAGTTCTGGTGAAGCAAAATGGGGGCGTTTATGTGGTTTAACCTTGTTACTTCCACATGGTTATGAAGGACAAGGTCCTGAGCACAGTTCAGCCAGATTAGAGCGTTTCTTGCAGTTGTGTGCAGATCATAATTGGCAAGTATGTGTGCCGTCTACTCCGGCACAGGTTTACAATATGATTAGACGTCAGGCTATACGTCCAATGCGTAAACCGCTAATCGTAATGTCGCCTAAATCATTACTTCGTCATCCTTTAGCAATATCAAGTTTTGATGAATTAACTGACGGTATCTTCCATAATGTGATTGATGAAATCGATGATATTAAGAGCGAAGATGTTAAACGCGTTATTATGTGTTCAGGTAAAGTGTACTACGATTTGCTAGAACAACGTCGTAAAAATGAACAATCTGACATTGCTATTATTAGAATTGAACAATTGTATCCGTTCCCACATGAGGAAATGGCCGCAAACATTACTAATAAATATAAACATGTAAAAGATTGGGTATGGTGTCAGGAAGAGCCTCAAAATCAGGGCGCTTGGTATTGTAGCCAGCATCATTTCTGGGGATCGATTCCAGATGGCGCAAAACTAACCTATGCGGGTAGAACTGCATCTGCTTCTCCTGCAGTTGGTTATAACGCAGTTCACAATCAGCAGCAAAAAGCGCTGGTTGATGATGCACTCACTCTATAATTAGGAACCAGTATGACAATAGAAATTAAAGTACCGGTGCTACCAGAATCAGTAGCAGATGCTTCGATTGCCACATGGCATGTCAAAGTTGGTGACAAAGTCAGTCGAGATCAAAATCTTGTTGATATCGAAACTGATAAAGTAGTGTTAGAAGTTGTATCACCTGAAGAAGGTACAATTACAGAAATTATGGATGCTGAGGGTGATACAGTCCTTGGTGAACAAATAATCGCAAAATTAGAACAAGGCGATGGCGCAAGTAGTAGCAAAGAAACCGCTACCAAAGCACCTAGTCAACCATCTACTTCAAGTACAAAGGGTAAATCAGTGGAAATTAAAGTTCCTGTGCTGCCAGAATCGGTAGCTGACGCAACAATCGCAACATGGCACGTACAACCTGGAGAAGCCGTTTCTCGGGATCAGAATCTAGTGGACATCGAAACTGACAAAGTTGTGTTAGAAGTCGTTGCACCTGCTGATGGTTCGATTAGTGAACTGTTGGCTCAAGAAGGTGATACGGTAACAGCTGAACAAGTTATCGCTAATTTTTCAGAAGGCGCAGGCGCTGCTGCACCGGCAGAAAAAGAAGCTTCTGATACAGATTCAGCGGATGAAAATGACGCTCTGAGCCCTTCAGTAAGACGCTTATTAGCTGAAAAAGGCGTTGATGCTGCGAATATTAAAGGTTCTGGTAAAGGCGGAAGAATCACCAAAGAAGATGTTGAAAAACACCTTAAAGGTGGTGACGCTAAGCCTGCTTCTAAAGAAGCGCCTGAAGCACCTGCGGCTCTAGTGGGTGAGCGTACTGAAAAACGTGTACCTATGACACGTTTACGTAAAACCATTGCAACGCGTTTGCTAGAAGCCAAAAACTCGACGGCGATGTTGACCACATTTAATGAAATCAACATGAAGCCAATAATGGATTTGCGCAAGCAATATCAAGAAAGCTTCGAAAAACGTCATGGTATCCGTTTAGGTTTCATGTCGTTTTATGTAAAAGCTGTGACTGAAGCCTTAAAACGTTTCCCAGAAGTAAATGCGTCTATCGATGGCGATGACATCGTTTATCACAACTACTTCGATATCTCTATTGCGGTATCTACTCCTCGTGGATTAGTTACACCTGTTTTGAGAGATTGTGATGCGTTGGGTATGGCTGGGATTGAAAGTGGTATTAAATCTCTAGCATTGAAAGGTCGCGATGGAAAGTTAGCCATGGATGACTTACAAGGTGGTAATTTCACGATTACCAATGGTGGTGTTTTTGGTTCGTTGTTGTCAACGCCAATCATTAATCCTCCGCAAAGTGCAATTCTCGGTATGCACAAAATCCAAGATCGTCCTATGGCGGTCAATGGAAAGGTAGAAATTTTACCTATGATGTATTTAGCATTGTCTTATGATCACCGCATAGTCGATGGTAAAGAATCTGTTGGCTTCTTGGTCACAGTAAAAGAAATGCTAGAAGACCCAACACGTTTATTATTAGATGTGTAATTCCTAGGTCTAAATCGAATTGATAGGTGATAGCTCAGGTTATCACCTATTCGAATGTCGATATCTTATCGGCACCTTAAATCAAGTCGCTAAAAAATGCGGCTTTTAAATTAAATTAAACGGATAGAAACACCATGAATTTGCATGAATATCAAGGCAAGCAATTATTCAAAGAATATGGCTTGCCAGTGTCTGAAGGGTTTGCTACAGATTCTCCAGAAGAAGCTGCAGCAGCGGCTGATAAAATTGGCGGAAGCGAGTGGGTGGTTAAATGCCAAGTACACGCAGGTGGTCGAGGTAAAGCCGGCGGTGTTAAATTAGTTAAATCTAAAGATGAAATTAAAGCTTTCGCTGAAAAATGGTTAGGTAAAAACTTAGTTACTTTCCAAACCGACGAAAATGGCCAACCAGTAAGTAAGATTTTAGTAGAATCTTGTACTGATATTGCTGATGAGCTTTATTTGGGTGCTGTTGTAGATCGTACTTCTCGCCGTATCGTTTTCATGGCGTCTACAGAAGGTGGCGTTGAGATTGAAACTGTTGCTGAAGAAACACCTGAAAAGATTTTAAAAGCAGAAATTGATCCTATCGTAGGCGCACAGCCTTACCAAGCTCGTGAAATGGCGTTTAAATTGGGCCTTAAAGGCGTGCAAATTAAACAATTCACGCAAATATTCTTAGGTTTAGCAAAAATGTTTGTTGACCTTGATATCGCTCTTATCGAAATCAATCCTCTAGTAATCAAAGAAGACGGTGATATTCATTGTCTTGATGCTAAAGTTGCTATCGATGGTAACGCGGCATATCGTCAACCTAAAGTAAAAGCGATGCACGATCCATCTCAAGATGATGCTCGTGAAGCAGAAGCGGCTAAGTGGGAACTGAACTATGTTGCTCTAGACGGTAACGTAGGTTGTATGGTTAACGGTGCCGGTCTTGCAATGGGAACTATGGATATAGTTAACCTGCATGGTGGTAAACCAGCTAACTTCCTAGACGTTGGTGGCGGTGCAACTAAAGAACGCGTAGCAGAAGCATTCAAAATCATCCTTTCTGACAGTAACGTTAGTGCAGTTTTAGTTAATATTTTTGGTGGAATTGTACGTTGTGACATGATCGCGGAAGGTATTATCGGCGCAGTTAAAGAAGTCGGTGTAAACGTACCTGTTGTTGTGCGTCTTGAAGGTACAAACGCTGAATTAGGACGTGAAGTATTAGCTGCTTCTGGCCTAGATATCATAGCTGCAAGCAGTCTGACTGATGCTGCTCAGCAAGTTGTTAAAGCTGCGGAGGGCAAATAATGTCTGTATTAATTAATAAGCATACCAAAGTTATCTGCCAAGGTTTTACTGGTGGTCAAGGTACTTTCCACTCTGAACAAGCCATTGCCTATGGTACGCAAATGGTGGGCGGTGTTACACCTGGTAAAGGTGGTACTACTCACTTAGATTTGCCTGTATTTAACACAGTACGTGAAGCTGTTGAAGCAACAGGAGCAACTGCTTCTGTCATTTATGTACCTGCAGCATTTTGTAAAGATTCAATTGTTGAAGCCGCTGATGCGGGAATTGAACTTATCATTTGTATCACTGAAGGTATTCCAACAATCGACATGTTGTTTGTTAAAGAATACTTGAATGTGAAAGGCGTTCGTATGATTGGTCCAAACTGCCCAGGTGTTATCACTCCGGGTGAGTGTAAAATCGGAATCATGCCTGGTCATATTCATAAGCCTGGTAAAGTTGGTATTGTTTCTCGCTCAGGTACATTAACCTACGAAGCGGTTAAACAAACTACAGATGAAGGTTTTGGTCAATCTACTTGTGTTGGTATTGGTGGTGATCCAATCCCTGGCTCAAACTTCATTGATATCTTGCGTTTGTTCCAAGACGATCCTGAAACTGAAGCGATTGTCATGATCGGTGAAATTGGTGGTTCTGCAGAAGAAGAAGCGGCAGAATTTATCAAAGCTAACGTGACTAAGCCTGTTGTGTCTTATATTGCAGGTGTTACTGCTCCTCCAGGTAAGCGCATGGGTCACGCTGGTGCGATTATCGCCGGCGGTAAAGGAACTGCGGATGAGAAGTTCAAAGCACTTGAAGATGCAGGTGTTAAAACAGTTCGTTCACTAGCTGATATCGGTAAAGGATTACGCGAAATTACTGGTTGGTAATTCGTTTAGTTATTACTAGATTAAACCCGCCGAAAGGCGGGTTTTTTTATGCAAGCTAATTTAACTTCTGCAAAACGCTTTAATAATCTTATCATTTGTTATTGAATTCTAATCTTATTTGCGTATCTTTTTAGCGGTTAGGTCAGTGAAGTTTACCAAGGAGAACTTGTTATTAAGCATATTGTTATTTTAGGTGGTGGCACCGCTGGCTGGATGGCGGCTAATTTGTTTGCTAATCAGTGGTCAAACAAAGGGATTAAAATCACCTTAGTTGAGTCTCCAGAAATTGGGATTGTTGGTGTGGGCGAGGGATCTACTCCTACACTAAAACGTTTTTTTAACATTTTAAATATACCTGAATCCAGTTGGATGCCTCGTTGCAACGCGACTTATAAAACGAATATTCGTTTTGCTGGTTGGAGTCCAAGGTCGGGGATTGAGCACTACAGTCATCCTTTTAGCTGTCAAACAGATACTTTTACGCAAAAGTCGTTCTTGGTAAATTGCCAAACTCGTAGGCTAGGATTAGATACTCACGTAACCCCTGAAGACTTTTTTATAAACGGACTTTTGGCAGCGCAAGGTAAAGGACCCATCGCGACAGAAAACTTTCCTTTTACGATGGAATACGGATATCACTTTGACTCTCATCTCTTAGGTTCGTTTTTGAGCGAGCATGCTAAAACGTTAGGAGTAGAGCACCAGCAAGTAAAAATACAGGATGTCATTACTCACAATAATGGTGAAATTGCATCATTAGTTGCGAGTAATGGGGATAGTATTCACGGTGATTTTTTTGTCGATTGCACTGGTTTTGCAAGCGTGTTGATGCAAAAAACATTAGGCGTGTCATTTACTAACTTTAATCAAAACTTATTTAACGATGCTGCTGTTGTTATGCCAACGCCAATGCACGATGAAAATATTCCGGTAGAAACCACATCCACGGCACTGTCAAATGGCTGGGCATGGAAAATTCCGTTAACCAATCGCTATGGTAACGGTTATGTATATAGCTCTGACTTTATCAGTCCAGAAGAAGCGGAAATCGAATTACGTCAGCATTTAGGTTTACAAGAAAGTGCCGAGTCTGGTCGTCATTTAAAAATGCGAGTAGGGCAGTTGGAAAAGCATTGGCATAAAAACTGTTTAGGTCTCGGCTTGTCACAAGGATTTATTGAACCGTTGGAGGCAACGGCACTGCATCTTGTGCAAGTCTGCATAGAAATGTTCATTACTGAGTTCGAAAAAGGCCAATTCAGTAATCAACATCAACAGTCATTTAATCGCTTGATAAGTGAAAGGTTTGAAAAGGTACGGGATTATATTGTCGCGCATTATAAATTGAATACGCGTGACGATAGCGAATACTGGCGTGCTAATCGTAACAACGAACATTTATCTGATTCGCTAATTCAATTGCTAAATTGTTGGTATCAACGTAACGATCTAAATGCAGAAATTCACCGTCAACAAATTAATCACCATTTCGATAGTTTGTCTTGGCATTGTCTGTTAGCCGGCTATGGTGCCTTTCCGCCTCTTGCTGAAAAGCAGCCTGGTACCGGAGATTTATATAAAGAACAAGGTATCGCAGAGTTTAACCGACGCTGCGGATTAAACTTTTCTAGCCACAAAATTAATCTACAAAGGTTACAGTCGTAACCGGTATTTTTGACTATTGCACGCTCTAATCTTCAGTTCTGTGGGTAACAACTTAATAACATTTCAACGGTTATGATAGTGATACTTGTAAGCCATTTGTAAATTATGTTGTTATTGGTTTGTTGTCGGCCCACGTATTCGCAACGACAAGATTGCAGCTATATAACCTAACTCCTCGTTTAATTACCTTGTTCTAATGATTACGCTATATATGTAAACATGGACTGCCATGAATTATGTATTTTTGTCTTTTCTTTCTAATATTTCGTTAAACCTTGCTTTGAATACGTATGCACAGCATTGAGTGAAGTGTTAACACAGATGTAACATTGGATGATCGTTAATTTTTTGTATTGTTGGTTATCAAAGGAAGGGTTACCGATAAGATTTCCAAATTAAAACTACAAACGGGAACGGGACATACACATGAAAAAATTCAGACCCAGTTTGATCACAGCTGCCTTTTTGGCAAGTGGGATGGCGTTAATAGGAACAAATTCCTATGCACAAGAAACTGCCGAAGAGCAGACTGAAACCGCTAAAGATCAAATTGAAAAAATCGAGGTTAAAGGATTTAGAACCAGTTTAATTAAATCCCTTAATCAAAAACGTTTCAGCGATACAGTCTCTGAACAATTATCTGCTGATGACTTAGGCGGTTTACCAGACGTTTCAATGGCAGATGCATTGACACGACTACCCGGTATATCCGCAGTAAGAACCGGTGGACAAGCAGCGGAAATTAACATTCGTGGTTTATCCGGAGACTTCGTATTTTCAACACTTAACGGTAGAGAACAAGTTTCCACAAGTGGATCTCGTTCAATTGAGTTTGATCAATATCCCTCTGAATTGATTTCTTCCGCGGCGGTCTATAAATCACCTAAAGCATCTTTGATTGAAGGTGGTGTTGCCGGTACGGTTGAACTCCAAACGGCCAGCCCGCTATCTATTTCCGAAGACTATAAATTCAATATGAATGTTCGCGGAATGTACAACGATCGAGCGGGTGAAGTGTCAGATGCGGAAGAATACGGACATCGTATAAGCTTCTCATTTCAAACTAAAATGCTAGATGATACGTTGGGCTTAGCACTAGGTTATGCACGTTTGTTTCAACCCAGTGTATCTACTCAGTTTATTGGTTTAGCTTACAATACCGAAAGAGACGTAGACTTCCTTGAAGGGGATGAAGACAACTACGATCCGACCTCTGATGTTCCAAAAGACCAGCAATGTATTGAGTGTGAATTCGTCAGCGAAGGCTTCGAAATGCAGCACAAAGGCGGGGAAGAAACTCGAGACGGTTACATGGCTGCACTCGAGTGGGCACCTACCGATAATTTCGTATTGAAAACAGATGCGTTTTACTCTCGCTTTGATTCAAAAGAGTTTGCTAGGGGCTTTCGGGTTAAATTAGAACCGGGCACTGCAGTTATCTCAAATCCAGTGGTAGATAATAACACTGTCATTGGCGGAACATTCAGTCGTGGACCAGACTCGTTTACGCGAGTTGAACTGGTTAATGATGATAACCAAGATTTTGATGAAATTCAGAATTTTGGTATCAATGCCGATTGGCAAGCGACAGATATGTTAAGCATCAAGGCTGATTTTTCCTACTCTAAAGCCAAGAGTGAATTTAGAAATGGATTGCTTTGGTCGCTAGTTGGTGCGGAAGATGAAAACGGTACACCGCGTTTTGATACTGATGTGTCAGTATCCTATTTATTAAATGGCTTAGACTTACCGGATATCGGATTTAGCCAATTCGACGATTTTTCGGATATAAACAATGTTTATGTGACTAAGTACGGCATTTATCCTTTTGAAAATGAGGATGAATTATTTGCTTATCGCCTTGATTTGAAATACGAAGTAGATAACCCATTTATTTCTTCATTTGAATTTGGCGTACGTTATTCAGACCGCGAATACTCAAATGATCGTTCAGTGTTTGAATATGGTAGCGATTCTTCATTTTCGTCCAGTCAACCGCCTCTGGCTTTAAACGATCAAATGGCATCAGTAGTTAACTGGGAAGGTGATTTCGGTTATTTCCCAAGTTATTTATCAATTGATCTTGATAGCGCTTTATCTGCTTGGTTTCCAGAAGGAACACCACAACCAGTACAGACTTGGGGAGCAGGTCACCCGGGTGTAGTTAATAGTCCTGGTGGCACGACTAATACCGCTTGGTCTGTATTAGAAAGTGGCGAAGTTTACGAAAAAGTGTTGTCTGCTTATATTATGGCAAATATCGACACTGAAATTGGCGGTTTACCTATTACCGGTAATATTGGTGTACGTCGTGTGGAAACAGAGCAAGCGTCTACATTTTTACAAGATGTAAGTCGAACCGTAGAAGTCGAAGGCGTTGATCCTGAAACAGGTGAAACCACCGTGGTAGAAGTGATAATGGGAGATCCTGAACTAGGAGCGCAGTTGATTACTGACGACGCTGGATTAATCAACAACTTTTTCCGTCCAGAACTGTTAGTGGATAAATACACTGATTATCTACCTTCTTTAAACTTAAACTTTAAGTTAACCGACCAAGACCAATTACGTTTTGCTGCGGCTAAAGTTATGGGTAGACCACCAATTAACCGGTTGTTTGCGAATTCAAATGTGCGCGTTGCTGACGTCAATGCCACTATGAATCCAGACTCTGGAGAGATAACTGTCGACCGAGAAGCTGAATTGTCGGGTAGTTCAACCAACAGTCCATATTTACGCCCGTTTTATGCTAATCAATATGATATTTCTTACGAACGTTATTTTGATGAAACTGATGGAGCGATAGTTGTTGCGCTTTTCTATAAAGATATCAAATCGTTTATAAATGATTTTACTATCGATCCATTTGATTTTGCTGGTAACGGCTTCCAGACTCCATCTTCAATAGATGTGCCTGTGTTCCTAGATTCTGATGATCCTGGTGCAGAAGCTGTTCAGGCAACAGACGATAACGGAGATCCGTTATTTATCACTGTTCCTACTACGAATGGACCTTACACAACCGCAGTAAACAATCGCGAAGGTGGTTACATTCGCGGGATAGAGTTGGCTTATACCCAAGTCTATAGCTTTTTACCTGCTCCTTGGGATGGTTTGGGCGTAAGTGCCAGTTATTCATATACCGAAAGTGAAATTCAATTCCAGACGAATTTGGGCGGAACAAGTGTTCCACAACAATTACCTGGTTTATCTGAAACCGTTATCAACGGTACGCTTTTCTGGGAATACGAAGATTTTGAAACCCGTGTCAATGTGCGTTGGCGAGATGCGTTTGTGTCTAAACAAGTGGCGGTTAATGAACAGATCGTTAACTTTGATGACGAGATGATTATTGATTATCAAGCGTCTTATGACATTAACGACAATTTAGGTGTGTTGTTTCAGATTAATAACCTGACCGATGCGCCTACCAAGAGCTATTTTGGTCGCGAATCTCAAACGGGCACAATTCAATACTTTGGAACCCAATACTTCCTTGGGGTGACGTACTCGCTATGAAAATAATGAATTTTTTTACAACGAATCGTCGCTCTCAAGAAAAAATAACATTGGAGTATTTACCTATGTTTAATTATCCAAGAGCATTATTAAAAATGATGCTTGTTACTATCGCACTGGTACTTGCCGGTTGCGGTGGCGCAGACGTGAAATCTGGTAACAATAAATTGTTAACCTGTAGTGTACCTAATGTGCCGAATTCAACAGGAACTGAATGTGTGGCGCCGCCTCCAATTCAATGTGATGCGCCTACAGTACCAAATGAAACCAATGATGCCTGTGTAGTAGGCGCTGATCCTACGGCTCCTGCACCTGTCGTCACACCAACCGCTGATCAAGCCGTGTTGTATTACAACCGCGCGGCAGTGGGAGCGGATAACTCCTCAAATGACCCGTCTTATGAAGGTTATCGTTTGCATACATGGAATAACGATGCATGTAGCGCTTACGCCGACTCAGATACAGATTGGGCAAACGGTCGAGTACATGATGGTGTTGATCCAAACTATGGCGCTTACTGGATTGTTGATTTAATTGCAGGTTATGCAGGTACTCCGGGAGCTTGCGGAAATTTCATTATCCACATTGGCACTGACGATGCTGGAAAAGAAATGGGCGGTGGTGACAAAAGAATGCCACTGTCTCAAGATGACCCTGATTTCGCTCGTATGAACTTTACCTTTTCAGGCGAAGAAACCGTATTTGAATTCCCAATTGTTTCTCTCGGTCCACAGCCAGTTAAAATTGAAGGACAAGCAGCACATTGGTTAGATATGAATACGTTGCTCTGGGATGCGGGTGATGCAGTTGCTACGGTTAAATTACATTATTCTGCCGACGCTGATTTGGTCGCTTCTTTAGAAGACGGACTTAATGGTACTGCTTTAGATTTAATGGAAACCGACCTAACTGATGAACAAATGGCGATTGCGCCTCATCTTTCTGGTTTAACTGCCTTTTATGGTGATTGGACTGTAGACGACGCGAAAGCCGTGTTTAAAACGCAAGCCGTTTTAGCGGGATATAACGCAGATGGTTTATTAGTCGCTGCCACAGGCATTCAAATGGCCAATGCGATTGACCAAGTCTATACCACAGGTGAAGATGATGCCGATGAAGCTATGCTGGGTCCTATCTATGATGGCGATTCTATCACTGCAGCTGTTTGGGCACCAACCGCGCAAAATGTGCAGCTTAAACTTTACAATACTGACAAAACGTTAGCGTCTACTATTCCTATGACAGTCAATGCCGATTCTGGTGTTTGGTCTTACACTGGGGGTATGGAACTAGACCGTCAATTGTATCGTTTTGAAGTAACGGTTTATCATCCTAAGGCAGATGGTATACAGGTTCTAAATGTGACAGACCCGTATTCTGTTAGTCTTTCCACTAACAGTCGATTCTCACAGTTTGTGAATCTAATGGATGAAGATCTTAAACCTGAAGGTTGGGATTCACACGATATACCTACTATCGAAAATTTTGAAGACGCAGTGATTTACGAAGGTCACATACGTGATTTTAGTGTGCGCGATGAAAGTACCTCAGCAGCGAATCGTGGGAAGTATCTTGCCTTTACAGAAGACGGTAGTGTGCCTGTAGAACATCTGCGTAAATTAGCAGAAACAGGTGTTACTCACTTTCATATTCTACCTGCTAACGATATAGCTTCAATCGAAGAAGATACCAGTAAAGTGGTTGATTTAAACAGCACATTTGCTGATCTTTGTAAATTGAATGCAAATGACGATATTTGTCAGGACAACTCTATTAGTGATGATATGACCCTGTTAGCCTTGTATCAAAGCTATGGTGTTGGTGAAGAGGTTAAAGCTCAAGAGTTGTTGCAAGCAATGCGTAACCATGACCAATTTAATTGGGGTTACGATCCATTCCATTTCAATGCTCCTGAAGGAAGTTATTCTTCTGATGCTGAAGGTGTCGCGCGAATTAAAGAAATGCGTGCAATGAATATGGCTTTGCATGGTTTAGGGCTGCGAGTTGCACTTGACGTTGTTTACAACCATACCAATGCATCCGAATTAAGTACTAAGTCAGTGCTGGATAAAGTGGTACCCGGTTACTATCACAGATATGCAGTTGATACTGGTGCAATTATTCGCGAAACCTGTTGCGATGATACTGAACCACGTAATGTGATGATGGAAAAATTAATGAAAGATTCGCTTACGTTGTGGGCATCTGAATATAAATTTGATTCATTCCGTTTCGATATCATGAGTCAGGCAACAAAAGATTCAATGGTGCGTTTATTTGAAGCAGTTAAAGCTGTTGATGAAGATACCTATTTCTATGGTGAAGGTTGGACAAAAGAAGACCGAGGCTACGAGCAAGCAAATCAGTCCAATATGGCAGGCACCGAAATCGGTACATTCAATGACCGAATTCGCGAAGCGGTGCGTCAGGGTAATATCTTTGCTCGTGAAGCCAGCAATGCATCAATGAGCGATCAGGATCGTGTGAAAATGTCGTTGGCTGGAACGTTAACTGATTATGTTTTAGAGGATTTTAACGGTGTTGCTTCAACTACGAGTAGTATTGGTGGTTATGCCCAAGATCCTGCGGATATCATTAACTACGTGTCAAAACATGATAATGAATCCTTGTGGGATCAATTCCAATACACGTTGCCGGTAGATCTTACTTTAGCGCAGCGCGTACGTGCTCAAAACGTCGGTGCAACCATACCATTAATGTCACAAGGTATTCCTTTCTTGCAGATGGGCGGGGATTTCTTACGCTCAAAATCAATGGATCGTAATACCTATGATGCAGGTGATTGGTTTAATTACGTTGATTTTACTATGCAGACCAATAATTGGAATGTTGGATTGCCACTAGCGCAAGATAATCAAGGTAACTGGGAATTGATTCATGCTTATTTCACTGCACCTGAGCGCGCAGCAAGCATGACTGAAATCGAATTCGCTTCAGCTATTTTTGATGAAATGCTGTTAATACGTACGGCTAGTCCGTTGTTTCGACTGACTACTGCTGAGCAGATTATTGACCGCTTAGGTTTCCATAACATTGGTCGCCGTCAAACTAATGGTTTAATAGTGATGAGTATCGATGATGGTGTCTCAGCGGATGCTGAAATGCCTAGAGCGGATTTGGATCCGATGCTTGATGCATTGGTTGTCGTGATCAACACAAGCTATGAAGAACAGAGCCATTCAGTACCAACTGCAGCAGGTTTTGAATTACATAGTACTCAAATGTCTTCTACCGATCCGGTCGTTAGAGGGGCTTATTTCACTGCCGGTGAAGGCGAGGGGACATTCACTGTGCCTGCACTAACAACGGCTGTGTTTGTGAAACCTCAAATGGGAGCACAAGGTGAAGGTCTATCAGCGTATGCAACGTCTGGTGCGCCCGATGTAGTGCCTTACGGAAGTACCACAGTATTTGTACGTGGTGGCTTTAACGATTGGGGTGAAAGCAACGCGATGGAATATGCCGGTGATGGCATTTACGAAGCGGTTATCGAAGTATCCGCTGGTTCATATGAGTTTAAAGTGGCTTCAGCAGATTGGTCGACAGTTGACTTTGGCTCTGCAGATCAAGTGGTTGTATTGGACGAAGAGAAAACCTTAAGCAGAGGCGGTTCAAATCTACAATTAACCCTTACTGAAGATGCAACCCTGAAGTTTGTGATCGACGCAAGTGATACAGAAGCGCCGATATTTAGTGTAGACAACGAAGAACCTTTCTTTGGTACAACAGTATTCGTACGCGGCGGTATGAATGGCTGGGGTGAAGCGGATCCAATGTCATATGAAGTGGGAGGCATATACACAGCTAAATTAGACGTGACTGCCGGTTCTTACGAGTTCAAAGTGGCTTCAGCTGACTGGTCGACTGTCGATTATGGTAGCGCAGATGCGGATAATTCAATCTCGGTAGGTGAAGAGAAGTTTGTGACCTCCGGAGGCGGTAATCTAGCCATCGATATTGCGACTGATGGTGAGTATAGCTTTATCTTCAATGCGGGCAATCTAGATGAACCTACAGTTTCTGTGTTCTCCGCCCAGTTCTTTGGCGATACTCCCGTGTTTATTCGTGGCGGAATGAACGGTTGGGGAGAGGTAGATGAAGTTAACTATGATGGTGGTGGAGAGTATTCGACGCAAATTAGTATCGATGCTGGAAGTTACGAATTCAAAGTTGCCTCAGCTGATTGGTCTACCTTTAACCTTGGTGGAGCCGAAGATGGCGTGACTGCCGAATTAGATACTCCTGTTGGCATGGTACAAAATGGTAGTAATTTACTGTTAGATATTCCTGCTACGGGAACGTATGAATTCAAAGTAACCGGACCAAACCCGAATGAGGCGGAAGTCACAGTTACTGCAGTTGAATAATTTAATATCTTGAACTTAGCCGCTCTTTTAGAGCGGCTTTTTTATTTGTGCTACAGTCGTAGCCACAATTTAATAACCATCATCGTAAACGTTGATTTCACCTATGTTTAAACATCCCTATAGAAAACTTAGTTTCTATTTCATTGCACTAACAATACCTTTAGTTGTTTTATTGGGGCTTGAATGGGGACTGCGTGCGATAAATTATCATCCGGAACCTGAATTATTTATTCAAGCCGATGAAATGCCGGGCTACATGAAACCTAATCTGGACGTTGTTCAGCGTTTTTTTCCATCTGCTGAAATGGCACCCAATGTAAGTCCTGATAGTCAATACTTTTTGCAACAGCCTCCTAAAGACACCTTACGTATAGTTGTGCAAGGGGGATCGACCGCCGCAGGATTTCCCTATGGGAGATGGGGCTCATTATCTGGAATGCTGCAGCAACAATTTAAGCGTTTATATCCAGAAAAACACATCGAAGTCATCAACACGGCAATGGCGTCGGTAAACTCTTACACCTTGTTGGATTTTGTAGATGAAATTATTGCGATTAAACCTGACATAGTTCTAATTTATGCAGGACATAATGAATATTTAGGCATTATGGGAGTAGGTTCGGCCTATGCTTCACGAGGAGGAAGGGCAGCAAACCTAGTATATTTAAAGTTCAAGGATCTAAAAATATATCGCTTAGTTGAATCCATTTATTATGCTTTATTTACGCAAGACGCAGAGGAAAAAGATACATCACAGCTTGATGATCGTACCTTGATGGCTCAGATGGCAAAAAACAAAAATATTCCATTCAATAGTGAAGCGTATCAGTTAGGAATTGAGCAGTTTGAAGGCAATATGGAGCTGATTCTGGATAAATATCGTCACGCGAATATTCCAGTCATACTTGGCGATTTGGTCAGTAACCAAAAAGATTTAATTCCTTTTAGTGCGTTAAACGATGTCAGTCCTAGCATGCTACAGGAAATTGAAAATGCCCCTTTTTCACAATGGCAGAGCAATATCATTAAGCTCCAAAAAGATATCAAGGCGGGACCTGCTGATAAGCTGGCAGGGCGCAATTTTTTATTGGGCCAAAACTTACTTAAAAATAAACAATTTAAATTAGCACAATCCGCGTTTGTGCAAGCAACAGACTTTGACGCTTTGCGTTTTCGAGCACCTTCAGAATTTAATCGGGTAATTGCTCAGTTGAGCCAACAGCAAGGTGTTTATTTGGCCAGTGTGCAAGACGCGTTCGCAAAAGACAGCGAGAATGGGATCATAGGAAACCAGCACATGTTGGAACATTTGCATCCCACAGTCCGTGGGTATTTCGTTTTATCGACCGCTTATTTGCAAGCGTTGCTTGATAACAACTTACTTCCTGGCCTGACAAATTTATATATACAAGATAGCTGGGCATCGCAGCCTGTTAGTTTAGCAGATGCTGCTTATGGAGAATTTAAAATCGCTAACCTTGTGGCTGATTATCCGTTTACTTTAAGTCCTATAAAAGTCGAATTACCCTCTGCCAATTCATTGGAAAATCAAGCTTTGGTTGAGCGCGTTAAGGGCAAAGATTGGTTGTCAGTGAATCAAACGCTGTTTGAAGGTTATCAACAACAAAACAACGTTGAGCAGGCAGCCTTAGTTGCAGGATTAATGGCAGATGCAATTCCTAATAACCCACAACTAACCTTCATTGCAGGTATGTTATTTAAACGGAAAAATGACCTTCCTCTGTCAATTCACCATTTACATCGAGCAATTAATCTAGAGCCGAATAATATTCAAGCCAGATTATCGTTAGCGCAGAATTATTATTTAACTCAACAGCCTGAAAAAAGTCTTAACCAATTGAATGCAGTGAAACGAATTGCGCCTAATCATCCGGATGTTGACCGGTTTTTGCATTTAGTCTCGCAGTTGAAAGTGTCGCAGCAAAATCAATGAAGTTATCAATTTTGTAACGCCCATTTTTGCCGCTGATGATATGTTGAAGCGCGCTTTTTTTGTCCTAATGTTTCAAGTAATTCAGCTGCTTTATTATTTGCTTCGAAATTGTAGGGAAGGGCATCTGCAATTATGAGTTGGGTTTTGAGTAATTGTTGTATGTTATTTTCATTCATATAACCTTGCTGGCTTTTTTGAACCATGTTCAGCCAGTCATTTTTCTTTTCAAATAGATCAAGTCCTAATTGTTGCTCCCAATTTTGTGGCGCAGGAAGTGTTAACTGTGTACGATTTTTAACAAATGGAAAATCCGTTTTTAATTGCAGTATTTTAGCGAATCCAAAATACTCTTCGGCGGGTAATAATAACTTTTGTTGCCATGCTTGTTGAGGTTCGACATTTTGCCACTCGGAAAATATTTTCGCGTTTTTTATGCCTTGATAAAAAGCATCAGACAATAAGAAGTACCCCTCTACATTGGGATGCAAATGTTCCAACATGAGATTGTTGCCAACGATGCCGTGTTTTGAGCGCAGTTCAAATCTTTTCTGGGCATCAATGATAACGGCGTCATATTTTAACGCTTTGGCGAGTATTATTTTGTTTATCGCTTCGGGGGCTCTAAATCGCAGAAGGTCATGATCTTTGGCAAGTAATAAATGTTTTTTAGCGTTTTTTGCGTCATTCAGAGAATAAAAAATCCGGCCGAGCTGGAAATTAGCAAAGGCATTTTGACTTTCTTCCACTGTTTTTGACACTTGTAACAGACGTTGTTGAACTTGTTTTCCCTGCTTAATACTTTCGATAAGCTGCTCGAGTGACAAGCGAATATTCTCTGGCATGGGAGCACTGGAAAATGGGGCTTGATCTAATAGATTACTGGTTAATGTCGAGATAAAGACAGGTATGTTTGCCCAGCGATATTTTTCCAATATGAGGTCTAAATTACCAGAGAACTGGTCGAGTCCTGCATGGTATAAATCAGATTCGAACGGAATAGATTTATGTTTTGCAACTTTGGCCATAAAAGTATTCGAATGACCTTGTTGGCTATTTGAGGTTTCATCACGATCAGTATGTTTAACGTCGTGATAAATATTTTGCATTAATTGGAAGATACGCAAATTTTTAAGGGTTAAGAATAGTAGAGTCGATGACCGAGAATTTGCGGCAGTATAATTTGAGCCAACACCTAAAATGCCTAAAAATTCATTGTGGCCCATGTAAATAAGCACGGCATCTGGTTGCTGCTCGATAATTTCATCAACCATATCAAGATTAGTATAAGAATTTACAGCCGCTAATGAGGTATTAACGGTTTCAACATAATGGTTAGGAAAGGTTTGTTTTAGTCGTGGATCTAACATACCGGCAATGGATGCACCAAAACCATACGGGAATCCGGCAGCGGTTGAGCCACCTTGAACGACAAACCTTATACCATTTTGCGGTTTTTGAGCACGGAAAAAGTTAGCTTCAATACTGACAGAAGGAACATCTCCATTCCTGGGGAAATAGCGTTTTACAATATCAGGACGAGGCAGTTTATAGGCAGTATCTGCGGGGTTTTCGATGAACAAAGGATAGCTTTGGCCGTAATTGGCTAGTCTCAACGAATACTCCAATATGACGAAAAATAGAATTGGGATACACAGCGCAATTATTCTAAACAGCCAAACCTTCATTTTTCACCTTTTGAAACAATCAAAATACAACCTTGTTAACCTATAGTAAGGCTACCATGCGTTCAAGTTTGCATTCGTATTCATTGATTAAAAATACTGATTTTTAGGCTGTTTAACGGTTTAATGACTTATTTGTTAGAATCGATTCAACTGGATTGTTTTTAATTTTAAACGTTAGGATGTCGTCACTTAATGAAACGAATTCTTGGTATATCTGCTTACTATCACGACAGTGCGGCTGCACTGATTATTGATGGTAAAGTCATTGCTGCTGCGCAAGAAGAACGTTTTACTCGTATTAAGCACGATCCAAGTTTTCCAAAACTCGCTATTCAGTTTTGCTTAAAGACAGCGAATTGCCAATTAGAAGAGCTAGACGCGATAATATTTTATGACAAACCTATGCTTAAATTTGAGCGTTTGTTAGAAACCTATTTAGCTCACGCTCCACGAGGATTCTTATCGTTTTTAAACGCTATGCCAATTTGGTTGAAAGAAAAGCTGTATTTAAAAAGCGTGCTACGACAGGAGTTACGAGATTTAATCTTTGCACGACGTAGTGAAGTAAATGCTACGACAATAGGGTACGAAAGAAAGCAAGAAAAACGCCCTAAATTACCGCAATTACTCTTTAGTGAACATCATCACTCTCATGCAGCTTCGGCGTTCTACCCTAGTCCTTTTGATAAGGCTGTGGTGTTATGTCTAGATGGTGTGGGAGAGTGGGCCACGTCTTCAGCTTGGTTAGGGGAAAACGCAAGTTTAAAACCCTTGTGGGAAATTCAATTTCCCCACTCATTAGGACTCCTATATTCAGCGTTTACCTATTATTGTGGTTTTAAGGTCAATTCTGGAGAATACAAACTCATGGGGTTAGCACCCTATGGTGAGCCTAAATATGTCGAGCAAATCTTAGAGCATTTAGTTGAAGTAAATGAAGATGGTAGCTTCGCCTTAAATATGACGTATTTTGATTATCCAGCAGGTGAGCGCATGACAAACGCTAAGTTTGATGCCTTATTTGGCGGCCCTGCAAAAGACGCTGATACTCAGATTACCCAAAAAGAAATGGATTTAGCCCGTTCTATCCAAGAAGTAACGGAAAAAATTGTATTAAAAATCGCACATTACGCCTATGCGCAAACGAAGTGTGAAAACCTGTGTTTAGCGGGAGGGGTTGCACTCAATTGTGTGGCGAATGGTCGTATTTTGCGTGAAGGGCCTTTCAAGCAGATTTGGATTCAACCAGCCGCTGGTGATGCGGGCGGTGCACTTGGATGTGGCTTAATTGCCTATCATGAGTATTTTGACGAACCTCGTAAAGTTAGCCCTAATCTAGATGGCATGTCTGGGACTTATTTAGGTCCGAAGTTTGACGATAAAGACGTACAATCCTATCTACAGCAAGAAAATATCTCTTTCGAGCAATGTACTGATGAAAATTTATTTGATTTGGTTGCCAAAAAACTAGATCAGGGGAATGTGATAGGTTGGTTCCAGGGGGCGATGGAATTTGGCCCAAGGGCCTTAGGAAACCGATCTATTTTGGGTGATCCGCGCAATCAGACTATGCAAAGTGTCATGAATTTGAAAATTAAACAACGGGAATCGTTTAGGCCATTTGCCCCCGTTGTTTTGTTTGAAGATGTGGATGACTATTTTGACCTTGAGGTGGCAAGTCCATACATGTTGTTGGTTGCTCAGGTCAAAAAAGATATTCGCATTCAACAAGGGCAGTCCAACACTTTCGGTTTAGACAAATTAAATCAAGCACGCTCTACTATTCCGGCTGTGACCCATGTAGATTATTCCGCTAGGGTACAAACCGTAGAACAACAAACGAATCCACGATTGCATAAATTAATCAGCCAATTTAAAGCGCTAACAGGCACATCTGTGCTGATCAATACGTCGTTTAATGTACGAGGAGAACCGCCAGTTTGCACACCCGCCGATGCGTTGAGATGTTTTTGGGCTACCGATATGGATATGTTAGTGATTGAAAATTGCGTGTTATATAAATCACAACAACAGCAAAAGCATATTCAAAATGCGAAAAAAATAACGTTTGCAAAAGATTAAATTTAGAGGCTTTTTGTATTGAATACTCAGGTTCTTGACCATGCTTAAATTGCTAAAAAGAAAAGACATTCACGGCTTAAGAGAGTTCTCTGTGACTATGATGTGGGTTTTTCCATTGGTATTTATGTTATTTTTGCCGTGGGTATTCGAGCGTTCAATACCTTGGTGGCCAGCCGCTTTTTCAGGCTGTTTGGCTATTTTATATTTTGTTTATCCAAAAGGTTTGTATTTCCCTTATCGTGGGTGGATGGCGATCGCAGGCGTTTTGGGTTGGGTAAACACCCGTCTGATTTTAGGCTTAGCATTTTTTGCTTTAATTTTGCCAATTGGACTAGTGCTGCGGTTATTTGGAAAGCTTCAATATCAAACAAAGCCGGATAAAAATAAAAGCTTTTGGCAAAAAAGCCATGATGGCAAAACAGCAAAAAATTTAGAGGAGCCATTTTAGTGGTCGAGTTTCTACAAGATTTATGGGCTTTTTTAAGAGTCCGTAAAAAAATATGGTTAATGCCGATTATTTTAGTGTTGGCTTTATTGGGTGCACTGGTTGTGGCAACACAACAATCTTCATTAGCGACTTTTATTTATACTTTGTTCTAATGCTTTATTGTGAGTTAAAAATTGGTTTGCACATTGCTTAATGTAGCGGCTAATTTCTTGAGTATTCACTTCATGGCTAGGCGCATTAACTGCGCCTAAATTTCCAAAACGACCGTAGCCTGCAAGCAAACAATGCCAAGAGACAGCTGGATAATAATGCTGAATATTCTGCCGTTGAATTTCTTGACTTAAATCAGCACCTTTATCCCAACAGTCTAAAATTAATTGTAATGAATCGGATAGGTGGTTATTTTCTGCGTTGTCCAGCCAATATTGACTGTCGGTGCGGGAGCTAACTTTGTAATGACAGACAATATAGTCACGAATTCCCTCGAATTTAGCGCTAATCCGTTGATTAAATTCGTGTTGATGTTGGGTTGTAAATCTGCCTGCTTCAAAAGCCGATATAAAGCTTTCAATGGTGTCTTGTACTAAATGCAGGGCAGTGGCTTCTAAAGGCTCAATAAAACCTTGTGATAAGCCCACAGCAAGACAGTTTTTATGCCAATGTTCGCTTACTTGTCCAACCCGCATTTTCAAATGCTTCGCTTGTATATCACTATCAAGTAAACCTAAATTACGTCTGAGTTCTGTTTCTGCCTGTTCGCTGTTGATATAGTCGTTACTATACACGTAGCCGTTACCGATGCGGTTAGTGAGTGGTATTTGCCATTTCCAGCCATTGGATAATGCGGAGGCTTTGGTTTGCACGGCGATTACTTCACTTTGCTTGCTAGGCATGGCTACTGCGGCATTGTTAAACAAGTTACTTGTAAACTCTTTAGAGTCTGTTGTAAAAGTTTGCTAGTAAATCCTGAACAATCAACAAACCAGTTGGCACTAAACGTTTCACCCTGATCGGACATAAGGTGCGCAATATCACCACTTAAATGTTGTTCAACATGTTCAATTTTAGCTGTTACATGAGTCACACCTTGTTTTATCGCGAAATCTTTAAGAAAACTCCCAAGTAGGGCTGAATCAAAATGATAGCCATAATTTATTCTAATAGGAGAATGACCCTTAGGTTTAGGACTCAAATTATTTTTTGATAAATGTGCCGCAAGAAAGTACTGGTTAGGGTGACTGTCGACCTGATGACCTTGGCGTCTAAGGTGGCAATTAATTAAAAAGCCACCTGCTGTTTGTCGGTCAGGCAAAGAAGGAAAAGGGTGGAAATAATTATCGTATCCTTGCTGTTGTGACCAACCATCGAAACTGATTCCGTTTTTATAAGTGGCATTACATTTAGGCATCCATTGAGATTCTGAAATTCCCAAAATACTAAAAAAATTACGCAGGTGGGGCGTCGAACCTTCCCCTACACCAATAATGCCGATTTCAGGTGATTCGATCAGGGTAATATTAAATCCGAACTTACCTAATGCGTGCTGTAGTAAATTGGCGCACATCCAACCGGCCGTTCCGCCACCTAAAATTATTATAGATTTATTCACTATTTTACATTTGCCAAGTTGCATCTAAATCACAAAAAGAATGCTATCACTGCTGCAACGATTAACAAAGCGTGCAAGCGCTAGCGAAATAAGAAGTTATGCTGAATACGTATGCAACAATTTGTTAACAATATCTACTGGGATTAATATCAGAGCTCGGAAAAATGATACATACGAAAATGGAAACAATCAGCTTCCAAGTATATGTATTCAAGGACTATTTATGATTAAACGCTTGAGTTTTGCTTTATTCTACACGTTAATGGTATTCGAGTTTTTAACTGGCCAGTCGGATGCTCATGCTGCCGAGACCAAAAAAACGGATTTGATTGAGCATTTAGAGCCGGCATTTTGGTGGGTTGGAATGCATCACCCTGAATTACAAATACTCGTTCATGGTGACAATCTTGGCTTAACACGTCCGCAAATTCAATATCCTGGGATTAGTGTGAAAAGCGTTGAGCGTACAGATAACCCTAACTACCTATTCATTAACCTCAGCATAGCCAAAAACACCGAAGCGGGAAGGTTTGATATTCAGTTCTTTGCGGAAAATAGGTTACTGACAAGTTTCCAGTATCAACTCAAGTCACGAAAAGCAAATTCTGCTAAGCGTGAAGGGTTTGGCAGTAAAGACGTAATTTATTTAATAACGCCTGACAGGTTTGCCAACGGCGATCCAAACAACGATTCAATAACAACATTAAAAGAACAGCAGAATAGAAACAAAGTAGGAGGCCGACATGGCGGTGACTTGCAGGGCATTCTTGCGAATTTAGATTACATTGAAGACATGGGATTTACCCAGATTTGGACCATGCCAATCATGCTCAATGACATGCCAAACTATTCTTATCATGGTTATTCAACCACAGATTATTATCAAGTTGATCCACGCTTCGGATCTAATGCGTTATATGCTGAGTTGTCTCAACGTGCAGCAAAACGAGGAATTGGCATCATTCAAGATGTGATACTAAATCATATCGGTTCTGAACATTGGTGGATGAATGATAAACCTAGTCAAGATTGGATAAACAACGATGGAAAATTTTCACCAACTAGCCATCGTCGCGAAGCGTTACACGATCCTCACGCCGTTGAAAGCGATGTAACAGGTTTTAATGACGGTTGGTTTGTGCCGACCATGCCAGATTTAAATCAAAAAAATCCATTGCTTGCCAATTATCTAATTCAAAATTCGATTTGGTGGATTGAGTATGCAAACTTATCAGGTTTAAGAGTGGATACCTATTCATACTCTGACATGGCATTTTTGTCAGACTGGACAAAAAGAGTGATGCTTGAATATCCAAATTTGAATATTGTCGGCGAAGAGTGGTCGGTCAATCCCGCTATCGTTTCTTTTTGGCAGCAAGGTAGTGAGCGTCATAGCGATTATCAATCATGGTTACCCAGCGTTATGGATTTCCCTACGCAAGCAAACTTGATTAAAGCACTTACAGGTCTCGAAACATGGTCAACGGGGCTATTAAAATTATACGAAACATTGACCAATGATTTTCTATATGGCGATCCGTATAACTTAGTGGTTTTTGCAGACAACCATGACATGAGCCGAATTTATTCTCAATTAAACGAGAACGAAGCACTGTTTAAAATGGCGATGACATACATATTAACAACCAGAGGGATTCCTCAGGTTTTTTATGGTACCGAAGTATTAATGGCGAATCGAGGCACAGATGACCATGGTGTCATTCGCTCTGATTTTCCCGGTGGTTGGCAAGGAGATAAGGTCAATGCGTTTACCCGAGTTGGATTGACTAAGTCGCAATTAGAAATACAAACATTATTTAAAACACTGCTTAACTGGCGTAAAACAAGTTCAGCGATCACCGAAGGTAAATTAAAACACTATGCGCCGCAAAATGGTGTTTATGTCTATTTTCGCTATACGCAAAAACAAACGGTCATGGTGATTTTAAACAAAAATGACAAGTCCATGGAGTTATCGCTAGGTCGTTTTTCAGAAATGCTTGGTAATGCAAAACAAGGAACGGATATTTTGCGCAAAACTGAAGTTGCACTCACTGACAAAGTTAAGCTTGAGTCGATGAGTGCAACAATATTAGAACTTCGATAATATGATTATTTATGACCACAAGATTGGCGTTGTACAACTTCAACTTGCATCGATTGGTGGGTGATTTGTTCACCATTTATCAATGCCAGCAAACTTGTAACAAGCAATTCACCGGCACGAATAGTATCTTGTGCAACAGTGGTTAACGCTGGATTTGTGAAGCGCGAAACAGGAATGTTGTCGTAACCCACAACCGCTATATCGTCAGGGATTCGCTTGCCAAGATCTTTACATGCTTGCATTACGCCTATCGCGATTAAATCGCTTGCACAGCAAATTGCATCAATCTCAGCGTGTTGGCTTATCAAGGATTTGGCAGCGTCATAGCCTGAATTTTCGGTGGAAAATGCTTCCACTTGGTAATGCTTATTAATTTTAAGCCCTGCTTCTGAAATGGCTTTGCAATGACCTAAATAACGCGCTTGAAATTCAGGCGCATGGTCATCAGCTCCCCCTACGAAAGCAAAGGTTTTACGACCGGTACTAATTAAATGCTGAGTAATATCGAATCCACCTTGGAAATTATCACAACCAATTGATAAGCCCGGATGATTTTTGTCTTCCGCTCCCCATCTCACAAAGTGGGTTTGTTGTTCTTCCAATTGGGATAATTTGTCCTGATAATCAACAAAGTCACCGTAGCCGAGCAAAATTATGCCATCAGCTTTGTTGGTATCTTCAAATTCGGCATGCCAATCATCACTCATATTTTGAAATGAAATTAGCAAATCGTATCCCGCTAAAGAACTGGCTTTGGTGATACTGCCTATCATCGATAAAAAAAACGGATTTATTAGCGAGTCGTCTGTGGTTAAGTCTTCAAACAACAAGAGGGCTAATGTTCTACTTTGTTGTTGGCGTAAATTACTCGCATTTTTATCAACTTTGTAATTTAATTCAGCCGCAATTGCTTTGACTCTATCACGGGTTTCCTGATTAACCAGAGGGCTGTCTCTTAAGGCTCTGGACACGGTTGATTGAGACACTCCGGCTAAGTGGGCAATATCAAATGATGTCGCTTTTACTTTCATAATGATGGCTTTACTGCTTATATAACGATTTTGTTTAGACAAAGAACTTACTTTTCTTACGTTTATACACGAGCTTTAGACTTAAATCTTTATAATTTTATTTGCTTAAAAGCATTTTGCCGCGAGAGCAAAGTGCTATAATGCGTTCTTTTTTCGTTTCAGATACACGTGTTACAGGGGATTTAATTAATGGCCGAGACAGACATTCGTCCGACCAACTTTATACGTCAAATTATTGATAAAGACTTGCAAGCAGGTCTACATCAACGAATACATACGCGTTTTCCACCAGAACCCAATGGATATTTACATATTGGCCATGCGAAATCGATTTGTCTTAATTTTGGTATAGCACAAGATTATCAAGGTACGTGTAATCTTAGATTTGATGATACCAATCCTGATAAAGAAGATATCGACTTCGTCAACTCCATAAAAAATGATGTGCAGTGGTTAGGGTTTGAATGGGAAGGTGAAGCGCGCTATTCATCAAATTATTTTGATCAGTTACATGCGTATGCAAAACAATTGATAGAGAAAGGATTGGCTTATGTCGATTTCTCTACTCAAGAAGCGATGCGTGAAATGCGCGGAACCTTGACGCAACCGGGCCAAAACAGTCCTTATCGCGATACGTCAGTGGAGCAGAATATAGCTGAATTTAACAAAATGACCGCTGGTGAGTACACCGAAGGGCATTGTGTCTTACGTGCTAAGATTGATATGACTTCTGCATTTATGTGTATGCGTGATCCTGTCATTTATCGCGTTAAATTTGCTCATCACCATCAAACAGGCGATAAATGGTGTGTATATCCAATGTATGATTTTACCCATTGTATTTCTGATGCAATTGAGGGGATTACACATTCTCTATGTACATTAGAGTTTCAAGATAACCGTCGCTTGTATGATTGGGTTATCGACAATATCGATATTGAATCACAACCTCGTCAATACGAATTCTCAAGGCTCAACCTTGAATATACTGTGCTTAGTAAACGCAAATTGATTCAATTGGTAGACGAAAAGTTTGTTGAAGGTTGGGATGATCCTCGAATGCCTACCATTGCTGGTTTGCGAAGAAGAGGATACACCCCAGGTTCAGTGCGTGAATTTTGTAAACGCATTGGCGTTACGAAAATGGATAACATGGTTGAAATGAGCATGTTAGAAGCCTGTATCCGTGACGATTTAAATGAAAATGCAAATCGCGCAATGGCAGTGTTAGATCCAGTTAAAATCGTTATTGAAAATTACCCTCAAGACCAAGTCGAAGAGCTTAACGCAGCTAATCATCCTAATGATGAGGCTAAAGGTACACGTATTCTGCCATTTACGCGTGAAATCTGGATTGAAGCTGAAGACTTTAGAGAAGAAGCTAATAAAAAGTTTAAACGATTAGTATTAGGCAAAGAAGTTCGTTTACGTAATGCTTACGTGATCAAAGCGGAACGAATTGAGAAAAATGAAGCGGGTGACGTTACCACCATTTTCTGTAGTTACGATGCTGATACTTTGGGTAAAGATCCTGCTGATGGACGTAAAGTGAAAGGAGTCATTCACTGGGTTAGTGCTACCAAAGGATTGCCAGCAGAGATCAGGCTTTATGATCGTTTGTTTACGGTACCTAATCCAGCCGCAGAAGAAAATTTTGTTGAAAGTATTAATCCTGATTCACTAGTTGTGAAGAGCGGGTGGGTTGAACCAAGTTTACAAAATGCTGAAGTTAATCTGCCGGTGCAATTTGAACGTACAGGATATTTCTGTAAAGACAAAAATAGCGACGCTTCAAACTTAGTGTTTAATCGTACGGTTGGATTAAGAGATACTTGGGCGAAAATGGGTGAATAATAATGTAGTGCGGCTTTAATCAGCCGCACTTACCATTTAAAAGCTTAAAAGATTATATTTTAAAGTTTATGATTTAGGTTGAGCAGCAAAGGTATTGCCATTTTCTTTACTGCTTTCATCTGACATTAAATATAAGTAAAGAGGCATAATTTCTTGAGGGGTTTTCAAGGTACTTGCATCTTCCGCAGGAAACGCTTTAGCGCGCATTGAAGTACGCGTTGCGCCGGGGTTAATACAGTTAAATCGGATAGAAGTTTCAGCGTATTCATCTGCCAAAACTTGCATCATGCCTTCAGTTGCAAACTTAGAAATAGAATAACTTCCCCAGTACGCACGGCCTTGGCTACCAACCGTTGATGTTGTAAAAATAACAGACGCATTTGGGGCTAGTTCAAGAGGTTTTAATAAGGCTTGAGTCATTAAGAACTGACTTGTGACATTGACCTGCATGACCTGATTAAAAATATCTTCATCTATTTGTTTAAAAGGTTCTAAATGTCCAAGAATACTGGCATTTTGTAATAACCCATCTAATTTACCAAACTGATTAGTGATGGTATCGGCCATATCTTGGTAGTGCTTTTTAGTTGCACCTTGCATATCTAACGGAACGATAGCGGGTTCTGGAAAACCTGCATTGACAATTTCATCATATACAGACTCCAATTTTTTCACTGTTCGCCCAAGTAAAATCACCGTTGCTCCGTATTTAGCAAATTCGATAGCAGCCGTTTTGCCAATACCCGATCCGGCACCAGTTATTAAAATTGTTTTGTTTTGAAGGGCGTTTTTAGCGGGAACAAATTTGAGCATTTTAAAGGTTATTTTTGAAAAAAAGATGGCTAATTCTATCATTTAGACGCTTTCTGATATATTAATTTTTGCAATCATTTTGCTAACACTAAACTTAACCAACTGAATTTTATTATTAATTATAATTTAGCAAGTACCTCTAACTGTCATTCAACCCACCTAACAAAATTTTAACAAACCTATTTGCAAAAAAGTAACAAAGCCAATACTATGGAGGTAATGACAACTGGTCATACTTGTTAAATTTGGGTGTGGTTAACCTTTACACAAAGGTTGCTTAAAAAACACTCTTTTTACAGGTGTATCAATGATTTAACCGTATTTGGGAGAAATAATGAAAAAACTGTTAATCAGCACAAGTATCGCTGCAGTGTTTGTGCTCGCTGGTTGCGGTAGTGGCGACGAACTGAAACAAATTCAACAAGACACAACAAAAACAGTTCCTGCTTCGCGTATTGTATTTGACCCCTCCAATGGTCTATTGAATGTCCCGAGTGACCTATTTTTCGCCTTAGTGGAACAAAGTGATGACGGCACCTTAGAAATGCCTGATGAAATTGCTGGTCAAGCAGGGGGGGGTACACCAGATTTTGGAAATCCTTCAGCTGCATTGGGGGCATTGGATGGTTGGTCAACACAACATCCATTTACCTTTTCAACATCGCACCCTGATGGTGTAACACTTGATGCATCTGCCGGAGCACCCGGTGCTGTGCGTATTTTTGAAGGCGCAATAGGTGGCGATTTAAATGATCCTGACTGTACTACTGCACCACCTATTAGTGGGTGTAAAGTAGGGGCTGAGCTAACCTTTGGTGTCGATTTTATTACTCAAGCTTCGGGTAATGATGTGGCAATAGTACCGCTTAAGCCGCTAAAAGAATCCACATCGTATTATGTGGTTGTGACGGACAAACTGACTGCTGGCGGACAACCGTTGAAACCGTCGTCGACTTACGAGTTAGTTAGACAAGATATTACGTCGTTACCATTGGCAACAGAATCACAGTTGGCGCTTCAAGGTATTATTAATTCCTATGAGGCAGTATTAACCAGTCAAGCAGGACTGAGCCAAGACGAAATTATTTTTAGTTACACGTTTACAACTCAATCCACTACGCAAATTATTAATACCGTAAAACAACTTCAAATCGCACCATTTGCGCAAGCGTTACAAGCAGGAGCTTCGCCTGAAGTCGCTGCTCAATATTTACCAGCGATTGTTGCTAGTGAAGGAGTTGCAGATACCTCTTTTGATATTTTGGCACCGTCATTGTTAGGTAGCGATCAATTAGCTGCGCTTACGGCAGTGGGCTTAAATACTTGTGATGGTATGATTGCTGCAATTTCAAATCCTGAATCGCCGCTATTCCCTACCGCTGCGAGTGTGTTTCCACAAGTCGGAGCCTTTTGCGCTGCCGATTTAAAATCAGGCACCATCAATTTACCGTACTACAGTGATCCTGTTGATCCGTTAAACGGTCGTTGGAAGGCAGCTTGTACTAATGGTTTAGCATTGCAAACCATAGGCGGCGAGCAAATTGGAGCTTTACTAGCTAACGGTACAATTACGGCTGGCCCTAATAATGAACTGTGTCAGGCGGCTTCTGGCGGCCAACTGCTTGATTTAGATCTGACAAACCTAGGGATTAACGATTTACGTCACGTAACCCGTTATAGTCCGATTCCCGCACGTCAAGGTTCTAATGACGACGGTACTGAAACATTAGCTGTGCAAGTAACTGTGCCAGATCCTGCTGTTGTTGCTGTATTAGCCGCGCTTCCAGGTTCAGGTGTATCTCCTATCACTAAACCCGATGGAGGCTGGCCTGTTGTAATATTGCAGCACGGAATTACCTCTAAGAAAGAAGACTTCTTAGCGGTAACTGGCGCATTGTCTGTAGCTGGATATGCCACTGTGGCAATCGATCACCCATTGCATGGAAGTCGTGGCTTTACAGTTGATGGACAGATTGTGAATACATCCACAGGATTTGGTGGCTCGACTACTGATTACTTAAACTTAGCCTCTTTGCTTACGACGCGTGACAACAATCGTCAAAGTATTGTAGATGCTATGGGATTGCGTCTTGGCCTTAACGCAGTTGTAGATTTAACTGGCGGTTCGGTCGATTTAGACGCTAGTAAAGTTTCATATATTGGTCAGAGCTTAGGTTCAATTACCGGAATTCCTACGGTCGCAACATCTAACCAGTCATTTGGGGAAACAAACCCATTGTCTGCATTTGATTCTATGTATGCATTCGATACCGCAGTATTCAATGTGCCAGGTGGCGGAACAGGTGGTTTCCTAATCGAATCTCCAAGCTTTAGTAATTTGATTAAGGGGTCGTTGTTAGCTTCTTCTTCAGCTGAGTTCCAGGCATTCTTGGTAAACTATGCAACTGAAAATCAAATTCCTGCAGATCAGGCGATTGTACCTGCATTTATTGCGTACGAAGCTCAACTTGACGCAGCCGGTTTAGCGACGATTAATGCGACGTTTGCAAGCTTTGTATTTGCAGCACAAACAATTACAGATGCTGCTGATCCAAATAACTTCGCGGCAATGTTGGCAAGTAATTCTAGCTTTATGTTCCAAGAAGTAATTGGTGGTGGTACAAATGATGACGGTTCGACAGCGTTACCGGATCAAGTTATCCCCAACACCACTGAAAACTCATCTACCTTTGCTGGTACGGAACCATTAGCAAGCTTTGCTGGCTTATCGGGTGTATCAAGTACAACGCCGGGTAATGGATTGGTGCGCTTTATAGCTGGAGCACATTCTAGTTTGTTGAGTCCTTCGCCTAGTGCTGCAGTCACCACAGAAATGCAAAGGCAAGCTGCTGCATTCTTGGCAACGGGTGGCACAATTGTCGTAACGGATTCTACGGTAGTGGCAAACTAACCTGTAAGTTTTTAAAAAGCCAAGTCTTGGACTTGGCTTTTTTTTGTCTAGAATTTTGTCATCAGATAGATAATTTATTTCATAATTGTCTTTTACATTAACGTGAACTATTGATTTGACTTGTAAAAATGCTTTTAATCTCACAAAGTGTCCCCACATAGAGGGATTAGGCTGTGATTAGTTTTCAGCTTTTTTCATAAACAATTAATCATAAAATTTGATATTCGTATCAAGATAAAGGAGTAACGCTTGGAATTTTTATTTCAATATGGTTTGTTTGTAGCCAAGGCTGTCACCATTGTGATTGCGATTCTGCTAACAGTAGGCGGAATAGTTGCGCTTGCATCTAAGCAAAAACCGGGGAGTGGACATTTAGAAATAAAATCCATGACTGATCAATTTGAAGAGTTAAAGCATCACGCGCAACAACTCCTTTTGAGCAAAGAACAACTTAAGAAAAAACAAAAAGAACAGAAGAAAGCGGATAAAGCGGATAAAAAGAAAGACAAAGCAGATGATAAATCTAATCTGTTTGTGGTCGACTTTAAAGGCTCAATGGATGCCCATGAAGTAGATAGTTTACGCGAAGAAATTACCGCGATTTTATGTACTGCACAAGAGCAGGATGAAGTGTTAGTTCGCTTGGAAAGTGGTGGCGGAGTAGTACATGGATATGGACTTGCTGCATCACAATTACAACGCTTAAAAGATAAAAATATTCATTTGACTGCTGCTGTTGATAAAGTGGCTGCAAGTGGTGGTTATATGATGGCATGTGTTGCTGACAAAGTGTTAAGTGCGAAATTTGCGATCATAGGGTCTATCGGTGTTATTGCACAAATGCCCAACTTCAATAAAGTATTAAAGAAAAACGACATTGAGTTTGAGCAGCATACCGCTGGTGATTTTAAGCGCACATTAACCTTGTTTGGAGAGAATACCGATCAAGGTAGAGAGAAATTTAAACAAGAACTAGAAGAAGTCCACGTTATGTTTAAGGATTTCGTTTCTTCCCATCGCAGTGAGTTGGATATTGATAAAGTCGCGACCGGAGAGTATTGGTATGGCAGCCGAGCTCAAGAATTAGGTTTAGTCGACGTTATTCAAACCTCTGATGACTTTTTACTTAGTAAATTAGACAGTCATAAAATCTATTCAGTTAAATATAGTAAGAAAAAAGGCATTGCCGAAAAGTTGGGTAAAGCGGCATCCACTGGGATTGAATCTGCTTTTGTGAAGTTATGGTCAAAAAGTCAGACGTTGTTCAAATAATTTTCTAAGAATATAAATTAAATAAAAAGAGCGACTTAAGTCGCTCTTTTTTATCGTTATTAGTTAGTTTTTACCAACCACATTGTCTACCTTGGTTTTGCTCATCTAACCAAGTTTTAAGAGGTGCAAAGTAATCTAGGATTGCTGTGGCATCCATTTCAGGCTTACCTGTAAGAGATTCTAGCGCTTCTTGCCATGGTTTACTTTGACCCATTTCCAACATGTTATTTAATGCCGTACCTGCTTCTTTGCTGCCGTAGATAGAACAACGGTGGACAGGTCCTTCATCGCCAGCAATTTCACATAACGTTCTATGGAACTGGAATTGTAATATGTGTGCTAGGAAATAACGTGTATAAGGCGTATTTGCGGGTACGTGGTACTTAGCGCCTGGATCGAATGCGTCAGCTGGACGGTCTACCGGAGCCCTCAAACCTTGATATTTTTCACGTAGTTCCCACCAACCTGTATTGTACTGCTCAGGTGTAATCTCACCAGAAAATACTTTCCAACGCCATTGGTCAACCATCAAACCAAACGGCACAAATGCAATTTTGTCTAATGCTAATTTCAATAACATACCGATATCGTTGGAGGCATCAGGAATGGTATCGGCCAAACCAATTTCTTTTAAATATTTAGGCGTAATCGATAGTGAAATAGTATCGCCTATCGCTTCATGGAAACCATCGTTAGCAGAGCCTTGATATATCGTTGGTTGTTTATTATATGCGCGTTGATAATAATTGTGACCAAGTTCATGATGGATAGTGGCAAAGTCCTCTCCATTTTTCTGGATACACATTTTTATGCGCAGGTCATCAACGTTATCAAGATTCCATGCTGAAGCGTGACAAACCGCATCTCGTTCACTTGGTTTGGTGAACATGGAGCGTTCCCAAAAGGTATCAGGTAGGGGCTCAAAACCTAACGAAGAAAAGAATGATTCAGCTTGTTTAACCATCTTAACTTCATCGTAGTTATGCACTTTCAACGCTTCTGTCACATCGATGACTTGCATCTCTTGTTGGGGTTTTACTACATCGTAGATATTGCCCCAAGATTGCCCCCACATATTTCCAAGTAAGTGCGCTGGAATAGGTTTGTCTTGTGGTACGATATCTTCACCGTATTGTTCACCTAACTCAGCACGAACATGACAGTGTAACGCTTCATAAAACGGTTTTACTTGTCCCCATAACCGGTCAAGTTCTTGTGCAAATGCATCCGCTTCCATATCATAACTGCCACGCCACATTTCACTCAGATCTTTTTTACCTAATTCTTGAGCGCCTAAGTTCGCAAGTTCGGTTTGTTCTGCATATAGAGCTTTCATAGGAGGAGATACTTGACGCCAGCCTTCCCACAACTCTAATAAAAGTTTAGGGTCGCGTTCAGTGGCCATCATATTAGACATGTCAGTTAGGCTAAAACACTCATCTTCATTTCGACAGTATTTCCCTGCGCCGTACATACCACCTAACTCTGAACCAATCTTAGCTAAACGGGCTGATTTTTCTGGATCTTCCGGGGCAGGCATAACCAAGCCGTTGGTCATAAGATTCAGCTTTCGTCTCGTGTCCGCATCTACTTCAACTGAATTAAACTTGGCAGACTCTTTTGCATAGTTAGTCGCTTTAGCAGTTAATTTTTCATTAAAATAAGCACTTAACGCCGCTGTGTCTTGGTTTATATAGGTTTGATATGCCCATTCTGCCTGAGCCGCTGGGATAAGTAATTCGCCAATATCTTGTTGGGCTTTTTCAACAAACTGCTGCGCATCTTTTTTAGTTAATGCTTGCGGCTCAGTCGTGGTGGTTTTTTCTTGTTTGTCCCCACATGCAACCAAGCCAAGGGCAGCAATAACAAATAGTGCACTTTGAGTGCGTTTGAAAATCATGTTGTTTTCCTCATAAAAACAGAAATAAAAAAGCGGCCAATAAGCCGCTTTAATCGTCTATCGCAGTGCATTGTACAAATTAACGAGGCAGTTTTGAACCAGGATTTCTCGCCATAATTTGCTCTTCCCAATAAGCTTTCACTGAAAAATCGCTTTTGCTTTTAGCCTTTTTAGTTGCTTTAGGTTTTGCTGCTGCTTTTTTGGTCTTGCTAGGGGCTGCCTTTTCAGACTTTGTCGTCTTGGACTTAGCACCAGCGTTGGCTTCTAACTCAGCCGTCATTTCTTCAAGCGCCGCTAAACGAACATTTTTAGCACCATCGATACTATACCAACCACCTTTAGCTTCAATCGACGGCTCTTTGCCGTTTGCAGATTTGTATGCTTTAGTAAATTGTTCAATAATTTGATCTTTATCCTGTGTGCTCATCGTTTGGTCTTCACCTTATTGATTTATTAAAAGTTTGATATAGTGCGATAGCTTTTATACCGTGTTTTTAGATTAATGTCTAATTTCGACATTTTTGTGTATAAATTGATACTAAATTGTTAAGAGGGTATATGACTATCAATAATCAAGAATTGTTGAGCCATTTAAATCAGTTGCTAAAACCTGAAAAAATTAAGGATTATTGCCCTAACGGTTTACAAGTTGAGGGTAAAGCTGAAATTAAAAAAATCGTTACAGGAGTAACTGCCTGCCAGGAACTAATTAATCGCGCTATAGAAGTTAAAGCAGATGCCATTTTCGTTCACCATGGTTATTTTTGGCGTGGTGAAAATCCTTGTATTACCGGCATGAAACGTCAACGAATAAAGGATTTAATTGCTAATGATATCAATCTTTTTGGCTATCATTTGCCTTTGGATATACACCCCGAGTTAGGCAATAACGCGCAACTGGCAAAGCTTTTGAAAATTGAAACCAGTGGTGGTTTAGAGCGCAGCAACCCGTTTAGTGTAGCCATGCAAGGGCATTTCTCATCTCCTTTAACGTTGATTGAAGTTGCACAAAATATTGAAAGTACATTAAGTCGTAAACCCCTTTGTATAAGTGGCGGTGAGCATAAGATAAAAACGGTTGCATGGTGTACCGGCGGCGGTCAAAGTTATATTGAAATGGCAGCAGAGCAGGGGATTGATGCGTTTATAAGTGGTGAAATATCGGAACAAACGGTACATACCGCCAGAGAAATGGGGATTCATTATATTGCTGCTGGCCATCATGCGACTGAGCGCTATGGTGCTAAGGCTGTAGGTGAACATTTAGCCAGCAACTTTGATTTAGATGTCATGTTTATCGATATTGATAATCCAGTTTAAAACCAACTTTTAATTTTCACCCAAGTATTGCCCATCCACTCGTACCACCAACGTTCAAAATGATAAATGTTTTTTGAACTTGGTAAAAAATAACCACTCCCTTCGTCGTCCGAGTCACGTATCAAATGCTCAGTCGGTGCGGGGATAGGGTTTAATTTCTGTTGTTCAAATAGCAAAACAGCTCGCTTCATGTGCGACGCTGACGTCACTAGTGCAAAAGGTTGGTCTGCTATTGTAGCGCGTAAATTTTCCGCTTCTTCTTCCGTATCCTGAGATAATGAAACTTCAATAATGCGATGTTTTGGTATTCCCATAGCAATTAAAAATTGCGCATTCATATAGGCATTACTAAATGTTTGTCTACCCACATTACCTGAAGTGATAATTGATGCTTGCGGATTATATTGCAATATTCTAATAGCCTCAGTTGCCCGGATTAGCGAACAGGGAGACAACTGAGACGTTACTGGGACAGCTCTATCATTAACGTGACTGCATCCCAACACTACAATGTATTTTACTTTTTGAGAAAGATCGAACTGTGGGTGTTGACGCTCCAAGGAATACAATAGGTTACTAGGCAGAGGTGCAAAGGAGACAGCTAATAGCCCAACAACCCCAACGCTTAAAAATATGTTTGCCTTACGATATTTTTTTCGCCAAATAAAAAAGCACGCAGCTAGCAAGAAAAATATGATTATCGGCATGGGCATTAAAAACACACCAATAAACTTTTTAATTACAAATAAATCCACGTAAACTGACCTCCATTAACCGTCATCTAAAGTGGTAGCGTTTGCTTCACCCGTTTTTAGTTTCATTATGAGTAAAAATACAGATCAAAGTTTTGATACCTTGATGCATAAATTTGCACACAATATTTATGGTTCTAGCAAAGGAAAATTGCGTCACGAATTATTAGTCAATAATTTATGGCAGTATATCAAGCCTGAAGGTGAACCGCTTGAAATAATCGATGTAGGTGGAGGCACCGGAATAATGTGTAAAACTCTGCTGGAGTTGGGGCATACACTTACATTTAACGATTTATCCGCTGATGCGGTTACCATGGCTAAACAGAACCTAGCTGATTATCAAAATGTGACGTTTCATTGTGGTTCACTAAATGCGCTCAATGATTCAAAGCAGTTTGATATGGTGATATGTCATGCAGTATTGGAATGGCTAAGTTCACCATTTGACGCTATTACTAGCTTGATAGACTTAGTTAAGCCAGGTGGAATCATATCGCTTAGCTTTTTTAATAAAGATGCACATCGTTTTGGTAATTTATTGTATGGAAACTTCGATTACGTTGAAGCAGATATGAAAAATAAAAATACCGTACGTCTTAACCCCAATAATGCTCTTGAACCAAAACAAGTATTAGCACATCTGGAGGAGCTACCGGTTAACGTTTTAAATACCTACGGTATCCGTTGTTTTCACGATTATCTTCGAGATATTTCTAAACAAACCAGTGAATACGAAAAAATTAAAGCGGCAGAAATAAAATATGGTCATTTGGAGCCATATAAGTGGTTAGGTAAATATTTCCAAGTGGTTATTCAGTGCTGACTTTATCACTGGATTATTGTTTATCACTAAACTAGAAACGTATTTGGGTCGGTCTTGCTTTGCTCTGCTAGAGCTAAGTTATTGAGTGTTGTCGAGGCGATTTGTTGTAACGCTTCATGGGTAAAAAAACCTTGATGACCGGTCACCAAAACATTCGGAAAACCCACTAATCTGTCAAAAATATCGTCTTGCATAATCTCCCAGGATTTATCTTCGAAAAATAGTTCCGACTCCATTTCATACACATCTAATCCTAAAAGCCCGATTTTACGCTCTTTTAAGCCTCTAATAACCGCTTTACTGTCTATTAGTCCGCCCCGCGAGGTGTTAATTAGCATTACCCCGCATTTCATTTTACTAATGGTTTCGTCATTAATCATATGTTGGCTTTGTTCGGTTAATGGACAATGCAAACTTATGATATCCGCTTGTGCTAAAAGTTGAGGAAATTCAACAAACTCGACATCTAAGTTTTCTTTGTCTTGGCAAATCGGATCATAGACAATTACCTTACAGCCTAGTCCCAACAAGATGTTGATAACACATTTGCCTATCTTCCCAAAGCCAACGATACCAACCGTTTTAGCATAGAAATTGAACCCGATTAAACCGTCGAGACTAAAGTTGTTTTCACGAACACGATTATAAGCTTTGTGGAGCTTTCTATTTAACGTCATCATTAACGCAATCGTATGCTCAGCGACTGCTTCAGGTGAATACGCAGGCACTCGAGACACCTTTATCCCCAACTGCTTGGCTTGTTGTAAATCGACATTGTTAAATCCAGCGCATCGTAACGCAATATGTTTAACTCCCAAATCACTCAGCCGTGAAATAACTTGACTGTCAACACAGTCATTCACAAACACACAAATCGCATCATACCCTTCACACAAAGCGACAGTTTCTGCTGACAATCTGGCTTCCTGGAAATCCAAATTGAAATCATATTGAATATTTTGTTTAGTGAAGTACTCAACATCATGAGATTTACTGCTTAAAAAAAGTGTTTTCATCGAGTTAGTCTCTTCATGTTAGTTTGGGATTATAAGGATAACCACTACAACAATGCTTCAATATCTTTTTCAATCGCACCAGGTTTAGTTTTAGGTGCATATCTTCCTACCACTTTTCCTTCTTTGTTAACGAGAAATTTTGTGAAATTCCACTTAACACTCTTACTGCCAAGTAACCCAGGTGCCTGATTTTTTAAAAATTCATACAAAGGTGAGGCGTTTTTACCGTTCACATCTGATTTTTTGAAAAGAGGAAAATCCAAATTGAAATTTAAACTACAAAATTGTTCTATTTCAGAATCTGAGCCTGGCTCTTGGTGACCAAATTGATCGCATGGAAAGCCGAGCACTTCTAGTCCTTGCGCCTTGTATTTTGTATACAGCGCTTGTAAACCATCATATTGTGGAGTGAAACCACACTTACTTGCGGTATTGACAATTAACAGCACTTTTCCTTGATAGTCCGATAATGGTTTTAATTCACCATTATTTAGAGGCATTTGAAAATCGTAAATTGTGTTCGACATAGGGTAAACTCGATATAGGTGTTGTAAGGCGATTGAACGATTTCTATTGTTATAGATAAAAACCAAACTTGTTCAATTTATTCGCATTGAAAGATACATAATGGGGCTAGTCAGGATAGAGGTCAATAAGTGTTGGTAATACTTACCTAGGATTTAGTTGGTTTGAAAAAATAGGCGGCGTAGATAAGTTGGTAAACCATCTAAGGGTTCTTAAGTGAATGACTCCTAACTCAATCTATTTAGGCTTAGAAAAAATCTGACAGTCGCAAAAGAGCGAAGAAAGGACATTGATGATCATAAAAATGTCCAAATCATATTAGCTTGATAATGACACCTAATTGTTAACCAAACCGATGTGTTTAAATTATATTTCCTCTATTAATATCCTACTATTTATTGGTCTAGTGACTTCCACATTTTGGTGACATTTTAGTCACATTGGTTTTGCTAGTATCCCATCATCTCATCAATTAAATTCGCTTGAATGTTGGAGGAAGACGATATGAGCAAGCAATTGAAACGAGTGTTATGGCTATCAAATAGAGGAGCGTCATTATGAGCTGGCAAGGTGATAAACTATCGTGGCTGCTGGTTTTGTGGGTAGTCATTTTTAGCGTCCCACTGTTTTCCTACGCAGCAGAGGCTCCTGGTGCACTAACTATTATCGTAACGTCGCAAAAAACGGAACGACCACTTTCCAACGTACAAGTTATTCTTAAAGAGCGAGAAACCGCGTCAATTCAAACACTAACTACTGATAAACAGGGGCGCATTGTTGTTGATTCGCTAGATCCGGGTTTATACGCCTTAACACTAAAGAAAGATGGCTTTGCTCTACTTTATGAGCCGAGTATTCGTGTAGTTACTCGCAAGAATATGAAAGTAGAGCTCGAGCTAAACGAACAAATTATTGAGGTGATCGAGGTACGAGCACAACAAGCAGATAAAGCTGGTTCAGGTTCAAACACCTATCTAGATAGAGAAGCATTACGTGGTGCTGTCGGTGGTGGTGCTGATCCTTTACTTTCATTAGATGGATTGCCGGGTTTAGCATCTTCAAGTGAATTCGCTAGCTTCAGTGTTCGAGGGCGCGGACCAAGAGATAATTTGGTATTTGTGGATGATTTCCCTTTCGATAAGGCTGTCCACTTTGATGCAACTTTAGGAGAAGAGGAAGATGTTGGCGGTGGTGGTCGATTCTCCATATTTGCGCCTAATGTTATCGGTGGTGCTGAGTTTTCTCCCGGTGGTTGGGGACCAGCATATGGGGGACGCGCTGCATCATTACTTAAGCTTGATGTTGCCGATGGGAATCCAAGTCCATCTGCAAGCTTCCGTTACGATCTCGCAGGCTACGAAGTGGGTTACGATGGCCCTATGGGCAAAACAGAAGACGCGACTTTACTGTTTTCTGCTCGCCGATTAGATTTCGGTCAATTATTTGAAACTATAGAAGAATTAGATATAGGTAACCCAATTTTAAGAGATGTCATTTTAAAGTCAGTAATACCGATAAATCAGAAGCACACCGTAGAAGTTTTGTTAATCGATACACATGAAGATTATACCCGCGATGTGACTCATGTTTTTGCATCCCCTAACTTTGAGGATGTTGCTCTTCAAAATGCTGAACAAGATAGTGATTTATATGGTTTAACCTTGCGTTCATTTGTTGGCGAGGCATCGGTTTGGACTAATAAAGTATACTATCGTGAAAGTGATAAACTCAGCTCAGAAGGAGAAGCATTCCCTGATCTCGTCCCAGAGGGAACACCTGCCTCAGACTTTCCTGTACGTGAAGGTATTATTGCCATCAGTGAAGGTGAAAAAGAACTTGGCTGGAGAAGTGATTTTGAAACTGAAAATCAATGGGGTATGTTCAGCACAGGTGTTAGAGTCAGTCAAATTGAATTGGATTACAGCACGGTTTTAGATGGTGATTGGATTCGGTTTGTTTATGATGACGATGATTTTAGACCCGATTCCACACAGCATTATATTGTACTAACACCGGAAAATATGGATTCTTCAAAACGTCAAAAGGAAACTAACTATGCTGGCTATGTAAATCAAGTATTTGAATTTGATAGCTGGAACTTTGGAACGGGGGTGCGCTTTGAACAGGACGGCTTTGCTGACGAAAGTTTGGTTTCACCTCGACTTAACATTAACTGGATGCCAAATGACTCCGTTAAATATTTTGCCACGGCGGGGATTTTTCATCAGTCACCACGTTATTTAGATATTGCTGCTAATGAAACTAATGATTTAAAGAATGAAAAAATCACCCATAGCAGCATTGGCTTTCAATATTTTTCGAATAGTAATTGGTCTGTGTTAACGGAGGCTTATTACCAAAGCCTTGATGATCTTGTGGTTGACTTTGACCGAGCTAGTGGTACGTATGCCAATGTCGGGGATGGAACGTCATATGGAGTAGACATTGTCGTAAATGCCACTATTTTTGAAGGGCTTTACGCAACCACTACCTATTCTTACAATGATGCGGTTGTTGATCGCAAAGATGGCCGTGGTGATGTTAGTGCTGAATTCAGTCGGGAGCACGTTGCGACTGTTGGGCTGACATGGGAAATTAACGACCGTTGGAAAGTTGCTGGTCGTTACAAGTACCTTTCTGGTTTGCCTGATGATGAGTTTATAATTCACGAAAATGTATTGGGTGATGGACAACCGTTACGTTATTCCAAAGAAATCATTGAACGTAATGTTAGCCGTAAAAGTGGCGCTGGAATATTTAACGTACGTGTTGATTATCGCAGAGCTTTCGGCCCGATCGATATGACAGCGTTTCTTGATATCATTAATGTCACAGCTGCTTCCTCAAATGATGAAAGTGAGTTTGACTACCGTCGTGGTGTTGTTGTTAAAGATGACAGCGAAGCTGAGCCGCTTATTGGTTTACGGCTAGATTACGCTTGGTAGGAGCAGAAATTAAAGGGGGGTTAGCATGGCACAAGCGCTTGATTATCCAGCAATTCGAGCATTGATTGTAGAAGACAATCGTGACATTTGTGAAAACATTTCTGCATACCTTGAAAAGTATCGCTTCATTCTAGATTTTGCTTACGATGGTATCAGCGCAATGCATCTAGCAAAAACGAATACGTTTGATGTGATTGTTTTAGACCTAATGCTTCCAGGCATGGATGGTTTACGCTTTTGCCAAAATTTACGCACTGAGGCTGAAGTTGAAACGCCTGTTCTCATTTTAACCGCCAAAGACACTCTCGAAGACAAACTAAAAGGATTTGAAGCAGGGGCTGATGACTACTTGATCAAGCCCTTTGCATTGCAAGAGCTTCATGCTCGACTTCAAGCACTATACAAACGTAGCCTTGGTAAGAAAGACAAGCTATTAGAAGTTGGCGAATTAACCCTTAATCGCTCAACATTAACAGTGCACCGTGCAGGAAAACGTATCGACTTGAGTCCTATAAGTATGAAACTCTTACAACGATTAATGGAAGAGTCACCGTCTGTTGTAGCTCGTAATACACTTGAAACTTTGCTGTGGGCAGATGAACACCCTGATGGTGATGCGCTTCGATCTCATATGTACAAGCTTAGGCAGGCCATTGACAAACCCTTTAAAAAACCGCTTATTCATACCATACACCGAGTTGGTTACCGACTTACTGAAGAAGTGTAGTCATGTATAGGTACAGTTTACGAAAGCGAGTCGCAATTGCATTTGCCGTATGTGTTGCAATGCTCAGTGTGGTTTGGGGCTTTGCTTTTTTTACAGCAATCAAACTCAGTGAAGACCGTGTATTAACACGTCAACTTGAACATGCGGTTGAAGGCTATCCAATTATGCCTGCAAATATTGTTGTTTATGAGAATGTCGATAACTTACCTGAATCGCTGAAGTTGTGGGCGCAGGCTCGTCCTAAAGTCGGCGTATACGAGTTTGAAAGCGCTGAGTTGCATGTCGCTGTTATTCAGCCTGTCAATTCTTCTCATAATGTATTTGTTGTTTTCGATGTTGAAGGTATTGAGGCTGAATCATCTGAGGACTGGTTGTGGCTACTTGGTATTACTATTGTGGTGGGAACGCTTGGAACACTAGGGTTTGGGCTTGGCGTTATTGTGATGCGCAGAGCCGTGGCACCGGTGACACAACTTGCAAAAACTGTGTCAAAGATAAATCCAGAACAATTAACAGATGAAGACCATAAACGCATTGAAGCCAAAAATTTTGGTGATGATGAGGTAGGCGTTCTTGCTAGAACATTAGAGCAAACTTTAGAGCGGGTTGGAGCATTTGTTGAAAGAGAGCGCTATTTTACAGCTGCTGCCAGTCATGAGTTGCGAACGCCAATTACAGTAATAACTGGTGCGATAGAATTACTTGAATTGATTGAGCTCTCAGATGAGGATAAAAAAATACTAGATCGCCTCAGACGTGCAAACCTCGATATGAAAACCACCATTGAAATGTTTTTGTGCCTTGCCCGTGAAACAGATGAAGGTTTATATAATGAGCTGTTTTTTGTGATGCCTCTGGTAAATAAAGCAGTTGAGCAACAGCGTCATTTGTTAAACCGCAAAAGTATAGAGTTAGATATTGAAAAACTTGCCAATCCTAAAATTTATGGCCATCCCCCGGCATTTTTTATTACGGTCAATAACCTCATTCGAAATGCATTTGAGCACACACTATTAGAACAGGCCAAAATCTCTATTTTGGTTAAGGAAAATGAGCTTTTAATCACTAATCAACTCACCATTAAAAATAATGAGAGTAATATGTTCATTGAGCCAGCTTTAGCTCAGGGGTATGGATTAGGATTAGGTATTGTGCAAAGATTATGTGAACGCAATGAATGGTCATTTTCATTGAATTTAGAAGATGGCAGTATGGTTGCTCAGTTATCATGGTAAGCTTTTTTCTTAGCTAATCCCCTTCATCACTAGCAACGACACGACTAACTAACCAATAACGCCAATCAGGAGTTAATGAGCGGCGAGCTTGTAAAACAAGTACAAATCCTTCTTCTTGATTACCAAGGCCATCTAACCTGCCATCGTCATAGTCACTTTCTTCTCGGTCTTCTTCACCCTTGGTTAAATCATCAACAGGTGGAAGGGAACTAAAACAGATTTTTTATTGTGCTAATACTGCGTTACTAAAGGTAAATCGTATGAGCCATAAAACGGCTAAATATATAATTTTTCTATAAGACTAATTCAATTTATTATATGGGATGTTATATAGCTAGGTAACGTATTCGCTGAGGAAATGGTTCTCTATTAATTTTATATTTTCTCTTCTAATATAGTGTTTTTACAAAAAGCACTTACGTCCGAGTTTGGCACATTTCTGACTGTCAGATTAGGTCTAAAGCATTTGACCATGAGCTTAAGCTACTACATCTTAAATGAGAGGCTCGTAATTCCATTGGTGGCCTTCATAATGAATTTTAGCTTTTGCGTATTCTCGTTCAGCTCGCCAAGTTCTATTGTTCAGTTTTACCACGACACCTGCATATAAACGTTTATTAGCGATTAACTTAATTTCTTGCTGATATGTTTCTTTAGCTAATTTCAGTTTGACTGCTTTTTCTTCCAACCAAGCTAAGAGCTGAGACTCACTTTTAAACATTTCTTCAGCTTCTGCCAATTTACGTTTAAGTTCAGGATGAATTTTTTTGCTACGAATTAATTCAAACTTATCTTTGTGTCGAGAGTTGTTATTACGTAACTGTTGCAATAACTCCTCTACCGTATCTCGCCTTTCCAACAGGTTGTTGAAGCCCTGACTAAAGTCAATATTGAGATGACTGCCAGATACCGCTCCTAACGTGCCTGCGGTGATGCTTGCTTTACACTGTATATCACAAGCGAAAAGGTTGCCGTTGGGTTTATCAACCGGACCTACTGTTACGCCGCCGCCACACACTATTTTGCTATAAGCTAACTGCCGTCCTATGGTTACGTTGCCGTTACATTGAATATTAAGACCTTGTCCATGCTGCACATGAATGCTGCCTTCGGCGGTAAGTTTAGTGCTGAACTCTGTACTATGTTCGTTTACTTTACCCATAGCACCTTCTGTGATTATTATGTCTCCGCCAGCTTTGATGGTGGCCGACTCAACAAATCCATTGATAGTGACATCACCGCTGGCGGTGATCTCCATTTTTTCAGTTACATCGCCATTAACTAGTACCGCGCCATCGTACTTAATATTACCTGTACCAACATTTACGCCCTTGCATATAAAGGTGTCATCGACCCACATTTTTTCATTTTGAAACTTCGGCATACCAGTAATAGCTGCTAGATATAAATTTTCATCTTTATCACTGCTTTTAATGCCATCACCCGGTCGGAATTTGATCCAACTGCCAGGTTTTGGGGCAATGACATCACCTTTGACTGTAAAACCACTGCGTCCTTTGGTAGGTGGTTCTCTGCGCAGTACTTCTGTATTTGCTTTAACACATATAACATCACCTAAGTTGCGCATATCTACACGTGTTGAACTGCTACTTTGCGGCCTTAAAATCCTTTCCAGTGCATTAGGTACAAGTGGCTTTAATTTGGAATCTTTGCCATTTTTTACTGGAAGCCCCTTAGCAAATAGATCGTCAACAATGGTGCCTGGTTGGGATTTCTTAGCTGAAATAGCCACTTTTTTAAGTATTTTTTTGCTGATCCCTCTAGTCACACCTTTTTCAGTGGCTAGATTCATTAATTCTTTTGGGGAAGGGGAGTGACCGCCATATGCTGAACTGATGGAAATAAACGCGACCATGTCGTTATCTTCGACACGAAACCTTACAACCGCGTCTTTTTTTTCTGCGACCACTTCCTTGATAACGTGTTCGCTATTTTCTTTGCGGGCTTTCACTAAAAGTTCGACGGCATTAATGACGTTTTCATCTGACAAATATAAGTTAGCGAATTGACTGTTTTCAAATTCACTAATCAATGCTTTTGCATCAACTTTAGCGTCTACTTCGCTTGGTTGAATAAGCAAATTTAAATATACGCCACTTTCATCAAGTTGAAAATCAATGCCCTTCATTACTACCACCTGAAATTAATCTGATTTACTGCTTACTGTTTTATCGACAATAAAGATAAATATATTAATTTAATAATTACTTAGCAGATTACTTACTAACCAATGGCTTACGTTAGTAAGTACGCTATAAACCTTATATCATATTTAAGCCAGTTTGACGTCACATTATTTACCCAAATACTAACGGCCTTATCTTCTATTGCTAGAGACTTTCTGCGTATTGATGCAAGGCTCTAATAATTGCTCTTTTATCTGGATTGTTTTGGTACTCAAAAGTCAGTTCTTCAAGCAAACCTAAGTATTCGGGAAGCCGTATACTGGCCGGCGAATCTGGATCGGTTAATCGATACTGCCTGTGTCGTTGCCATTTAATAACTTCTTCTTCACTTAAACTTAATGGATAGTTTCTGGCACGATAACGAAACAACAATGTATTTAATCTAGGGTCAGAAAATCCCCAATCTTTGCTGCCTAAATTAGTAGGATCCATCTGATGAATTTGAGTTAATTTACTTCGATCTGAATCACTAAGAAAACCGCCAGAATATAGAGCGTAATCTGGATCAATAGAATCTTCTGATTTTCTTTCTTGTGAATATAGTGAAATCAGTTTATCGGCTAGGCTGACTTGGCTCTTCAATAAGGCCAAATTTTGCAAACATTGATTACGATCAATTCCTAATCGCTGCGCATTTTCTTCTGTTAAGGTTTTTGCTGGGGCAACGATAGGGCACTTGTTTAAATGTAGTAATTTAATCGGTAATCGTTGCTGACCTTCTTCTAATTCAGAATTCGGTTGATATAGTCTGGTTTTTATTTGTTCTATATCTAAGTCAAATAATGGTTGCGGATCTAAAGCCAAGTTAAGACAAATCACCGCATTTTTGTTAATCGGGTGATAGGCAATGGGTAAAATCCAAGTACAACAGCCGTTAATAGCGGGTAGTTTTGACGAAATGTGGACCAACGGGATCTGACTTTCGAGATTTATTTGTTCAGCTACATTACGCTTTGTTCTGAGGTTAAAGATATAGTCATAAAGTTTGGGTTGCGTTTGTTTTACCAATTTTGCAATGGCGATGGTGGCATAAACATCTGATAACGCGTCATGAGCGTCAGCGTGGGAAATTTGATTCGCTTGTGTAAGATCTTCAAGTTTAAAACTGGGTGTTCCATCATCTTTATATACCCAATTAATTCCTTCGGGTCTAAGTGCGTAGCATGCACGCACTAAGTCAATAATATCCCATCTGCTATTGCCATTTTGCCATTCACGCGCATATGGATCATGTAAATTGCGATAAAGCGTATTTCGTGTCACTTCATCGTCAAACCGAATGCTATTGTAACCCGCACTGCAGGTTCCCGGTTTTGCCATTTGCTCAAGTATTTTTTTGATAAATTCAGCTTCAACTAAACCATCTCGCAAAGTCAATTGTGGTGTGATGCCAGTGACTAAAGCGGCATAAGGATTAGGCAGGTAATCATTTGGAATTTGCGAGTACCATTTCACTGGTTTCTCAATGATATTCAAATCGAGGTCCGTTCTTATCCCGGCAAATTGACAAGGAAAATCTTTTTGTGGGTTCACTCCCCAAGTTTCATAATCATGCCAAAGGATTGATTGGTGTTTATTATTATTCATAGCTATTTTTTAATTGTCCACTTGGCGTTGTTTTTGTTGATGAAATAGTGTTGAAAACGTCTAAAAATGTTCAAATTTATTTGGCTCAGTTTGACGGTGTTATGGTTTTAGAATACAAGTTTACGCCTATTAAAAATGATGATGAAAATGTTAAATATGGGTTTTAACGATAGCATTTTATAAATGCATAAAAATAAAATACATAGTAAACCCTTTGAGCTGTCAGATCGAGATTCATTCAGTGTATGCGTTTCAGTAAATAAAAACATTTGCTAAAACTGATAAAACAGGATGCAACCAAAGTGAACTTTGACTATACCGAAAAAGCCACTGATAAGCGGCTGGTTGCTTTTACCTATATATAGAGCGACTTCTACGCGCTGGATAAAGGCGTGTTGTATAGCATGACGTATCAACGTCTTACTCATTTTTTATAGAGAAACCAATAGGTTCTGCTGAGCGGATGATGGAAGTTTGATTAATCTCTTTAAATATAAAGAAAATTTATTAAAAAAGTTATGTTTTTTAATTGGTTACGACTATCTTTAATATAAGCGATTGTGTGTATCTATTAAATAATCAAAAAAGCAATACACGTTCGAAGCTAAGGAGAAAGGGTGGAATCATTACAAGTTAATAATTATATGAATCGGAGACCCGTAACATTCACAGACGAGATGCCGGTAGCAGAGGCCGTAGAGCGACTATTAACCGGTAATCAATCTGGTGGTGCGGTTCTAAATCCACGTAAAAAAGTCGTTGGATTTTTATCAGAAAAAGATTGTATCGCACGCATGATTACATCTAGTTATTATCGAGAGCAAGTTGCCCGCGTGAAAGATATAATGAAGACAGATGTAATGGCAGTGAAGCCGTACGATTCAATTATTGAGGTGGCACAACGGTTTTTAAATGAAGGTACAAAATTGTATCCAGTGGTAGATGATGACGGTTACTTTTTAGGAACAATTAGCCGAGCAGATGTATTGTATGCAATCGATGTACAACTGCGAGACGGCTATAAACGCGCTTAAAATAGCCTAATTTATTACATTGCTGGAAATTTGTTAGCGTTTCTTCTAGGATCCGTTGCGTTTTAACGCTTCGTATTTTAGAGAGTATTTTGTCTAACACCTTGAATAATGTAATACCCAGTCGTGATGAGCTCCAAAAGCAATTAAAAAATTGCCTTGGTAGTGATAAGTTTCGCCTTCAAAAACGGCTCACTCGGCTTAAAGCTGACGCTTCAGATTCCCAGAGGTTATCTATTGCTGTAGCGATCGAGCAATCTATTTTGCAGCGTCAAACAAAACAGCAAAATATTCCTGAAATTAACTACCCCGATTTACCTGTCAGTGAACACCGGCAGGATATACAAGACGCTATCGCAAATAATCAGGTGGTTATTATTGCTGGAGAAACTGGTTCCGGTAAAACGACCCAAATTCCTAAAATATGTTTGCAATTGGGAAGAGGTGTGGATGGACTTATTGGGCACACTCAACCAAGGCGTTTAGCTGCCAGAACAGTCGCAGGGCGTATTGCTGAAGAACTAGATACGACGGTAGGGCAAAAAGTCGGTTTTAAAGTCAGGTTTTCAGATCAGGTAGGTGATGATACCTACGTAAAATTGATGACAGACGGCATTCTGCTTGCAGAAATCCAAGCGGACAGATACTTAAATCAATATGACACTTTGATCATAGATGAAGCCCACGAACGCAGCCTCAATATCGATTTTATCCTTGGTTATTTAAAGCAATTATTACCAAAAAGACCAGACTTAAAGCTCATCATCACCTCAGCAACTATTGATCCGGAACGGTTTTCCAAGCACTTTAACAATGCCCCGATTATTCAGGTTAGTGGCCGTAGCTATCCAGTAGAGGTACGCTATAAACCCCTGCAAGAAAGTGATGAAGACAGCGATCAAATACAAGGTATTATCGACGCGGTCAAAGAATTAGAGCGTGAAAAACGTGGTGATATATTGGTTTTTCTAAGTGGTGAACGCGAAATTCGTGATACCGCTGATGCGTTAATTAAACAGAAATTTAAGGGGACGGAAGTACTTCCTCTCTATGCCAGATTATCCGTAGCCGAACAAAACCGTATTTTCCAATCGCACGGCAGTCGGCGTATTGTATTGGCAACCAACGTGGCAGAAACGTCGTTGACGGTACCGGGAATTAAATATGTTATTGATCCAGGATTTGCTAGGCTTTCTCGTTATAGCTATCGAAGTAAAGTACAACGGCTTCCTATAGAAGCAATATCGCAAGCTTCTGCCAACCAAAGGGCTGGTCGTTGCGGACGTGTCTCAGAAGGGATTTGTATTCGCTTGTACTCGGAAGATGACTTTCTTAGTCGTCCAGAATTTACGGATCCGGAAATTTTAAGAACAAATCTGGCGTCTGTCATTTTACAAATGTTGTCCTTAAAGTTAGGCAGTATTCAAGACTTTCCATTTGTACAACCTCCCGATAATCGCTTTATCAATGACGGCTTCCGTTTACTGGAAGAATTAACTGCTGTTGAAAAACAACAGGGTAAACTCAGCTTAACCGAGACAGGACGTCAAATTGCTAAATTACCAGTAGACCCGCGTTACGCTCGAATGGTAGTCGAAGGCGGTCGCAATAATTGTGTGTCTGAATTAATCATTATTGCTGCTGGTTTAAGTATTCAAGATCCCAGAGAACGTCCACAAGACAAACGTGCTGCAGCAGATCAACAACACGAGATTTATGCGAATAAACAGTCTGATTTCATAGCTTTGTTAAACCTATGGCAAGACTTTAAGCAGCAACAAAAAGCGTTAACCGCGAATCAACTTCGTAAATGGTGTCGCAATCATTTTATTAACTATTTGAGAATGCGAGAATGGCAAGACGTCGTTAGTCAACTTAAAAAATCCATTGTTGAAATTGGATTTAGGTTGAATAGTCAGGAAGCCAGCTTTGAAGATGTTCATAAAGCCATATTATCGGGTCTATTGTCGCATGTAGGCTTTAAAGATAAAGAGCGTGAGTTTGATGGGGCTCGGGGCTCGAAATTTATGATTTTTCCGGGTTCCAACCTTGCTAAAAAACCACCTAAGTGGACTATGGTCGCTGAGTTGGTTGAAACTTCACGTTTATTCGGTCGGGTTGCAGCAAAAATAGAACCTGAATGGATTGAACCCTTAGCCAAACACCTAACCAAATATCAGTACAGTGAGCCGACTTGGTCTAAAAAACGTGGTGCAGTACAAGCCCTAGAAAAAGTGTTACTTTTTGGTTTGAGCATCGTCAATAATCGACAGGTAAACTACAGTCAAATTGACCCAATCATAAGCCGTGAAATTTTTATAACTGACGCGCTGGTTAACGCAGACACTAAACTAAGTTATGAGTTTATTCATTATAACCAATCACTTATTGAAGATATTCAGCTTCTAGAAGAAAAATCACGACGTCGTGATGTGTTAGTTGATGAACAAGAGTTAGTGTCTTTTTATGAACAAATCATACCTGCTCATGTGTGTAGTGAAAGTAGTTTTAAAAAGTGGTGGAACAAGGCAGATAAAACAGTTCAGGAAAGTTTAAAGTATGATCCTGAAAAGCTTAAAAAACACCAAGCTGAACAAGTAAATGAGCTCAACTTTCCAGATAGTTGGCAGCAAAACAATTTAAACTTATCACTTAGTTATTGTTTTGAACCCAATCAGGTTGATGATGGTGTGAGCTTGATTATTCCTTTGCCCATTTTGAATCAACTGGATGAAACAGGTTTTGATTGGCTTATACCGGGATTTCGTCATGAATTGATAGTGACCTTAATAAAGTCTCTGCCGAAACGGTTAAGGCGTAATTTTGTACCTGCACCGAATTTTGCAGATGCCTGCATGTTAGATATGCCAGTTAAAGATACTAAGGGCAATGCTCTGTCATTTCTGGAAGCTTTAAGTAAAAAATTGCTAAAAATGACCGGTGTCACAGTAGAAGAACAGGAGTGGCAATGGCAATCTTTACCTGATCATCTGAAGTTCAATTTCAAGGTGGTAGATGGAAAAGGGAATTTACTTAAGCAGGGTAGAGATTTATATGTATTAAAGTACGGTTTGCAGGAAAAAATTAGTTCTACTTTGCAAAAAGCTGCCACACCAGAAATCGAAAAAGCCGGATTGACACAATGGGATTTTAATTCTCTTGAAAATGAGTACATCGATAATTCTCAAGGCTATGAAGTTAAAGCGTATCCAGCGCTGGTAGATGATAAAAAAAGTGTTGCCATAAAATTATTTGAAACACCAGAAAAAGCGCAAAGTGTGCATCGCCTGGGCGTTCGACGATTATTGATGCTAAATATTCCTTCTCCACTTAGTTATTTAAAAGAAAAGTTACCAAATAAAGCTAAGCTAGGTTTGTATTTTAATCCATTTGGGCAAATACAAGCATTAATCAATGATTGTATCGAGGCAGGGGTTGACCATTTAATCGACGTTTTTGAAGCCGAACACAAAACCACTATTCGTTCGCCCGAGTTATTTGAACAAGCAAGAGATTACGTCAGAAAAGAAATAAATGATGTGGTACTAGAAATTGCTAAGAAAGTTGAGGTGGGTTTAACCCAAGCACATCAAATTCAGAAAAAGTTAAAAGGGAATGTTCCATTAACTATGATTAGTGCGCATGGCGATATTAAACAGCATTTAAATGCGTTGGTCTTTCCAGGTTTTGTGGCCCAATTTGGGATTGCTAAAATTGATGATTGGAATCGTTATATAAAAGGGATTGCAAGGCGTTTAGAAAAGTTACCCATTGATCCCAATAAAGATCGTTTGCATCAAATTAATATTGAAAAAGTACAAACGAAATATGTTGCCGCTTTGAATAAAATACCAGAGGGAAAATCAGTACCGGCTGAGCTTGCCCAAGTTCGTTGGATGATTGAAGAATTGCGTATTTCCTTTTTTGCTCAACAATTAGGTACCCCAATGCCAATTTCTATTAAGCGTATAGATAATCAATTGCTATCATTTTGAACAATGTTCGTTGACTTTATTAGCGATGCACCCTATAAAAGTCATAGGTGTTTTTTGTTAGGAAGAGGTAGAAGATGTTGGGATACGATGATAAGCGCAACTTTTTTCGGATGATGTTGAATTCACCCTGTGAATTAACCGTTCATGATGACGAGTCAACGCGCTCCATACCTGCTGTTTGTAAGGATATTAGCGCCACCGGTATGTCATTTGAAGTAGAAGAAGAGTCTGTTGAAATTGGAACGCGTGTTGATGTTGCTATCGAATCAACGAGTAGCCAAATTCCATCTCTAAATGCCAAAGCAAAAGTGGTTAGATGCGACAGTAGTACGGACAGCAGTTGTATTATTGGCGTAGAAATTAGCGAAATGAATTAGCCTCAGAATAGATACCAAGTGGTGAATAACAACTTGGTATCTATTGATTCTTTGTTTTTAAGTTAACTCACTTTGCACACTAACCCTTTTAAATAAAATCCTTCGGGGTAGTTACTCGCCACTGGATGATCTGCTGATTGACCTAACTTCTCTAGAAAGTGCACGGTTTTATTCGCATCCAGTGCCGCATCGGCGACCACTTTTTGAAACAAATCAGACGACATCAATCCTGAGCAGCTAAAAGTCAGTAGCGTACCACCTGGATTTAGAATCTTCATTGCGAGCATATTGATATCTTTATAACCGCGACAAGCTCGATTAAGAGATGCCTTTGAATCAACGAATTTGGGTGGATCAAGCACGATCATGTCAAATGTTGTACCGTTATCTCGGTATTCTCTAAGCGCTTCAAAAACATCTTTCTTTATAAAGTCGGCTTTACCCACGTCTAAATTATTAATTTCAAGATTACGTTTTGCCGTTGCCAATGCGTTTTCTGACACATCCATATTAACCACTCTAGCTGCGCCAGCTTTTAGTGCATAACAGGCAAATGTACCGGTATAACTAAAACAATTTAAAACACTATTCCCTTTTGCATAGCTCGCTGCAACCGCTCGATTATCTCGTTGATCTAAATAAAATCCAGTTTTGTGTCCCTGCTTTAAGTCGACAATAATCTTTACGTCGTTTTCCTCTATAACGACTTCGTCGGGAACCTCTCCATGCAAGGTTTGGACGATTTCTGGCAGCCCTTCTTTCGCTCTAACTGCAACATCACTACGTTCTAAAATACTGCACTCAGGAAATCGTTTAATTAATGCCCATACAATTTTTTTGCGATGTTTTTCAGCACCGGCTGAGAGCAATTGGCAAACGATGACGTTTGCATATTTATCAATAGTAATGCCTGGCAAGCCGTCGGACTCTGCGGCAACAAGTCTAAATCCAGTCAATCCGTGTTTGGCAATTATCGGCTGACGCAGGGCAATTGCTTGATCGATTTTACGTAAAAAGAAGCCATTATCGATAACTTCAGTTTGCTCAAAAGACCACACTCTAACTTGTATTTGAGATTGTGCAGACCAAGCACCTTTAGCTAAGAATTCTCCGCTATCACTCAAGATATCAACGGTATCGCCATTGCGCGCAATCCCTTTACATTCGTTTATCGCACTAGCAAAAATCCAAGGATGTTTGCGTAATAATGATTTTTCACGGTTTGGGTGAAGGATAACGGAAGCGCTCATGAATTTTCCAAAATGGGAGTAATTTTGAGATTGTACAATAGTCACTATATGATAGCTAAACTGGATTTTTACCTCGCGTTTCTTTTCAAATACAAAAATGCTTAGGAGTTTCATTTGGACTATCAACAATCGATGACATTTGTAGATTTTGTTAAAGGTGAATCTGCTCAATCACTCAATCTAAGTAAAACGAAAATTCCTTCAATTACGGCCAATGAAGTGTTAGTAAAAGTGAATGCTTTTGGTATTAACCGTGCGGACACTTTGCAACGCCAAGGACGTTATCCACCGCCAAAAGGTGAAAGCGAGATTTTAGGGTTAGAAATTGCAGGCGTTGTAGAGGATGTTGGTGAAAATGTTTCATCAATCAACAAAGGTGATAGGGTGTTTGGGTTAGTCGCTGGAGGTGGATATGCACAATACGCGAAAATTCTAAGCCATCACGTTATTAAAACCCCATCTAATATAAGTTGCATTGAAGCGGCTGGCATTGCTGAAGTATTTTTAACTGCGTATCAAAGTTTGTGTGAAATAGGGCAACTTAAGCAAGGGCAGGGGGCGTTAATTCATGCGGGAGCAAGTGGTGTTGGACTTGCAGCTATTCAATTGGCAAATCTGATTGGAGCAACTATTGCGGTTACAGCATCTTCGCAGCAAAAATTGCAGGTGTGTGCTGAACGCGGCGCTAAATATCTGGTTAATTATCAACAACAGGATTTTGCCGACTTTTTGACCTCGAAAGGTTTTCAAGCTGATGTCGTGCTCGATTTTATTGGCTCTGAATATACTAATCGAAGTCTTAAACTGCTTAATATTGATGGATGTATAATTCAACTTGCCATGTTAAATGGTCGCTACGGTGATAATTTAGACATGGGATTATTGTTAGGAAAGCGGGCAAAAATTCAAGGTTCCACATTGCGAAACCGAAGTGACGAATATAAAAGCCAACTTATAAGCAATTTTACCACGCGTTTTTTAGGTGAGTTCAAATCAAAAAATCTTACTGCAGTAATTGATACGGTTTACCCTGTGCATGACGTTGCTAAAGCCCACGCCAGAATGGAAGAAAATGACACTATTGGTAAATTGATCTGTAGTTGGTAGCTCAAAGAACACTACCAACTACGGAATAGGTTATACAAAGCCGCTGTCTTCGAGTAGATTTTTCGATTCGGCCGCAGTTCTGGCTAATTCGTCGCAACGTTCATTTTCAGGGTGGCCTGAATGACCTTTAACCCATTGCCAGTCAATTTTGTGTTTTTCAGCTAATGCATCTAATCGTTTCCATAGATCGGCATTTTTCACGGCTTTTTTATCAGAAGTGCGCCAGCCGTTTTTCTTCCAGTTTTTAATCCACTGATTAATTCCGTTTTTTACATATTGGCTGTCAGTTGTTAACGTCACCTGACAGGCTTCAGTTAAGGTATTCAAAGCCTCGATTGCGGCCAACAATTCCATTCTATTGTTAGTTGTGTGCTTAAACCCTTGACTAATTTCTTTATTATGTTGGTTAAATTTTAATACTGCGCCATAGCCACCGGGCCCCGGATTACCTAGGCAAGAACCGTCTGTAAAAATTGTAATATGCTTCATGGAAATATTCGTGATTTAATGTTGTAGGCAAGTATAATGATTGCAAATACTAATTGCACTTGAGTTGAGTTAAATTAAATGCGTCAAATCGTTCTAGATACGGAAACTACCGGAATTGATCCCAAACAGGGGCACAGAATAATTGAGATTGGTTGTGTTGAGTTAATCAACAGAAAGCTAACCGGTAATCACTTTCATGTGTACATCAACCCGGAACGTATAGTAGAAGCGGAAGCGATTGAAGTGCATGGGATTACCAATGAGTATTTGGCGGACAAACCTAAATTTAGAGAAGTGCAAGAAGGCTTTATTAATTTTATTAAAGGGGCTCAATTAGTTATCCATAATGCACCATTCGACGTAGGGTTTATGGATCATGAATTTCAATTAGTAAATAGTATCAACCCGGTAAAAACCCACGAGATTTGCACTGTACTAGATACGCTGACCTTGGCCAGAGAGCTCCATCCAGGGCAGAAAAACAACCTTGATGCTTTGTGTAAAAGGTATGGAATCGACAACTCACATCGTGAGCTGCATGGCGCATTACTGGATTCAGAAATCTTAGCAGATGTTTATTTGTTAATGACTGGGGGGCAAACCGATCTTAATTTGAGCGGTAAGAAAGCCAGTGAAAATAATGAAGACCAGTCTACTTCTATACAACGTTTAGATTCAAACCGAAAAGCATTCAAGATTATACAAGCATCTGCCGATGAATTAGAACAACATAATGCACGATTAAAGCTAATAGAGGACAGTAGTGGTTCTTGCATCTGGCGCCAGCCACATTAACTTCAACACCATTTTAACGGCACTTGTTTTGCTGTTTTCGCTTAGTGTAAACCCTGTTTATGCTCAAGCGCCCTTGGAAGACGCTAAACAGCCTATTCAAACATTAGGTGATGAGTATCACAACAGCATTAAATTATTACAAAACCGCTTTCGAATAGACTACAAAGTTGACGAGATTACCATGGTGTTTTTTCGTGAGTTCGGAAGTGCGCCTGTGGTGTTGGTGAAACCGGATGGTTCGAAAATTTTTGAAGCTGATGCAGATGGCGAAAATATTTTTTGGTATGACGCAAGTACCTATGATCTTATCAATATAAAAAATCCCACTCCTGGGCCTTGGCAAGCAGTAGGCCAAATATTACCTGATAGCAGAGTGATGGTAATCAGTGATATTGAACTGCATGCCAGTCCGTTACCTGAGGTTTTATTTTCCGGAGAAATACTCAAGCAAAGTGCAAAGCTGACCAATGGCGGAGCACCGATAAACAATGCAGAGTTTAGGGATGTAGTTTCATTAGAAATTAAATTTGTCAGTACAAATAACCCCAACTACAACAACTTCGGCGCAGAAGTAGCAACCATCGCGACTTTTGAAGATAACGGTCGGGGTATGGATGAAACCCCTTTGGATGGTATCTTTACAGGTCAATTCAATTTGTCTGTGGCAAACGGTGAATGGCGTCCGGTTTTTGTTGTGAATACGCCTATGTTAACCAGAGAGCAGGTTGATCCACCGTTAATGCTGTACCCTAATCCGATTAAGATAAGCATGATCGAAGATGGAGGAGGGGACGGTTATCACAAATTAATTATTGATGCCCAACGCGAATACGTAGATATGAAAACGCTGTTAATCGATGGCAAAGTGCGTTTTCCAAATGGGGATGTGCAAAACTTCTCACTCACAGAGCAAACTGCTGACGCGAGAGAATACTTGATAGTTAATTATGAATCGGGTGTTTACCGAATAAAATTAACTGCATATGGTAATACAAAAAGCGGTCGTGATTTTATTTTAGACGTTCCTGAATATACGTATTTGGTAGAAGAGCCTGAAGTAGCGCTCGTTCAGCAACAAGGTGAAGTTGATGATCAACTGACACAATTAAATTCTGAGCGTGAAGAATCGCTAAGTACGGACCTCCCTAATCCTCCAGAAAAGGAATCCATGTCTTCAACTTTATTTTGGGGATTAATTATCGGCATTAATTTAGCCATCTTAGTGATTGGCAGTTTGGCCCTTTGGATGTATTTGAAACCCACGAAAAAGTTTAAAGAATCTGATGTTTCTCAAATAAAAGATAAAACCCCAAGTTTAATTGACAAACTAAAAGATTTATTTAGAAAAAAAACTAGCCAGCCAGTTGAGATTAATACGTCTGTTAATCAGGTTGACGTTAACGGTATTCTGGATTTGTCACTGCCGAAAAAGAAATAGATATTTCATTTTGGTTTTTTTACAAAGCCGCTTTACGAAAAGTAATTTCATCTTTTTTCGCGCTAAAAATGCTGTATTTGCACAAAATTAAATCAAATAGATACATAAGCTTCGGATATACGAAAAAACTGGTTGACTCACCAATAGTGAACCCTTATTATCTGCGCCGCGGTTGGCTAGGGGGTTATTTCAATCTAGTTAGCAGCGTTTCAATAGGTCA
>NZ_BAEN01000034.1 GCF_000314975.1 Aliiglaciecola lipolytica E3
ATAACGCTTTGAATATGGGGATTTTAGGAGCGCATTGGCCGGAGGCCAGCGAGTAAAATTCCCAGTGAGTTTACGAACGACATTATTCACTTGTTAGGTGTTCTGTACATTAGGCCATCCGTTATTGTCTTTTACTACTTTGAACTTAGCATTGAACTTGGAAAAACATCCAGAATTTAAAGAGGAAAAATCAATGTTGCTTCTTGGAGTTTCAAAATACTCAATGACCTGACTACCCTTTGTAGCGATAACTAGAGTGATACCGTCCAAAATAGAGATACTACTTTTATCTTCAACATTAAAATCGAAACCCAACACCTCTTTTGCACCCTCGTTATCGGTATAAGGAGTAATGAAGCATACCTTGTCCCAGTTGCCTCCTAACTCAATGGATAAATCTACTACTCCACTAGAAATATCGAAAATTCGAGTTGGAGCTGTTTCAAATTTAGCACACGATACAATTGCAAAGAGTAAAAGTAGTACGATAAACCGATTCATCCTTTGAACACC
>NZ_BAEN01000033.1 GCF_000314975.1 Aliiglaciecola lipolytica E3
ATGGAATAAATTCCATGCTACCTGTAGGTGGGGCTTTAGCCCCGCGAGAATGTCAAAATACCCAACAATCCACGGGATAAATCCCGTGCGACAACTCATGGAATAAATTCCATGCTACATTGGGGGGATTATGAAATACCAACATGGCCTGAAGGCCATGCTACATGAAATACCATTTGGTGTGTTTATGGACTTGATTGCTTTCTAACAACTCGGAAATGGGCATCCATTGGTAACTGCCGTGCTGTTTATCTAACGGCAAATTTTCTAGGGGACTGGTTAGTTTTAATTTGTAGGCTATTGCCACATAATGAGTGGTAAATTCATCACCAAACACATTGTCTTGATAAAAATGATCATACGGGCCAAGCAGGCTAGCCTGCTCTATTTTAAACTCTTCACCAAGCTCTTCTTGGGTGAGACGTTTAAATGCGTTTGCCAACGGCTCATCTTTCAAAATACGCCCACCCGGCACAAACCAATAACCTTTGGCTGGGCGATTTAAGCGCTGGCCAAGCAGCGCTTCATCTTTATCATTTGTGATAACCAAATCGATTGACACCAGCGGGGTGCTGGCGATTACCGTGCTAAAGGTTTCTTTATCTAAAAACATGTTATTTTCTAAAGCTATCTTGGTTGGCTAAGAACCACTCATATGTAGTCGCTAGTCCCTGCTCCAGTGAAATGCTGTATTGCCAACCTAAGTCTTTTAGGCGATCCACATTCATTAGTTTACGCGGTGCGCCATCGGGCTTTGACGTATCAAAGCTGATTTTACCTTCGTAGCCCACTACTTTAGCGACCGTTTCAGCCAATTCACGAATCGTGCAATCAACACCTGTACCAACGTTAATATGGCTAAGCATAGGTTGGGTATTTGCTTCGTAGGTCTCATTGTCTAACTGCATAACATAAATAGACGCCGCGGCCATATCATCCACATGCAAAAACTCGCGCATGGGTTTACCACTTCCCCAAGCTACAACTTCAGGTTTACCTTCGAGCTTAGCTTCATGAAAACGACGAATCAATGCCGGAATAACATGCGAATTTTCAGGATGGAAATTGTCGTTCTCGCCGTACAAATTGGTAGGCATTACAGAGCGATAGTTGCGGCCGTATTGACGATTGTACGACTCACATAATTTGATACCGGCTATTTTAGCAATCGCATATGGTTCATTGGTGGGTTCTAACGTTCCGGTTAACAATGCATCTTCAGACATTGGCTGCTCTGCCAACTTAGGATAAATACATGATGAGCCTAAAAATAGTAAATCTTGAACACCAGCCACATGAGCACTGTTGATAATGTTGCATTGAATCATCAGGTTTTCGTAAATGAATTCCGCAGGATAAGTGTTATTCGCGATGATCCCACCTACTTTGGCGGCAGCTAAATAGACCTGTTCAATGTTCTCTTTTTCAAAAAATTCACTCACCTCAGCTTGACTGGTAAGATTGAGTTCACTGCGTGTTTTAGTGATTATTTCCACGTCACCTTGTTTTGTTAGTTGACGGACGATGGCAGAACCAACCATGCCTCTGTGGCCTGCAACAAACACTTTTTTCATCTTAGATTACTCTTTAAATTTAGTCGTTTCACTGGGATAAATCCCAGCCTACAAAATACGTTTTATTGTCGATTTATTTCACGGGATGAATCCCGTGCTACAACTCCATGGAATAAATTCCATGCTACATGTAGGTGGGGCTTTAGCCCCGCGAGAATATCAAATCACCCAACACGCCACGGGATGAATCCCTTGCTACAACTCCATGGAATAAATACCATGCTACCTGTAGGTGGGGCTTCAGCCCCGCGAGGATATCAAATCACCCAACAATCCAC
>NZ_BAEN01000032.1 GCF_000314975.1 Aliiglaciecola lipolytica E3
CCTTTAATTAATAAATATTAATCAACCTTAACGATTGGAGGAATAAAAATGAAAACTAAAAACTTAATCAAAGCTACAATACTCACTTTAGTGTTAACCACATCAGTCACTGCAACACACGTATACGCCGGTTCTAAGCAAAAGCCCCCTGTTGTTGTAACAGATCAAGCAATCGTTTGGTACGCTGCTGTTTTGGATTTTTTCGGAATAAGCTAATGTCTTTCTGAAAATGTAGACCATACTCAGTTTCAAAACTTTCTGCTAAGGCGCAAAGTTTTTTTGGCCTATACGAATTTGTGATATTCGTTTAGCAACCTATTGAAAATATTCTCAGTTAACCGCAAGGTTTTCTGAATAAATGGCTGCGTAAATAAAAGTCGAATAGCCTATTTAGGCCCTTTTCCACAACACTTTCTTCTCCTGAAAGTCATTCCCCTATGCTCGGTAAAATATTTACCTTTATAAAACAAGCAGTTATAAATTTAGGATGATTTTTTACACCATGTGGAATTCAATCCACAAAACTTAAATTACACTATGATTGAAATTTAGGCAGGTAACAATGATATAAACGCCAATTCTATTGAAACCTGCTAGATATATAATAATAATTGGAGTAGGAACCTTATGTATATAACAGGTAGTGATTTACGTAAAATGCGTTTAGAAGCAGGTTTAACAACTGTGCAAATGGCTAAATTAGCCGATGTAAAAACCAGAAAAACATATGAAAATTGGGAAAAGAATATTGGTAGCCCGAGCATGAATCAATTCATCGCAATGTGCACAGGGTGTCAATTTAACTCTTCGGCAATTGTGCAAATGGCAATGGATCGTTCAGATGCAAGCCAACAAATGAATTTAGAGAGCGCTGCGGTTCGATAATTATCATCAATTTTATCAAACTAAACATGCTTTCATTATCAGGCCGTTTTCACGGCCTGATTTAGTTGGGTAATAGTCTTTTCTAACTTCAACAGAATTAAATCCATTTTTTTGATATAGCCTTACCGCGCTTTTGTTCGACTCTCTCACTTCAAGCCAAATTTCCTCACAATTTTGCTGTTTACACTGTTCGATAAAATGACTTAATAGTTGTTGACCTAACCCCTGCCCTCTTTGTTTTTCGCTTACACCTAGATCCATCAAGGTAGCCTCCCCCACAACATTGAGACCGACATAATAGCCCACAACCAGTTCATCGACTGCAAGTTGAAATGCAAAATAAGGATTGCTCAAACTATCCATAAAAACCGATTCAGACCAAGGTACTAAATGACAAGATTGTTGAATCTGAAATGCCGCTAAATAGTTAGTTTTACTAACCGGTTGAAATAAACTCATCATTTACAACTTAACGAATATGTTGAATAGCTTGCCACAATTTCCGCTTTGCTTGAGAGGAGTTCATATTTTCTGGAGAAAGGGTCGTTAATAACCGATCATTGAGTGCAATTTGCTCTCCGATCTGCCAAGCGAGTAGATAGTCACAGTATTCTTTAGGTTTACTATTTTCTTCTACAATAACATCAGTTGAAGCAATATCTAAAAACAACAACAAATCCTGAATCAGCTGATTGCCTGCGGTTTTTTCTGACATAGATAAAAGCACACCACCATTTAACGATTTAGGTTTCGCGGTTATATTTTGTTTGAGTCTATCCAAACCCGCTTGTTTTTGTTCTTGAGTGGGTGGTTGAGAGGGCGCATCACAAATACCGGTCTGCTCTGGTCGTTGCTGCGTGTCATCAATGTACTCACTGCAACTTTCGCTTTTTAATTGCCAAGGAATTATCCCCATATGGGTAAGCATGGCTTTTTGGTATTTGCTTAATGTTTTGCTGGTAGTTTCGGTCATTGATATAGACTATCAGAAAATTTGGCAGGGGTGGAGGGATTCGAACCCCCAACCATCGGTTTTGGAGACCGCTGTTCTACCAATTGGAACTACACCCCTGCAGAAGAAGCAGCATTATACTCATGGACAAAAAAAGGTAAAGTAATTTGCACCTGAAATTAACACTTTTGCTGACACCACAAATTAACTACTCACTGAATCGTGTGTTACAGTGGCAGCCGCAGCTTGCCAAAGATCATAAGTAAGCTGAACAATAGGAAACTGTGTCTGGCAATGTTCAAACACTTCGTGCTCACTCAAATTACTAAATTCAGCATAATAATGTTGCAACATAGAAATGTCATGATAATCCATCTTATTAATTAAAGCACAAGAAGCTAAGTCAAAATATCGATTACCTAAAGACGCGTACTCCCAGTCGAATACAACTACTGGGTTAGTTAACGCGACATGTTCCAGGGCTAGATCATTGTGACACAAGACCTGATCCACTTTATGAGTGTCAATCCAATCCGGTTTGCATTTTTCAATACGATTTTGCCAATATTCTTGCTCAGACACATTCGCAGCGTTGAGGTATAACAGCCAGTCTTTAGGGAGATCGATAGAAGAAGCGAGCGTAGGTAAATTATGAATATCGCTCAAAACCTTAGCTAACAATTGAATTTTTTCACTATTGGACTTTGTCGCATTGCGTAAAGAAACATGTTCTACCCATGATTCAACTTGAAAATCATGCGCATGAGACAAATAGATAGGCTTTGGTGAGATCCCTAAGTCAAAAAGTTGTTGTTGCTGAAAAAAAAGGGCTTGCCGATCTGTAGGTGTTATATGGTTTAGCTCAAATGTCTTTAAAAAATAGTGCTGAGATTGCGTAGTTAAGCGATAGCTCTTATTTACGGCTCCACCTTTGACGGGCTCGAGATCTAATTGCTGTCCAAATAACTCACTGGCGAGTAGTTCGTCGATGATCCGAGTTTGTTTCATCCTGACTCCTTTACCTAAATTAATTTAGCATAGTCTGGGTATATTACCTGTTTAAGCTATTTTAGACTGGGAATTTGTATAATCCTTATACCATTTAAGATACCCATAAATTGCTAAACCAAAATACCAGAGGAACATCACACCAGTAAGAAACAACCCATTACTAAAGTAAAGATAGGCTGCAAATGAATTTATCACGATCCAAAATAACCAATTTTCCAAAACTTTGTTTGCCATTAAATAGGTGGTATAGACACTAAATACGGTGACTAACGCATCCAAATATAAATCGCTACCCTGCCATGACAAAGTGACCAAATGTGGCAACGCAATTCCAGAAATGATTAAAGCAGATATGGCAAACACATGGAAAATTAATGGTACAACTGTCACTTCTAGCTCTTTATCGTCGCTGCCTTTATGCCATTTAATCCAGCCATAGACTGCCATCATTAAATAGTAAAAATTAAGGAAACTATTAAAAGGTAAGCTTACTTCCCAAAAAATGACGGTATAAAGCCCTGTGCTGACCAGCGCTGCTGGCCAACACAAGATATTTTGCCGGGCTGCTAACCAAGGATATAGTAGTGAAAATAACACTGCTACCACTTCCAACCAACTTGATTGAAGTGCTTGTTCAAACAGCTCAGCAAATAGGTTGTCCATTACTTAGACTCACCCATTGCATCACCATTTAGGAATTTACAAACAAAAATTGCCTGACCGACTTGTTCGTAAGTCTTTTGCATTTCAGTGTTTAATATTTCCATTACTTCGGTCATATCTCCGCGTACGATGGTGCTAGTCTCACTCGTTGAGATAGTGAGTTGCGGATAACTATTTAATCTATCAATAAACCCCTGAATAGGCGCAATATATTGTTGATTAAGTGGATATAACGAAATTTCAACGACTGACTTCATAATAAATACTCGATATCTTAATAATGTAAACTTGCGGTCAAACCAAATTGTCGTCCATCACCCAATTGTAAATAAGGTTCAGGAGTAGCGTACTCGTCTCTTGGATCATTGCTAAATCCACCGAAACCTCTGACATAATGCTCCCGATCTAGGATGTTTTTTCCCCATAAAGAAAAAGTCCAATCTTGCCAATCAAATCGCAATTGTGCATTCATTAATACGGTAAAAGGTGACGTTACGTCATGCCCATCAGAGAAGCGATACTCATCTTTACCGTCAGCTTCTAAACGTAAGCTGACGCTATCAGATAGATACCCGACGGCAGCTACATTAAACGAATGTTTAGGCGCTTGAGCTTGCCACTGCTTGTCTATGAAATCGCCATTAGCTTGAACGTAACTTTCAAAGTATGCATCTAAATATCCATAATTAAGGGTGAAATTTAGTCTATCTGAAGCTTGCCAATCTAACTCAACTTCTAAACCTTGGTTTGTGCCAACATCAGCATTACCAATAATATCGATAAAGCTAGGGACACCATCTTCTCTAATTTGCACATCATAATCACTGATTTGTGTGTCTTCACGATCCATATAGAACAACGCAACACGCACAAATAATTGATTTTCTAACGCTTGACCTTTTACGCCAATTTCATAATTCCAGTTGTATTCTGGATCAAATAATCGGCTCTCTGCATTCACCCGTTGGTCAGGGTTGAATCCGCCAGCTTTATAACCTCTGGAAATACTGGTGTAGACTGATGCATTATTGATGGAATATTTAAGCACCGCTTTTCCACCAAGCATCGAATCGGTTTGGTCTTCGGTATAACCTTCATTGTTGATATAATCCATTTTAAAACGATCGGCTCGTAAACCTAGACTCAAACTTAAATTGTCTGTTAGTTGAGTATCCGTCTGAGCATACACACCAATATTTTGAGGTGCATATTGACTAGTAAAGTCCTGATCCGCATAAGTGTAATTACGGCGCATATTTTCATCAATATCACGTGCAAAAAAACCGACTAACCATTGGGTTGTATCACCAAAAATCAGGCCATTTTGATTCGACAGCATACGCAAATCAATGCTAGTTAAATCACGTTCACGGAAGTAATAGTCGGTTGAACTATATTCCCAAGGATGAAAACCGACAAACGTCCAATCTTCGTCATAGCCATATACTGAATCAGAAGTTGAGTGATTCAGTGAGCCTATTATTGATAGTTGCTCTAATTCAAACGATGCTTTAATACCAAAGGCATGTGTTTCTTGGGTGTCAACACCAGGTTCATCAGCACGTGAGATGCCATCGTTATCCAGTGAAAATGCGTCATAACCATTATCAATGTCAAAATACTGGTAGTTAAAGTCGATAGTGGTGTTATCTGAAGGGCGATATTTCAGTTTTAGGCGTGCAGTTAACTCATCTAAATTGTCCGTATCTTCTACATCTAAAAATTGGTTATAGACAAAGCCATCACTTTTAAACTGGTTAATAGCTACTCGATAAAAAAGCTTATCGGTAATTTTATTGCCATAAGCGGCACCTATATTCCACGTGTTTTGTTGGGCGACTGTGGCTAAAAATTTAGTTTGCTGTTGTTCATCGGCTTCAGCAGTTTTTATTTTAATTGTACCCGCCATCCCAGCGGCTCCAAACTCAGTAGCCTGAGGACCACGCAATATTTCAACTTGCTCAACGTCGAATAGGGTCCCTAGTCCAGCGATGCCTGAAAAATCAAAATCATCAACCAGCAGACCAACAGAAGGATTATTAGGTTCAGAATATTGACTACGCTCGCCAATACCACGAATCTGAATAAATCGCCCTCGCGAGGCACCACTACTAAAATTGATATTTGCCCCTACTCCCAAAATGTCCTCTAAATGGAAAGCTTGACGCTGTTCAATGACATCAGCAGAGACAACCGTGACACTTGCTGTTACGTTCTGAATATCATTTTCTCGAAAGTCGGAAGTTACAGTGACAACTTCAACGTTTTCCGTGGATTGTGCAAAAGCGGCAGGAGTGCAAAATAAACTTGCGTATAACAATGTTAATTTAAATTTCATCTGGATCTCTTCTAATCAATGAAAAGATCCGGTATTTCGGCAGTAAATGGAGAGCTTTAAGAAGTTCTTGATGACCATTCCTACGCCGGTATTATCCGGATCAGGTAGTAAGGGTTTCCAATAGTATGGATCTCAGCTAGAGCACCCCTTGGTTAAACAAGTTAGTTATCGCTTTACGATAGTCGCTAACTTGAACGGCGCGATAATAACAAGGCTGTAACAGAAGCGCCATGAATATCTCGCTTTTAACGTGATATGTTATATAACCTCAGAAACGACAACCGTTTGCACTATAATTTATATAAGCTCAATTAATGATTGTGGATTAATATACTGCGCTTGAATTTATCAGTTTGTGGCTCAATATAGATATTAATAATCTTACCTGAGCTTAATTAAAAAATTTGGATTTAAACATGCAGAACTTTATTTACCACAACCCAACCAAAGTCATATTTGGTAAGGACAGCATCGGAAAGCTGTCTACTGTTTTACCTAATGCTAAAATCCTACTGATATATGGCGGGGGCAGTATTAAGCAAAACGGTATTTATCAACAAGTTGTAGAGCAGCTTGAAGGTCATAGTTGGTGCGAGTTTTCAGGCGTCGAAGCAAACCCTGAATACGAAACATTAATGCGTGCTGTTTCGATGGTAAAAAATGAAAACGTCGATTATATCCTTGCTGTAGGTGGTGGCTCAGTCATTGACGGCGCAAAGTTTGTAGCTGCCGCAACAGATTTCGAGGGCGATGCATGGGATATTTTGGCAAAAGGCGCAAAAGTTAAAAGCGCAAAACCTCTTGGCTGTATTCTAACACTTCCAGCCACAGGAACAGAGACAAACACCAGTTCAGTCGTTACTCGCAGAGAATATAACTTAAAATTACCTTTTATGTCTGATCACGTTAGACCGCAGTTTGCTATTCTCGATCCGCAAGCTACTTACTCTTTGCCCACTAGACAACTGACGAATGGTATCGTTGACGCTTTCGTACACGTAATGGAGCAATATTTAACCTACCCAGTAAATGCCAGTGTACAAGATCGATTTGCTGAAGCGATTTTAAACAATTTGATTGAGATTGGTCCGCTTGTTCTGGAATCTAAAGATTATGATTTGCGTGCCAACTTAATGTGGAATGCAACGCAAGCCTTGAGCGGTTTAATTGGTGTTGGAGTGCCACAGGATTGGTCCACCCATATGATTGGGCACGAATTAACCGCATTACACAACCTAGACCATGCCGTCACACTTGGGATCATTTTGCCACGAGTGATGCAATATCAAAAAGAACATAAACGCGAAAAGCTGTTGCAATATGCTGAACGGGTATGGGGTTTAAGTCGTTACGATGAAGAAGGTGCTATGGATTTAGCAATCGAAAAAACTGAGCAGTTCTTCCGTGATATGGGTATAAAAACCAAACTTTCAGAACATAATATAGAAGCTGATGTTGCAGACAAAATAGCGTCTCGACTCGAACAAGCTGGTATGACTAAATTAGGCGAACGACAGAATATTACGCCAAAAGATGTCAAACAAATCGTTAGCGCTAGTTTCTAAACATAATCGAAAAGCCGCTAACATTAGCGGCTTTTTATCACCCTATTCTTTATTTAATTACCTAAATTCAACGTTCTAAGCTCTTGTCGTGTTTGGTTTTCTAATTCTTCTAACGTTTTCCCATGGGGAACAGGTTCTCGAGTTTCTGGATCTAAGCTAACAAAGACTATGTCATCAGCAACACAAATGGTTTTCTTAGTAGCTTTGTTTCTGACCATGCAAGTGACAGTTATTGACGTTCTTCCTACTTTTTTAGTGGCAAGTCCAAATTCGACAACATCTCCTTTTAACGCTGGCGACTCAAAGGTAATTTCCCCGATATGTTTTGTAACCAACACATTGGTTTCCAATTGGCATATAGCGTAAATTGCTGCTTCTTCATCAATCCATTCCAAAGCCCGCCCACCAAATAATGCATCGGCATAGTTTAAGTCGCCAGGCATGACTAACCTTCGAGATAAAAAGCGCATTCGTATTCCTTAAATTTATTCAATACACTAGAGGGGAGAACTATATCAAGAATTGAACTGAATAGGCATATGACAAACGAAGTAAAAGCCTGGCTATTACAGCGAGAAAAAAGCAGTCATCACCGGCAATTGCTGGTGATTTCAGGCACAAATAATTGGGTTAATTCAGCGATTCGAGAATTACTGACTATTCAACCTCCTAGTTCAAAACTATGGGTAAGTAATTCAGAGACGGATAAAGACATTGCCATCAATCAATATAAAAGTGTACTCGGTCAAGAATTTGATTGGGTTATTTATGATGGATTTGATGAGCTTCGGGGAAACGCGCTACTGGCGTTAAGTGGCTGTGTGAGCAAAGGTGGACTGATGATCTTACTGTGCCCAACACTTAAAGATTGGCCTTACTTAGCGCACACCCAACAAGACATATTGAACGAACAACACGTTAATCAAGTTCCGTCTTCTTTTACAACGTGGCTTGTACAACATATTAAATCTTTGCAGGGCGTATCTATCTGGCAAGCTGATACGTCAACGTTTACCTTTGCACCGCATGTTGAAAGTAAAAATCAAAGTTTCAAGGACGACAACTGTAAAACGCCTGAACAATTTCAGTTAGTAGAATATTTAACACGGCCTCAATCCACCGAAAATAGCCAAGTTGTTGTATTGGCAGATCGAGGTCGAGGAAAGTCTTCTGCTTTGGGTATAGCGGCTTCTCAAATTATATTGCAGTCGCACGCAAGAATTATAGTCACATCCGCACACAAGTCGATGACCAATCAAATATTCGCTCAGGCGAAGCAGGTTTTTCAGCGAGCCAATCTAGATGATCTTGAAATCCAATCAGTTTCCGAACAATTAACCTACTTACCGTTTGACCGAATAATTAAGTCGTTACCTAAAGCAGATTGGCTCTTTATTGACGAAGCTGCCTCTCTTCCAACAGAAATATTAGAAAAATTGGTTCAGTGTTATTCGAAAGTTGTACTAAGTACGACGATTCATGGTTATGAAGGCAGTGGCCGAGGGTTTGAATTACGCTTTAAACCTTTCTTAAAAAACCACTTCAAGCAATATCAAGAGTTTGTAATGCACTCTCCTATTCGTTGGTATGAAAATGACCCTCTGGAAGCGTTCTGGCATCAAGTAATGGCATTTAGAACCACGAGTAGATTAAACAATGTTAAATGTGCACCATTGGATGTAAGCACAACATCTTTAAGTAAGCTTACCTTTCAAACCTATACCGGTGAGCTTTTGATTAGAGAACCTGAATTACTACAAAGTGTGTTTGAACTAATGGTTGACGCACATTATCAAACGTCACCGGATGACTTGGTCAGAATGTTAGATGCTGGGCAACATATACACATAGTAAGCAACGCACAAAATGTGCTTGTCGCGGTGGCACTTACCAATATGGAAGGCGGTGAAGTACTTCAACCTTTAGTCAATGAAATATCCCAAGGTACAAGACGTATACCTGGGCATTTAATTCCTCAACGTTTAGCGTTTGACCACTATGAACCGAATTACGCTCTCATGTGCTACATGCGTATTGTGAGGATAGCCGTTAGTGGGGAGTACCGACAGCAAGGGTTCGGTAGTCAATTAATTAATTATTTGTACTCTGCAGCAACAAATCTGCATGTCGATTTTATAGGTAGTTCTTTTGGACTAACCAATGAGCTTGCTCGGTTTTGGTTTAGTAATGATTTTAGGCTGGTAAAGCTAGGTATCAAAAGAGACGCCTCTAGTGGAGAATATAGTGCGATAATGTTGCGTTCCATGTCCTCTCAATCTGAAAAAGTTGTAAGCCAACTCGTTACAATATGTCAGCAACAGATTGATTTTCATAAAACCTACAGGCTCTCTGAACTACCTATCGATACGTTTGAGTTTCTACTCAGTAAAATAAAAGAAAAAACGCGGCCAACATCGAATAGTACAACAGATATGAATCAATACTGGGAAAGGTTGATGTATGAGTTTATCGCTGCCCGTAGACCGTTACACACGGTAGAGCTTGCAATTTTTAGGTGTTTAATAACCTTAAATGAGTCGGAAATTACAAAGAGTTCTGCATTAACAATATCGTTAGATTTTGTACACGACGTAATAATTCAAAAGTTGAATTATTCGGTATTACGAGAAAAATACACGCTGACAGGTAAGAAACATATTGAACAGTCAATGCGTGAGCATCTAAGTCGCTTATTTCCGTCAGAAAAGTAAATTCACATACACGACCTTACATAAATTTAGCTTATAAAACTCACTAAAAATTTATCAAATACATTAAAAAAGGCTTCTTAAACAGAAGCCTTTTGAATATGCGAATCTTTAATTAAAGAATAAAACTAAACCTTTATACCACGGTTTTTAGCTTTCTCTTTGATATAAGGTTCCCAAGCTCTAGCTGTACGTTCAACGTTTTTATCTTTCTTCGCTTCACGAACATGTACCATTGCTTGACGGAAATTACCTGTATAGATATTTGCTTCCATCATCGCAATATGAATACGACCAGTTTGCTCAGCTCCCTTATCTAACGCTTTTTGTAAAGCATTAATAGAGCCTTTGTAGTCTTCTGCCGCTAGCAATAGAATACCTTGCTTACGATAGTAGTCTGCATCTTCTTTAATTTGCGCTGCCTGAGCGTAATAACTCGCCGCAGTTTTATATTCTCTAGCTTGATGATATGAGTTCGCTAAACTAGATAGCGTTTGCTCATCCTTTTCAATCAAACCCGACTTCATGTGTTTTTCCAATATTACCGCAGCTTTATATGGAATTTCATTTGTCGCATATAACTGTGACAGAGCTTTAATTTCAGACTTTTTGGTTAAATAACCTTGATTGTATGCAATTTCAAAAGTAGACAAAGCTTTTTTATAGTCTTCAACCAACATATAGAAGAAGCCTAATTGAGACCACCATTGTTTGCTTTCAGGGAAAGTGCGAACTAACTCTTCAGCAACGGCTACAGTTTCTGGATACATTTTACGTTCATAGAAAGACTGTAGCTTTAAAACATAGGGGTTTTTATTAGGTTTTTCATACAAAGCTATTGCCTTGTCAGCTGGTTCTACCATTTTAGGAAGTTCTTTTAACTCGTAATAAGCTTGCGCCATACGAGTATAAACATCTGCATCTTCCTTACAAGTGAATGTCATCCACTCTTGGTAGTACTTAATTGCTTTAGCATACTCTTTTTCTTGCATACTAAGGTCTGCAACTAATCTAACCGTACCTGCATGCTCAGCATCATTAAGAGCTTTAGGATTTACAGAGCCTTCAAGATATTCAAGGGCTTTTGCACCATTTCCATCTTGTCCAGCTAACATTTTACCAATAAAGTTATTGGTAAACGCTCTATCGTAACCATCCTTCGCTTCAACTTCGTACAAAATAGCCAAAGCTTCGTCGATCAGATCGTTATTGTATTCCTCAAGCGCTTTTTGAATCTTCTTACCAACGCGCTCACCAACAATATTGGTTGTGCCACGCTTGTAATCCGGACATGCAACGGGTGCCGACTGAGCTGCTGCTGAGTTTGATAGCAATGTAGCGGCACCTAAAGTTGCTATCGCAGTAACATTTAATACAAACTTTTTCATTAGCCTTGATCCAATTTAAAGTCCAATTGCACTTTCATATTGAACTGTTTTTCAGGTTTCCCATCAACGATTTTAGGCTTGTATTTCCACTTACGTAGTGCACGTTTAGCTTCACGGTCGAAGATACGTTTAGGATCTGCATCCAATACGTCTACATCGTCCACTCCACCAACTTCGTTGATAGTAAAGGATAATATTACCCATCCTTCTTTACCGTCTCGAGCTGCTTGCACAGGGTACTTAGGTTCTATTCGAACGATCGGAGTTGCTTCCCCGTCACGCTGCATATTACCTACACCACCAATATCAATCGATGCACCGCCCACGTCTACAGCTGGCATATTGAAGCTAACGCCATCGGCATTTGCATCTTCTACATCAGGTTCAACCGGCTGAATTTTAGGCGGTTGCTGAGGTGGTGGTGGTGGTGGTGGTGGAACCCGTTGACGAGTTTGTGTTGACTCATCAGGGTCAGACATAACGATATCGATAACAGGTGATTCAGGCACTTCACTCGCTGGTTGCGAAGAGTTTGCAACTAATTTTGCCATTACAACAAATAGAGCAAACGCAATCGCCGCACCAAGCAATATAGAGATAATTACACGCATGATTATGATGCTCCTCTAGCTGCAACTGATATCTGATCGATACCCGCGGCTTTGATTTGGTCCATCACTTTTACCACGATGCCATGTTCAGCTTTTTCGTCCGCCTGAATAATAACGACGTCAGAAGGCTGTTCAGCTAAAAGCTTTTCAAGGTTTGCTTGAATCGCTTCCACTTTCATCTCGCGCTTATCCATCCAAATCACACCATCTTCCGTAACAGCAATGAAAATGTTAGCGTTTTTAGGTAAAAACGCTTGGCTAGCGCCGGGTTTATTCACCTGTATCCCTGCTTCTTTAACAAAAACAGTGGTTACAATGAAGAAGATAAGCATGATAAACACGATATCTAGCATCGGTGTCATATCAATTGCTGCATCTTCCTCTGGTACACGTTCTTTACGAGCCATAAACTTTCTCCCTTAATGGTGAGGAAGGCTGTCAACCAGCTTCTCTTTGGCGATTTTAACTTTTGATTCCAAGCGAGAGCTAAAGAAAACGCCAGACAAAGCTGCAACCATACCTGCCATAGTAGGAATTGTTGCCATTGAGATACCGGCTGCCATTAATCGAGCATTACCAGTTCCCTGTGTCGCCATTGTTTCAAATACGTTTATCATGCCCCAAACTGTTCCTAGTAGACCGATTAGCGGACACATCGCCACCAACGTCTTGATCAGTAACATGTTACTGCCTAGTTTGTCTGAAGCTTGAGAAATCCAAGCATCACGGATTCTATGCGCATACCAGGAGGTTGTATCACTTCTAGCATCCCATTCTTTGATGATATTCTTTCTCATCTTAGGATACACAGAAGTTAAAAACCAAAAACGCTCTATCATTAATACCCACATGAGAAAGAGCGCTAGAGCGACGAGGTACAAGACCCCGCCTCCTGTCGCGATAAACTCCCTGACAGATTCCCATAATCCAATCAGGTCAGTCATATTATGCTTTCTCCGACTCTGCGTGAGCAGCTACTATGCCCGCAGTTTGTTCGTCAAGTATATGCACGATTGATTTAGCACGACCAGCAACAATACTGTGCATAAGGATCAGCGGTAGTGCTGCGATAATACCTTGTGCCGTTGTTACCAATGCCATTGAAATACTTCCAGCCATCAATCTAGGGTCACCTGTACCGAACAATGTAATTTGTTGGAAGGTTGCAATCATACCTAGTACCGTACCTAGTAGACCAAGTAGCGGTGCGATAGCAGCGAATATCTTAATGATGTTGATACCACTTTCTACTGAAGGTAATTCTTTCAGAATTGCTTCATCAAGTTTCAACTCAAGGTTTTCGGTATCAGTCGTTTTATTTTCATTGTAAACCTTCAGTACACGTCCAAGTGGATTAGACGAAGAAGGGTTACCAGGGTTGTTCAACTGTGAACGCATTTTACCACTGATGATAGTTAGTGTGATGATCTTATACAAACCAATCAACAAACCGATAATCAACATTACAGTAATCGTGTAACCAACAGGTCCACCTGCATGATAACGCTCTTCCCATGTTGCTTTCTGTTTCAACAGGCCAAGAATTGCGCCACTTGAAGGGTCAACAAAAGTAGGGATTACACCTGAAGTAGACGCATATAAATCACGCGCTGTTTCTGCTTGAAACTCATCAGGTTGACGGCCTAGAGGTTGTACTTTTTCTTCTTGGTCGTCATATACCAAGTAACCTACTTCACCCACTAAGTTAAATGCACCAACGCGCACAACTTCTTGTTGTGAAGAACCACCTTCAAGGTTAATAACTTCAGTGTTGAATCGAGCAATTTTACCTGATTCAGTCATTTCAGTTTGAAGTGCTATCCACATATCTTCTAACTCACGGATATTTGGAAGACCTTCAGACTCTTCTGACATTCTTTTCAAGAATGCTGCACGTCCTGGGAATTGCGCACTTACGATTGAAGTAGCAATACGTCCATAAGATTCAGAAGCTGCTTGGCGAACAACACCAAACATTTCACCCAAGTCACCAGTCGCCAAATCTAACTCTGTGCTTTTTTCGGTTAATTTAACTTCGTTATCAGCGAATTGCTTAGCTAAACGATCACCACGCTCTTCTTCTGCTTTCAAATTAGCTTGTGCAGTTCTAAGCAAAGCTTGTTTATCTGCTCGTGCGGATTGAAATTCAGCTTCGCGTTGTTTATCTAATTTAGCTTCAGAAACACGATTCTGTTTTACTTCTTCTAATAGCTGATCAAGGGTAGATTGCGCGGACGCACCTGAAGCTAAAAGTGTGACTGCTGTTGCAGCGAATACGGATTTAAATGTTAATTTCATTTCTTATTACTCCGCAGCTGGAATTGGTAATTTAACTAGGTTAACTGGCAATTGTTTTCTTGCCATACGAACTGCAGCAATACTTGATTCCAAGTACTCACTACCTAGTTCTACCCAAGTGCGATTTGCAGTGTCCCACATCCACGCATTTTTCTGATCTAGAGACAATGCAATTAGTGCAGTACGACCAAGGTTAAAGAAGTCAACTGTAATGTCGGTACCTTCATAATTCATATTGCCTTGGTAAGCAGAGATCTTAGAACCATAATCAAGCTCAATTTGATAAGCTTCAATAACTTGGCGGAAACGCTCAGAAACAGTTACGTTTGAATTACCCATAACATCACGTAGGCGCTCAACACGAGCTTTACGCTCTGCAAGTTTAATTGGTACATCTGCGTCGATGAATTTTTCAAGACTGTCGATCATTCTGAATAACAAAGGAACGATTCCACGCTTAGTTTCATCAATTTGATCGATTTGTCTTTGAAGAGAATCGATACCACGCTGTTGGTCAGCAACTAGAGTTGCAACATAGTCATTATAAACTTTTAGATTTTCAGTTTCGTCAACAACTGCACGATATTCGACTAAAAGTTCTTGTGATTGTTGAAAGAGATTATCAATTTTCTCTTGAGATTTAGCTGCAGCTACGTGGATTTTCGCTTCTTCTTTGTGAAGATCATTCAACGTGTCTGCAGAGACTGCACTACTACCAAGTACAAACGCACCCATAACGGTAGAGGCAATAAGGGTTCTCTTGCTCATTTTGGACATAGTTCCCAACCAATTTTCTTGTTATGAATCCCGGCCAATGTGAAAAAATCCTTGGCAAGGGGCTAATTATTTTTTTTAAGGAGTCTAGCGGTAAATCGGTTCAGATTTCCGCTATTGCCCTTGAATGGTCACACGGATGTTATCGAGTTGTCAAGATATCGTACGCCACTGCTGGGCAATTAGTGATTAACGGTAGTTTTTATAATCAAACGGGACAATAAAAGCCTGTTAACCGCTGTTTATACAACCTTTAACTCTTTTCTCTTAATACATTTCCACCAACAAATGCAACTATTTTATTCGCCAAAATCATGTCTTTACGACAATTTAAATAAAATTAGCGACGAAGAGCTGGTTTGACCATTTACTACATATCTCTCTTTCAGTTTAGGTTAGTTTTTCCTTAAGTGCACCATTCATTTTTATTGTTTTGTTGGCAGTAAATCAAATGCGACTGACATCCTCTCTTTGGAATCAGTAAAAGGCTCTGTTCCATGCCAAAAGTAAGAAGGAAAAAGAACTAACTTTCCTACCTCTGGTTTGACCCACTTTTGCGCATTTAGTTGCATGGGTAAATCAATTCCTGGTTTACCAAAATGCAACCAACCTTTTTTATCATCATCACTAATTGAGTCGGGCAATTGTACATAGTATGCGCTACTCAACCATCCTTTAGGGTGGACATGAGAAATATGGAACCCCTGATTTGTTAATCTAACGGACCAGTTAGCTGAAAAGTCAAAATCTTTGCCTGCATGTTTGTAGAATGGATGAGAGGTATTTTTAGGTAGTCCAGTTAGCATTGCGTCTATGGTATTTTTTAGTGCCGACTTTAACTCTTGGATAATAGGTAGTTGGCGACTAAATAAATTGCCTGTCGTTTGAGTACCATTGCGCAACGACTGCTCTAACGGATTCCTTCTACTTGTATGAATTTTCACTAGCGTTTCACGTAGCTGATGATTAAATTGTTCTAAACTTTGATGATTGCTTGGCAACAATATCTGTTGAGAAAATACCATGCTTTGATAATCACATAAACTCTCATACTCTGGGTTGTTTAATAATCTCAAAGTAGTTGATTTCAAAGCCCATAAAAATTGATCATTGGGTGAGTCTTGCAACATCCTGTCAATTAATTGATTCGCTAATTGATAATTTCCTGTAGCTAAATAAGCCTTAATTAGACGTTCATTTTGCGGTGCAGAAATATGAATATTTTGTCTATGTAGATTCTGAAAATAGCCCACGATGGGCTCGTATTTTTTGCTTTTTTCCCATAAAGCCAACTGCATCTGTTCTGCAACGTGCCGTTTAGTTGAAAAACTATTCAACCTATCTACAAGCGTTTCAGCCAGCTCAGTTTGATCGTTTTTAATCAAGCCTGAAATATAATCAGCAAGTAGCTCATTAGTCATCTCTTCTACAGGCTTTTGACGATAGTGAGCCAAATGATCTTCTTCGTTCATTTCGAACTTTAACGAACTGAGTAATTTATTTAAATTACGATGTTCTGGCGCTTTTTGAATACCTACTTTTAAAATATCTAGCGCATCGTTTGTATTACCCACATCTAAATTAGCTAGCGCCAAATCTTCATAGCATTCCGGATTATTTGCATCAATATTGAGACGTTTCTGAAACAAGGTGACGGCTCGGGTATAATTCCCAACTAATTTTTCAAGCCAAGCAAGCTCCGACAATATCTTTGTATTTTGGGGTTGTTGCTTCGCAAGATCAGTGAGAATTTTTTCAGCTTGCTCAAACAGTTTACGTTTTTGCAAAACGCGAGATTGCCCGAGCCTAGCATCTACATCACCAGGTTGAATAGCTTCACAACGAGTAAATGCTTGCGCCGCCAAATCTAATTGTTCCGTTTGTAAATAAGTCTGTCCCAGTTTTAACCACACACGAATATTTTGATTATCAAATGCCAAACATTGTTTATATTGCTTTATCGCATTCGAAAATTCACCTGCTCTAAGAGCAATATTTGCCAAGGCAAAATGCAGGTCAGGTTGTTTAGGATTTAACGCTAATGATTCAGCAAAATAGTGCTTCGCGTCATTGTCTTTTAACAACCTCTCATAGGCAGATCCTATCGCTCTAGATAAGCGAAAATCCGTCAAGCCTAGCTTTTTTAAAATTAAAAAATGCGAGAGAGCTTGCTCAAATTGACCAGCATGCAATAGCTGCATCGCGAGATTGAGTCTTTGTTGCACACTTAAATTAGGATTTTGCATAGAAGAAAATAAAATCAGGTTGCTAGTGGTATAAACCAAGTTGCCAATCGAGTTAAGATACCATTTAATGAAAATCAACCCAAGATTAAATCCAGAGTCTATTTTGTCACAACGAAACCAACTATTGCTAAACGATGCACAACACTTATTATCGAGCGGCAAGTATACATCCAGCCGATTAGCACTAAACAAGATCTTACGTAAAGAACCCGAACACACTGATGCACTGCTAATTAAATATCAAATTGAAGCTGCCGAAGGGGCATACGATGCCGCCTTTGACCAGTTAACACAGTTGGTTGATAAACATGACTTGACGCAAGCGCAACTGCTCAGGTTAGCTGCGCATTTGAACAAATTAGAATTGTACTTTTTGCTCCATAAAGTGATACACAAACTGATTGTATTTTCCCCAGAAGATAACCATTTAAAATTCCAGCAAAGTTTGTGTCTAAGTAAAATTGGGCAAATCCAAACTTCTCTTGAACTCGCTTTGATTTGCGAAAAAAACGACTATGAAAATCCATTGTTATTTCTGAATATTGGACACAATTACAAAGCATTTGGGAATACGGATAAGGCGGCTGAATATTATCAAAAATACATAACAAAATGTCCTGAAAACAGCGGTTTCGGATACTGGGGTTTAGCCGATCTAAAACACTATCTATTTAGTCAAACAGAAATCGAAGAAATGGAAAACAAGCTAAGGGACGTTAATTTAGGGAAAACGGAAAACCAAGCTGAGTTGATTCACTTTGCATTGGGTCACGCGAAATCTCAGCAGAAATCCTATCAGCAAGCATTAGAACACATCACCATCGCGAATAATGGACTATCTAAATTGCGCCCTTTTAGGCAGCAAGGCTATATGCAGTTGATCAATGAGTTACAAAATTATTGTGACAACACGATTAATCCAGATTTTACTGTAGATGAAACTTTAACCCCGATTTTTATCGTTGGTATGCCCCGTTCCGGTACTACATTGACTGAACAAATATTAGCTAGCCATTCTAAAATCGCCGCTACTGATGAACTTCCGTTTATTGAAAGAATTGCGATGCAAATGGGTAGAAAACGCGGCTATGCACAAGGCTTGAGTGAAATGACCAGCGCCCAGCGTGCTGGATACATCAAGTTTTATTTATCTCAAGCGTCGGCTTACTTAGACCAAAAAACGCCTTTTTTAATTGATAAAAACCCAACCAATTTTTTACACCTAGGGTTGATAATCAAATTATTTCCCCATGCTAAGATTATCAACTTAGTACGGGATCCCTTTGACAATGCAATTAGTGTTTACAAGCAGCACTTTAGTCAGGGCAACGACTTTAGTTATGATTTAAATTCGATTAAACACTATGTCTCAGGCTATATTTCGATAATGCAGCATTGGACAAAGCTGTTCCCTGAAAATGTTTATCACCTGCACTATGAGAAATTAGTATCTAGCCCTGAGAAGAGTATTTCTCAGCTTATTGAATTTTGCGGTTTATCTATCGAGCGCCAGTGTTTCGAATTTTTTAATTCAGATAAACCTGTGCTAACCCCTAGTGCGAGTCAAGTGAGACAACCAATCCATGCAAAATCATTAGGAAGTGCGGGGGTTTATGCTGAATATCTACCCGAATTTAAACAACATATGGATGGTTTAAAACATCGCATGTTGGATGCCTTTAGTTAACGTACAGACATCTATTTTAAATGGCAACTTGCTATTGCAGGTTACGCAAGCTTGCCATGACAGTGTTTAAACTTCAGTCCTGAACCACAATGACAAATGTCGTTTCTCGATAGTTTGTGTTGTTCAGAGCTTGGCCTTGGTTGGTCAACGTTTCTTTCTGTTTTTCTAATTGAATTTTGTACAACAGGCTTTGGCGACTGGGGAGTGTCATTTTTGGTTAACGGCTGGGGCGATAAATTTGCATAGCTATCTTTCACCTCTACATTCAGTGCAGGGTCAATCATACAATGCAAAAACATACGTGTTGCTTGGGTACCGTTGGTTAGCTTAAGCACAGTATCTAAATGCATGACTTGTTCGTAGGCTTGCTGGCGAAGTTTGTGGTATTCAGGCCAGCCTTGCTCCGTCAAACCAAATAAACTCCATAGTTCTCGCCATTGATGACAAAAACTTTCTACCTTTTTAATCATCTCTCGCTGCGCTTCTACAGGATTGGTGTCTACGCGCTTTAAATCAGATATCAAGTCATTTGCCAATCCGTCCATCTCTCCTGGAGAAAGAACTAAAGGAGTATTAAATTGCTCGGTTTTAAATTCGTGATTTTCGTGTTGATTAAACGCGACATGCCGAATCTGATCCGCACAAAAAGGCGTATTTAGCCAAGGCACGTGACCCGACTCAGCCATTTTCCAAAACTTTGCAGAGCCGCATAAATCGATGACTAAGTGCACTCTAAATAATTCACTTTGATTGGTGACTCGATGATATTTCCAAGAATCGAAAATCCAAGCTTCACCCGCTTTCATGTGCACATTTTTATCACCGCAATGAAATATAACATTTGGATCGGTTACGATAGGAATGTGGATACGTACGCGTTTGTACCAGTGATAATTAATATCAGAATGGAGTGGAACTTCGAAGCCACTTTCTAACCCCATAAGGCGGGAACGACCTATAACTTCCCCAAAACTTGCAATAACCTGCTTTAAATAGGGTGTATCTTGTAATACAGAAGTCGCCGCCATTGGCCCCTTAAATAGGTTATTAAACTGACCATTTAACGACACCAAGGGAATAGAAAGATTCCCTTTAAACCCCTCATGGTGAGGAACCCACAAGGCTTGATTCAATTGTTGTATTTCCTGTTGTAACCGCTTTTCATCAAAGCAAACGGGAAGTTGAATAAATTCGTGTGCAAGTTTCAATATTAACAATCCACTTCAAATAGGTGATTGGTGCTTTATAAACACCTTATTTTACAATAATGCCGTGGCAATGTTTGTACTTTTTACCGGAACCACAAGGACAAATGGTATTACGAGAAACACGTTGAACTCGAGCTTCACTTGTTGAAGAGTCAGACGTTTTTGGCGGTAGAGGTGTTTCTTCATTGTTCAATTCAGCCACATCCAATTTAGTCAGTCCGCGCTGCACAAGCATGTGATTAATATCTGCTTGCGTGCTCTGAATATGTCGAAGTTGTTTCTCTACTTCGGTTTGATTTTCTTTCCATTTATCCTTGCAAGGAGGTGTCAACGTGTATCGCGATAAAGGCAGTTTTGTAGTTTCTTCTTCAGAAAATTCAGTTAAGTTAGCAAATTGGGCTATTTGCGCTAAGACTTCTGGCGTCTTTTCCACCAATTCTTGATAAGAAACAATTTGAAATTGTTGTTCAGGAAGTTGTTTTAAACAAGCAATGATTGCATCGTTAGCGGCTTGCCATTGAAAACGTGCAATGTCCGCTAAACTGGCAGAAGTTAAGTCTCGCCAACCATCAGGCAATAAAAACGACCATTTAGTGCCTGCAGCATCAATATGCGGGTACGTGGTAAATCGACCAGACTTCCAACCTTCCATGATACTACTAATATTTTCCCTTGGATCCCTGACTAAATAAATAAACTTAGCATCAGGAAATACCGACAACAAAAAAGGAATTCGAAGCGCATTTTTTGGAGTTTTTTCTAGTAGCCTTATCCCGCCCTGAAAGCCGTCATTGATTCGCCCTTCTCGTGTTCTTGCTGCTTGTAAAAACCGAGTTCTCAGTAAATCGATTGTCGCTGCATCTGCATCTTCCGCTCCTAATGCATTAGAAACAAGTCCTCTGGCTACCGTACTCAAGGATGGCACATGCTCAATCAATTGGTGACTTTCTCCGCCGATTGTCCATATTTCTGGGTGCCTAGCGAGAGTTTCGAATAATAACGTGCTCCCCGCTCTTGGCGCTGACAAAATAATGACAGGCTCAATAAGCTTAGTTGCTTGCTTTAATTCCACTTATACGGCGTCCGATCAGTTTATTTTCTTCAAATATAGATTCATCACTAACTATGTCTAATTGATTTTCCGTTAACAACGTTTTCAATTGATCATACTTTTCGTCTGTTAATGCGGCACTCACTAAATCTGAAAGGCGCACAATTTGACCTTCCAGTTCAGTTAAGAAAAGTTTTAGATCTTGTTTCTTTTGTTTGAGCGCTAAATTAGGCTGCATAACATGCTTTAAAAAAGCTGGAAAACCAGTACCAGCTAAAGCAGAAGCATGTTTATTAGCGATGTTTCCAATTTCTGCGTTTAACTGATGTCGCAATTGTTCACATATAGATGACTTCTGACCGTACTTAGCTAAAGCATTAATAAGTTTCCTTATCGTTTCAATTAGTCCACTGGCGATCAAAGCTTTAGCCGCATTAAGAATAGCTAAGTTAGGTTTTACAATTGCCGACTCACAATCATGTAAAATAAATTGAAAATGACCGCCTGTTTTAAGAATTCGACATACCTCAGGAACACTATCAGATAGAGACGAGTATTCAATTCCAAACTGAGAAATCACATAGTCAAACGCACTATCGCTGACCGGCATTTTTTCGGCTTGGGCTTCTTCAATAAAAGTCATATTAGTTAAATTTGACAGTGAATCTGGGATAGATAGCTTTGCACTGTCGAGTCCAGTGTAAACTAAGTGAGCGTTGACATCCTGACCCAAAGCGATCAAAGAACCATTACCCGTACCTATATCTAATACTTTCTGACCATTAGGAATTTGTTGGAAAAGTTCTTCCCACAGCGCCTTAAGAACACCAGTATAATTGCCAGAAAAGTCGTCACCGAAGGATGTCAAATGCCCTTGTTGCCAATATTGGCTCCAATAACTACTCAAGTCTTACTCCACTTTCTAAATTCAATAAAAAAGGCCGATAATAATCGGCCTTTTAATTTTTAACGTTTATTAACTAACGTATTAGAAACTAATTGTATAGTTTACACGGTAGTCACGACCAAAGTTGTTATACAAGTCTTGGTCTGTCCACTGGCCTGCTGAGTTCAATACAGGATCTTCGTCAGTAAGGTTGTTAACTGTAAGAGTTACCGCACCGTATTTACCAGCATTATACGTGTATGTTACGTTGTGGATTAACCAGTCATCAAGCTTACCTGATTGTACCCATGCGCCGTTAGTAAATATTTCATTTTCAGACGTGCTGTCAGTATAAGTCAGGTTCCAAGCAACTGAATGGTCAGCAAGTGCCCAAGATAAAGTTGCAACAGATTTAAACTCAGGTTGACCTGACCAACTAGCCGTATCAACAATCACACCACCAACTTCTTCATCATAAGATAAAACGAAGCTATTAGTGTTAGCTAGACGGAAGTCACCGAATTCTGTTTCGAACATAGCGTTAAAGCTTAAATCGATACCTTCGATTTCGAAACCTTGACCGTTAAAGTAACCAGTACCAGCTTCTAGTAATGTGCCAGCAGTTGAACGGATTAGGTAGAAAGTTTCGTTAGAAACATCAGTACCAGGTGCTACAGCAGTAATTACACCAGCCGCTTCGTCAGACAATAAAGCTTGAACCGTTTTAGTTTGAATTACGTTATCGATAGAAAGTTTGAAGTAATCTAATTTCACGCCAAACTCATCAGTCACATCCCAAACCACACCAAAGTTAGTGTAATCAGAAGATTCTGCACCTAAGTTAGTGTTAGATTTGTAGTAAGTATCATACTGCTTCTCGCTCGTAGCACCAGTTGCATAGTCAATCGCACCTTCAGCAGAGAAAGTGGTTGCAGCATTTAGTTCATCTAGACCAGGTGCACGGAATGATTCAGAGTAAGATGCACGAAGTACAACTCCGTCAGCCACTTCCCAACGCGCTTTAACAGCTGGAGAAACGTTATCACCGAAATCAGAGTAATCATCGTAACGAACTGCGATGTTAACTTCTAAGTCATCAGTAAACGGCAGTCTTGATTCGAAGAAGAATGCAGTAACATCACGCATACCTTCAGCACTGTTACCAGCAGAACCACCGATTAGACCAGTTTCAGACTGACCGTCATAAATATCTGCGTAAGTTTGCTCGAAGTACTCAGCACCGAAGTAATGAGATACCATGCCACCACCAAGCTCAAACATATCGAAACCGATACCAGCGAAGTATTGGTCTAGAGTAGAACTAGAGTTTTGAAGTGTAGTAGCTTTCATGTTAGCTATACCTTCTTCAGAACCAAGGTCGATATCATTAGCATCGTTATATGCTAAACCACCGTAGCTCAAATAGTACTCACCAATCGATTTGTTATCAGCGATGTTAGTGTGGTAGTAAACTTCCCACGCAGCGTCATTCCAGTCTAGGTTACCACGAAGACCAGTTGTGTAATCTTGGTTGTAATCATCAACGTTACCGTCACGAGTACCGATACCAACCCAACGGAAATAACCACGAGGACTTTCTACGTCAAATGGGTTATGAGCATTGTCTGCAGGAATACCATCCCATGGAGCAGCAGGAGGTGCATAACGACCGAACGAGCTATTTTGAACGAACATAGCCTGACCGAACCATTCTACATCTTCGGCAATTTCATAATTAGCGTTTACATATAGTGTGTTACGGTCAACTGATGCAGTGTTATAAGAAACGTTTGCGAATGCATACATACAGTAAGTAGAACCTTCGCTCCAATCATCATCAGCAGCTACGTTAGCAAAAGTGTCCGCGCCGTACTGTGAAATCAAATCACCACAAAGAGGTGATGCTTGAGTCATAGAGAAGTCAGCGTTAGCAATTGTTGCACCGTAAATAGACCAACCAGAAGTTTCAGTATAAGCCTGAATTTCGCCGTCACCGTTGAAATCAGTCATGCTAGCTTTAGTATAGTCACGAGCACCGTCAGAGATACCTTTACGCTCTTGGTGATCGAATGCAAACGTGATGTTACCTTTATCGTTAGACACACCGCCCACGATAGAGAATTCTTTAGAAGTAGTACCTTCGTCGTTGTCACGGTGACCTAAACCACCAGAGAACGTCAAACCTTCGTAGTTGTCTTTAAGGATAACGTTAACAACACCAGCCATTGCGTCAGAACCATAAACAGAAGAACCACCTTCAGTCATGATATCGATACGCTCAACAGCTGCGAAAGGAATAGCGTTAAGGTTAGCAGAAGCGCCACCTAGCGTAGGTGAACCTGGGAAACGACGACCGTTCAATAGAACTAGTGTACGTTGAGAACCAGCACCACGAAGGTTAATAGTAGCTTGTGATTGAGCAGAGCTACCAGAACGTTCTGAGAAAGAACCGAAAGAGTTCAATGAGCTGCTACGAAGTGCATCAGCAACTGAGAAGTCACCTTCCATCTTGATGTCAGCAGCGCTGATTGAAATTACAGGTGTAGCACCTTCAAGGTCGGTACGTTGAATACGTGAACCTGTTACAGAGATTTTCTCTACGCCAGCTGAATCTTGAGCAACAGCTGTTGCAGGAGCCAATACTGCTGTTGAAGCAGCACCGACAGCTAGAGCCATGCGAATTGACTTCGCTAACTTTGAATTTGTATACATGTATGTCTCCCTGGACCACTATTTAATAGTGTTAGTTTTGTCGCTTGTGCGACTTTTTATTAGTAAGGTAGTGAACCTCGCAGTGAATAATAAACACAACATAGTGCTGTGGTCAACTCGTTGTAATGCCCTATTCCATAAAAGTTCAATATATTTCGTAAAGTAATAAGTAACTAAAAGTTTACGATTTTATTTGCGCGCAATTTATGTATAGCTTAGTTGCGTAAAGTTTACCCACGTTTATGTACAGGTATTGTTTAATAAATGAAGCTTTGTATAAATTGGAAATTCGTTATTTCAATCTAAAAAAGGCCTATCATTTAAGGCTTAAGATACTGAAATAAAATAGAAACATTGGTTGAATGAGAATAACTGAAGGCAAACTCACTGAATAAGTGACCAAACGTTTAAAGCAACAGACTCCGTTTATAAAACAAAACTTCGACGATACTAGGCTAGGCTAGGCATTACTTGTTAACACCTTGTTAAATAGGAGTTGGGCGTAATTATAATTTATTTTCACTTGTGTCTTTACTTAAACCTAAATCGTTGTCAATCTTGCTTATAAATCGACCAAAAAATAAAAACTAACATCACATGCTTGGTATTAATTTTTACGATTATCAGGTAGTGTTTTGCGAGTAATTGGAATTAAGAGCAAATAAACATGAAACTAGATGATGATATCCATAACTATTATGAGCATCTTATTTTAGAGCGAATTGAGTCATTGCAATTGAGTAAAGTTAAGAGCGCGGATTACATTGCCGACCTATGTTGTTTGGCGCTTAATCAAGTTCCCCCTCGCTATATTCGTTATGAAGTCGATATGTCTTTTTATTTACCTCAGGGCGAACGTCAACAAATGGAAATGAATGTTGCGAATGCTGTTTCAAAAGCAATCAAGTTTCTAGATGAATCAAAATCTGAAAATTCGAATTAGAAGTAATATCTACGAGATAAATAAATTATTCCGTTGTTTGAAACCAAACATGGCTTAATTTACACATAGAACCTTTGGGAAGAAGAGGGTGGCAACCTTCCAGCCACATTCCGGCACATGAGTCGTCTGCTGCGGCTGCTCCCTTCCGGGCCTGACCGGTTTCACAGAGTATCATTGCGGAAGGACCAAAAGGTCACCATTGAAACTCTCATTCAATCGCTCATACGTTTAATATGAGATATTGAATCGGCGCGCATTATGACCAAAGCATTATTAATATGCAAGGTTGAATTCGCGCCTAATAACGCTTTGCCTGATTTTCAATCAAAAAACATCACTCCATCGCAAGGGTGTGGTTTGATTATTTTGTTAAAAAACGTTCTTCGGCTATTTGATTAGAGATCACATTTGTGGGCTGCTGTTCAGAGTCTGAACGTTGATAAATCTCAGTCAAAGTATCCGCTATGCCTTCTATATGACTACGCATCGCTTCTGCTGTACTGAGCATGCGCTGATGATATATGTCGATAACACCACCGGCATTTATCACATAATCAGGTGCATACAAAATTCCTTTTTTACGTACAAGTTCACCTATCGATTCTTGCGCCAATTGATTGTTTGCTGCACCTGCAATAACTTTGACCTTTAAACGCTCTAACGTTTGCTGATTTACCGAAGCGCCCATTGCACAAGGCGCATAAACATCCACATCCAGGTCGAATATTTCATCTGGCTCTACCGCAATCGCACCAAACTTTTCCACGGCCTCATTCACATTGTCAGGGTAAATATCAGTTACATATAATTGCGCGCCCTGTTGATGAAGATGATCGGCCAAACGATAGCCAACATGTCCCATACCTTGAACAGCGACCTTAACCCCTTGTAAATCTGTCCCTAGCGCATACTTTACCGAAGCTTCTAATCCTTTAAATACACCGTAAGCAGTAGATGGCGCTGGATTTCCATCCGCCTTACCGCCATCAAAGCGATACTTTGCCTGAATACCCGACACATGCTTTGTATTGGCAGCCATCAGTTGAATATCACTTACCGCAATACCAGAATCTTCAGCAGTAATATAACGTCCTCCCATTTGCTCAACAAAACGCCCCATTGCAGCCATTAGTTCAGGACTTTTATGTTTTCTAGGATCTCCTATAATTACCGCCTTGCCGCCGCCTAATTTAAGTTGCGCCATTGCCGCTTTATAAGTCATGCCTTTTGACAAGCGCAGAACATCATTAAGCGCATCAGCACTGTTTGCATATGGCCACATTCTGCATCCACCCAAAGATGGACCTAAATTCGTGTTATGCACTGCAATGATCGCCTGCAAACCGGTTTTTTTATCTTTGAAAAAAGCTACTTGCTCATGCCCATCAAACTCGACGTGATCAAACACTGACATCGCTAAACCTTAATAAGTTGTATGATATTTTTAAGACATATTAGCGCATAGCAGAGAGGATATGCTTTGCTAAGATTTTTAAGCTGAGGATTAACACGCAATTGTGTAACGATTGAATTCCAACATTTAGGATAATTATCCTAGGAACGGAGCTTGAAAAAGATAAAGATTTTGCGCATGCTCCACAATTAGATTAATTAATTCACTTTTAACAAGAATAAAATATGAAGTTTGATAAGTTTGACCGCGAAATCCTGCGTGTGCTGCAAAAAGATGCCACTGTATCTATGGCTGAATTAAGCCAAAAAGTAGGTTTGTCACATACCCCTTGTTGGCGGCGAGTGAAACGCATGGAAGCAGAAGGTATTATCAAACAAAAAGTCACCATACTAGATAATAAAAAACTCAATCTAGGTGTCTCTGTTTTTATATACGTTACGTTGAAAAATCACGATGGTGAGTCGCTTAACGATTTTGAAGCATCAGTGCAAAGCATTGATGAAATTGTTGAATGCCACACTACCAGTGGTGACAAAGATTATTTGTTAAAAGTGATAGTAGAAAGTATAGAAGAGTACGAACATCTACTTAAAAGTAAATTGACTAACCTACCACTTGTTGATCATCTGAGTTCTACATTTGCCCTCAAGCAGGTTAAAAACACCACTGAATTACCTATAAAAAATATTTAACAATGCGGTTTTCAGCTGATTGAGGGCAACGTTGTTTTATGTTGCGTCTGCTTGGTTTTCAGGTTTCGCCGCTATAAACGCCTCTATTTGATTGCAGTTGTCATGCACACGCTGAATCAATGGAAATTGCCCCATGTCAACGCCAAATCGTTGAGCGTTGTATACTTGCGGAATTAAAAACACATCGGCCATAGTTACATCAAAACCAAAACAATAATCGGCGACTGTATTGGTTAGCCTTTTTTCAATGCTCTTAAAACCCGTTTCGATCCAATGCTTGTTCCACTTTACATTATCTTCATCACTGTTTTGAAACGTCGATTTTAAGTGTCGAAGAATTCGCAAATTGGTAATGGGTTGAATATCACATCCTATGTCTTGAGCTAATGCACGTACTCTGGCTCTATCTAATCGATGAGTAGGAACCAGTTTAACTGGTTCCTCATAACGCTCATCAATATATTCAACAATAGCCATTGATTGATTGAGGAAGATATCTTCATCATCATCCACAAATGTTGGCACCAATTGAGAAGGGTTTAAAGCAGTATAATCTTGACTAAATTGCATGCCACCATCTTTGGCTAAATTAACCGGCACATAGGTATATTCTAATTGCTTCAAATTAAGTGCAATTCTGGCTCGGTAAGTAGCTGATGAACGCCAATAACCATATAAATATAAACTCACGTCATTCCCCTTTTCACAAACAAGTATTCATACCACTTTAACTGAACTTTTAAGGTTTAGCGGCTTGCACCACATTTTGATCAATACTGCCAAAAATATTATTTCCTTGCTCATCCAGCATTTCAATTTTTATATGATCACCAAATTGCATGAAATCAGTAGTGGGCTTACCATCACGAATTGTTTCTATCATGCGCACTTCTGCAATACAGGAGTAACCCACTCCACCTTCAGCAATACTAGTACCATATTCAGTACCTTGCTTATTAGACACTGTACCTGATCCAATAATAGTACCTGCTCCTAGATTGCGAGATTTGGCCGCATGGGCAACCAATTGTGCAAAGTCGAAGGTCATATCAGTACCCGCTTGAGGACGCCCAAAAAGTGAATGATTGTAATGTGAAATTAGCGGCAAATGGACTTTGTTATCCATCCATTTGTCCTGTAATTCATCTGGAGTGACAGCGACAGGGGAAAAGGCAGACGAAGGCTTAGATTGGAAGAACCCAAATCCTTTGGCAAGCTCTCCTGGAATTAGCCCTCTTAACGAAACATCATTCACTAACATCAGTAGTTTAATATGTTTACCGGCATTTTCAGGCAAAACTCCCATGGGAACATCATCAGTAATGATAGCCACTTCGGCTTCAAAATCGATTCCCCATTTATCGCTGGGTAAAGCAACGTTATCCGTGGGACCAATAAAGTCATCAGAACCACCTTGATACATTAATGGATCAGTCCAAAAACTCTCAGGAATCTCAGCACCACGCGCTTTTCGAACTAGCTCAACATGATTGACATAAGCACTGCCATCCGCCCATTGATACGCTCTTGGCAAAGGCGATTCACATTGCGAGCTATCAAACGGTATTGCTCGTTCAGCAGTTCCCGCATTCAACTGCTGATAAACAGACTCAAGTTTTGGACTAATTTCAGCCCAATTATCCAGAGCTTGTTGCAAAGTAGCGGCAATGTCATCAACCGCAACACATTGGGTTAAATTTGTATTGACCACGACTAACTGACCATCGCGTGAGCCATTTTTATAACTTGCTAATTTCATACAAAACCTTATTTCTCTTTCCAACTATTCACATAATCAGCATTTTCAACTAAAGAAGACACATCGCTTACTGTTAAGGCATCTCGGGTGTCTAACATCACAGCAACTTCATCTGTAAAGGTCTTTTTATGCGCCCTTCCAGCCGCAAACGCTTTAGGATGTGGTCCATGTGTGAAACCCGCAGGATGAAATGTCACCATTCCTTTCTCGATATTGTCGCGCGAGAAAAAGTCACCCTCGTGATAAAATAAGACTTCATCATAATCGTCGTTGTTGTGATAAAAAGGCACTTTCAATGCGCCTGGATCACTTTCGATGGGCCTGGGAACAAACGTACAAATAACGAATCGACTGGCTACAAATGTAGTATGAGCCGACGGTGGCAAGTGATAGCGATGACTCATCAAAGGGCGAATATCTCGCCAGTTAATCCTGACCACACTAAGATCACCATGCCATCCAATCGCATCGAGTGGATTAAACGGATAGGTAACTTGCGAAATCTGATTATGGCGTTTTATTTCAACTTGCCACATTTGCTCAGAATATTGTGCTTTGAATTCATCATTAATCGTTGGTGTGTCCAACATACCTGAATCAAAAATAGCATGCGGACCAACCAAGCCTTTTTCCGGTAACTGATAGCTATCATTGGTCGCTTCAATCATCAGAATTTGCATTGCGGAATCAGGCTCAATGCGCCACATGGTTGAACGTGGGATCACCACATAATCGCCTTGCTTTAGGGTCAAATGACCATAATCACAAAACAATTGACCGCCGCCTTGATGGATAAACAATAATTCATCGCCATCCGCATTACGGGCTAATTTCTGCATAGCGGTAACGCAGTGCCACATGCGGTAGCGACAATGTGAATTAAATAAAATCTCCGCGGCTGACCAAGGCGAATTCCCATCTATGGAAATGTTCTTTTCTGGTAGTAGATTTAAGTCAAATGCTCTGGGGCGCAACGGCCCCTGCCAATCACTCCAGCCAGTGGGTGCATGAGTATGATGTAAATGTGTCGCTGGACCAAAAAACCCGCTACGACCAATTTCCCGCTCAAAAATAGCTTGCTCAGGAAAATCTGCATGCGCTTGTCGCGAAGATGTCCCCTGTTGACGCGGGAACTGAATCCATTTACGCATCGGATTTTTCACCATTATTTTCGATTACACCACGTCTGATTTGATCTTGTTCAATCGATTCAAACAATGCTTTGAAGTTACCTTCTCCGAAACCTTCATTACCTTTTCGTTGAATAATCTCAAAAAATACGGGACCAATCACTGTGTCTGTAAAGATTTGCAGTAAAATACCATCTTTCATTGGCGCACCGTCAATCAGTACTTTCAATTCATGTAACACGGCTAAATCTTCACCGTGGCCCTCTACTCGGCTATCTACATTTTCATAATAGGTATCTGGTGTATCCATAAATTTCAGGCCGCGCGCTTTTAACGTCCGCACAGTTTCATAAATATCTTCTGTCGACAACGCAATATGCTGAATGCCTTCACCATTGTATTCGCGAATAAATTCTTCGATTTGAGACTTATCGTCTGAGGATTCGTTTATTGGAATACGAATTTTTCCACAAGGTGACGTCATGGCTTTGCTAACTAGACCAGTGAGCTTACCTTCAATATCAAAGTAACGAATTTCTCTAAAGTTACCAATTCGTTCGTAAAAATTGGCCCAAACCGCCATGTTTCCACGTTTTACATTATGAGTAAGGTGATCAAGTACAGCCAAACCTGCATCGGCTTTTGCCATCAATTGTTGCCAATCAGGGTAAAATTTAAAATCTATATCGTAGATAGACTCATCACCGTAACGATCAACAAAGTACAACGTGCTTTCTCCGATGCCATAAACAGCTGGAATATTTAATTCCATTGCACCTAAGTTACCGACGAATTGTTTTGCGCCGTTTTTAACCGCGTGTTGCAGAGCTTTACCGGCATCTTTTACTCGAAATGCCATGCCACATACACTTGGTCCTCTTAATCGCGCAAACTCTTCCGCTTGCGAAGCTGGCTCAGCGTTGACAATAAAATTAATGTCCCCTTGCTTAAACAACCAGACGCGTTTCGATCTGTGTTGAGCAACTTCGGCAAAACCTAACGATAAAAATAAGTCTTTAAGGTCTTGAATACCTTTTTCATCGGCCGCGGTATATTCCACAAATTCGAAGCCGTCACAATTTAAGGGGTTAAAATTAATGTCTGTTGTCATGTTATTTCTCACAAAAGGTTAACGAGTACATGGATCTACTTAAGCCTATAATCTGCAAGAAGAATAGTGTCTGACATACGATAGTTTGACTCGCTAACCCAGCAAAATTGTAACGTTATTTTTACATTCAATTTTAGCCATTAAAAAGCCGCTAAAAAGCGGCTATATGTGTCAACAAAAGTAGACAGACTAAAAATATCTGTAATTAAAGCTTTACGGTCTTTTTGTTAATCCCATACTCACGTAATTTATTTGCTATCGCGGTATGACTCAGTCCCAGCTTTTTGGCCAACTGACGGGTACTTGGATAGAACGGATAAAGACGTCTTAACAAGCTCTTTTCGTAACGTTTAACCTCTTCTTCCAGAGACCCTTCAAATTCCTCTGGGATAAAGTTTACATTCGTCGCACTGCTTGGCAGTTGAATATGCTCTTTACACATTTCGTTGCCTTCCAATAAAGACAATGCACGATACAATGCATTTTCAAGTTGTCTCACATTGCCTGGCCACGAATAAGATTGTAAATAATCAATACAAGATTTACTTAATTTAGGCGCTCGTCGGCCTAGCTTCATGCAATGCTGTTTAATAAATCTGTCCGCTAAAGGAATAATGTCTGACTTACGCTCACGCAATGAAGGTACAGTGAGACTCAACACGTTAAGGCGATAATATAGATCTTCTCTAAACTCACCGTCTTCAACTAATTTAGGTAGATCTTTTTGTGTCGTGCATACAATGCGGACATCAACGGTGACTTCGTTACTGTCACCGACTCGACGAAACGTACCGTTTTGCAGCACACGTAGTAACTTCGACTGCAATTGGTGTGACATATCCCCTACTTCATCAAGGAAAAGTGTACCGCCTTTGGCCTGTTCTAAAATGCCAGCCTTTCCTTCTTTTTGTCCAAATTCACCTGGTGCATAGCCAAATAATTCCGTTTCAGCGACGCTGTCCGGTAAAGAAGCGCAGTTTAAAGGTAGAAATTGACCGCTGGCGCGACGACTGGCCTCGTGACAAGCACGAGCAAGCATTTCTTTACCAGTACCGGTTTCCCCAAAAATCAATATAGGGCCATCAAGCTCGGCCATTCGCGTCGCTTCTTTAACCACTTTTTTCATAACATTACTGTTTGCTTGTACCGACGCAAAACTGTCATTACTAATTTGATGGAAGACGGTTAATTGTTGCTCTAATCTAAATTCAGACTTCAACATAATTAAAGCACCGGCTAGAATTGACTCTCCACCAGCATCTGGGATCATCACAGGTAAAATATCAGCGAGAAAATCCTGCTCTAAAAAGCTGACTTTCTGAGTTTGTGCTGCCAGCGGGTTACCTTCTAACCACTTTTGAAATGTGAATCCTCTTAGGTATTCACCAATTTCTTCGCCAAGTAAACTATCCGCGCTTTGCTCAACGGTCGCAGTTACCGCTTCGTTAACCAACAAAATACGGCCTTTCGTATCCAACGAAAAAATAGGATCAGGCAAAGTTTGTAGCAAAGCCCTAAGTTGATTTTGCTCACGTTCAATCGGCATAAAGGGCGTAGTTTTTACATCGTCGATGCCTTTAATTCGACGAATTTCGGGCATAAACTGCTGAAAATCCTCAAATTTAATATTTGGGAAATTTAAGAATATTTTACCCGCGATATCAATTTCGATTCCGCGTAAATCGATTTCATAATTAACTAAAATGTCTAAAACGTCTTGGGCTATACCCAATCTGTCCTGACATATAATTTCCAATCGCATGTATTCACGATCCATTTAGTAAGGTGTAAAGATATTATTACAAATTTTAAAGGATGTCTTCAAATTAGGTGAGACAGATAACCTAATTTTGAGACAGAAGGTAAAAAGCGCATAACCGGATGTATGCGCTTTATAAGTCGGACGTGACTATTAGTTTAGCAGATTAACTGGCTATCTTATCTTTTTGTGAAAATAGCGGTGCTCGTAATCCAAGTTTTTTGGCTGTATTAACCAATGCCATAATATCGAGATTTGCGAGTTCAAATAATTGTTCGAAATTGTTTAGGGTAAAATATACTGGCTGCATTATATCGATGCGATATGGCGTACGCAGTGCTTCGAGCGGATTCATAGCTTGTCTTTTCGGTTGATCACTCTCAAGCGCATATATTGTTTCCCCCGGAGAAGACAAAATCCCACCTCCGTAAATACGCGTTCCCTCTGCTGTGTGCAATAACCCAAATTCCACTGTAAACCAATATAATCGCGCTAAAAACGCCCTATCTTGCTTACTCGCAGCCAAACCTAATTTACCATAGGTATGGGTGAAGTGAGCAAAAGCAGGGTTCGTCAATAACGGACAATGGCCGAATATCTCATGGAAAATGTCAGGCTCTTGTAGGTAATCAAAATCTTCGCGACTCCGAATAAACGTGGCCACTGGGAACTTTTTATTAGCTAACAAGTTAAAGAAAGCATCAAAATTAATTAATGATGGTACTTGCTCTACCTGCCACCCACTCGTCTCTGCAAGGACCTGATTAACCTCGAATAATTGTGGAACGCGATCAGTTGGTAAGTTTAATAATTCAAGGCCATGCATAAACTCATCACAAGCGCGATCTTGTATTATTGCTATCTGCCTTTCATACAAATCTTGCCAAACTTGATTGTCTTCATCTGACCAATCAACAATCCCATCTTCGTTCATACTTCGAGAGAAGTATTTTGTCTCTTTTGACATTTGTATTCCTCGACTTTCGACTCTGTGAAAGTCTAATTTTATCTATTGGTTTTTTATCAATAACAGTTGATAAAAAGCATTCAATTTGTATTAACACTATGCTGTTAAGTCTACTTAATTGACGCCAATAGAACAGATTTAGAGGAATATAGATGATTAATAAAAATGTAACATTAGATTTACAAAGTTTAAACTTTATACATAATTATCAATGATTTAAGTTGCAACTTTTTTAAGATCAGCAAGTAATTGTTGAGCTAGTTTAGACAAGCCTGGTGGTTTGCTTGCCATCCAGGGTAAAGGTCTACAAGCATGCATCGCTTTAATACCTATACGTGTTGTCAAAACGCCTGCGCCTAATCCTTGTGCCATTCTAGAAGATAATTTTCCGGTAACACCTGCACCAACTGCATAGTTGCCAGCATCACTTATAATTTCAGTCGCCCCGGCAATCAACATAGTTTTAAACACACGTTTAACTAAACTGACCCTGCCCCAATAACCTAATTGGATTCCATAACACTGACTGACTTGTTTGAGCATGACTAGATTGCGCCATAAAACAACGGCCATATCCAAAAGTGCAAATGGACTGACTGCAATCATAGCCGCTGAAGCGGACGCATGTTTAGTAACACAAGCTAACGCTTTTTGATCAACTTTATGCAACACCTGTTGTTCAAATAGTTGCAACACTTCACTATCTACATGGTGAGCTTGAATCGTTTTTTTCCACTGATTAATTTCTTGCTCATATTCTTTAGCCGGTAAATTAGCGATTAATTTTTCACAAAACTGTTCAGACTGACCTATTGTTGGGCCCGCTATCAATTGTTGTGCTTGTTGCTTAAATTCATCATGACGTTTTAAATGAGCTAAGCCCCGCCATTGCGAAAAAACTTCTTTCCCCGCGATGAATAAAATACTTGCAAACAGAACCAGCCAAATTGCGGATAGCCAATCGGCAGTCAAATAGGTTTCTCGAATGAAAAAGCCAAGCTCTACACTGCCTAACCCTATGATCAATAAAAACAACCAAAACAGCTTTGAACTTTTTGCCGATTCAACTGAAACAGGCTGTTCAGCTTGATCTTGCTCAACACATTTATTCTCGTCCCACACCACATCAGCCTCAAAAACCGCTGCAGGCTTAATTTGTTTTGTAGCTTTGTCATCATCACTTTCTTGTGAATCACTTTCATCAGGGCCGAAAACCAAACTTGATTGAATTTTTTCTTTGCTAATTTGATTCATAACATCACTCCAGTTTGTCACCTAAAACAAATTGCAGAACATGATCTATTCGAATATGTGGAAATGCGCTGGTTTTATGCTGTTGTGGCACAGGTAGAAAACTTGGAAATGCAAATCCTTGGTGTTGCCAAAACCCCTGTTCCGGGCATTTTTGCGGTACTTCTCCCGGGTACAAGGTGATACTTTTACCCTCTGTAGTAGTACCTTTTAGAACTTGAATCGGTTCGCCATTGAAGGTACTTGTGCCAACTTGAGAGGCACGAATAGCACTAAATGCGGTTGATTCTGTTTCAACACCTTCATATTGAATATGTTGTCTAGCTTCGTGAATCATTGACTCGAGCAACATCACTAAATTGGGTTGTTGCTCTGGAGTAATATGATCCGATTTACTCGCAGCAAACATTAATTTGTCTATGTTGGGAGAAAAAATCCGCTTTAAGATATTGCTAGTACCATAGTGAAAACTTCCTAACAGCCAATTGATTGCTTTACGTAAATCATTAAAGCTATGTGCTCCGTTATTCAATGCAGATAGACAATCTACCAAAATGATTTGGCGGTCAAAGCGTTTAAAATGCTTACGATAAAAAGGCCGTATTACTTTCTTTTGATATTGTTCAAACCGGCTGTTTAATAGATCAAGCAGCGCAGAATTTTCACCTTTAACGTTATTTTCCGCTATTGATTTTAGTTGATTTGGAGTTAGCGGGAAAAATTGTAACACTGGCGCACCTGCTAACTCACCAGGTAAAACAAATCGTCCAGGTTGAATTAGTTGGTATCCCTTTGCTTTGCAATTATGCAAAAACTGAGTAAATACTTCTGAAATTTGCTGGATTTGCATTTCGTCTACATTAGCACTCAAATCCAAGCCTTCTAGTGCGATTTTATAAGATTCGGCCAATGTGCTTTTTGCGGTATCATGTAAATTATCCCAGAAGTTTTGGCACCACTGTAAGTAATCTAGTTCCAACAAAGGTAAATCGAGCAGCCATTCCCCCGGATAATCGGTAATATCCAAAGTTAAGGTGCTGTATTCTGACACTAATCTGCGTAGTCGCGACTGATTCCGATACTTTATCAATAACCTAACTTGTGACACGCCATTGGTCGATTGCGGCCAGCATGGAGGTTCGCTATTAAGCGATTCTATACCCTGTTCATAGGCAAACCGCGCTACCGTCACATCTGGCTGCACATCTCGTTTGACCCCCACTAACCTTTTTTCTGATACCACCGAAAAGAAAGGTAAATCTGCAGACTCCCGAGCATTGAGTAACTGGTTAATGAGCGACGTTATAAACGCGGTTTTGCCACTTTTACTCAACCCAGTGACAGCTAAGCTTACATGATGATCAATAAGCCGGTGACCTAACACTTTTGCCTGATCTTGAAATCGCTGTACTGAAGAATGTTGGCTAATTTTAGATAACAATCAAATGACTCCTGATGTTGCAACCACGATAAAGCAAATCTACTGGTATCAGTAAAAACAATTTAAGTCATATTACATGGGTTTAGTTTTGATACACAAATGTAAGACTAGACAGTAAATAAGTCCGTACCAAGTCAACAAGCAACTAAAGTACGGTCTTATTTAAGCCCTCCACGCTAATGGATTGGTTATAGCTTGTTGATTTCCCGATTCAACTGAAATTCAGACGAAGTTACGTAGGTTTCAACTTTTCTTAATCGCGCCTCCGTGCGCATAAACTGTTGTTTAATATCATAGAAAGCCTGCTTGGGTGGCTCACCAGCCTGCCAAACCTTAGCTTTGACTGCTACTTTTTTATCTGCTTCATCAATATCATTGTGCCAGCCTTTAACACCCGGCTTTCCATGAAGTTGCTGTTGAGCGTGCACTGAATGTCTTGGCTCAGGTTGCTTTTTATCTAAAATAAACCAGGCTGCAATGTAAAATACTGGAATAAATGGTCCGGCTAACAACAACATAGCTGCGACTGTAGCAATACGAACCAACCAAGTTTCTATTCCAAAATAGTTAGCAATACCTGCACAGACCCCGGCGATTTTTCCGTTTTGCGAATCGCGCTGTAATTGCTTACGAGGTATCATGCTTTATTCCTCCAATCCGGTGATTCTGCATCCAAAATAGCTTCCAGTGTTTGAATGCGGTCAGCCATCTTTTCAGCCTTATTTGATAATTCCTGCAATGACATATATTCATCTTCGGATAACCCTTGGCTGACTTGCTTCTTACTTTTATAGTGCAGAATCAGCCATATTGGCGCGACAATTATCATGAAAATAATAGTTGGTACGCCTATAGTCACAATTAATATATCTTCCACAGTGTTACTCCTTCCTGGCTGCTACTGTTACTTTTTAGCTTTTGTATTTTTTGTCTGTACTTTTTTCTTCAATGCAGCCAATTCATCATCAATCACATCATCTGTTGCCAACTCGGCAAATTCATCAGCTAGGGTTTTCTTACCTAAGTCATAGGCATCAACCTGTGATTCTAAATCATCAATTTTGCGTTCGTATTGTTCAAAACGCCCCATAGCAGCATCTACTTTACTGCTATCTAAAGTTCGTTTCACCTCAAGACGAGAGCTAACTGTCTTTTGACGCATAATTATCGTTTTTTGACGCGCTTTGGCATCAGCAAGCTTTTCTTGCAATTGACCTATTTCACCTTGCAACTTACTAATTTGCTCGTCGATAAGCGACAATTCTTTTGTTAAAGACTCACTATGCTCGACACACTTTTTCTTTTCTTGCAGTGCAGCTCGAGCCAGATCTTCACGATCCTTGCTAATAGCCAATTCAGCTTTAGCTTGCCAGTCTTGAGCTTCACTATCTAGTTTAGTAATTTGTGAACTAATATCTTTTTTATTAGCTAACGTTTTTGCTGAAGCTGAACGCACTTCAACCAACGTATCTTCCATTTCTTGAATAATTAGGCGAACCATTTTTTCTGGATCTTCAGCCTTATCAAGCAATGAATTAATATTTGAGTTCACGATGTCTGTAAAACGCGAGAAGATACCCATAATCTTTTCCTCTACTTCAAGTTATCGAATAAATAAATGCTTTTGGCATTTGCTGTAACTGATTATTCAATATACGGGCCAACTCATTTATCAAGTTTAACTTTATGATTTATAAATAAAAACAATTTTATTCCTTAACTTTACGAATTTAGCGTATTATGATTATCAACCACATATTAGTGAATTAGACCACTTTTTGTATCAACCAGCATTTCAAGCTGTGAAAACATGCGAGTTTACCCATCGTTTGCACACATGCCAGTTGTTGATATAAATCGTCTAACCCTACAACTTTCAAAATAGAGGAATGTGTCAATGAGCCGATTTCGTCAACAAGACAATCTGCTAGGACAATCGAATAGCTTCCTTGAAGTATTAGAACAAATTTCACAAATTGCGCCACTGAACAAACCTGTATTGATTATCGGTGAAAGAGGTACAGGGAAGGAATTAGTTGCAGCCCGATTGCACTACCTGTCTAAACGCTGGGAACAAAACTATCTGAAGCTTAATTGTGCGGCGTTAAGCGAAAGCTTATTAGAAACAGAATTATTTGGTTATGAGGCGGGCGCTTTTACCGGTGCTCAAAAACGCCGAGAAGGTCGATTTGAGGTTGCCAACAACGGGACATTATTTTTAGATGAACTTGCCAATACTTCTGGGCTTATACAAGAAAAACTGTTGCGGGTTATCGAATATGGTGAATTTGAACGTGTAGGCGGGTCTCGCTCGGTAAAAGTCGATGTTCGAATTGTCGCTGCTACCAACGAAGACTTACCATCATTAGCTGACTCTGGAGAGTTTAGACCTGATTTACTCGATAGGTTGGCATTTGACGTAATTACTTTACCGCCGTTACGTGAACGCCAAGAAGATATTATGATGTTGGCTGAACACTTTGCGATAAATATGGCGCGTGAATTGGATATGGAGCTATTCAGTGGATTTACTGAAAAAGCCAAACGTACGCTACTTGACTATGAATGGCCAGGAAACATTCGTGAACTTAAAAATGTGGTCGAGCGTGCAGTATATCGAAGCAATAACCCTAACATCCCTGTGCATCAAATTATTCTTGATCCGTTTGAATCGGTTTTTCGACCTACAGGAAGAATTAAAACCCAAGACAGAATTTCCGTAGCCGCTCCTGTTGCACCTGTCGTCAAAGAAGTAGTAGTCGAGAGTTCTGAAAATATTGACAGCAAATCAAAACCCACCGAAAAAGTTTTTCAATTCCCGGTTGATTTAAAAACATTATCGCAAGAGTTTGAAGTTGATTTAATCAAACAAGCTTTATCTGACAGTCAATTCAATCAAAAAAAGACCGCAGAGAAACTTTCTTTGACCTATCATCAGTTACGTGGATATTTAAAAAAGTATAATCTGCTAGATAGTTCCCCAGAGGATATGGAAGAGTAAGGTAATGAAATTGAGTAATTCCAGCCAACTCGTTCGATTTACCTTGGTAATTTGGGCTGTGTTTTGTGTTAGTGCATGTTTTGACGCTACCGAACAAAACTCGCCAGTTAAAGGTGTGATTTATTGCTCGGAAGGCAATCCTATCAGCTTTAATCCGCAATTAGATACTTCCAGCACCACATCAGACGCATCTTCCCATCAAATATATGACCGATTGCTCGATTTCGATCCGGAAACCGGAAAAATAGTACCGGCACTGGCCAGTAGTTGGCTAATTAGCCAAGACGGATTGACCTACACCTTTCAGTTGAGGAGAAGTGTAAAATTTCATACTACGGGGTATTTTTCACCATCTCGTTCATTTAATGCAGATGATGTGATTTTTAGCATTGATCGATGGCGCGTCGCTTCACATCCTTACCATCATGTATCTGGAGGTCATTACCCATATTTTACAAGTATTGGTTTAAATGACTTAATCTCAGACGTAAAACGCATAAATGGCTATCGAATAGAAATCACCTTAACCCGCCCAAACAGTTCTTTTTTAGCCAATCTAGCCACTGATTTTGCAGTGATTTTATCGGCGGAATATGCGCAAGTGTTGGCACAACGTGAGCAAAAAGAGTTTATTGATATTTATCCCATAGGTACCGGACCTTTCCAGTTTAAGGAATATAAAAAAGACCACTACATTCGATATAGCAAGAATGACGATTATTGGGAGCACCAGCTAGCACCAGAAATGTTAATTTTCGATATTACCCCGTCTAGTTCATTGCGGTTAGCCAAACTTATGACGGGTGAATGTGATGCCATCGCGTTTCCTTCCCATAGCGAATTGGACACCATTCGCGATAGAGTCGATTTAACTTTGGATGGACGTCCAGGACTTAATGTCGGTTTTTGGGCATTCAATACCTCAAAATATCCATTTGACAACCCTAAAGTAAGACGGGCTCTGGCGATGGCAATCGACAAAAACACCCTGCTAGAAGCTGTGTATTATGGCAGTGCGGTTAGAGCCAAAAGTTTATTACCAGAATCTTCTTGGGCATATCAGGCTGATATAAGCGAAACCAATTACAACCCCGTTATGGCTCGTAAACTCTTGCGTGAAAGCGGCATTGAAGATGGTTTTACCATGACTATTTGGGCAATGCCGGTAGAACGCGCTTATAATCCAAACGCGCGTAAAATGGCCGAACTGATGCAAAATTATCTTAGTCAAGTAGGGGTACAAGTTAATATTGTCAGTTACGAATGGACGACATTTCGAGAACGATTGAAGAAGGGATTGCACGATTCCGTGTTAATTGGTTGGTCTGCTGATAATGGTGATCCTGACAACTTTTACCGACCACTACTTAATTGCTCAGCAATTGAATCGGGAACCAACCGTGCTATGTGGTGTAACCCTGAATACGACGCACTCATAAATCAAGCGCTTCAATATTCCGAAAACGAGCAGCGTATCAAGTATTACCGCTTAGCAAATCAAATATTAGCAGAGCAAGTGCCTTTAGTTCCGTTAGCACATGCATATCGATATCGTGCCCATAGAAGTGACCTGAGCGGCTTAGTTATCAACCCATTTGGTGCAGTTCGATTTGGGGACGTTAAAAAACTATGATGCTGACGCAAATCATTCGAAAATTTAATTTGCTGATTCTGACCTTATTTGTACTGAGCATTTTGTCGTTTCTGTTGGTTTATTTATTTCCTGGTGACCCACTCGTAAACTTAACCGGACTTGAAAACTTATCTCCAGAGGCACATCAGAAGCTAGCAGAAATCCACGGGTTCGATCACTCGTATTTTTATCAATACTGGCTGTATTTAACAAACTTGTTAGAAGGAGAATGGGGATTTAGCTTTAGCTCAGGCAATCCACTGTGGCGGGAAATAATGCAAACACTGCCAGCAAGTATGGAACTGAGTGCTTATGCGCTTTTATTCTCTTTGTTAATTGGCGTACCTTTTGGTTTTATCGCAGGATTTCAACATTACAAGTTGTCTGATTACAGTTTACTTACCGCCAGTGTAGTCGGTTACTCGATCCCAGTTTTTTGGCTATCTCTGATTCTAATTCTCGTGTTTTCATTGCAGTTAGGATGGTTTCCCCTATCGGGCAGATTGAGCTTATTGTACGATATCCCGCATCAAACAGGCTTTATTTTCATCGATATCTTTTTGAGTGATGTCGAATTTAAAAATGATGCGGCTAAAAGCGCTGTGCAACACTTAATATTGCCTACGTTATCTCTGACTATTGTAACTGCCTCTATTATTTTTCGACTCACTAGACGCTCGGTCATTGATGTGATGTCCAGCCAATATATCCAAACGGCGTACACTCGAGGTTTAAGCGGATTGCAGGTTGTAATGCGTCATGGGGTAAGAAATGCGTTGCTGCCAATAATTCCATTATTTGGGATGCAGTTCGCAGTGTTGCTAACAAATGCAATGATCGTTGAGGTCATATTTTCCTGGCCCGGAATTGGCAATTGGTTAATCCAGGCCATATTCCAACGTGATTATCCTGCGATTCGAGCGGGCATGTTGGCAGTATCAACCTTAGTCATTATATTAACCGTGTGCACCGACTTATTAGCGAACTTAATAAACCCAGCCTTGTCGGGAGATCGTCGTGCCCAAATTTAATATCTATCAGGAAGAAATTCACCCTTCGCCACTGATGCATACTTGGTGGGAATTTCGCAAAAGTCACATTGCAGTATTGGGTTTATGGATTTTTGCCTTTTTTGTATTTTTGGTTATTTTTGGCCCTTTAATCGCGCCCTTCGATCCATTATTGCAAAACCCCAATGCATTTTTGGTAAAACCTTCGTGGGATGTCAGTGGTTCCATACGCCATTTATTTGGAACGGATAGTATTGGCCGAGATTTGCTTTCACGACTCATTTACGGTTGTCGACTAACCTTGGGGATCAGTCTACTGTTGGTCGTTTTAGCCATGTTGGTTGGCGTAGCTTTAGGAGCTGTTGCTGGTCTTACACAAGGGGTTCGTTCGAGTGTTTTAAATCATTTGTTAGACTCCATTTTAGCCATACCAACCTTACTGATTGCAATCGTCATTGTTGGTATTCTTGGTGTTGGTTTGGTTAACAGCATGTGGGCGATTAGTTTAGCGCTGATTCCACAATTTGTGCACAACACTCGGGAAGTAGTTAGAACTGAAATGGCCAAGGAATATGTGTTGGCCGCCAAACTGGACGGTGCGAAAAACACGCATTTATTTTTTTACAGTATATTACCGAATATGTACGAAATGCTGGTCGTTCAAGGCACAATGGCATTGTCAATTGCGATCCTTGATATCAGTGCACTAGGCTTTCTAGGATTAGGTGCGCAGGCCCCTGCCCCCGAGTTAGGCACAATGTTATCCGAAGGTTTGCGTGTCGCCTATAAATCCCCTTGGAGTATTGCGTTACCGGGAAGTGCAATATTTTTGATGGTACTTTCAGTCAATGTTGTAGGTGATGGCCTACGTTCTGCGCTGCGTAATAGGTTACAACGCTAATGGCACTTTTAGATATTAAAAACCTAACCTTAGAGATTAGCGGCTCAACAGGCTGGATGAAAGCGCTGGATAAAGTCAACCTACGAATTGAAGAAGGTGAAATACGTGCACTGGTAGGTGAGTCAGGTTCAGGTAAGAGCCTAATCGTAAGGGCCATCGTTGGCGCTATTCCGGATAACTGGCGGATAACTGCCGACAGGTTAACCTGGAGGGGAAGAGACTTACTAACCATCAGTCGTTCCGAGCGACGAAAAATAATGCGCAGTGAGATCGCAGTCATTTTTCAAAACCCTGTGTCTTCATTAGACCCGTCTGCCACTTTAGGCGAGCAATTAATGGAGAGTATTCCCCGCCAAATAGTAGCCGACACATGGTTTTGGCAAAGACGTAAAAAAAGATTACAGATAGCCATTAAGCTGTTACACAAGGTGGGTATTAAAGATCATCAAAAATATTTACATGCTTATCCACATCAAATTGCGGACGATATTGCGCAAAAATTTTTGATAGCTTGTGCTTTAGTATCTTCCCCGCAACTATTGATAGCTGATGACCCAACCAGAGGCATGGAGATAACCACTAAGATTCAAGTGCTAAAGCTTCTCTCTCAGCTTAATAAAACACGTAATTTAAGTATATTGTTTGTCAGCCATGATTTGTTGGCCATTTCTAGTATGGCAAATAAAATGACCGTTTTATATTGTGGTCAAACAGTTGAAGATGGGAAAATGGTTCAATTACGTAAACGTCCATTGCATCCCTACACAAAAGCGCTATTAGATAGCGCGCCAAGTTTTAGAAAAGATTTACCACCAAAATCTCCGTTGACAACTTTAGATGGCACAATTCCAACACTACAACATCTTCCAATTGGATGTCGTTTGGGGCCACGTTGTCCACGCGCGCAAAAAGAGTGTGTTAAAGTCCCTGAGCTAAGGCACGTGCAAGATCACTTTTACAGTTGCCATTTCCCTTTAATACGAGAAAAAGAATGACAACGTTATTACGGGTTGAAGACCTAGAGTTTAAACAGAAACCCAAAAGAGGCTTTTTTAAAAAGCAGTCTAAATTTACCCTTAGTAAAGTAAGTTTTGAACTTAATGCAGGTGAAACGCTCGCAATTTTAGGTGAAAATGGTTCAGGTAAATCATTACTGGGCAAACTGTTAGTGGGAGCAGAAGTGCCCTCAGGTGGCCACATTTATTTAAATGGTCAAAAGCTATCGCCATACAATTTAAAACAACGCTGCCTCAATATTCGCATGGTATTTCAACACAGTAACGAATCATTGAATCCTGGTATCAATGTGGCAAAAATACTCGGAAACCCGTTAATTCTGAACACTAAACTAAATGCGTCTGAGCGACAAAAGAAAATAGAGGATACATTAAAATTAGTAGGGTTACTGCCTGACCATATGTTCTTCTATCGTCATATGCTCTCAGACGGTCAACGTCAGCGTTTAGCGTTAGCTAAAGCACTTATCCTAGATCCTCAAGTAATCGTCGCTGACGAGCCCTTTGCGGCGCTTGATCCATCTGTCCGTTCTCAAACTATTAATCTGATAATGAAGTTACAAAAAGATTTAGGACTAGGTTTTATTTTCATTTCCCACAACTTGGGGATTATCAGACATATCAGTGACAGGGTATTGATCATGCAGGATGGAAACTTAGTAGAAACGGGTAAAACAGATGTGATTTTTAATTGGCCTAAAAGTGAATACACTGAAAAACTGATTAAGTCACATCAATCGCTCATCACGCCAAGATAACCCCAGCTATAGTACGCTGGGGTTGATGTGAACTAGCCCCTAACCGACTAACGCTAACAAGATACCAGCAGCGACAGCTGAACCGAGTACACCCGCAACATTAGGTCCCATTGCATGCATCAGCAAAAAGTTATGTGGATTCGCTTCTAACCCTACTTTATTAACGACTCTTGCCGCCATTGGTACAGCAGATACACCTGCGGCTCCAATAAGTGGATTGATGTCGGCTTTGCTATATTTATTCATCAATTTTGCCATCAGTACACCTGTTGCCGTACCAATTGCAAAAGCAACAGCGCCCAAGGCAAGAATTCCTAAGGTTTCAGCTTTCAGAAATTTGTCTGCCGACAATTTCGAGCCAACCGCTAACCCTAAAAATATAGTCACTATGTTAATTAATTCATTTTGAGCAGTGTTACTTAAACGATCTACAACACCACACTCTTTCATTAAATTACCTAAACAAAACATCCCTACTAGCGGCGTAGCAGTTGGTAGAAATAGTATCGTCATTAACAGCACTGCCAATGGAAAAATAATCTTTTCACGTTTTGAAACGATACGTAGCTGCGCCATTTGAATCTTACGTTCTTGCGGATTTGTTAAGGCCTTCATAATCGGCGGTTGAATAATAGGTACCAATGCCATGTAAGAATATGCCGCCACTGCGATAGTACCCAATAATTCTGGTGCTAATTTTGATGCTAAGAAAATCGCGGTTGGTCCATCCGCACCACCAATTATCGCGATGGCAGCGGCATCTTTCAGCGTAAACTCAAGTCCAGGAACATAGTTAAGTAAAATTGCCCCCAGAAGCGTAGCGAAAATACCAAACTGTGCAGCAGCTCCTAAAAGCAGCATGCGAGGATTAGCGATTAACGCACTAAAGTCAGTCATTGCACCAACGCCCATAAAAATAAGCAATGGGAATACGCCTGTATCAATGCCAACTGCGTAAATATAATGAAGCAATCCACCCAATTCACTGAAGCCAGCTAGTGGGATGTTAGTTAACAATGCACCAAACCCTATTGGCAACAATAATAATGGCTCAAATTTTTTGACGATGGCCAAATACAGCAACAACAGACCAACAAACATCATGATTATTTGACCGATCTGAAAGTGTGCCAGTGCGGTGCTTTGCCAAAGGATCTCTAACTTCTCCATGGTTTATTATCCTAAACTCAGTAATGCTTGACCTGAATGAACCGAATCGCCTTCAGACACTAAGACATCGGTGACAACACCACTATCGGTAGCGCGAATTTCGGTTTCCATTTTCATAGCTTCCATAATAATGACCACATCACCTTCGTTGACTTCATCACCTTCACGCACGAGTATTTTGAATACGTTACCAGCTAAAGGAGCATTCAAATCAACGGCATCACCTTGCGACGACTTAGGTGCAGGTGTATCAGCTTGTTCAGCACGCTTAACTGAACTGAGCTGCCCACTGGGTGCAACTTCAACTTCATAAGACTTTCCATCAACACGCACAGAATAACTTTCTGCCCCACCTTTTGAAGCCGGTGCAGATGTCGCTGAGGCTTCTTTGGTTTCACTGGAATTCGCCGTAGGCGCAGGCTCAAACGCGTCAGGATTCCCTCTATTTTGCAGAAACTTTAGACCAATTTGTGGAAATAGAGCGTAGGTAAGCACATCATCGACTTGCTCATCAGCCAACGATATATTTTGCTCTGTAGCAATTTCGGTCAACTCAGCGGTCAGCGTATTTAATTCAGGTTCAATCAAATCCGCAGGACGACAGGTAATGGGCTCTTTACCTTCCAATACACGTTCCTGTAACTGAGTATTAACAGGCGCAGTAGTAGCACCATATTCGCCTTTAAGTACGCCTGCAGTCTCTTTAGTAATACTTTTGTAGCGTTCACCGGTAAGTACATTCAAAACCGATTGAGAGCCGACAATTTGCGATGTAGGCGTAACCAACGGAATAAAGCCAAGATCCTCTCTCACTTTGGGGATCTCTTTTAGAACTTCATCCATTTTATCTTCAGCACCTTGCTCTCGTAGTTGATTTTCCATATTGGTCAACATACCGCCGGGAACTTGTGCGATGAGAATGCGTGCATCAACACCTTTTAAGCTTCCTTCGAACTTGGCGTATTTTTTACGGACTTCTCTAAAGTAACTCGCGATTTCAGCGAGTAAATGCAAATCTAAACCGGTATCTCTGTCGGTCCCTTCTACTATCGACATAATAGTTTCAGTAGCACTATGTCCATATGTCATACTCATAGAGGAAACAGCACAATCGAGCATATCGATACCGGCATCAATAGCTTTTTGATAGGTTGCTGTGCTTAACCCTGTGGTGGCATGACATTGCATGCCAATGGGCACACTAATACTTTCTTTTAAGCGTGTAATTAGCTCTTCACACTCATAAGGTTTTAGCAAACCAGCCATATCCTTAATACATAACGAATGTATTCCCATATCTTCTAACGTTTTGGCCATATCAAGCCAACCTTGCAGAGTGTGCACTGGGCTTACCGTGTAAGAAATTGTGCCTTGTGCGTGCGCTCCGACCGAAACCACTGATTTTATTGCAGTCTCTAAATTGCGAGTATCGTTCATCGCGTCAAAAATTCTGAAAACATCAACACCATTGGTATGTGCGCGTTCAATAAACTTTTCAACTACGTCGTCAGCATAGTGGCGATATCCAAGTAAATTCTGGCCTCTAAGTAACATTTGCTGAGGCGTATTTGGCATCGCTTTTTTCAACTCACGAATGCGCTCCCAAGGATCTTCACCAAGGTAACGAATACAAGAATCAAATGTCGCCCCTCCCCAAGATTCCATTGACCAGTAACCAACTTTGTCTAGTTTTTCTGCGATAGGCAACATATCTTCTAAACGCATTCTGGTAGCTAATAATGATTGGTGGGCGTCACGCAACACCAATTCAGTTATCTTGAGGGGATTACTCATGGAAACTCCTAAAAGATCGATTTATTATGATTTTCTATTCTTACGATATTGATGAACTGCCGCGGTAATGGCAGCAACTGGAACAGATGAATTTGTATTTTCTTTAACCGTGTTTCTAGGTGATCTAGCGCTTGGTGCTGAAATCACTTCTTCGGGAAACCTTCGATTAACTGCAGCAATTAAATTTACCGCGCCAATCAGCAACGTAAGGAATACAAATACCACGACCATACCCACCACCATCAAATTGGCAGCTTCAACTAGTAATTCAGAAATGGATGTTTGCATATGGCTCACACTGTTAATTGTTATGAAAGAGATAAGTATCACTTAAGCATTGAAAACTCAACTAAAAACCGTAATACGGCCCTCACTTTTCGGGTAACTATTCACAAATAATGAATTTTTACCCACCCATCAATGTCATTATTTTATTTGCTCAAGCAATAAAAATGACGACAAAGAAATGATTAAACGTCAGTGAGGTTGATGTGGCTAGTTTTAATGCAAAGGTAGGTTATCATATCAATCGTGAGGGTTAGATTAATATTACTAATTGGTAATTATATATAAATATTTATTTTAACCTTCAGACATAAAAAAACCGCTTTATTAAAAGCGGTTTTTAAATATGGCGCGTGTGGAAGGATTATTCCAGGCATCCTGCCTTTCACCCCTTCGGGGCCATGCTGCGCATGTTCAAAATCGTTCCAGACGATTTTGTCGAACCTCCTTCGGAGATTCTT
>NZ_BAEN01000031.1 GCF_000314975.1 Aliiglaciecola lipolytica E3
AAATGAAGGGCGACCATTATTCTGACAATATAGATGAGCCACTTCATCGCGGATGAACTCGAAATCAATCGCCATATCAATCAAGCGAACCAAGTGGTCTTCTGGCACAAGCTCGTTGATATAAACCGTTTCAAACTCGTATTGTTGTGGGGACTTTGGGGTTAGCATGGTGGACTCTCCGAATTTCACTATGCCTATTAGATCAAAGCCCCAGACTTTCGTCTAGGGCTTTTTCAACAGTCTGAAAGGAGCATTAGCTCCTTTTTTAGTTTAATAAAGTCTGGATGAGCACTTAGCTTTGCTTATCTTCTTCAGAGTACTTTTCGGCTGTCTCTTTAATTAAAGGTTGTAATTCACCTTGTTGAAACATTTCCATTATGATGTCGCAGCCACCCACTAACTCGCCGTCAACCCATAGCTGCGGGAAAGTAGGCCAATCCGCATATTTAGGTAATTCGGCACGAATGTCAGGATTCTGCAGAATATCCACGTAGGCGAACTGCTCTCCGCATGACATAAGTGCTTGTGATGCTTGCGAAGAAAATCCGCAACTTGGTAATTTTGGTGAGCCCTTCATATATAGCAAAATAGGGTTCTCGGAAATTTGTTGTTTGATTTTCTCTACAGTGTCCATAATTCCACTCTCTAAATTAAGTTTATTTGAATATGGGTCTAAGTTTACCTGTTTCAACCGGCGCTTAGCAAAAGGATTACTATATTAATTGGTTTTAACCTAATCCATGAGTCATTCTAAACAGACTTAAATTCATTAATAATCTAACAACGAAACAAAAAGTATTTGTGCTACGGGTTGATTATTATCATGCTATCCCCAGATCATCATCTACAAATCATAATATTAGAAAAGATTGAAAACCTACATGTGAGGCTTTACTTTCTTTTATTTCGCGCTAGCATTTAACGATTAGCAATTTAATAAACGCTATTGATCACATATATGGAGAATTAACATGGCTTTTGAACTACCCCCGTTACCTTATGAAAGAAACGCTCTTGAACCGCATATTTCTTCTGAAACGTTGGATTACCACTATGGTAAGCATCACGCTACATACGTAACAAAGTTGAATGGCTTGGTTGAAGGTACAGCAATGGCTGATATGTCTTTGGAAGATGTGGTTAAACAATCTGACGGCGGTGTTTTTAACAATGCTGCGCAAATTTGGAATCATACCTTTTATTGGAATAGCTTAAGCCCAAATGGTGGCGGTGAACCCACTGGTGACTTATCTGACGCAATAGCGGCAAAATGGGGTTCATTCGAAGATTTTAAGGCAGCTTTCAATGATAAAGCCGTAAATAACTTTGGTTCTAGCTGGACTTGGTTAGTGAAAACTGCTGATGGTAGCCTTGATATTGTCAATACAAGCAATGCAGGTACACCAATCACAGAAGAAGGTGTTACACCTCTTATTACTGTGGATTTGTGGGAGCATGCTTATTATATCGATTACCGCAATGTGCGTCCTAACTATCTAGGTGGTTTCTGGGCTCTAGTAAATTGGGAATTTGCCGCAGAAAACTTCGCTAAGTAATTGGCTATAATTTCGTACCACAAAAAAAACCAGTCTCTTGACTGGTTTTTTTATGTATTTTCAAATAGTCAGTATTACAGCATTCAGTTTGCAAACCACCGCGGGGCTAAAGCCCTCACCTACATCAAAACCTGTAGGCTGGACTTTAGTCCAGAAAGCTTGATACTTACAATGTGGCGGCTAACCGCGTCCCTTGATCAATAGCTCGCTTTGCATCCAATTCGGCTGCTACATCTGCCCCGCCGATTAAATGAAAAGGTTTATTCAATCCTTCTGATAATTCTTTTAACGGATCTTGACCTGCACAAATAATCACATTATCCACATCTAAAATTTGTTCTTGTTGATTCACTTTAATATGTAAACCTTGATCATCAATTTTCAGATACTCTACGCCTGCTATCATGTGTACACCTTTGGCTAATAAGCCAACACGGTGAGCCCAACCGGTAGTTTTACCTAAGTTCGCACCAACTTTAGTGGTTTTACGCTGAAGTAAATGAATTTCTCTGCCCGAAGCACTTGGCTGAGGTTTCACGCCTTCAATTCCGCCGCGAGAATTAAACGTCATATCAATCCCCCACTCTTGCATAAAAGCGGGAATATTTTGGCTAGTCGCCTCCCCTTCATGAGCAAGATACTCTGATACGTCAAACCCAATTCCACCAGCGCCGATTACTGCAACTTTATTCCCAACCGGCTTTTTATCTCGTATCACATCTAAGTAACTCAAAACTTTTGAATGTTCTATGCCTGGGATTGCTGGTGTTCTTGGTTTTATTCCTGTGGCAATCAAAATTTCTTCGAAGTCGCTGTTATTTAATTGGTCAACATCAACTCGCGTATTTAATTTAACGTCAACATGAAGCAGCTCAAGTTGTTTTGCGAAGTATCTGAGCGTCTCAAAGAACTCTTCTTTGCCGGGAATTTGTTTCGCAATGTTAAACTGTCCGCCTATTTCACTCGCACTTTCAAACAGAGTGACTTTATGTCCCCTTTGAGCCAGAGTGACCGCAGCAGCCAAACCTGCAGGCCCTGCTCCTACCACAGCCATTTTTTTAATATTATTAGTGCTGACAATATTCAACTCTGTTTCGTGACACGCTCGCGGGTTTACTAAACAGCTTGTATCTTTCCCCTCAAAGACATGATCCAAACAAGCTTGATTACACCCAATACAGGTGTTGATTTCGTCAGCCCGGTCTTCCATGGCTTTTACCACAAATTCTGCGTCCGCAAGAAACGGTCTGGCCATCGATACCATGTCAGCATCGCCGCGGGCAAGCACCTGTTCTGCTACTTCTGGCGTGTTAATACGATTAGAGGTAATGACAGGGATATTTAACGCTTGGCGAAACTTGGCGGTTACCCACGTAAAAGCAGCTCTTGGCACTTTTGTCGCAATAGTCGGAATACGTGCTTCATGCCAACCAATACCGGTATTGATAATAGTCGCACCGGCCTTTTCAATCGCAAGACCTAATTCAACTACTTCATTATAAGTCGATCCACCTTCTACCAAGTCCAGCATGGACAAACGGTAAATAATGATAAAATGTTCACCAACGGCTTCTCTCACTCTTTTTACCACTTCAATGGGTAAACGAATCCGGTTTTGGTATTCGCCTCCCCATTTGTCATCTCTTAGATTTGTTCGACTCGCAATAAATTGATTTAGAAAATACCCTTCAGAACCCATTATCTCTACACCATCATAACCAGCCTTTTGCGCTTGTTTAGCGGTGTATACAAAATCAACGATTTGCTGTTCTATGCCTTCTTCATCTAATGCATTGGGTTTAAAGGGGTTGATTGGAGCTTGCACAGCGGAAGGAGCAACCAACTTTGGATTATAAGCGTAGCGGCCAGTATGCAATATTTGCATACATATTTTACCACCTTCCTCGTGTACCGCATCGGTTATATATTTATGCTCAGCAACGCGTTGATCACTATTTAATAAATTAGTCTTGGCATGCGTCGCACCGACTTCATTTGGACCGAAGCCCCCTGTTACGATAAGCCCTACACCGCCTCTAGCACGCTCTCTAAAAAACGCTGCCATACGAACATGCCCATTCGCTGCTTCTTCAAGGCCAGTGTGCATTGAGCCCATCAAAATACGATTTCTCAAAGTGGTAAATCCTAAATCGAGAGGACGGAATAAATGCGGATAAGGTGTACTAATTTTTAGATCAGCGGTCATAGTTTTAAGGTCCTGTGGAATATAACTTTATTTTTTCGACATCATGGATGTTTTATCCAGTAACTGTGCATATAACGGAGCGCGTTTTTGTTGCTGTGCTGCCATAGCTTCTTGTATGTCGGGCATCTGGAACATACCCGATTGCCATGTCGCCATGTATTTAAGACTGTCGTCTACATTATGGTCACGACTGTAGTTAATCATTTCTTTGCATCCAGCAACGGCCATAGGAGAATTTGCCGCAATTTTCTGAGCGATTTGCATTACAGCAGTCAACATCGTTTGCTGATCTTCGTAAACCTGATTTACAAACCCTTGTGCCAATGCTTCGGCTGCGCTCCAGTTTCTGCCGGTATAAGCCAACTCTCTCACTAGCCCTTGTGGAATTAGATGAGGTAGTCGTTGCAGCGTACCGACATCTGCGGTCATGCCAATTTCAGTCTCTTTTATGGTAAAAAATGCGTCTTGGGTACAATAACGACAATCAGCTGCACAAATCATATCCACAGCACCACCAATAACACCACCTTGCGCAGCAATTAATACTGGAATACGTATTTCTTCCAATGCATTAAATGAGTCTTGTAATTCCAAAACTGAACGTCGTAATTTTTCAGCTCGACGTGCAGGTTCACCAGAAAAGTCTTTCGCCATTTGAGTGAAAACAGATAGGTCCATACCTGCACTAAAGTGTTTTCCTAATGTCGAGATAACGATCACTCTAGCAGCCGAGTGATAATCAATTTTTCGGACTACTTCTGGTAATTCTCGCCAAAACTCGGGGATCATGCTGTTAAGTTGCCCAGGCCTGCACAATTGAAGGTGCGCAACTTGATTCTCTATCGAGACATTGATTGTGGTGAATTGTGAAAAATCTAAACGGGTATCTGAGTTTTCCAAAATATTTTCTCCTAGCTAATCATGTCAATTAAGTTAAGCACGTCTGTTTATTAATGATTGTTTAGTTAATTTATTAACTCCCATAGAAATCATGAATTTTCTATTTCAACACAAACATAACGCAATCTAGACATCGTCAAGATAGAACAGCATGTTGACGCTGTCAAGATCTATGTTAAAGTGATTGAATGACAGTGAATTCTCCTCAAAAAACACGCTATCATCACGGTGATTTGCGAACTAGCCTAATAGAAATGGCTTCATCCATGTTAAAACAAGATGGTGTGGAGAAATTGTCATTGCGCAAACTTGCTGACAATGTCGGCGTATCTCGCACTGCCCCTTATCATCACTTTAAAGACAAAAATGAGCTTTTGTGCGCGATAGCACAACAAGGTTTTAGCCATTGGAAATTACAACTAGATGATATTTTTAACGACGCGGAATTGGATGAAAAAGCAAAGCTCCGTGCATTTATTCATGATTACATTAGTTACGCAGCACAGAACCCAGAACTCTACGATTTAATGTTTGGTAGGACAATTTGGAAACAAAACAGCGCAACTGAGCCGCTCAAGAAAATAGCCTATTCAACTTTCCAGTTTCAGGTGAACATGACCCGAGAATGGCAACGTCAAGGGGTGTTACCAGCTAAATTAGACACACTGCGTTTATCGCAAGTAACCTGGGGCACAATCCATGGAATTGCAAGGTTACTCATTGACGGTATATATGCAGATGCCAGTCACATTGATGAAATGTGTGAAACAGCAATGCAGGTATTTACTGTCAATAACGACTCAACGCCTTAAGTACTGATAACCTACAAATAATTCGCTTGCTTGATCATATCGGCTGCTTTTTCAGCAATCATGATGGTAGGCGCATTGGTATTTCCACCCACTAGGCTTGGCATTACTGATGCGTCAACTACTCTCAAACTCTCTATGCCTTTCACTCTGAGGTGGCTGTCCACTACTGTCATCGGATCATCAACTTTACCCATTTTACAGGTGCCAATTGGATGATAGATGCTTTCCGCACGTTTTCGTAAAAATGCCAAAATCTCTTCATCTGTTTGTGCAGCGGGTCCAGGACCTATTTCTCTTGCTTTGTATTGCTTAAATTCATCAGCAGCCAATATTTCACGAGCTTTGCGAACACCGTCTATCATCACCTTAATGTCATCTGGGTGGGTCAAATATTGCGGATCAATTATTGCGGGCTCAAGCGGATTGTTAGATGCCAACTTAATTTCCCCAACACTTTTCGGATATAGATAACAGACATGAACACCATAACCATAACCAAAGGCAGTTGTGCGACCATGGTTTAGCAAAATAGCCGGTAAAAAATGATACTGTAAATCAGTTCTGTCAGTTGCAAATTTGGATTTGGCAAACCCGCCAGCTTCAGCAATATTTGATGTCATTAAACCCTTACGTCCAAACAAATATTGGAAAACAGATTTGATATACATAGGTATCGAGGGCAAGGCAACAGCGTAACCTTGCCATGCTTTACAACGTTGTTGAACAATAGCATCTAAGTGATCTTGTAAATTTTGCCCTACACCAGGCAAATCAGCCTTAACATCAATATTATGCTCTTTCAGATGAGCCTGTGGACCAACACCAGATAGCATAAGCAACTGTGGGCTATTAATCGCACCACCGCAAAGTAACACTTCGCGACTCGCTTTAAGATTCACCGGTTTACCATCTAGATGCAGCTTTACGCCAGTCGCTCGATTATTTTCGATAACAATTTTTTCAACCTGTGCATGGGTAAATACAGTCAAATTAGCTCTTGCTAATGCAGGTTTAAGATAACCTTTTGCACTCGAGCAACGCTGGCCATTGACCTGAGTCACTTGATAAAAACCCAATCCCTCGCGCTCTTTGCCATTAAAGTCACTTAACTGTGACATACCTACCTGTTCGGCACTTTTAACAAACGAACGTGATAATTTGTTGGTATGGCGCAAATCATTTACGTGTAATAAGCCGTTTGCACCGTGGTCTTCGCTAGCTCCATGTTGCTGTCTTTCAGATTTCTTAAAATACGGTTTAACCGATTGCCAGTCCCAACCTTCAGCACCTTGGGCTTGCCAGTCATCGTAATCCTTTTGATCACCACGAATGTAACACATCGCGTTTATTGAGCTTGAACCACCTAATGTTTTGCCTCTAGGCCAAAATAATTCGCGATTATTTAATTCACGTTGAGCAACGGTATTGTAATTCCATCCAAAGGTTTTGAAACGCGATAACAAAGATAAACCAAATGGAATATGAATGAGTGGACTGGAATCTTTTCCACCTGCTTCGAGCAAGCACACTTGAACATCAGGATTTTCGCTTAACCGAGACGCTAACACTGCCCCAGCCGATCCTGCACCAATAATAATAAAGTCAAATTGGGTTTGTTTTAATTGGTCCATATAGGCGTCTACTTCAATGGTTTACTTATATTTAGCGAAAATTACACGCTGGAATTGATCCAACTGCTCTGATGTCTTACCAGTTAGTTTACCAAAAAATATATAGGCTTGTTACTTTTATGTACTAATAGAACGATATAACTTGTGATAAATAACCCATTGCAAACTTGACATTAAAAGCCTCTGGCCTACACACTTAACCTTAAAACAATCATAAGTAAGTTAAGTTTACGTGGCAGATACACTACAACATCGATTATCGCTAACGATTCGAAAAATAGTAGCTAGATGGATGATCAAACTGGGTAAACTCACACACGTCGACTATACCATCGATGAATTAAATGAATTAGCTCGTCCCCATTTTCCGCAAACCCTAAAAGTTGATGTTCCAATCGGTAAAGGGTCGTTTACTATTCTCGATGCAGAGATTGATATTCCTCGCAATGCTAAAACGGTAAAAGTGCAATTGTACTCAAGTTTGGATATTGATGCTGTGGGTAACCCGCTTTATCGCGCTCACTTGCACATTGTTTTGGATCTGATCCCGCAATATCATGAGGACACAAAGACAGTAACAATTAAATCACTTGAGTTAGATTCGATTAAACTTATCAACGATCACTATGCATTGTTAAACGATTCGAAACAGTTGTTAGATTTAGTGCTACCAAGAAGTGTTCAAAGCTTAATAACCGGAACCTTTAAGTCGGCTATGGGCATAATGACAGCCGGAAGCTCAGACCTTGCTTCAGACTATTTGCATTTGTATTTATCCGGCAGTAAACAGCGGGTACTGGATTATCATAAGCCACAAATAATCACGCTGTTAGATGAATTGAAACACAATCCTGAGTTTGTTTATGAATTAGACAGCAGTGACTGGCAAGAAGCCTTGTTTATCCAACATGGTAAATCTGTTTGTGTCGAACAACGCTGCGTCCGCTTCAAATTCTAAGCAGATTTTTTATGCTCAGTGTCTTGTAAATCCTCATCTTCAGTTTCGTCGTAGACTTCATCATCAACGATAGATAGATCATTTTGGCGCACGCGTTCACCAATGTCATCGATGTTCAATGACGGATCATCAATACAATTTTCGAGCATTTCAAATGCTTCGGTAAAATAGACTGACAGGGTTTCCAACGATTTAACATTCTTATCGCAACACACAATGCCTACATTTGCGGTGCCTGCGTAGGTAATTAATGTAATATTCACACCACCGCCCGGGGTCATGGTGGAAATGGGATAACAAGCCAATAATTTACTGTCTTTCAAATACCGAACATCGGTTGGGCCCGGTACATTAGAAATCAGGATATTAGCAATAGGTCGTACAAAATCGGAAAGCTTTAGCATTTCAAAAAGCATGGAATAAGATTGAATCAACACGGTATAGTAACTAAACGCTAGGGGTCTGGAACGTTTGGCCGCGCGTTTTACTATGCGATGATTCTCGATAATCTGACGCAATCGTAAATAAGGATCATTTTTACCGTGTGCCAAGCGCACTGGTACGATAGCGATTTTATTTCCAGCAGCCTGATCGCCCGGTTTGCGTAAATTAATAGGCATGTTGGTATACAAGGCTTTCTTAAATGTGTGCCCGTGGTCTTTTAGAAAACGATGGACTCCAATATCAAAGCAACATAATAGAATTTCATTAGCTGATGCTCGCGCTCGTTTACTCAACCCCCTAACCCGCGCAAAATTTAAATCCACGGTAGAGACAACTCGCCCCTTTTTAACTTGTCCCGTTAACAAGGTTTTAGTGCCAGAAAATGGTAGAGGCATGTAAGTACTATTGATTCGGACTAATTTCATCAACAATCGCAGGATGATATATAGTAAATCAAATACCACCATAAACAGCTCAAATGCACCGCCAAACAGCAGCGTAAAAAAGCCTAACTTTCTGCGACGTCGGCTTCTACGCTCGGCAGCCCAAACCGGGATAAACGTATCGGTATTTTTCTCAGGTAAATAACCAGCTTGGAACCAACGGATCAATGTTGCCCCATCACCATATAAATGGTGCACTTTGGCATATATTGCGAACTCTTTACTTTTGTTGTCGGTAATGAAGTGGTATTGCCACAATGGTTTTTCGCGATGTAGCCACTCTTCATGCAAAGAAGCCACAAATTTGTGTAATGCTTCTCGATCATTCACATCGTCAACTACATGATATTGTACGTGATAGTCCATATCGAGCGTATCAATTTCATTTAGACCAATTGGAAAGCCCATAAAGGTTTTCACAGTGCCGTTAAAGGGGCTAACTCCTTTATCGAACTGTTTTACCTCGTGACACAAGTTTTCAACGTAGTTTGCGTCAGCACCTTCAGGCATTTCCAAAAGCTGCAGGCTAGCAACATGTTTAGGATTATCTTCAGATTCAGTAATCCAAAATGTTTTGTCGAGAAATGAAAGTTTTTTACTCAATCTCAATTTTCCTTAAAGTACTCATGCTTAAGATTCACCTAATCTGCTTACCAGAGAATGAGTTGCTATCGCATCTTGTAAATGATGCAACTCGCCAGCAGGCAAATTAATATAAGGCAATACAGCAAATAATATTGTTGCTAACCCCTTATACAAGTGTGTTTCATCGTGAATATTTTGGCCTTTTAAAGCGTAGTAGTTGGCAGATTGGGTAAACACTAAACCAATCAGCTCGACTACCTGAATCGCTTGACTTTCAGTGGCTTTAAAACTGCCATTTTTAATAAACACTTTAAGTAACTTTTCTACACATTTTTCTTGCGATAAAAGTTGTAACTTGAATCCTTTAGCCACACTTGGATAATTTTCAGCAAGGTTAGCCTGATTATGGAATAAAAATTGGAAAAGGTGACCCTTTTCTAATATCAGATATAAAAAGTAAAAAAACTCTTCAACACTTAAATACTTTTATTAACAGACG
>NZ_BAEN01000030.1 GCF_000314975.1 Aliiglaciecola lipolytica E3
CCATTAGCGATAATAGCTTTTGACCATGAGCTTTTAGGACTTTACCCATTTCTTCACGATTCATATTGCTGCCAAACATATACCATGTAGATTCGATATTACGTCCACCCGACAATACCAGCATATCTGCACCGGCATCTTGTAGTAACTGTGCAGTAATTATTGAGTCAGAAACCTGTGTGCCTTTGCGAACGCCATCGGCGACGCTGATTTTGCATAAAATTGCTAAATGCTCACCCACTGCCTTCTTAACGGCTGCGAGCACTCTGGCTGGGAAGCGCACTCTATTTTCGATACTACCGCCATATTCATCGTCCCGTTTATTGCTTAACGGCGATATAAATTGATTGAGTAAATAGCCATGACCCATATGCAATTCAAGAGCATCGAATCCAGCCTGTTTGCATAACTCAGCCGCTCGTACAAAATCATCAATAACCGTTTGCATATCGTTTTCATTCATTTCGCGGCAGAAAAAATTACCTTTTAGCAAGCCAGCTGGGTTAAAACCGCCGCTGGAACTCATGGTACGCCCCTTTACCCTTATACCGGTAACAAAAGAGCCAGCATGGGTGAGCTGCGCTGAAATGGCCCCTCCTTGAGTATGAACAGCATTTGTTAAGACTTTAAGGTCAGGTAACACTTCGTCACGCATCCATATTTGGTTGGGTAAAGTACGGCCTTCGGATGTTACTGCCATATAGGCAACTGTTGTCATGCCTACACCACCAGCGGCAAGATCACTATGATGCTTAACCAATGCCTTGGTGGGTTTACCTTCAATACACATTGCTTCGTTTGCGCCTGCTTTAATAAAACGATTTCGCAAATTGAGCGGGCCAATAGAGACTTTATCGAAAGGAGATAAGGTTGCTGTCACGTTGTTACTCCAAATTAATTTGTATAAAAATAAGCTAATTTTTGCATCACGTGGCAAATACTAGGCACTCTCGCAGCTTAAATAAAGATAGCGATTTTTTTGTCAGAGCCGACAACACCCTAGTCTTGCGAACAATTTTGCTGTGCTTTATGACGCTAAGCCAATGCGATAACCTGAATCTATAGCACCTTCTATATAACCTACCTTATTGCTATCGCCGATTACTTTCACCTCGAATCCCGCTTCTATTATTGCATCAGCAAGTTTTCTATCAGTCGCGATACCTGTCGCCATCACGACGGTATCGGATATTACACAGTGGTTTTCATCTTTAACCTTATAATGAACGTGTTTTTCGTCAATGCTAATAATGTTGGCTTGCCTTACCACTTCAACATCAAAATGTTTGAGGTTATGCAGCACGCGCCAGCGACGCACAATACTTAGCTCAGCACCTAAGTCGCGAGACTGCTCTAGAACGGTAACCTTACGTCCTCGCTCACCTAAAAATTCAGCTAACTCTAAACCTACTAACCCACCGCCGATAATAGTTACGCGTTTACCTAAGGGCATCCAAATATGCGATAAACGCTGCAGCGCTTCAACACTTTTGGTTAAGCCAAATAAGTTACCACAGCCAACCATTACGCGCTGATAAAGCGATAGTTGAGCACGGGTGCTCGGACTTATTTCACCTGTTAATAATTGCCTAAGTTGCTCGCCTGACCATACATGATTATGCTCAGAACCTTTGATGTTTGGCATATCGCGACTTGCACCTGTGGCCACATATACTTCGTCCGCTTGATAAGACTTAAGAGTTTCGGGTGTTACAGTGACGCCCAATTTTACCGTCACCTTTGATTCTGCTAACTGGCGTTTCTGAAAGTCTAATAACTGTCCGTTTTCTTTGTAAGCGAGCGTGGCGAAAAATAGTGTCCCACCAAGTCGTTTACTGCGTTCTAAAAGCGTCACATTATGCCCGCGATTACTCGCCGTCACCGCAGCTTCTATTCCTGCAGGACCGCCACCAATCACAACAATGTTTTTGGGTTTGTCGGTCATAATTAGGTTTAGTTTATATTCTTGCCCCGTGCGAGGGTTGACGGCGCATTTGACACGCTGGTTGATAAAAATTTGACTAACACACACGTAGCAATAGATGCAGGGACGTACATTAGCTTCTTTATTTGCAAAGAGTTTATTGGGCAATTCTGGGTCTGCTAACAGTTTTCGGCCCATGCCAACAAAGTCGCATTTCCCGTCTGCAATCGCTTCATCGGCTATTTTTGGCTCTATTCTACCGACAGCGATCACAGGAATAGATACTGCGTTGCTGACCTGCTCAGCCCAATCTAGAAAGCCTGCGGGTTTATGCACAATGGGCGCTTCGGTAAAAGCAGCACCGCTTGTGATATTCGCATAAGCCGAAATACTAACCGCATCAAGCCCTGCTTTTTCTACCATTTTGGTGACTGCAATACAGTCCTCTATGCTAATACCGCCATCAGTGCCAAGTTCTTCTGCATCTAGTCGGAGCCAAAGGGGATAATTCTTTCCAACTTGTTCTTGAATTGCTGCTATTACTTCAAGTAATAGGCGAGCGCGGTTTTCGATATTACCGCCGTACTCATCATCACGTTGGTTATAATATCGAGATAAAAAACCAGCGATAATGTATGTGTGCGCAGCATGTATCTCGATGCCATCAAACCCAGCAGCTTTGGCTCGTTTCGCAGCTTGCGCGAACCAATCTATCATTTGTCTTATATCAGCCTTATCCATAACCCGCATGGTCACCGGCACATCTTTACTAGGGCGCACAAAAGTACTGACTTCCTTCATAGTGACGTGCTGCATCATATCATTACCTTTAGGCGGTGGCGGTGGCATTGATGGCACCCAAACTTCTCGCCCTTCGGCCATGTCTCTTGTCGATGTTTTACCTGCATGTTGTAACTGCAGCGAAATTTTTGCTCCATGCTTATGAACTCTGTCGGTCAGCGCTTTTAAGCCAGGAATAAATTCATCTTTTGATATGCCCACTTGATAAGGTTCTGCAGTTCCTGCTGGATACGCGATTGAGACTACGCCCATGGTGATTAGGCCAACACCACCTTTCGCACGTGCCTCGTAATAAGCTTGAATACGCTCGCCGCAGTGACCATCTTTTTCGGCGTAGTTTGACCCCATCGGCGCCATAATTATGCGGTTTCGTAATGATAACTCACCAATTTTACTCGGCTTAAAAAGGTGTTGATATGCTGTCATGCTAGTCCTTTTACTTATTCATTTCTTATTTGCCGCAGTTGCTTGCATAAACTGTCTAAAGCTTATCTGATAAAAACTTAACTGTTTTGCAAAAAATCGATACAGGTAGCGTTAAATAATCGTGTGTGCTCTACTTGTACCCAATGACCACAGCGATTTAGCATCAAAAATCTAGCTTTAGGCAGGTTATCTAAAAATTTATGCACACCTTGGTGCGGATTAAATCTATCGTTTATTCCCCAAAAACCTAATACAGGACAATTAATTTCCGACAAACGCTCTGTCATGTTAGGCACCATCATTGTGCTGAACAGGTTAGCCGGTTGTGTCACTGCAACCGCTGAGCGCTCTGCCAATATATCGTCTGAAAGCGCGCTTGCATCAAATAGTTGTAAAGACATGACTTCGCGCATTTCTTCGATACCCATCGGGCCTCGGTTGAAAACTTCAACCATGCGCTGAATGCCTTCCATTTGAAAGTATGTTTCGCGTTCTTCAACACCGCCTGGCGCCATCAGCACTAGTCTTTCAATTGTGTTTGGATAAGCAAGTGCCTGACCTAATGCTATAGCGCCGCCCAAAGAATTACCTAGTAAGGTTACCTTGCCAAGATCTAAGGCCTTTATTAGCCCGTTGAGTGCAGCAACAAAAAAATCTAGATCGTAATTCACATCGTCAGGTTTATCTGAGCGTCCAAAACCCGGCAAATCTAAAATGATATTGCGATAACCAGCTTTTACAAATTCTGGGTAATTCTCTTTAAAGTTACTAAAGCCACTCGCGCCCGGACCACTGCCATGTAGCCATATTACTACAGGTCCGGACCCTTCTTCGAGATAGTGTAATGTAAGACCATTTTCAATCTTCACAAAGTGTCCTGTAGGGAGCGGTAAGTCCTGGGGTTGTGCAGTCAAAGTGTCTACTCCTAGTTGGTGCAGCAAAAGGTGCTAAAAAAGTACTGGCTCAAGTCGCCGGTTCACTAGCTCTTCAGAGCAAAAATGTGAATAAGTAGCTTCGTAAGTTCTAAAGATTGCGTTGCTATCGGACTAAAAGCATCGTCCATTTAGACCAATCTGTCATTTTTTGAGCCTTTTTTATAGTTAGTCTTGATGGACGATGTTACATCTCATTAGGTGTTTCAGTATTAACTAAAAATTAACAAGCGGTTTGTGTGCAGATATTTCTTCTCGCTATCGTTTTCAAAGGAAAAAACTATGAAGCATCAAGATCAAGTTGTCTTAGTGACTGGCGCAGGTCAAGGCATGGGGCAAGAGATTGTGCGGCATTTTGCTAGCGCGGGTGCCAAAGTCGTTGCTGTTGATATCAATACTGATGCGGTAAATAAAACAGTTGAAGCACTTGATAAGCCTGAAAATGCGCTTGGTCTAACTGCTAATATCGCAAGCAGCGCATCAGTCAAAGAAGCTATCGAAAACGTGGTTGAAAAGTTTGGACGTCTTGACGTAATCGTTAACTGTGCAGGCGTGGGCTCGTTTGATTCCTTTTTAGAAACACCTGATGAGCACTGGGATAAAGTCATAAGCGTTAATCTTAATGGCACCTTCTACTGTTGTCGCGAGGCGGCTAAAGTCATGGCAAAGCAAGGCTCGGGTTACATCATCAATATTTCAAGTACAGCGGCTATGACTGGCGAAGGTCCTAGTCACTATTGTTCGTCCAAAGCGGGTGTAATGGGGTTAACGCGAAGTATTTCGCGCGAACTAGCTGGCAATGGCATTAGGGTCAATACCATCATTCCGGGGCCTACAAACACGCCAATGATGGCCGACGTACCAGACGAGTGGACGCAACAGATGATTGCTAATATTCCTTTAGGTCGTATGGGGGAAAGTACCGATATTGCTAAGGTTGCAAGCTTTTTAGCCTGTGATGATTCAGGTTTTATTACTGGGCAAAATATTGCTGTTAACGGCGGCATGGCCTTTTTGTAGAAACTTTTTCTAGGTATTAACGATGAGCGATAACAGCGCAACAGCAGACAGTAAAAGCCCAGTCAACTCAAGCGGTATAGAAAAACGTATCGATAGGCTGGAATCAATAGAAGCTATTCGTCAACTAGCTGCAAAATATGCCTTATCACTCGATATGCGCGATATAGATGCTCATGTTGGTTTATTTGCGCCAGATGTTCGTGTAGGCGGAGGCAAAATAGGACGTGCCAATTTGAAAGCATGGGTCGATTCTACCCTACGCGACCAGTTTTCAGGCACCTCTCACCATTTAGGTCAGCACATTATTGAGTTTAAAGATGCCGATCATGCCATTGGCGTTGTTTACTCTAAAAATGAACATGAAACTGGACGAGAGTGGGTATTAATGCAAATGCTGTACTGGGATGACTACGAGCGTATAGAGGGCATTTGGTATTTTCGTCGTCGCTTGCCTTGCTATTGGTATGCAAGCGATCTTAACGCTGCGCCTATTGGCGATATGAAGATGCGGTGGCCAGGCCGCGAACCATATACAGGAACCTTCCATGACCTCTTTCCTTCATGGAAATCGTTTTGGGAAAATAGACCAAGTGCAAATGAGTTGCCTGAAGTAGCCTCACCAGCGCCACTTGATCAATTTTTACAAACAATGCGTGGTGACACTCCCGCACCTAAAATCCGCGTTCGATGATTGAGACACTAGGAGAATATACTTTGGAAGATACGACTATCCCATATGCAGGTTCGTTAGATGATGCACCCGTGTTACGTGCTGACACGCAAGCTAAAATGGACAAGCGTGCAATGGCTGCTAGGTCGGTGAGTCCGTCCCAAAAATATAGCATTGCGGATCGCTTAGAAGCACAAGCTAAAGATTATGCTGATTCCCCATTTATTGTTTATCAAGGTAAAACCTATACATACAAAGATGTCAATGAACAAGCTAATCGGCTAGCCAATGCTGTTCAAGCTAGAGGTCTAAAAGAGGGAGATGTATGTGCAATGGCGTTAGAAAATCGCCCTGAATTTTTCTTCACATGGTTTGGTTTAACTAAGCTTGGCGTCATTGTCGCTTTTATCAATACTCAAGTTCAAGGTTCTGTGTTAGAGCATGCAATAAAGACAACCAACAGCAGTGTGGTTATAGTTGGCGAAGAATGTGTTGAGCGTTTTATAGACACGCCTGCGCTGGCGAGTAAACAAATATGGTTGTTGCCAGATGCCGAAATTAGTAACAAGCCAAGCGTACCAAGTTGGATAGATACCTCTTTCTCAAATGATGTATCATTACAAAATGCCCAAAGTACATTTGACCGCAACGAAACAGTGGGTGAAACGCCTACTCTTTTGATCTTTACGTCAGGGACAACCGGTTTGCCTAAAGCCGCTATTTATAGCCATATGAGATGGCTTACGTCGGGTGATGTGATGGTGGATACAACATCCGCAACGCCAGATGATGTATTTTATTGTTGTCTACCGCTATATCATGGTGCAGCAGCTACATCTGTAACCTCTACCGCGCTTGCGGCGGGCGCGAGCATTGTGGTTAGACGCAAATTTAGTGTGAGCCAGTTTTGGCGCGATATTCAACAATATGGCGTGACCACTTGTCAATATATAGGCGAGATATGTCGCTACTTACTCAATTATGCAGATGCCAATGGTAATAAACCTAAGAATCATTCTTTGCGATGCATGCTAGGTGCTGGACTAACCGACGTAAGTTGGCGTCGTTGGTTAGAATATTTCGGGCAAATGGATATTTATGAAGGTTGGGGCTCTACAGAGGCGAATACGAATTTAATCAATATTGACAACTTCATAGGTTCGTGCGGAAGAGTACCAAGGTGGGATCGTACTAATTTTAGATTGGTTAGGTTTGACACCGAAACCGAAACCCACTTTAAAGATGAAAACGGCAACTATATTTTGTGTCAGCCCGGCGAAGTGGGTGAAGGCTTAGGGATGATAATTAATCATCCTGACTTTGGCGGGGGGCGTTTTGAAGGCTATACCTCAAAGGAAGGAACAGAAAAGAAAATTCTACGTGATGTATTTCAAAAGGGCGATGCATACTGGCGCTCTGGTGATTTACTGCGATATGACGAAAATGGCTATTTCTATTTTGTAGATCGCATAGGCGATACGTATAGGTGGAAAAGTGAAAATGTGTCGACTCAAGAAGTCGCCACCGCTCTTTCTGAATATGAAGGCGCAGAGCTAGTTAATATTTACGGCGTGCAAGTTCCCGAAAATGAAGGTCGTGCAGGTATGGCTGCAATTGTTATGCAAGATGGCTATCAATTTGATCCGCAATCATTCTATGAGCTTACAGTTAAAACAATACCCAATTATGCGGCACCTCAGTTTGTGAGAGTGAGTAAAGCTGCAGACATGACGTCGACGTTTAAATTACGTAAAGTAGATTTACAAAAACAAGGCTACGACCCTACGTTATGTAACGAACCAATTTATGTGCGCAACGACAAACAAGGCGCTTATCAAGAATATAGTAAAGATGCATTACAAGCGGCAGGATTTGCTCCGTTTGTCATTGCTGAGGAGAAATGATGGGACTTGCAGGTAATGCGGCGATAGTTGGCGCCGCGCAGTATAAACCCGAGAAATATCAAACCGCGCCGCAAATGTTCCATTTAGAACAAGTTGCAGATTTAGCGCATAAGGCTTTAACTGATGCAGGCTTGCATAAAAACGATCTCGACGGTTTAGTCATAAATGGTCCGCACTTTCATGAAGCGTCAGTATTTGTTCCTGCTATGGCAGCGGAATATTTAGGTATCGAAGTTAATTTTGCTGAAGTGGTCGATTTAGGTGGTTGTACTGCTGTCGCACAAGTTTGGCGCGCAGCCATGGCTATTGAGATGGGTTTATGCCAAGCCGTGCTTTGTGTAATACCTGCCAGAATGGCGCCGCTCGGGCCAACAGAGGACCCAGCATGGATGGCTCAAGCAATGCGTTTTGGCGGCCATAGTACTGCATTTGGAGCCCCCGAAGCAGAGTTTGATTTGCCTTACGGCCACATGGGACAAAATACCGGTTATGCCATGATTGCACAGCGTTATGCTGCGCAATACGGTTACGATAAATCTGCGATGGCAAAAATAGCGGTAGATCAGCGCTTTAACGCACAATATCACCAAGATGCTATCTTTAATGGTAAAGATTTAAGTATTGAAGATGTGCTGGCGTCTAAGCTAGTTGCTGACCCACTTCATGTGTTGGAAATTGTAATGCCTGTGGCAGGCGGTGCAGCGGTTATTGTTGCTTCAAAAGAATTAGCACAACGCGCAAAAAAACGACCAGCGTTTGTGACTGGTTTTGGTGAACGTTTATCGTTTAAATCACCCTCGTATGCGAAAGACATGACGGTAACCCCCGTTGCAGAAGCGGCTAAACGAGCCTTTAATATGGCGGGATTGTCACCAAAAGATATGCATGCAGCGCAAATTTATGATTGTTACACTATAACAGTATTACTTTCGCTTGAAGACGCTGGGTTCGTGCCTAAAGGTGAAGGTCAGCGATTTATCAAAGAACACAATTTAACGTTTAAAGGTGATTTTCCTTTAAACACGCATGGTGGTCAGCTTAGCTTTGGTCAATCAGCGGCTGCTGGTGGTTACTCTCAGGTGATAGAAGCTTTTGATCAAATCTCTAACTCTGCACAAGCTCGTCAGTTATCTGGTTGCGACAATGTATTTGTCAGCGGCACAGGTGGCGTAATGAGTGAGCAGGGCGCATTAATATTACAAGGGGGATAAGATGAGCACCTTAAAACCAATGCCATTAGCAACTAAAATTTCAAAGCCATACTGGCAAGCGCTCGAGCAAAATCAACTAAAAATACAGCAGTGTAACGATTGTGACTCATGGGTGTTTTATCCGCGCAATCATTGTACAGCGTGTTTTGCCCATGAGCTTGAATGGAAGGAAGTAAGTGGTGAGGCTACCTTGTATTCCTACACCTTAACACGTATCCCTACTATGCCTGAGTTTAGTGATGAAATGCCGCAAGCTTTAGCCGTTGTCGAACTGAAGGAAGGGGTGAGAGTTAACACAACGCTAATCGATATAGAAGAACAAGACATTCAGATAGGCATGCCGCTTAAACCCATTTTTGACAAGGTCACCGCTGATGGTAAAACACTGTTGCGTTTTACAGCAGTTAACAACCAGGGCGGTGAGCGCAAATTTGACAATCCGCTTGAAGGTCTGCCAGTAAATGACAAAGGGCAAGTGCAAGTGCCAGTGAGTAATTTAAGTGCGCTATATGCATTAGCAGATAATAAATTTACGGAGTGGAGCAACTCTATAGAGGTTGATCAAACGCTTATTAATGCGTTCGCCGATCTGTCCGGTGATGATTATTGGTTACACACAGATCCTGAGCGAGCGAAAGTAGAAAGCCCGTTTAAGACAACGATTGCTCACGGCTCTCTCGTTCAGGTGTTGCAATCTAGGCTGACTATCGCTTTACCATTTGAAATTGTTGGTTTTAACACAATGGTCAACTATGGCTCCAATCGACTTAGGTTTCCTGCACCGGTGCCAGCAGGCTCTATTATTCACGGACGCAGCAAGGTTAAAGATGTCAGTACGTCTCACAAAGGTGTGCAATTGACATTAGAAATGAACATCCACGTGCAAGGCAATGACAAACCAAGTGTTATAAACGATTTGGTTATTCTTTACCGATAACATCACGTCTAATAAAAAACACATAACACAACATTCAGCTTGCCCCTTTTGGGGTCAAGTTGTTTGCTCGCCTTGCATTTAACTTATTGAATTTTAAAAGTTTTAATCCTATCTCTTGTTAGTCTTTATGGACGATGAAGGTCATGTCTATAGATTTAATAATAAGACTAACAGCAATTATGTTTGAGAGGATTTATGGATATTCGCGCACTAGGTTATTTTGTAGCACAAACCGACAATGTACCAGAGTGGAAAGACTACGCAGAACAAGTCTTAGGTATGATGACATCCCCAACCGACGAAGATGGTCTATATGTAAAAATGGACGAGCGTCCTTATCGAATGTTGATCACTAAAGGCGACGATAAACGCTATGTCGCTTCAGGCTGGGAACTTGCCAATCAAGCTGCCTTTAATGACGCAAAACAACGCTTAGAAGAAAAGTCAGTAGCGTTTGAAGAAGCTGACAAGGCCTTCTGTAGGTCGCGCGGTGTGCAAGAGATACTCATTGTGAATGATCCTGCCGGCAATCGCCATGAACTCTATTGGGGTCATATCTCAGATTGTCAGCCTTTTGTGTCACCGCAAGGTGTTCCTGCCTTTGTAACTGGGGACATGGGGCTTGGCCATACGGTTTTACCGGCGCCCAATTTTGATGAAACCTATCGGTTCCTAACCGAGGTGTTGGGCTTTGAGCTATCTGATTTATTTAATTTTAAACCAGCGCCAGATGCACCCAACGTGCGCATTTACTTTATGCACTGCGCAAACGCTCGCCACCATAGTCTTGCAATCTGCGAGTTCCCAGTACCAAGTGGGTGCGTGCATGCGATGGTAGAGGTTGAAAGCATGACTGAAGTCGGTCGTGCACATGATAGGCAACAAGCACATGGCGTAGACCTATCGGCGACTTTAGGTCAGCATCTAAACGACAAAATGATTTCTTTTTATATGAAAACGCCTTCAGGTTTTGACCTTGAATATGGCTACGACGGCTTACAGATTGATAATTGGGAAGAACATTGCGCGTTTGAATTTAGTCGCGTAAGTCTTTGGGGTCATGACTTTACAGTAGGACAAAAATAAATGAATAAAGTAAAAACTGCTTCTCAAATAGTCTCAGAATTACGTGATGGTATGACCGTAGGTATTGGTGGATGGGGCCCTCGGCGTAAACCTATGGCGCTGATTCGTGAAATTTTGCGGTCCGATTTAAAAGACTTAACCATAGTCAGTTATGGCGGCGCCGACGTTGGCATGTTGTGCGCTGCTGGTAAGGTTAAAAAGTTGATTTTTGCTTTTGTTTCACTCGACTTCATTCCACTTGAACCTTACTTTCGTATTGCCCGACAACAAGGTGAACTAGAGCTCATGGAAATTGATGAGGGCATGCTCTTATTAGGTTTAAGAGCAGCGGCTTGGGGGTCTCCGTTTATTCCTACCCAAGTGGGCTTAGGCACTGATGTGATTAAGAACAACCCTGACTTAAAGGTAATTAATAGCCCTTATGACGATAAAGAGTGGGTAGCGATGCCCGCCCTAAAACTTGACGCTGCTTTAGTGCATGTTGACCGTGCTGATGAGCGTGGCGTGTGCAGAATATCTGCCCCCGATCATCATATGGATGACTGGTTTGTACGTGCGGCAAAAAAGAGCTATGTGAGTTGTGATGAAATTGTTGATAGTCATCATTTTAATAGTCCTGAAGTTGCTCGCCAAGTATTTTGGGAAAGAAGCTTAACGTCAGCGGTATGTCATATTCCAGGTGGCGCGCACCCAACCTCATGCGCACCTTTTTATGGCATAGATAACAAACACTTTTTGCGCTACAACAAGTCAGCAAAAGAGGGCGGTTTTACTGAATATAGCGATACGTTTATAAACGGTAAAACAGAGCAAGATTATCAGGCTTTGCTTGGCGGCATTGACGCCATTAAGCAGATCCCACAAACCACTTATTAAGGCGTGCAGAATTATGACATCAACTCAATATAGCTTAGCCGAATTAATGATTTGTGCCGCAGCAAAAGCATTTGTAAATGACGGTGAAGTATTGGCTACCGGAATAGGTGTGATACCTCGCTTAGCGGCCAGTTTATGCATGAGCACCAGCAATCCTGATTTAATGATGACTGACTCAGAGGCATATTTGCTCAGCGAACCCAATCCGATAGGTCCTCGCGATGATGACTTTGTTCAACAAAACGAAACATGGATGGGCTTTTCGCGTATTTTTGACAATGTGTGGAGTCAAAAACGACATGCGATGATTGGCCCCACGCAAATTGACAAATACGGACAAAGTAATATTTCGGCTTTGGGCGCTGATTATGACAAGCCGAAAGTTCAAATGCTAGGTGTTAGAGGATTACCGGGTAATTCTATCAGCCATGCTAATTCGTTTTTTGTGCCCAGCCATAATAAACGAGTATTTGTAGAAGGTGAATGCGATGTGGTGTGTTCAATTGGGTACAATCCAGCAAGGTTACCAAAAGGGTATCAGCTAGATGATATTGATATTCGTTTAGTGATTACTGATATTTGCGTAATGGATTGGCAAGGGCCCAATCATCAGCTTCGTCTAGTGAGTTTGCATCCCGGTGTAAGTGTTGAAGAGGTGATTGAAAAAACCGGCTTTGCTATTCATATTGATAACGACACCCCTACAACCGCTGCGCCCACGCATGAACAACTAGCAATTATCGCTAAGTTCGACCCTCATAACCTTCGAGCAAAGCAACTCAAAGATAACCCTCCCGGCGTGCGCGAGACCGCCAAAACAGAGGGCGATAAATGATGAGTGATGTAAAAGTAATTGATGACGTGGTGCACTATCAAGTAGAAGACAATATTGCCATTGTTACCATGAATCGTCCTGAGTATAACAACGCGCAAAACTCACAAATGACCTATGCCTTAGACAAAGCATTACAGCTAGCGACTAACGACGATGATGTAAAAGTAGTTGTTTTAGCGGGTGCCGGTAAACATTTTTCGGCTGGTCATGATATCGGCACGCCGGGGCGAGATGTCGACAAAAGCTTTGAGCGGACTCACCTTTGGTACGATCATGTGAATAAACCCGGTGGTGAGTTTTTATATACACGTGAACACGAAGTCTATTTAGGAATGTGCAGGCGCTGGCGCGAATTACCAAAGCCTACTATTGCGATGGTGCAAGGCGCATGCGTTGCTGGTGGATTAATGTTGGCGTGGGTATGTGACTTGATTGTGGCGGATGACCGTGCGTTTTTCTCAGATCCTGTTGTACGTATGGGCATCCCCGGCGTGGAGTACTTTGCGCATGTGCATGAACTTAACGCGCGTATAGCCAAAGAATTTTTATTTACCGGTGAGCGTATGTCTGCTGAACGTGCTTATCAAATGGGCATGGTCAACAAAGTAGTGTCAAGAGATTCGCTAAAAGAAGACACCATGGCACTCGCATCTCGCATAGCACAAATGCCTCGACTCGGTTTACAGCTAACTAAACAAGTCATTAATAGTGCTGAAGACTTAATGGGTAAACGCTCAACCATGGATATGGCCTTTGGTCTTCACCATTTTGCCCATGCTCATAACGAAACTGTGTCGGGAGACCGATTAGGTGGTTATGACGCAAAAGCAATGGCTGATGCTAATAAATCGTCAGCTTCATCTGCCAAGGGCAAGTGACATGGACGTGCAAACTGAAAACGTCGCTAAAGACAGTAAATGGAAGACGCCCGTAACGGAGGCGCTCGGTTGTCGCTATCCCATAATACAAACGGCTATGGGGTGGGTATCTGATGCAAACCTAGTCATTGCAACTACAAAAGCGGGCGGCTTTGGTTTTCTGGCTGGAGCCACCATTGCAAGAGAAGATATCGAAGCTCAAATACAAAAAGTGATTGCGGCTACAGGTTCGAGTAACTTTGGCCTAAATTTTCATATGTTTCAAGAAAACGCCATGCAATGCGTAGAGTTAGCTATGCAATATAAGTTGCGCGCAGTCAGTTATGGCAGGGGGCCTGATCAAGAGACTATTGCACGCTTAAAAGCAGCAGGTGTATTGTGTATTCCAACTGTTGGCGCGCTTAAGCATGCGATTAAAGCCGTTCAATTAGGCGCAGATATGATCACGATTCAAGGCAGCGAAGGTGGTGGTCATACAGGGAGTGTGCCAACTAGTATCTTATTGCCTCAGGTGTTAGAGGCGGTTTCGGTGCCTGTTATAAGTGCCGGCGGTTTTTCTTGTGGGCGCGGGCTTGCCTCAGCTTTAGCTGCAGGTGCTGCAGGGATGGCGATGGGTACACGTTTTATGATGACATCAGATGCACCTACCCCTGAGAATATTAAACAATGTTACATAGACACAAAAGAGCCGCAAGATATCAGAATATCTACGGCGGTCGATGGAATGCGCCATCGTATGCTAAATACACCTTTTGTCGACAAATTAGAAAGGGCGAGTGGCATGAAACGCCTATGGATAGCAATCAGTAGCGCGCGCCAATGGCAAAAAGAAACTGGCATGTCGAGCATGCATATGGTGAAGGTGTTCTTTAAGGGCCTGCGCGAAGACCCGTCTGCAACAGCAACGTTAATTATGTCTGCAAACCAACCTATTTTATTGCAAAAATCAATGGTAGAAGGCAAACCAGAAGCGGGGATCATGCCAAGTGGGCAAGTAGCCGCTGCAATTGAGAGTCTGCCCAGTGTAGAGGTCTTAATTCAACAAATTATTACGCAAGCAGACAGCTGCATCGAGCAATTGCTTGCTAGGCGTACAAATGGCATCAGCAAATAAGGGGTATCTAAAAAAATGAATCAAGCATTTACTAGTCAACTTGAAAACGGCATTGCTGAGATTGTTATTAATAAAGCACCAGTTAACGCGCTAGATAGTCATGAGTGGCATGCGCTTGCAGAACTTGTTAACAGCATTGGTCAAAACCCAGATGCTAGTGTGTTGATTATTCGGTCAGAAGGCAGAGGTTTTTGTGCCGGTGTAGATATTAAAGAATTAGATAAACACCCTGAGCGCATAGTTACTGTTAATGCGGGTAACTACGAAACATTCAAAGCCGTTCATCTTTGCCCAATTCCGATAATTGTTGCACTGCATGGCTATGTGCTTGGCGGCGGCATTGGTATTACTGGCGCAGCGGACATCGTGGTTGCCTCTGAGTGCACAACTTTTGCTTTACCAGAAGTTGACCGCGGTGCGATGGGCGGGGGTGCGCATTTACAGCGCTTGTTCCCTGTACAAAAAGTGCGTTATCTATTTTTTACAGGTGAATCGATCACTGTTCAAGATGCAGATAAATACGGATTTGTTGAGCGCATAGTCCCTAAAGATAAATTACGTGAAAATGCTTTAGATATTGCAAGCAAAATTGCTGCGAAAAGTTCGGATATGATTCGCATTGCGAAAGAGAGCCTTAATGGTATAGAAGATGGTGACTTAGAAGCTAAATATCGCTGGGAACAAGGCTTTACATTGCAAGCTTACACGAGCCCAGATTCTGCAGAAACACGCAGAGCCTTTGTCGATAAACGTGATGCAAAATTCTGATGCAAAGACAAATATGAGGCGATTATGGAACTAACATTTTCAAAAGAACAACAAAACTTTCGACTTGAGGTGCGTGAATGGCTAGCAGCCAATGTACCCAAACAAAAGCTGCCTACCTACGATACAAAAGAAGGTTTTGAATTACATCGTCAATGGGAAAAAAAGTTATTTGATGCAACCTTATCCATGGTGATGTGGCCGACAAAGTATGGCGGTAGAGGCTGTGATTTAATTGACTGGCTCATTTTTGAAGAAGAGTACTATGGCGCAGGTGCGCCAGGACGCGTGAATCAAAACGGCCAATTGTTGTTGGGTTCTACCATCATGGAATTTGGTACAGCTGAACAAAAAGCGAGATTTTTACCTAAAATGGCGTCTAGCGAAGACATGTGGGCACAAGCGTGGTCTGAGCCAAATGCCGGTTCAGATATGGCAAATATAAGCAGTAAAGCCGAACTTCATGGTGACCATTATATTATTAACGGCCAAAAGACATGGTCAACACGCGCTATTTATGCCGATTGGGCATTCGGTCTGTTCCGTTCAGAGGCAGGTTCAAAACGCCACCATGGATTATCATTTTTGTTAGTGCCTTTAGATGCCGAGGGCGTGACTATTCGACCAATTAAAGCGCTTGATGGTGAAGACGCATTTGCAGAGATATTTTTTGATAATGTTAAAGTGCCCGTTGAAAATCGTATAGGCGACGATGGCCAAGGTTGGCATGTTGCCATGGCTACGGCTGGCTTCGAACGTGGCTTACTGCTGCGTTCACCGGCTCGCTTTCAACAGCCAGCAAGGCGTTTAGTGAAGCTTTATCGTGATAACAAAGCCGTTGCCGATCGCGACGCCTCAATTGGTGCAGCAGTAGCAAAGTGTTGGTCAGACGCCGAGGCTTATGCGCTCTCGGCCTACAATACGGTGGGCCGCGTGAATAACGGCGAAAAAATTGGTGCAGAGTCTAGCTTAAATAAGATTTTTTGGTCTGAACTTGATTTACTCATTTTTCAAACTGCTATGGACATATTAGGCGCAACGGGTCAACTGTTAAGGTCGGCTGAGCTCGCTAAAGAACAGGCTTATTGGCTCGATGGTTTCTTGTTTGCGCAAGCGGGGCCTATTTATGCGGGTACCAACGAAATTCAACGCAATATTGTCGCTGAGCGCGTGCTTGGCCTACCTAAAAAGTGAGTAAATTTATGGACTTTACCTTTACTGAAGACCAACTCTTATTTCGAGAGGCTATTGGTCGCTTTTTGTCTACCGAAGCCTCGCCAGAAAATCTGAGAGATATTTGGAGTAATGAGCAAGCACCCATTGACAATTTGCTTGAACAAATTTGTGCACAAGGTCTAAGTGCCTTATCGATACCGGAAGCGAATGGCGGTTTAGGGATGGGTGATATAGCTTGGTCATTGATGACTCAAGAGTTAGGTTATTATGCCGTTGTTGACCAACTTGCAGATGCCGCATACGTAGGCGCGGGATTAATATCTGCGCTACCCAATACCGTAGCTTTAAAAGCGGAATATTTAGATAAAATATGTGAGGGTAAGCTGCGACTAGCCATTGGCCATGAATGCAGCCCTCTGGTCGCAGATGCCCAATTAGCGGGCGTTTTATTGATGCAACATAACAACGAAGTACACATTGTATCGCCTGACAATGTTCGTATTACGCCAAATGCAAGCATCGATACTTCGCGTCGTTTAGCACAAGTCGATTGGCAGCCAAGTGATAAAACCTGTGCCGCCTCTGGCGAGGAAGGGCAGATAATTTGGCAAGAGACACTCAACCGAGGGGCGCTTTCAGTGGCGGGTCAATTACTTGGCTTGGCGCAGCGGATGTTAGATTTAAGCGTTGAATATAGCCTGCAACGTAAACAATTTGGTAAAGAGATAGGTAGCTTTCAGGCAGTAAAACATCAATTAGCCGATGTTGCGGGAAAAATCGAAATTGCTAAACCTGTTTTATACAGGGCCGCGTGCTCACTCGAAAACAAGCATCCTTTGAGTGATATCCATGTATCGCAAGCGCGTAATTTTTGCAACGATGCAGCCGCTTTAGCAGCACGTCATTCTATTCAAGTGCACGGTGCAATGGGTTATACGTGGGAGGTCGATTTGCAGATGTATATGAAACGCAGTTGGGCTCTTAACAATACCTGGGGAGACAGTACTTGTCATCAAGCGCGGGTACAAAACTACGTGCTCAATACTGATGTCGACCTGGCGCCATCAAAAACCTTTGAGGTGATGTCATGACGCAAGCTTATATAGTAGACGCTTTACGATCGCCAACAGGACGCAGAAAAGGAAGTTTGGCTCATATACATGCGATAGATTTAGGAGCATCAGTATTAAAACCGCTAGTGGAGCGCAACAATATTCCTGCACAAGACTATGACGATGTCATTTTTGGCTGTGTGGATACGATAGGTTCACAAGCCGGCAATATTGCTCGCACAAGTTGGTTGGCTGCAGGTTTGCCACTAAGTGTGCCAGGTACAACGGTAGATCGCCAATGTGGATCTTCCCAGCAAGCCATTCACTTTGCTGCGCAAGCAGTAATGAGCGGCACACAAGATGTTATCGCGGTCGGCGGCGTGCAAACTATGACGCAAGTACCTATTTCTTCTGCGATGTTAGCTGGGCAAGCGCTCGGTTTTACAACCCCTTTCGCTGAAAGTAAATTGTGGGAGGCTCGCTTTGGTGATGCGCCCGTCAATCAGTTTTATGCCGCACAACGGATTGCCGATCACTGGGGCATAAGTCGTTCTGACATGGAAATATTTGCTCTAGAGAGCCACAAACGCGCACTTTATGCAGCGAAAGAAGGGCGCTTTAAAAGCCAAATTGTTCCTGTTGAAGGCTTAAGCATTGACGAGACGCCTAGACAAAGTACCTTAGAAAAAATGGCTGAACTACAGCCAGTAGACCCAACTTATCCAAGTATAACTGCAGCCGTATCGAGCTCGGTTTGTGATGCTTCAGCAGCAATGTTGATTGTTTCTGAGCAAGCGCTAAAAAAGTATCAGTTAACCCCAAGAGCTCGCATTCATCATATAAGCGTCTTGGGTGATGATCCTATTTGGCATTTACGTGCGCCCATTCCTGCCACTCAAGCGGCTCTAAAAAAAGCGAACTTATCGCTTGATGGTATTGATTTGGTGGAAATAAATGAGGCATTTGCATCTGTTGCCATGGCTTGGCTGAAAGAAACGGGGTACAGCCACGCAAAAACAAACGTTAATGGCGGTGCTATCGCATTAGGTCACCCCTTAGGTGCTACTGGCGTTCGCTTAATGACGGCGTTACTTCATGAGTTAGAGCGCACGGGTGGACGCTACGGCTTACAAACTATGTGCGAAGGCGGTGGTTTGGCTAATGTCAGCATTATCGAACGATTATAATAAGAATATAAATTAGGAGATACATTATGGCGATTTGCCAAGATCGTACAGTCATTATTACAGGCAGCGGAGGCGGTTTAGGTCGTGCTTATGCATTGGCATTTGCAGCAGAAGGAGCAAATGTTGTTGTGAACGATATTCGTTTAGATGCTGCGAAAGCTGTGGTTGGTGAAATTAATAACAATGGCGGTAAAGCAATTGCCAATAGTAGTGATATTACTACTACCGCTACCGCACAGCAGATTGTAGACGATGCCATTTCGGCTTTTGGCGAAGTACATGTGTTAATCAATAATGCCGGTGTCTTACGTGATGGTATGTTTGTTAATTCGGATGAAGACTCATGGGATATGGTAATGCGCGTGCATCTTAAAGGTCACTTCTGCTTAGCAAATATTTTAAGTCGACGATGGCGAGACCTAGCAAAAGCCGGCACTCCAATAAATGCGCGTATTATTAACACTAGTTCAGGCGCCGGCTTGCAAGGCTCGGTAGGACAATCAAATTACTCTGCCGCAAAAGGCGGCGTTGCTAGTTTAACGCTGGTTCAGGCCGCAGAACTTGCTCGTTATGGCATTACTGCTAATGCACTCGCACCTGCTGCAAGAACCGCTATGACCGAGTCAGCGATGCCAGATGTCGTTAAAAAACCAGAAGATGATAGCTTTGATGCATGGTCACCAGACAATGTTGCGCCCTTAGTTGTCTGGCTAGGCAGCGAAGGTTCAAGCCATATAAATGGCCAAATTTTTGAATCACAAGGTGGTCGAATTTCTTTGTGTGATGGCTGGCGAACAGGTCCTACAATAGACAAGGGCACAAAATTTGATGTGAATGAAATTCCGGATGTTATCGCTAAACTAAACACACAATCTGTTGCGCCGCAAAAAGTATGGGGTAGCAAGTAATGGAAAAGGTCGATATTGCGAAAAGAAAGCTAATTCAAGCGAGTACCGCTATTGGTGCAAGCGCCATGTTAGGTTTTTCGTTAAAGACTCAGGCATCAGCGTCGACCCATTATACTTCGTTTAGTGATTACGAAAATTGGGACATCACGGCCATGGCTGACTTACTGCGACAAGGTGACGTAAGCCCCCTTGAACTTACAGATAAAGCCATAGAAAAGTTTGAAGCGAACAGCGACTTAAATATGGTCGCCGTTGAACATTTTGAGATGGCGAGAAACAAAGCAAAATCGCTAAACCAATTATCAAGGAGTGCTAGGCGTCAAAAAATGAGCAACTCTCCCTTACTAGGTGTTCCGTTTGCTTTAAAAGATTTAGGGGTGGGATTGGCGGGCACTATTACCACTAACGGCAGTCAGTTCTTTAAGGATAACGTAGTAACAGAAAATTCAACCTTAGTTACGCGTTATCAAAAGGCTGGTTTAAATATAATGGCCAAGTTAACGAGTCCCGAGTTTGGCCAAACTCCGACTGGTGAATCAACCTTGCACGGTAACACCCTTAATCCTTGGGATAAAAGGTACAGTAGTGGTGGTTCTTCTGCAGGTTCAGCTGTGGCAGTTGCGGCTAGAGTATTACCTGCTGCTCATGCTAGTGATGGTGGCGGTTCGATTCGTATACCGGCGGCACATTGCGGTTTATTTGGTTTGAAACCCAGTCGAGGACGAGTGGCTACAGGGCCCACAAGCCTTGAAAGTTCAATGGGCCTCTCTGTGCACCATGCACTCACCAGAAGTGTGCGCGACTCAGCCATGTTACTGCAGTTGACCCAAGGAAAGGAACCAGGATCGCGCATTACCTTACCAAACGAGGATATGCTTGGTGCGTTGCATACCAAACCCAGAGCACTAAAAATAGCACTAATGGACACACATCCATTTGGCTATCCTGTAGAGCAAGATATAAAAGATGCCTTAACTAAAACGGTCAAATTACTTGAAGGTTTGGGTCATCATGTTGAACTTGCGAAGCCCGATTTGCCCTTACAAGAAATGTTTGGTGGTATGGGCGTTGCGACATCAAGCAGCTTATTAAAACATGTTCAAAGCAGAGAAAAAGCATTAGGCAGGGCAGCAAGAGAAGACGAATTTGAAGCGCTTGTATGGGGGCATTTACAAAAGGCGAAAAGCTTTACTGCACAACAAATGCTAGCAGCTAGGACAGGTTTTGATAAAGGAGCGCAAGTGCTTGATGCATTCTTTAATGACTATGATTATATAGTCTCACCTGTAACAACCGCTGCTCCGCCAAAGATTGGCGAACTAACTTTAAACCAGCCTTATGATGATTTTGTGAAAGTGGTTCTAAAATCCTCTCCTATTTGTGCTTTATTTAATATTACGGGACTACCTGCAATGTCTGTTCCATTGCACTGGAACAAAGCGGGTCTTCCAATTGGCGTGCAGTTTGCTGGCTCATTTGGGAATGAAGCAGGCCTTATTTCACTTGCCAGCCAACTTGAGCGAGCCGCTCCTTGGGCTGACAAGCGCCCTACAGCAATTGCATAGCGAAGGTAGCCATAAGCACAATAGGTTTTCAAAACAAGTTAACTAAATGGCGTGTATACAATAATAATTAATATGCCCCAAAATTTAAATCATATACGGAGAAACATATGACAACAGCACCAGAGTATATAAAAGGGCACGATTTACTACGCGCAAAGTCTGTACTCGTCACTGCGGCCGCTGGCGCTGGTATTGGCTTTTCTGCGGCACTTCGAGCGGCTGAAGAGGGTTGTAGAGCGCTAATGATTTCGGATATTCACAGTGGACGTTTAGATAAAGCTGTCGCTACGATAAAAGAACAGACGGGTTTACAAGCTGTATTTGGACAATTATGCGATGTAAGCAAAGAAGAGGAAGTGCAAGCGCTTATTGCGAGCGCGGAAGAAAAGCTCGAAGGGGTTGATGTACTCATCAATAACGCTGGATTGGGCGGGCAAGCGTCTGTGGTTAATATGACAGATGAGCAATGGAATAGGGTAATCGATATTACATTGACGGGCACATTTAGAATGACGCGAGCCATGCTGCCGTTTATGCAGTCGCGTAAAAAAGGCATCATTATAAATAATGCGTCAGTTTTGGGGTGGCGTGCTCAAAAGGAACAAGCTCACTATGCGGCGGCTAAAGCTGGTGTTATGGCTTTTACTCGATGTTCAGCGTTAGAAGCTGCTGACTTTGGCGTTAGGATTAACGCCGTTTCACCCTCCATCGCCCTTCACGATTTCTTAAAAAAGGCAGCGAGTGCCGAGATGTTAGAGCAACTCGCTTCTCAAGAAGCGTTTGGTCGCGCCGCCGAAGTCTGGGAAATCGCGAATGTTATGATGTTTTTGGCGAGCGACTACTCGTCTTATATGACTGGCGAAACGATATCTGTAAGCTCTCAAAGAGCGTAATAACAAACAAGTAGAGATAAAAAATATGGCTAATCAAGTTTTTACCAACAAAGAGGAGTTGTTAGACGCAACCGGCTCGCAATTAGGCACCACTGATTGGATCACCATTGAACAAGACCGAATAAATATGTTTGCAGAGTCGACAGGTGACCATCAGTGGATACATGTTAATCCAGACAAGGCTGCAAAAGGTCCCTTTGGGGCATGCATTGCACACGGTTACTTGACGCTCTCCTTAGTCAATTATTTTTTGCCGCAACTCATGGAAGTAAAAAATATTTCGATGGGAGTAAACTATGGTTGTGATAAGATCCGATTCCCCAATATCGTCAAAGTCGGCAGCAGGATACGCGGTGCTGGAGAAATCATAAAAGTAGAGCAAATAAAAGACGCTATTCAGGTCACGGCCAGAATTTCCATTGAAGTAGCCGACCAGCAGCGCCCTGCTTGTGTAGCAGACACAATTAGTCGATTTTCATTTACTTAATTATTTAGCGGAGTGAGACTATAAATACAGACCCAAGATATATTCTTTGGCTCCTAGACTTTTTATCCAGTATTGGCTTGGACAGCCTTACTCTTGCTAAAAATAATGGCATCGATTATTCACAGTTGCATACCTCCAACGCAGTAATCAGTGCCCGACAGCATCGCTCTTTGCTGCTTGATGCAAAACGCTTGTATGCTGGAACTGATCTCGGTCTCTTACTGGGATTGCAGCGCTCAATAGCCACCCATGACCAACTAGCATATTTAATGATTAGCAGCGCATCACTCAGAGAAGCGAGTAATGTAGGATTGAAATATCAAAACTATTCTGGTCGCTTTTCCGGAAACCTTGTTGTTACCTCTTTTAGTGAAATTCAATCAGATGGCTGTTACCAAATAGACGCGAAAGAAACTTTGGCTGATTTAAGAGTATTGGCAATAGAAGATATTCTTGCCAACATCGTCACCACAGCAAGATGGGTATTGGGCCGCGCATTGCCTTGCACAAAATTACGCTGTCATTATCCTGAGCCGGCACATATTGAAAGATATCATGAGGTATTTCAATGCCCTATAGAGTTTGATGCACCTGCTACTCAACTTTTTTTTGACGCAAGAATACTTGATCAACCTTTGCCCCAAGCGAGTCCTCAAAGTGCAGCCTTATACACGAAGTTGTGTGAAGAAAAAAGCAATCTACGTAACCATGGTGATATAGCCTGGCGACTATCTCAAATAATTGTGCTTGATCCTGCTTCCCCGCCCCCCTTATATGAAGCGGCAAAGATGTTACATTGCAGTGGGCGCACTTTAAGTCGTAAGTTAAGCAATCAGGGCTGGACATATCAAAAGCTTATAGATCAAGTGCGTGAAATTCATGCGAGACGACATTTGAGTGATCCCACACTGTCAATCACCAAAATAGGCCAACAACTTGGTTTTTCTGATAGTTCAGGTTTTCATCGAGCATTCAAAAAATGGACAGGACTTTCTCCCCGCGAATTTAGACAAGCACTATTCAATCCAAGCTCAAAATAGCCCCCCTCTAGTTACCGTTGTGTTCCAATGGCCAAATTGGATAGAAATTTGGCACAATGAGACAATTATATAAATAGTTAATTCAGTAATATTTAACCAATTATTAACAAAAACATAAAGATTGAGTCAAGATTATGAAAAAATATGACGGTGTAAATAAAGCCATGCTAGACAGGTTTGCGACTCGTCCGGGGCGTAAACCGCTTTTACCTGAATTAAGCGAAAAAGCGCAGGTGGCTTTGATGTGCCGCATGCTTATCAAAGAGGGCTGGGATGAGCATATCGCTGGTCACATTACTTATCGACTCGCAAATGGGAATATACTTACCAACCCATGGGAGGTGGCCTGGAGTGAATTAACTGCCAGCGATATTGTTACGCTAGACCCTAAAGGGAAAGTAATAGATAGTGACTGGAATGTCACGCCGGCTATTGGCTTGCACTTGCAGCTTCACGCCGCGCGACCTGATGTACATGTGGTGATCCATAATCACCCACATTGGAGTGGAATTTGGGCATGTATGCAAAAAGTCCCGCCTGTTTACGACCAAGCAAGTGCATACTGCGGAGTAGACCTACCATTATACAACGAGTATGAGGGCACTTTTGAAGATGAATCAACGAGTATGTCTGCAGTAGAGGCACTTGGCGATGCGAAATGGGCCTTATTAGCGAATCATGGTTCTCTGGTTGTCGGTAAAGATCTTAGGCAGGCTCACTTACGAGCGATTACACTTGAATGGCGAAGCAAACGAGCATACCAAGTTGAAACTGGCGGTGGAGGCACACCTTTAAATGATGCTGAAGTTGAAAAAGTGGCAATCGCCGATAAAAACGGTTTCCCGTTCATTTGGGAAGCAATGGCACGTAAAGAATTACGCTTAGATCCTAGCATTATTGACTAACACATCAGAATGCAGCAAAGGTTAACAGCCCGCTAACTTGTTTCTTGTAAATACGATAAGGGAAAATAATGGAACTCAGTATCACACCGCTTCATAATGTTGGCGTAGAAATTTCCGGCTTTGATATTAACGAGCCACTGACAGATGAGATTAAAGCTCAATTAAAATCACTTTGGTACGAACACGCCATATTGGTATTTCGCGACCAAGATATTAGTCCTGAAAAACAAATAGAGTTTAGTCGAATATTTGGCCCCTTAGAATTACATCCGTTAAAAGTGACGCAAAACGATAAGCACCCAGAATTATTTGAGCTGAAAAATGGTGGCCCGATGGATAAATTTCAGACGGCATTTTACAAAGGTGAAGAAATAGTCGGACGCTTAGATTGGCATATGGATTTGCATTATACGGCACGGCCAAATCATGGCGCATTACTAAGAGCCGTCGTAGTGGCAAAAGAAGACGGCTTAACTGGATTTGGTGACTTAGCTAAAGCCTACGACGCGCTAGATGATGAAACAAAAGCTCTTTTAGAAAAGCTGGAAGTTGTTTATAGCTTTAGTATGCAGCGTCGACATATGCGATATGTTAATCTCGACGGATATAAGCCAGGACCTAATAGCCCGAAAAAACCAAGCGATATCAATTTCCCAGACTTTTCAGACGCGGCATACCCAGCAGTAGTCACCCATCCGATCAGCGGTCGTAAAGTACTAGAAGTGGTTGAACAATTTATAGATAGAATAGTGACTCCACAGCAGTTTGGGCTATCGAACGATGAATCCATAGAGCTTCTAGAAAGATTGGTTAAACACGTACAAAAACCGGAGTTTACCTATTTCCATAAATGGAGAGAAGGCGATATGGTACTTTGGGACAACTGGCGAGCCATGCACTGCACAACGGGCACAAAACCGGGCGTGGATAGAGTTATAAACCGCACTACCATTAAAGGCAATGTAACGCTTGGAAGAGTATTAAAGACTGAGTAAGCCTGTTTAGTGCGAGAACGCGGCGTTCAATAACAAAGTTTGCGCTTCGCTTTCGCCAACAACTCTTGATTCACGGCAACTAATAAGCCAGCTTTTTTCATGTCGTACAAATTGCCACTCATTGATAGAGACTCGCATTAACTTGAAGTCATCAGTTTCTCGATGATATAACCTAGAATAGCCTGTTGCTCTAGCAGTATCTCCATTAATCTCAATGGTATAAGGACCCACAGTATGGGCGCAATTTGGTACCAAAGATTGGTGCATTTCTGAGTTAAGCATGTCTGCAATCGCTTGGTGACCTTCCATTTTTAGGTCGTTGCTGTCGCAGTCATCTCTACCTAACTTGGGCGAACTAACGATATAAACAGCATCGTTAGTGTGACAAGCCAGAGCAGCCGCAATATCAGCACAATCTACCGCTAAACCATATCGTACCATCAAATTACGCAAGGCGAGTTCGTCTTCTGCTTTTAATAAGCGCTGTTCGAGCGCTGTTACAGTGGCTGCTGAATCTATCATGCAGTGAGTGAGCCGCCATTTAATGGCAATACTTGACCGGTTACCCATTCCGCTTCTTTTGAAGCAAAATAAGCGACGCCTGCACCTACATCCTCAGGGCTTCCAGCGCGAGGTACAAAACAGGTCTTTTTAGCTAAAGTATCTGAGTCCCAGTTGTTCATTGTGCCTAAAGAAAGTGCGTTGACTGTTACCCCAGAACGCCCCGTTTCAGCGGCTAAATGACGAATAAAGCCAACTGCGCCAGCTTTTGATGCAGCATAAGCAGCAATGCCCATTGGTAAACCTGCGCGCCAAGACTCAGACGTAATAGCAATCACCCTGCCGTAGCTTCGCTCTTTCATACCCGGTACGACCGCATGGCAACAATTCATCAAACCAAACATATTTAGATTGACAAACTTTTGCCAATCTTCAATTGATGAGTCGAGAAATTTTTTATATCCCATGCCATCAGCAGGAACACCTGCATTTGATACCAAGATATCGATTTTTGTTTTATGCTGTAGAATACTGGTTACCATCGTTTTTACAGATTCATATTGAGTAACATCCGCGTGGGCAGGAAAGGCGTCAATACCTTCATCTACTAACATATCTGCTGTATCTTGTGCGCGGTCTTCATACAAATCGTTCACTGCAACGCTGGCACCCAATTTACCTAGCATTCTTGCTATGCCAATTCCCATGCCTTTTCCAGCGCCAGTCACTAATGCAACTTGGCCTTGCAGACTAAATACATCATGTGACATCAACATTCTCCTTACTAACTGCATGTATATTCGAGAAAGACAAACTGTCGTCAGTCTACATATTTCCTTTACGCATCATGGCGTCCATCCCACCATCAACATAAATCACGCTACCATGAATGAACGACGCTTTCGGTGATTGTAAAAAGGTCACAGCATCGGCAATTTCACTCGGCTGACCGTTTCTTCCGATTGGGGCAATAAAGTTTCGGACCGCTTCGCCAAAACGGGGATCATTTTTTGAGGCCTCGTGCAAAGGAGTTTCAACTGCACCTGGGGCCACAACATTTAAACGTATACCATTGCTACCATGTTTAACCGCTAAACGACGACAATGCAGAGTGAGCGCATATTTTGAAGAAGAATAGGCCACGTGTGGTTGGCCAAGTTCGTCAGCCAACTCGCGAGCGGCACTTTCATCGTTGTTAAGCATTAATTCAACCAAGTTATGTGGTTTAGCGACTTGTTGTGTTGCTGCAACTGAGCCTATTACAGTAATCGCAGGCGATTCAGATTTTGATAACGCGCTTTGTAACAATCCAATAAGCTCGGTTGTACCAAAATAATTGACTGACACTAATAAGCTGCTACTCGGCGCAGTAACACCCAGTCCAGCGCAACAAACCAAACCATCTAACTTGCCGTTGGATGATTTAATAGCTTGGTCGGCTGCTGCTTTTCGGCCTTGTGCTGTAGATAAGTCGGCGACAACATCGGCTTTTTGACGATCAATACCGATGACAGTATGGCCTTGTTCTTTAAGCTGCTCGCATACCGCTGCACCAATTCCTGAGGCAGAACCTGTAACTGTTATTATTGACATGAAAATCTCCTTGGTAATAAATAATTAGATGTTTATAGGGTCGCTAGCCGACGAGGTTCGCGTTGACTGATAAAGCTTAAGTCTCAACAAAATAACGATTGATACTAGCGTAGAGCAACTGGTCATTATAAGCGCAAAACGCAACGATTCGACGCCTGCAAAACCCGCAAAGATATCACTAAAAAAACCGACCAACATAGGACCCAAACCTAAGCCTAAGAGTGTAATGCAGACGGTTTGCATCGAAATAGCGAAGGCTCTTTGGTTATTAGGTACAATTTGTGTGAGTAAACTAATACTTGGGCTAAACCACCATACCGAAAAAAAACTAGCCAGTGAGCAAAAAATCATGGCAAAAGGAATACTGGCAAGCATCAAGTTGTCGCCTAAACCTTTTGGCCAAAGTAAATAAGTAACAATCGATAACCAGCCCAGCATGTGACCTACCAATGGAAGCTTTAACATGCCATATCGTCTTGCTATCCTATCGCTTAAGTAGCCACTCAATAAAATACCAATGGCTGCGCCACCGCCGCCAAAAATACCGGCCATCAGCCCAGCTTGAGTAAGGCTTAAGTCGTGACTACGAACTAAAAACGTTGCATTCCACATACCAAATGCGTTGGCACTAATTGTTGCGATAGAGCTTGCGTAAATAAGCAATCTATAATCTTTTAGTTTAAGAAGTGATTTCGCGGATTCTCTAAAACCTAATAACGCATTCGCTTCTTTTTCTGCTTGCGCCATTAAATGAAGCTCGCTGCCAACGATTTTGCGAGGATCCTTAAACACCAAAACAAAGAGAAGTGATGTGATCAAGGCGGGCAGTGATACTATCAATAAAGTTTGCCGCCATCCATATTGTTCAACCCAATGCGCGCCCACAGTAAGCGCAATAATTGCCGATATAGTAGCCCCTGATGTAAAGCAACTAATGGCAAATGAACGATGTTTAATAGGGTAAGTATCAGCCAACAAAGACAGAGATGACGAGGTCACGGGAGATTCAGCAATTGCGATTAACATTCGCATCACCAGCAACATGATAAAACCTGTCGCCATGCTACTAATCGCTGTAAATATACACCAACAAAGCGCACTCGCGGCGAGTAATTTTGTTCTAGACACTCTATCTGCTAAGCGTCCCGCAGATAACCCTGTTAATGCAAAAACAATCGCAAATGCTAAGCCAGTTAACAAACCCATCTGCGCATCGCTGGCACCAAATTCAGCCTTAATGGGTTCAATCATGACTGCCATGATTTGTCGACCTACAAATGTTTCGATATAAAACAGCGTTAGCATCAGCAATAATAGATGCTGACGCCAACTGGCGCTTTTTACGTTCAAGCTTTCGCTGCCTCGCGCGCTTTCGCCATGGTCATTGCGGTATCGTCAATCATATCTTCTTGTCCGCCTACGGTTTTCATGCGGCCAAGCTCTAGCAAGATATCGCGTGCTGGCACACCATACTTTTTCTCTGCGCGCTGAGCAAATAATAAGAATGACGAGTAAACACCAGCGTAACCTAATGTTAATGAGTTGCGGTCAACACGTATTGCTTGATCCATCATAGGCACTACTAAATCTTCTGCCACATCCATTATTTTGTATAAATCGATACCGTGGTCCGCGCCCATACGGTCTAAAACTGCGGTAAAAACTTCAAGTGGCGTATTACCTGCACCTGCACCTAAGCCGGCAACCGAACCATCTATGCGACTTGCGCCGGCTTCAATCGCCGCGAGTGAATTTGGAATACTCATGGCGAGATTATGGTGTCCATGAAAGCCTATTTCGGTTGTCTTATTGAGTTCGCTTCGCAGCAAACCTATGCGATTGGTGACATCTTCAGGCAACATGTATCCCGCAGAGTCTGTACAGTAAATACAATTGGCTCCGTATGATTCCATCAACTTTGCTTGAACGGCTAACTCTTCAGCGCTAATCATGTGTGCCATCATTAAGAAACCGACGGTATCAAGCCCCATTTTTTGTGCAGCCCTGATATGTTGCTCAGAAACATCAGCTTCGGTGCAATGTGTAGCGACGCGTATGGTGCTTACGCCATGGTCTACGGCCATTTTCAAATGATCCACTGTACCAATACCAGGAATAAGCAATGCTGATATTTTGGCGTTTTTCATTTTAGGTACGACAGCGCTTAAATATTCTTCATCAGTATGCGCAGGAAAACCATAATTTAAAGATGTTCCACCAAGACCATCACCATGCGTAACCTCAATTAAGGGAATACCTGACTGGTCTAAACCTGTAGCAATTGACACCATTTGCTCTAGGCTGATTTGATGTTGCTTAGCATGCATACCATCTCGCAATGACATGTCATGTAGGGTGACTTTTTTACCTTGTAAATTCATAAATACTGTCCTTATCTTTGACCGTCAGATTACGTATTTTGTAGCATGATGTGGGCAGACATTTCTGCCGTGCGCGCAGCTGATGCAGTCATAATATCTAGGTTGCCGGCGTAATTGGGTAAGTAGTCTCCCAATCCTTCGACCTCAAGAAATATAGATACTTTCCGCCCGTCGAATATAGGACCGTTTTTGAGTTTGTAACCAGGGACATATTTTTGCACTTCGCTTATCATTTTGTGCACTGACTCGGTGATGGCAGCCTCATCAGGTTGTGTCTCCGTTAAACAATGAATGGTATCTCGCATTAAAAGTGGAGGCTCCGCTGGATTAATAATGATAATTGCTTTACCTTTTTTAGCACCGCCCACTTGCTCAACAGCACCTGCTGTTGTGCGCGTAAATTCATCAATGTTCTGGCGAGTACCGGGTCCCACCGACTTTGATGAAACAGTTGCAACAATTTCACCATATTCAACGGCTTGCACTCTAGAAACAGCCGCCACCATAGGAATAGTCGCTTGACCACCACACGTCACCATGTTGATATTTTTTATATTTGACGCTAGTTTAGAAAGGTTCACAGGAGGTACACAAAACGGGCCGATAGCAGCGGGTGTTAGGTCAATCATAAGTACACCTTTAGCATTCACCTTAGCTGAGTTATCAGCATGAACATAAGCAGATGTTGCATCAAAGGCAATCTTTATATCGTCTTGTTCAATGTACGGCATAAGCCCTTCAACACCATCGGACGTTGTTTTGAGCCCTAACTCTTTTGCTCGAGCAAGCCCTTCAGAACCTGCATCAATTCCTACCATCCAAACTGGCTCCAACACATCACTGCGTTTAAGCTTATATAGCAAATCAGTGCCTATGTTGCCTGAACCAATCAGGGCGCATTTTATCTTTTTCATCTTTGTTCCCATTGGGTTATATAATTAATCGCAAAAGCTGACAGAGCAGCTACCTAAGCCTTCAATAGTCATTTCGAATGTATCACCTGACTTTGCATCTATTAATGGCGCTAACGCGCCCGATAAAATAATTTCGCCGGCTTTAAATTCTATGCCGTAGTTGCCAAGGGTGTTGGCTAACCAAGCAACAGCTTGAGCTGGATGCCCTTGCACCGCTGAGCCAACGCCAGATGCTGCGTGTTTACCATTCTGAAACATGGTCATTTTCGCACTTGCGAGGTCAATTGTTTTTGGATCTTTGCGATCAAGGCCTATTACAAACACACCGCAAGAGGCGTTATCAGCGACGGTATCAACAATACTGATATTCCAATTTTCAATTCTTGAATCAACAATCTCAAAACATGGGGCAACCCATTCAGTCGCTTCTAGCACTTGCTCGGCTGTTACGTTGGGCCCCTTGATATCGTGTTTTAAACAAAAAGCGATTTCACCCTCCGCACGCGGTTGTATTAGTAAGGATTTTTGTAAACTAATATTGCTTCCATCTGGGTAGTGCATGGTGTCGGTCAGAAAACCAAAATCAGGTTGATGTACGTTCAACATTTTTTGTACGGCTTCGCTAGTTACACCAATTTTTTTGCCAATAACTGATTCTTTTGCTTGGGTTTTAAGTTGGATAGTTTCCAATGAAACTTTGTATGCGTCGTCGATTGTCAAGTCGGGGAAGCGCGATATAAGAGGACTGATTGTTTTTCGTTTGTTCTGCGCATCAAAAAGTTCAATGGCTAATTGTTTGTGTAGATTATTCATTTAGCAGTTTCCTTTGCTTTCCATAGGTCAGGCAAACCAGGATCAGTTTTACTAATTAATCGTTTTAGTAACAGTTTAAGCGCCATTACATCTCCTTGACCGAGGTCCCTAATCAATTCCTCTTCAATAGCTTTAGCTTGTGCAATATGAAGTAATGATGTTTCACGACCATTGGCGGTCAATTGGTAGGTCTCATCATCCAGCTTTTCTATCAGTTCTTGGCTGATTAAAAACTCAATGTCAGTGTCGGTCAGGCTATGACCCGTGTATTCAATGTAATCATTAATTTCTTCAAGACTGAGATTCGCCTGTATATTGAGTACTGACAATGCAAAAAAGTGTGAGTCTTCATGGGCTTGTTCATCAAATACTTTGCGCATCCGAAACAGCATTTGAAAGTGAGAGCGACCAAGTAAATAACCTAGCAAATCTTCGTTATAGCTACACTCTGGCGCCTTTGGCTCAGATGAGAGTTCTACGCCTTCCCAGGGTTTCCTCGCAGTCATAGCATATTGGCCTTGTTGAAAAACAAGGGGAGGCAAGTCCTGCTGGTCAAAGTTAAGTACTTCGCCAATATAAATTAGGTGGTCTCCACCATCGTGTGTCACCATATTGCGGCACTGAAAACGAGCACTGCAGTCAGGTATCAATGGTGCGTCGCTTAACCCTTCTTCAAGATCAATTCCTGCAAATTTATTTTCACCCCGTGACGCAAAAGTGTTAGATAAGTCTTGTTGTTCTTGTGACAAAACATGCACATTCCAGTGTTTTGCTTCATTAAATGCCTCAACGCTCAAGGATGTTTTTGCTAAACTCCATAGCACCATGGGCGGGTCTAACGAAACGGAGTTGAAGCTGTTTGCTGTTAAGCCAACAGGCGTGCCATCTGGTGCGGTTGCCGTGATAATAGTAACGCCAGTTGTAAAACTACCTAGCGCATTTCGAAATGCAGTCGTATCAAATTCTTGTTGTGCCATGGTGAGAACCTGTTGCTATTGTTGTGTTAACAGTATCGTTACAAGATAGATTCTCATCATCGTCTCAATGGACTAAACCAAAAAAGCTACTATTTTATTTGTCTTGAGAGGGGTAAAACTGGTGTGCATCATAGTTAAATTATGTGTTAATTTTTGCAAGTAGTGGTCCATGTGGACGAGGATTATTTTATTAAAGTTAAGTAGCGTTCTTAGGATGATTTTTATGCGATAGGGGCTTTTTTATATGCACCATAGTCGTTAATGCAAATATCAACAAAAAGGAAATCGCCAATGAGTAATAATACAAAGTCAATGGCTACATTATTAGAAAAACAACAAAAAGCCCATCTGCAAAATATGCGCGTGAGTGTTGAAGAAAGGAAGGGGCGCATCCAGCAAGTCATCGACCTGCTAGTGGAACATCATCAAACATTAGTAGAGGCAATAGAAAGCGACTTTGGAGGCCGTAGCCAAGCGTTTTCAGTTATGAATGATATATTGGGTTCACTTGCTAGCCTCAAATATACGCGCGACAACTTGCACCTTTGGGTTGATAGCGAGGAGAGAAATGTGTTCTCTCCTTATGATCAGTTAGGCAGTTCAGCACGTGTCGAATACCAAGCTAAGGGTGTTGTTGGAATAATTGGCACTTGGAATTCGCCTTTGTACACCATACTTTCACCTCTTGCATGCGTATTGGGTGCCGGTAACAGAGCGATTTTAAAACCATCTGAAGTGACACCCAAAGTAGCCGCTACTTTAGCCAAGTTATTTGCGCAACATATCGACCCCCTTTTAATAAGTGTGGTTACCGGCGGAAAAGACGTTGGTGAGCAATTTAGTGCATTACCATTTAATCATTTAGTGTTTACTGGTAGTACAAGTATTGGTAAAAAAATTATGCGAGCAGCGGCAGATAATCTCGTGCCTGTTACCTTAGAGTTAGGCGGAAAATCGCCAGTAGTCATTAGCGAAAGCTCAGACTTAACTGAAAGTTGTAAACGTATAGCCATAGCCAAAAGTAATAATGGTGGGCAAGTTTGCGTTAGCCCTGACATCGTTTATGTGCCAAAACATAAGTTAGATGAGACAGCGCAGCTGCTTTTAGGTAGCTACAGAACTTTGTTTCCGACAATTAGCAATAATTCTGACATAGTACCGATTGTTAACGAACAGCATTGTCAGCGAGTAGTTGAATTAGTGGAGCAGGCGAGTCAATTAGAGGCTAAGGTGCTTAGTAGTCACGATAGTGATGGCCTTTCATCTGCAATTAACAAAGATAAACGCTTACCTCTACAAATTGTAATATCACCAAGTAAACAAGCGCGTATTATGCAAGAAGAAATCTTTGGACCCGCTTTAGTGTTGTTGCCTTATGAAAATATCGATGACGTGATTGATGATATTAATGGCCGCGAAAAGCCACTTGCGCTTTATTATTTCGGCGAGAATCAAAAGGAGCAAGAAAAAGTTTTAGCTAACACTTCGTCGGGTGGCGTGGCCATTAATGATTGTATGATACACGCTGCGATGCATGATGCTCCGTTTGGTGGCGTAGGTGCGTCTGGTATAGGGCATTACCATGGTCGAGAAGGGTTTTTAGCGTTTAGTCATATGCGAACGGTATTTGTTGCACCTGAACATGACCCAAGAGGAGAGTGGGGTATGCTGCCGCCTCATCATGATCAGTTTAAGGCGATGATGGTGGCCCAAGTTACGCCCGATTAATTATGGTTTATTGTTAAGGATACAAAAAAATGCAGTCAAATGACTGCATTTTTTATGAGTGAATAAAGCACCGTTATTCAGTATAGGCAACAGTACCCTTAGGAACGTAAACGCCATTTACTTTTGATTGAAATTCGTCTTTACGGGCTCTTGGATTATAAAACTGTTTATACCAAATGCGAGCTTTCATAAATGGACCATCGCTAGGTAAAAACAAACCGTTTAAACATGGCGCTTTATTTGTCCATACTTGAAAATCTTGCATAAATGCAGCTTTACTCGCATCTTGGAACTGGCGTGCTGCTATGCCGTCTTCGACGGTTGCCACTTTATTACCGCCTGGAGATTTAACTAAAAGCGCATGCCAAACTTTTACTGAACCATCTTCAACAGGCGTGTGTACGATCATAAGATATGACTCATAGTAGCCGGTTAAATGAGATAACAAAACGCCCGGTCCATGGTAGGTTGTGATGGTGTGCAATACAGGGCTTTCGCCATCTTCACCTACTAATGTTCGGTGGGGTCCACATTGTCGTTGGGTGGCTAAATGGCCGTCAAATTCATTTTCGTAACGCTCAACCGTCGAGCCATGGATTGGACTTAAGTGTCCATAATCACAAATATTATCAATAACCTCTTGAGGATGCTGTTCGAGGATCCCTAAATCGTCAAAACGCCAATGGACCCATGCGTCGTCGTCCCACTGAGGCAGACTTGGGTGATCCCACTCTGGCTCACCATTTTCTGGGTCATGCCAAATCCAAATCGCTCCCATACTCTCGGCAACTGGCCATGCTTTAACGCATGCTGTTTTAGGAATAGGGCCTTCATGATAGGGGATGTCATCACATTGACCATCAGGTCCAAAGCGCCAAGCATGATACGGACAGCGAATGCTATCACCTTCGATGTTAGTGCCACCACCGTCTATTATAACGTACGACGTATCGTTTTCAGCGGCAAGGTGCGTTTTCATGTGCGGACAATATGCATCTAACAGTACGACTCTACCAGTGGCTTGACCGCGATATAACGCAAAATCACGCCCAAAAAAACGAACCGCAACCGGCTTGTGTGTATTTATTTCTTCAGAGGTAGCTATCATAAACCAGCCTCGAGGAAAGGTGTAATCGCCTAAACGATAGTCTTGCGTAGTCGCCATTTAATGACTCCTCTTTTGTTTTTATGTGGTTAATTTGTATTTGAGCTTTCAGGCGTACTTTCAGCCGTTTTATTTGCCAATATTCCCATTTCGGTCATATGTTTGTGATAAGGCTTTATTGCTTTGTAATATAAAAATGCAGAGCCGACTAACATCAGTAGCATTAGCAAAATAGCAAATTGCAGACCTTCACCTTCATCACCTCGTGAAAAAATATCACTAAAAGTGCCTGTTAATAATGGACCAACGCCCGCCCCAAACAATGTTAAAAACAGTGCGAGCATTGCCACGCTTGTGGCGCGTTGTTTACTGTTGACTAAATTACTAACAGCAGCAAAGGATAAGGTTGGCCACCAGCTGTTAAAGAAGCTAAAACCTGCAGCAAAAACGATAGCGTGTGGAATGTTGACGCTGCCTAGGTGCCACATTGCATCGGCAGGCCAAAAAAGAAAGCCACATCCCAGTGGAATACTTATTAATACACCAATCATTGGCAGTCGCAATTGCCATCGGGTATCGGTGCGGCACAATTTATCGCAATAAAAACCGCTAAACATTGAACCAGCAGCGGCAAAAATGCCACTTGCTAAACCAAACGATAGGCCGGCATGTGCTAAGGTCATGTCAAAATTACGGACCATAAAAGTGGGCGCCCAAATACCATAACCATAGCCGACCATGCCTGCAATTGCGGTGCCCATGCAGATAAGCAGAAACCCTTTAATTTTAATGATGTCTTTGAGGTCAGATAAAAACTTGCCCTGAGGTTGAAGGCGTACTTTCTTTTCAGCTTCTGTATCGAACACACCCATACCCGGGTCGCGACCAAAAATATATAACAACAAAGCTAAAACGATACCGGGCGCACCAAAGAAGATAAATACGGCTCGCCAGCCATATTCTTGGGCTACCCATCCGCCCAGTGCCATTGCAGCCAACAAGCCAATATGTGGACCAAGCATGTAGAGACTAATTGCAAACGAGCGTTTGTGCGGTGGATATAAATCTGACACCATTGATATGGATGGGGATGTGCCTCCGGCTTCGCCTATTGCTACAGTCATTCTAAATATTACAAACTGCCAAAATTGTGCAACCATGCCACTTGCCATGGTCGCAAAGCTCCATAATCCACAGCAAACGGCAACGATATTGCGACGATTAACACCGCTGTCTGCCAAGCGACTTAGCGGAAAACTAAAAGCAGAATATAAAACCGCAAATGCAAGACCACTAACGGCGCCCATGACCGTATCAGAAACACCAAATTCTTGTTTTATAGGCTCAATAACAATTGCTATTAGGTTGCGATCTATATATGAAAATACATAAATCACAGCTAATAAAAACAGGGTAATTCGAGTTCTTGCAGGGCTTAAAGCACTCTGACCTAATTGCATCTATATTGTTCCTTTTCACAATAAGTTAACATAACTTTAACGCTGTCAAAATATTCAGCATCGTCCTTTTGGACGTATTACATTATTGCCAAATGTTTTCTTATTACTATAAGCGTTAAGAATATAAATCCATGTCCATTTTTGGAGAAAGAATGAAATCTCAAGTTGTTGTTGATGAGCGAACGGATAAAGAGCGTAATGTTGAGTTAGAGTATCCTCTAAACGCGCCCAATGCCGACGGTTCAGTGGTAGAGGTGGCAGAGGGCGTATTATGGCTGCGCATGCCTTTACCGATGGCGCTTGATCATATTAATCTTTATTTACTAGAAGATAACGACGGCTGGTACATTGTTGATACAGGTTTAGATACTAAAGAAACACGCCACCTTTGGGAGCATGTTACTCAAACACATTGTAAAGGAAAGCCAATAAAGGGTGTCATCTGCACCCATTTTCATTATGATCATAGTAATCTATCAAGTTGGCTAACTGAAAGATTTAATGTGCCATTGTTTATGACGCATGGTGAGTTTTATACACTTAAAGCGAACAGTAGTGGGTTAGCTAACCTAGGAAATGAACATCAATTAGCATTTTATCAGCGGTCAGGCGTCCCACAAGAAACTATCGAAAATATTTTTGAGGCTTGTAGGAGAGACCCATTTATCAAGCATTCTCCGCCTTCGTTCAACCGGCTACGCTCTGGTGACATACTCACAATCAATAGTCGTCAATGGTCAATAATAATCGGCGAAGGCCATTCTCCTGAGCATGCTTGCTTGTATTGCGAAGAAGATAAATTACTAATAGCAGGCGATCAATTACTCCCACACATAAGCTCCAACATTTTAATCAATGACATGGAGCCTAATGGTCAGCAGCTCAAATATTGGCTCCGAAGCCTCAAAAATTTGCAATGTTTGCGAGCAGATATTTTAGTGCTCCCAGCCCATGGACCAATCTTTACAGAGATACACGCTCGAGCACAGCAATTAATTGAGCATCATTTAGATACACTAAATACCTTGCGAGACTATGCCACTTCAAGAGACAGTTTTACTGCCTTTGAAGCAACAAACCACCTTTTTGACCGCGAACTCTCGCCCATTAATCGGATGATGGCTTTGGGGGAAACACTAGCGCATATAAATTGGTTAATGGGTAAGGGGTACTTGATAGCAAACACGGATTTGGTGTCCGGTATAAACATCTATAAACACTCAGACGCACAAAATAAGAACAGGATAAAGTTATGAGTTTAGTTGAAAAAATTGACGGAATTAATGCCCAACTTCTAGGCCCTGGTGCGCCTTTTGAAATAGTAGAAAAATCAATTAATGGACACGTGTATAACATATACAAAAATGCGCCATTGACCCTATCTCAAGTTATCGAAAATGCGAGACGAACTGACGAACAAAACTTCCTTGTTTATCAACAACAGCGAATAAGCTTTCAATCTTTCTTTAAAAGAGTGGATAGCTTAGCGAGCTGGATGCACCAACATGGCATCAAAAAGGGAGATCGCGTGGCGATAGCTATGCGTAATAGGCCTGAATGGGTAATTGCGTTCAGTGCAATAGCGCTCATAGGAGCCGTGCCTGCGCCTTTAAACAGTTTCGGCATGACTAAAGAGCTATGTGATGCCTTATCAGACATTGAAGCAAAATTACTCATTTGTGATGGCGCTCGATATTCAAGAGTTCATCAAAGTAGCGCATGGTCAGGTGTTAGCTTGGTGCTAAATGATACGAGCCTTGATTTAACCGGTGTTAGCAAAACTCATGACTTAGATAAGGCTTTGCACTTTCCTGCCTTAGAATTAAAACAACCAAAACTAGAAGATACAGATCCTGCTTTAATTTTATTTACCTCTGGAGCAACGAGCAAAGCGAAAGCGGTAATTTCAAGTCATATAGCGGTATGTCAGGCACTATTTAATATTGATTATATCAGTGCGATTTCTGCGATGACATCACCAGAAGCTATCGCACGAATTTTAGAAAAACAACTCGTCCCTACGTTACTAACTGCGGTCCCACTATTTCATGTTAGTGGCTTGCATGCACAATTACTTACAGCGCTGCGTGCGGGTAGTCGTTTAGTATTTACGCATAAGTGGGAAGCTAAAGAAGCCTTAAAAATAATCAAAAAGGAACAGGTGACACAATTTAATGGTGCACCGTCTATGGTAATGCAATTACTACGTGAACCCGAGTTTAACACCCCCGAAATCATGAAAACGTTTGGTGGGCTTGGCTTTGGCGGGTCTGGTCTACCTAACAGTCTAGTTGATAACGCCTTGTCTATTTTAAATCAACATATGGTTGGTATTGGTTTTGGCATGACGGAAACTAACGGAGTAGGTGCGGCTTGCTCAGGGACATTGTTCTCGCTTGAGCCAAAAAGTTCAGGTTTAAAGTCTCCCATAATCGATATTCGTATTTGTTCAACTGATGGCGTATCACTTAAAACAAACGAGATTGGTGAAGTATGCATGCGTGGTATCAGCTTAATGGACGGATACATAGGTAAATCTTCATCGAATACTGACACCTTTAAAGATGGATGGCTGCACAGTGGTGATATTGGTTATTTAGATGATAAGGGTTTCTTATTTATTGTCGACCGAATCAAAGACGTGATAATTCGTGCTGGTGAGAATATTTCGGCTGCAGAAGTTGAATCATGTCTACTTGAACATTCAGGGGTAGACGAAGCGGCGGTGTTTGGTATTGCCGACGATGAGACGGGAGAGGCTGTAGTTGCAGTGGTCCATCCGCTCGAAAATATGTCGATTAATGAAAATGACTTAATTGCCCACACAACGGCATGTTTGGCAAAATATAAAGTTCCCACGAAAATACATATATCACAGACTAGATTGCCACGTAATCCAGCAGGTAAGCTCTTGCGAAGCGAGCTTAAGAAGTCGATTTATTCATGACGCTTATAAATGACCTAATTAGAAATAGCGCTTTAATGTTACCTACTAATCCAGTGTTAAAACAAACGGTAGTCCTCAAAGCATCAAAATATTGTGCACGGATAGGAGAAAGTTGATGTCCGCAGATAGTAATGAAAATCAATATGACGTGATAGTTGTAGGGTCGGGAGCCGGCGCTATGACCTCAGCAATTTTTGCAGCCGATCAAGGTAATTCAGTCCTTATTGTTGAAAAAAGCGATAAGTATGGCGGCACTTCAGCTATTTCCGGTGGCGGGATATGGATACCCAACAACGATGAATTTAAAGCCATTGGTGGAAATGACAGTTATGAGTCTGCGTTAACGTATATTAAAGCCGCCAGCCAAGGCAGTGTTGCCGAATCTCGTATTCGTGCTTATTTGGACAATGCTCCTAAGATGCTGCGCGAACTGCATGCAAACACGCGAGTTAAATTTGCAGTGGCTGATAAATATCCTGATTACTATCCAACCCTAGAGGGAGCCTTGCACGGCGGTCGCACCATGGATCCTGAATTGTTTAATACCACAGGATTAGGAGAGGAAATAGAACATCAACAGCCTGCTTCAGGTAATACGCTATTGATGGGCAAAATGGCGTGGACAGCTAGACACGCGCACAAAGCGGTCGCTAAAGAGCGTGGCTGGATGTTAATGATTATTGGATTAATATTGCGATACAAGCTTGATTTTAGGCAACGCAGAAAAACAAAGAGGGATCGTCGAGCGGGTTTGGGTGCAAGTTTGGTCGCGGCTTTGCGTCACTCACTTATCGACCGCAATATTCCGCTTTGGCGTAACACCGAGTTTACTGACTTTGTTATTACCAATGATCGAGTAAGTGGTATTAAGGTAACAAAAGAGGGAAAGTCGATTACGCTTAATGCTCGCTATGGCGTGGTAATGGGTAGCGGTGGCTTTGAGCAAAATCAAAGTTTACGCGAAAAGTATTTACCCGAACCATCACAACAAATGTGGTCTGCTACCCCCAAAGGCGGCAATACTGGCGCTGCGTTAGAAGCTGGACAAAAACTGGGCGCAGCCACAGATTTGCTCGATTGGTGTTGGTGGACCCCAACGATAAAAGTACCTAAGGAACCGAGTTCTCGAGGTTTATTTGCAGAACGTTCTTTCCCTGGCGCCATTGTTGTAGACGGGGAAGGTAAACGCTTTTTCAACGAAGCCGCACCCTATCTAGAATTTGGTGATGCCATGTATAAGAACCACCAAAAAATGGGTAATTCTGTGCCTGCATGGGTCGTATTTGATGCACGATTTAGACATGAATACGCAATGGGACCTTTAATGCCAGGTAAGATAATGCCCGACAGCCGAGCATCTAAATCATGGCTTGAAACGGTTTATTGGAAAGCCGACACGCTAGAAGAACTAGCGCAAAAAATTAAGGTTGATGCGTCAGGTTTAGCCAAAACAGTAGAAACGATGAATCATTATGCGCAAACCGGTGTAGATGAAGAATTTGACCGTGGTGGTAATGTATTTGACCGATATTATGGCGATCCTAATGTCAAACCTAACCCTTGTTTAGCTCCTATAACTAAGGGTCCTTATTACGCCATGATGATTAATCCTGGTGACATTGGCACAAAAGGTGGCTTACTCACTAATGATTCTGCGCAAGTAGTTAAGCCTTCAGGTGAGCCAATTGAGGGCTTATATGCCATTGGCAACGCATCATCTTCGGTTATGGGAACAAGCTATCCTGGAGCAGGCTCTACCATTGGACCCGCGATGACTTTTGGTTATGTGGCTGCTAATCACATTACTGCCAATAGAGCGAGCAAAGCGGAGTAATTAAAGAAATGTCTACCAGTCAACATGCCAGTTTGCTTTTTAATTCAGATACACAAATAGATAGTGTGCCCAGACTCGTTTTTGCTGCGGCAGCAAAGTACGAAAATTTAACGGCGATAGAAGATGGTAATACGCACATTAGCTACAAAGAATTACCTACCGCTTGTTTAACAGTGTCGCGTGCACTTATCTCCCGCGGTATACAACCCGGTGACAGAATTGCAATATGGGGTAGCAATTCAGCTCGTTGGGTGCTAGCGGCAATTGGATTGCAAATGGCTGGTGCTGTGTTAGTGCCCATTAATACTAGAATGAAAGCGATTGAAGCTGCAGATATTATCAAGCGCAGTGGTGCAAAGCTTGTCTTTAGTGTGGGCGATTTTTTACACAAGGATTACCCTGCTGAATTAGCAAAATTATTTGAGCCCTCACAACTCAGTATTGTAACGCTAACCGAGCGTAAGGGCGACGCTTTGCAATCGTGTTCAGACTGGTCTGACTTTACGGCAAGTGCGCAGCACGTTAGCGAAGACCTAGCACTTAAACTAGCAACATCGATAGATGGTGAGCAATTGTCTGATCTTATGTTTACCTCGGGTACAACCGGTAAACCCAAAGGTGTGATGAGCCGTCATGGTGCAATGATCCGCGCATTTACCGTTTTCATTAACACCTTGGGCATTGTTCCGGGTGACCGCTATTTGATTGTAAATCCGTTTTTTCATTCATTTGGATATAAAGCAGGTTGGGTGGCATGTTTACTTGCAGGTGCCACAATATTGCCACAAGCTGTTTTCGACGCTGATGAGGTGTTTTCTCGTATTAGTGACGATAAAATCACTGTTTTACCTGGCCCCCCTACACTTTACTTATCGCTACTAGCGCACCCTAGTTTAGAAACTGCAGATTTAAGTAGTTTGCGTGTCGCCGTAACCGGTGCGTCCACTATCCCACCTATTTTAATTGAGCAGATGCGAAATCAATTAGGCTTTGATGTAGTAACCACCGCCTATGGTTTAACTGAGTGTGGCGGTCTTGCAAGTATTTGCGCTATAGATACCGACGTTGAGACAATTGCCAATACCAGCGGTTGTGCTATTGAAGGTACCGAAATTGCGATTATCTCAGCGCAGGGTGAGTTTCTTGAACATGGCAAAACAGGTGAAATTTGTATTCGTGGCTTTCATGTGATGAAAGGCTATTTTGAACAAGCTCAAGCAACCGCCGAAGCCATCGACAGTGATGGATGGTTGCATACGGGCGATGTGGGGCATTTAGATGAAAATGGGTATTTGAGCATCACCGACCGACTCAAAGATATGTATATATCGGGCGGCTTCAATTGTTATCCCGCTGAAATTGAAGCAGTACTAGTTGAAAATCCTGCTATCGCGCAATCTGCAGTTGTAGGCATAAAAGATGAGCGCATGGGAGAAGTAGGTTGTGCATTTATCACCTTAAAACATAATCACAATATAGATGAAGCTAGTCTGATTGCTTGGTGCAAAGATCGAATGGCAAATTACCGAGTGCCTAGAAAAGTGAGAATTATCGATGCTATGCCATTAAATGCATCCAACAAAATTGTTAAAGCCGAATTAATTAAGCTTGTCTAATTTACTTTCTACTTAACCCTCATCAAATAAGGGATCGTGATTTGGAATTTTCATTTACTGATGAACAAAAGATGATTCAAGATACTGCTCAAAGCTTTTTAGCAGAGCTGTCTACATCAAATGCAATACGCAGCGCAATGAATACCGAACAAGGTTTTGATAATGACACTTGGCAAAAGATTTGTTCACAAATGTACTGGCAAGCCACGCATATTCCAGAAGAATATGGAGGTATGGGTTTAGGCTATGTTGAGCTAGCTATAATGTTGGAAAAAATGGGGCAACATTTACTTTGTTCTCCCTTTCTTTCTACCGTCTGCTTCGGCGCAAATGCGCTAATAGTTGCTGGCTCTGAAGAGCAAAAGCAACAATATTTGAGTCAAATTTGTGAGTATGGTTTAACAGCAACTTTAGCTTATACAAGCAGCAACGGAATCTGGGATGCAGAGGCCGTACAGGCCGTTGTTAAGCCTCAAGGCGATGGGTACTTATTAAGTGGCACCTACCGTTACGTGCTTGATGGTCATACAGCAGATACGCTAATTGTCGCCGCCCGCAGCGAAAAAACGCAGGGTGATGATGGCATTAGTCTATTTATTGTTGAAGCGAATACATCAGGCATAAAGCGCACTTGGTTACCCACAATGGATCAAACTCGTAAGCAAGCTGAAATAGTCTTTAATGAGGTTGAGCTTAAGGCCACTGCGCTAATGGGAGAGTACCAAAGAGCTTGGCCAGCTTTAAAACAAATAATTGATTTAGCGACTATAGCAATTGCCGCAGAGCAAGTAGGAGGCGCGCAAAAAGTGCTAGATCTTAGCGTAGAGTATACTAAAGAAAGAGTGCAATTTGGTCGTTCTGTTGCGAGCTTCCAAGCAGTAAAGCATCAAGCCGCTGACATGATGATGCGCACAGAAGTGGCCAGATCTGCCATTTATTATGCGGCATGTGTGGCGCAAGAAGTACTGAGCAATTGTGTATCGTTGTCTGAACTAAGCGAAGCGGCTAGCGTGGCAAAGGCTTATTGTTCTGATAGTTATTTTAAAAACGCGGGCGACGCTATTCAACTGCATGGAGGCGTTGGCTTTACTTGGGAATATGATGTTCACTTATATTTTAAGCGTGCAAAATCTTCGGAAGTACTTCTAGGTAATAGTGCTTTTCATCGCGAACGCGTCGCAAAACTTTTATTAGACTGAGCTGTTTGTTTAATCGGCCAGCGACTGGGTAACGAGTGTCTGGATAATTATTAAATGAGTACGAGTAATTAGAGTGTACACAAATGAAACTTAGTTTTAGTTCTGAAGATGAAAAGTTCCGTGCTGAGATCGCGCAATGGTTATCGGATAACTTAGTCGGGGAGTTTGAGCAACTCAAATTTCGTGGTGGACCGGGCGACGAGCATATGTTTCCTGAAGAACGTAAAAAATGGGAGCAAAAGCTTGCCCAAGGAGGATGGACTTGCGTAGGTTGGCCGACGGAATATGGTGGCCGCGGATGCTCCATTGAACAACAAGTTATCTTTAATGAAGAGTATGCACGTGCAGGCGCCCCAGGAAGAATGGGCCATATTGGTGAAGGCTTAACTGGCCCGACACTGATTGCGTTTGGAAGCGAGGAGCAAAAACAAAAATATCTGCCGGGGATCATAGCAGGCAATGACTTGTGGTGTCAGGGATACTCGGAGCCAGGAGCGGGTTCTGATTTGGCCAACGTAAGCACTAAAGCTCATTTTGATCAAGAAAAAGGCAAATGGATTATCACGGGTCAAAAAGTGTGGACTTCATTAGCGCACGAATCTGACTATATTTTTGTGCTTGCTCGAACCGATCCCGACTCAAAAGCGCATAAAGGTTTAGGTTTCTTTTTGGTAAAGATGGACCAACCGAATATAGACGTTCGCGGAATTAAGCAAATCACTGGAACATGTGAGTTTAACGAAGTGTTTTTTGACGAAGCGCAATGCGATGCTCAGGATATTGTCGGTGAACCCGGCAATGGTTGGGCAATAGCGATGGGACTGTTAGGTTTTGAAAGAGGCGTTTCTACCCTTGGTCAGCAAATGCAGTTTCAAAATGAATTAAACCAAATTATTACCGCAGCGAAAGCGAATGGTAGTCATCAAGATCCTGTTATTAGACAACGCATTGCAGACGCCCATATTGGTTTAAAAATAATGCGTTATAACAGCATGCGAATGCTTTCTGGTGGCGGCAATAACGGCGAATTAAGGCAAGAAGCCCTAATTTACAAACTATTTTGGGCAAGCTGGCATCGTGATTTAGGTGAGCTAGCGATGGATGTATTAAAAGCCGAAGCGGAAATATTGGAGTCGGCCCCATATAACCTTACGCGCATGCAGTCGATGTATTTGTTTGTTCGCTCAGACACCATTTATGGTGGCACCAATGAAATTCAGCGAAATATTATTGCCGAACGCGGTTTAGGTATGCCAAAAGAACAAAGGCTTATAAAAAACTCATGACAGAAACGACATTACCAGAGCACTGGTTTTCAAACGTTGAGCAAGCACTCATTATTAGTAACGAAGACGATATCACATGGGATGTTGATACCGACTTAGTAGTAGTGGGATATGGCGCTGCTGGCTCATCTGCTGCTCTTGAAGCAAGCGAGAATGGCTTAAAGGTAACCGTACTTGAGCGTTTTGCCGGTGGTGGAGCCACAGTGATGAGCGGTGGTGTAGTTTATGCGGGCGGTGGTACAAGTGTGCAGCAGTCTGTTGGTGAGATTGATTCTCCACAAGCTATGTTCGATTACTTAAAGTTAGAAGTTCAAGATGTTGTGAGTGATGAAACACTCATGCGATTTTGTGAGCAAAGTGCAAGCAATATAGAGTGGCTGATGAGCCATGGCGTTAAGTTTTCGGGCCCTGTATATAAGCAAAAAACGTCTTATCCAAATGTAAAATATTTTTTATACCATTCAGATAATTCACTGTTATCTAACTATCGGGGTATGCAGGCTCCGGCAGCTAGAGGACATAGAGGCGTAATTAAAAATGGTAATTCTGCGGTTAATCTAGGTGGTGCTCTGTTTTGGCCCATGCGTGAGTCAGCTAAAAAGCTCGGCGTATCAGTTGAAACACAAACTGAAGCTCGGCAACTAGTTGTTGATAAGCAAGGGCGCGTGCTTGGCTTAAAAGCGCTTCAGTTAGTTAATGGTAGCGATGCAGAAAAAAGGCATCAACGCTATAGTGCATGGGCAAATTACGCAGCTAAGTACTTTCCTAATATGCTGCCTGGTGGTAAGTCTATGCGCCGATTGGCAAAGCACTTTCGCACTAAGGTCAAACAGATTGAAGAGACAGAACGAGAAATCAAATTTTATCGCGCGCGCTCGGGCGTTGTGTTGAGTGCTGGCGGATTTATTTTTAATCGGAAAATGGTGAAACATTACTGCCCAAAATATTTAAAAGGCTTACCTTTGGGCACGCATGCTGATGACGGCAGCGGGATTCGTTTAGGTGAAACCGCAGGTGGAGCGACTAAGCTCATGCAAAATGCTACCGCATGGCGTTTTATTAATCCGCCGCAAGCTTGGTCTAGAGGTATGATAGTCAACCAGCAAGGTGCAAGGTTTGTAAATGAATCAAGCTATGGCGCTACTATTGGAGAGGCGATGGTAGAGCGAAATAATGGCAAGGCCTGGCTAATTTTAGATTCGAAATTGGTCAAACAAGCATGGAGAGAAATAGCGCCCGGAAAGGTGTTGCCTTTTCAGCAAATGCTTGCGGCTTTAAATCACATTGTAGTAAAAAAGAAATTTAAAACTGTCAACGCTTTATGTGAGCATTATAAATTTGATGAGCCGACCCTCACAAAAAGCATTCAACAGTATGGTCAAATTGCCGATGGGGGTGTAATTGATGAGTTTGGTAAATCTTCTACTGATGCCAGCGTTTTAAATCCGCCTTTTCATGTTATAGATATCTCGTTAGCACAGTCATTGTTGCCATGCACAGTGTTAACTATGGGAGGCCTAGACGTCAATGAAAAAACGGGGGAGGTAGTAGATAAGAATAAACAATCGATTAAAGGTTTGTATGCTGCGGGCCGAACAGCCGTTGGTATTCCCTCAAATTTATATATGAGTGGCCTGTCTTTAGCAGATTGTATTTTTTCAGGTCGCAGAGCCGCCAACCATGCAGCTACAGAGCGCCTGAGTAGCTCAAATTAGTGTGTTTTGACAGACGATTATGGATTTAGAATCTAAGGGCTTAAACAACATCTGCGTTGTTTAAGCCAGTATAGAATTAAAACGAACTACGAGGCATTTCCATCGGAGTTTTGATTACCCCACCATTCACTCCATAAATCTCACCGGTAACATAACTCGCGGCTGGTGATGCTAAAAATAATGCGCAGGCTGCCACATCTTCAGGCTGACCTAATCTGTCCATAGGTGTCTGCTTGAGCATGGCCTTTTCCAAATCTTCATTCATCACACCTGCCAATGCGTCGGTTAGGGTAGAGCCAACACTAATCGCGTTGACTCGCACTTTTGGTGCGAAGTCTTGCGCTAAATTCATCGTCATAAAGTTCATTGCTGCTTTACCAACACCGTAACTCATAAAGCCAGGCTGAGGTAAGTGGCCTGCTACCGATGATATATTGACTATCGCGCCTGTACCCGACGTTTGTACCATATGGGGGGCACATAGACGTGACATAGAAAATGCAGTCGCGGTGTTGAACTTAAAACAGGCTTCAAATTCTTCAGTGCTAGTCATTAGCGTTGGCTTAATGTCACCAGACCCGCCAACATTGTTGACCAAGATATCTAGGCGACCAAATTCGTTAAGAGTTTGTTCTACTAATGAAGCACACTGCGCTTCATCCATTACATCACATACTACTAATAAAGCGCGCTTTCCACGTTTACGAATTTCTGCTGCGGTATCTTCTAATTGAGATTGAGTGCGCGCAGTCACGACAACATCCGCGCCGGCATCGGCAAAGGCGATTGCGATAGCTGCACCAATACCGCGACCTGAGCCGGTGACGATGGCCACTTTGTTATCTAAACGAAATCTATCTAATATATTGGTCATGTATTATTTCCCTATAAACACACTTCAAATAATCCAGCTGCGCCCATACCGCCGCCTACACACATGCTTATTACCACATATTTTACTTTTCGGCGCTTGCCTTCAATTAATGCATGACCAACCATGCGTGATCCACTCATTCCAAACGGATGACCAATCGATATTGCTCCGCCATTCACATTCAGTTTGTCGTTATCAATATTTAAGTAATCGCGTGAATAAATGAGCTGGCATGCAAACGCTTCGTTAATTTCCCATAATCCAATGTCGCCGATTGTCAGACCGTGTTTCTTTAACAACTTAGGAATGGCATAGATGGGACCAATTCCCATTTCGTCTGGATCACAACCCGCCACTACCATGCCGCGAAAAATGCCCATTGGAGCCAGGCCTTTTTGAATAGCTAAGTCTTTCTCCATAACAACACAAGCAGAGGCACCATCCGATAACTGGCTCGCATTGCCAGCGGTTATAAATTCTCCTTGTTTAATTACTCGACCATCTTTCCAAACTGGCTCTAGGCTTTGTAGGCTTTCAAGGGTAGTGGAAGGGCGGTTACCTTCATCTTTTAATAGCTTTACGTCTTCGTAAGTGATTTCTTTAGTCTCTCTATTAAATACGGACTTTGTTGATGGCATTGGCACGATTTCATTATCAAATAAACCGTTTTCTTGCGCTGCCGCGATGCGCTGCTGAGACTGCAAGCTATATTCGTCTTGTGCTAAGCGAGAAATATTGTAACGTTTTGCGACGACTTCTGCTGTTTCAATCATTTGCATATAAGCATGCTCAGATTTTGACAACACAGTCTTTGATACATTGCGATAAGTATTTTTATGCTTATTTTGCACCATTGAGATTGACTCAACACCGCCCGCCACCACGGTATCCATCGCGCCGACCATAATATTATTCGCAGCAAACCCAATACTCATTAGTCCTGATGAACATTGACGGTCTAGCGTCATGCCGGGGACACTATTGGGTAAACCTGCAGCTGTAGCGGTTAACCGACCCAAGTTATAACTCTGGGTTCCTTGCTGCGCTGCGCACCCAATAATAACATCATCAACTTCTGCGCCATCTATACCGGCTCTTTTGACAGCTTGTTTCACTGCATGACCCGATAATGCTGGTGCTTCGGTGTCGTTAAATGCTCCGCGAAATGCCTTGCCCATTGGTGTGCGGGCGGTGGAAACGATTACTGCTTCACGCATAATTAATCCTTAAATTTATTAATGAGCACTCTAATTAGAGTGGTAGGTAGAACTTGATTGCGAGACAACTATTAAAACGGCGCCATGTTGGCGCCGTATTGTTGTGTTTATCCTGGTTAAACGAAAGCGTCTGCATTGGGGAGTCCCAGCATAACCGCGCCATGACTACGAGCATATGTGTCTGTATTATTGGCTATGTGACCACGTGCAACATGTAAGTCGCGGAACGTACGTTCTATCGGGTTAGACTTAAACACACCACCCGCAGCGCAGGCTCGCATAATCTCGTTTACTGCTTCAGCGCATTGCTTTGGTACTTGCGCTGCTTGAGCTCGCTGCAATAAACGTTCTTCAACGGGCATTCTTTCTCCGCTTTTAGCAAAATCTACAATGCGTTGAAAATTGCGTAATAAAACAAGCTTAAGTTGGTCAGTTGTCATCATTGCTTCAGATACCGCTAATTGGGAATTAACATCTTCGGCAGTTTTCGAACCATGTTTACCAACAAATGTAGCACAACGGTCCCTGAACATTTTTACAGCACCTTCAGTCGCACCGATACATCCAGTCGAAACCGCTCGTTGGAATACTTGCGTGAATGGAATTTTGTAGAGCCATCCTGGATTAGTTTGACGGCCTAAACAGCCTTCATCGCTGTGGTCATTAGTTCGATGCGTACGATATTCAGGTACAAAAGCGTCTTCCACGTGTATATCATGGCTGCCAGTAGCTCTAAGTCCTAGCACATCAAAGTTATCAACGATCTCAAAATCTTCTTTTGGCAGTAAAAATGTACAATGCTCTAAGTCGCCTGAACCGTCTTTTTTGGGTAATAAGCCTCCAAGCAATATCCAATCACAATAGATAGACCCGCTACTCCAGCTCCAATGTCCGCTGAATTTATATCCCCCTTCTACGGGCTCTGCTTTACCGGTTGGCATGTAAGTTGAAGCCGTTAATACCTTGTGGTCATCTCCCCACACATCCTGTTGTGCCTGCTCAGGAAACAATGGGAGCTGCCAGTTATGAACACCAACCACGCCATAAACCCAAGAGGTTGCCATGCAACCTTTTGCTAACTCCATTTGCACCAAATAAAATACTCTAGGATCCATTTCGTATCCACCCCAACGTTTGGGTTGCAATACTTGGAACAATCCAGCATCTTGCATATCTTGTATTGTTTCTGGTGGAATGATACCGGCGTCTTCGGCGGCGCGCGCGCGCTCTGCAAGTTTAGGAGCAAGTTCGCGTGCGCGGTTTATTACTTCAATTGCCTCAGGGGTCAAATAGTCATCTTTTACGGTTAGCATGGTCTTATCTCCGAATTGCTTGGCTGACAGGGTCAGTGATTTTATAAAAGGTAATAACCTTTCGTTTTCATTATGTTTACATCCAGAGCATAAGCGTTCATCGTCCAATCAGACTAAAATTAAATCGGCTGATTTTTGTGCAGCTTTTTACTAGTAAACTGGTACCTATTGTCGAGATGTAGCGCCGTCTAGGGACAGTAATTACCTCAAATTTATGAATGACGTATTTAACTAATTGTATGTAATTTAAAGTTTACGATACTGGGTTACGAAGTTATCAATCGTGCTTTTAATCTTAATAATCAATTCGTCTTTCTAAAGTAAGTTTTAAAGAGATAAGTGTAATCACACTGCACTCACTAACACTAGTTGTTTTGAGGGATGCTATACAAACGTTTTTTAAGTCACACTAACAAACCTTATCGCACGTATATAACAAAGGCAGTAAAGCTTCGATGAAGACCATACACGACATCTTGTATACTCAAGCTAAATTAAATCCCACAAACATAGCGCTGTATTGGCAAAGTGCCTCTATTAGTTTCCTTACGCTTAGCCGTAGAGTTCAGAAATTATGTGTAGCTTTATCTGCAATTGGTAAACAGGGTAGCCGCATTGCAGTGCTGGCGTGGAACTGTCCACAATTTATAGAGCTGATATATGCTGCGTCAGCAAGTGGTCGTGTTTTAGTACCCATCAATGCTAGATTGGCACCCGCGGAGATCGAGTATCAACTAAGACTCAGTGGAGCCATCGCGATTTTTGGTGATAAGATATTATTATCAAAGCTACCTTCTGAATCTACCGATGAGATAGATGTCATTAGTTTTCAGAATGAATATGAGTCGTGGTTAATTAACTCGGACACAAAAGCCCCCTGTATCAAAATTAATGAACATGACATGGTTTGGATACTTTTCACTTCCGGGTCAACAGGAAAGCCAAAGGGCGCAGAGTTAACGCATTCATCTTTTCTAAATGCATTAAAAACGGCTTCAATTGCAAGGCCTGTGAAGCAAACTGACCGATATTTGTTTCCTTTTCCACTGTTTCATGTGGCTGCCCATAATGTTCTGTTGCAGCATCAATATGGCGCGGCTGTAGTACTAATGAAATCATTTAATGCAACGGATGCATTGTGTGCCATTCGTCAATTACAAGTTACTACCTTGTCACTTGCACCCACAATGATAGCAATGCTGCTTGAACAAGCTGATTTTCAATTTGATGATTTAGAACATGTGCGAAGCATTGGGTACGGCGCTTCAGCTATGCCAGCAACGCTATTACAGACATTATTGAGCAACACAAATGTTGGTCTGTGCCAAGGTTATGGTATGACGGAATTATCGGGAAACGTTGTTTTTTTAAGTGAAACAGACCATAGGTTAGCAGTTACCTCAAAACCTCAACTACTCACTTCAATTGGAAAACCAGCGGGTGAAGTGCAAGTGATGATTGTAAATGAACGCAATGTGCCTTGTTCGTTCGGAGAAGTTGGTGAAATTATTATAAAGGCCAAGCAATGCATGCGCGGATACTACAAAAACCTGATGCTTAGTCAACAGGCTATCGTTAATGACTATTTATATACGGGTGACCTAGGTTACATTGATAAAGATGGCTACCTTTATATGGTTGATCGCAAAAAAGACATGATTGTAAGTGGTGGTGAAAATATAGCGTCTAAAGAGGTTGAGGAGGTTCTGCGAGGTCACTCTAAGATTATAGAGTGTGCTGTAATTGGTTTACCCGATGCCAAATGGGGAGAAAAAGCATGTGCTGTTGTTGTTTCAAGTGAGCCAGTAACTGATAAGGAATTATCGAGTTATTGTAAGCAAAAAATTGCATCTTATAAGACGCCTAAAAAATGGTTTCGTCTAGTTCGTCTTCCAATTAATTCTACAGGAAAGATTGATAAAAAAGCACTAAGGGAAATGTTCTGCAATCGAGCCTGAAATCCGTATATTAAAATTAATATTAATCAAAAAATGATAGTGATAATAACCTCTGGATTTTATCCAATAACAAGCTAATAAGGCTATCGTGTGGCTAAGCTTGTTTTATAGTCCAAAAGCATCATGGAATGCCCTGTGGTTGATGTTGTAATAACGCTACGATAAAAGATTTAGCAGTACACCGAAAGTGTGAAGAGGATTACTAATAATGGAACGTGAACAAATGGTCTTCGACGTGCTTATTGTAGGCGCTGGCCCTTCTGGTCTTGCATGTGCAATAAAACTAGCGCAATTAAGTAATGCCAAACAACTTGATTTATCGATTTGTGTCATAGAGAAAGGTTCTGAGGTGGGTGCGCATATATTGTCGGGTGCCGTTTTTGAACCTAGCGCGCTAAATGAACTCTTACCGCAATGGCAATCAATGGACTCGCCAATCACTACACAAGTAAAGGAAGACTTTATTTATCTGTGTAGAAATGAGTTAAGCGCAATCAAAATTCCTAACCTTTTTGTCCCCAAGACGATGATGAATCATGGAAATTATATTGTCAGCATGGGAAATGTTTGTCGCTGGCTGGCAGAACAAGCTGAAGGTTTAGGCGTCGAAATATTTCCGGGTTTTGCCGCGGCAAGCGCCATTATTGAAGAAGGTGTGGTTAGAGGTGTTGTTACGGGTGATATGGGGCTTGATGAAAATAATCAGGCTAAAGACTCTTACATGCCTGGTATGGAACTTCGCGCAAAACAAACCATTTTTGCGGAAGGTTGCAGAGGGCATATAGGTAAGCAATTAATTTCACGATTTAAGTTAGATGAGGGCGTAGATCCTCAGCACTATGCTATTGGATTCAAAGAAGTATGGGATATTCCTCCTGAGCAGCATAACCTAGGCAGGGTAGTACACGGTGCAGGCTGGCCGTTATCTGATGCTACCGGTGGGAGTTACATGTATCATGCCGATAATAACCAGATTTATATTGGTCTCATTGTTGACTTAAATTATAAAAACCCTCATTTAAATCCATTTGCTGAGTTTCAAAAGATGAAACATCACCCCATATTCGCAAGTGTTTTAGAGGGAGGTAGCCGCGTATCTTATGGAGCGAGAGCTATAGCAAAGGGTGGCCTTCATTCACTACCAAAAACAACTATGCCAGGCGCAATGCTTGTGGGATGTGATGTAGGAACGTTAAATGGGGCAAAAATAAAGGGCAATCATACCGCTATGAAAAGTGGCATGCTAGCCGCTGAACATGTCATTGAATCAATATTAAATAAAACTGATGCAGATCATGAATACTCGTCAGAGAACTTCGATAAAAAACTCCAAGCGTCTTGGCTATATAAAGAGCTAAAGTCTGCAAGAAATTTTTCTGCAGCAATTCATAAGTGGGGCAATACCTTAGGTGGAGCCTTTAATACAATTGATCAAAATATTTTTTCAGGTTCACTACCGTTAGACTTGCATGAGCCTCAAGCTGACTATAAAGCGTTACAACTAGCAAAAGATGCTTATAAAATTGAATATCCAAGACCTGACAATAAACTTAGTTTCGACCGTTTGAGCTCGGTATTTTTAAGTAATACCAACCACGAAGAAGATCAACCAAGTCATTTGGTACTAGCCTCTAAATCGATACCGATCACTCGACATCTAGCTGATTACGATGAACCTGCTCAACGATATTGCCCGGCAGGCGTGTATGAGATAATGGAGGATGATAATGGGCCGTTTTTGCAAGTAAACTCACAAAATTGTATTCACTGCAAAACTTGTGACATCAAAGATCCGTCTCAAAATATTACTTGGGTTACACCTGAGGGCGGGGGCGGGCCTAACTATCCGAATATGTAAGTAGTAGAACAATTCAGCAAACTGCTTAGCGTTTGTCAGTGATAGGTATCACTACTTTATTCGGTTTGCCTCGCCTTAAACGCTTACTAGATATGCACTGCTAGCTTAAAAGTATGAAGTATCCTAGGCTTTTGTATGTGTAATCTGCGATATTGTCTTTTTTCTTCCTAATACTCACCTGCATTATAAGCGATGAAAAAGCCAAGAAATGGTTAATTAGTCGCAACCCCACCATCCTACTTAACACCAACACCAACACCAACACCGCAACTAAAGCTAGCACTATTGCGAGTAAACTAGTCCACGAGGACGATTTGTAAAACTTCAAACCACGGCAACATTCGTTAAAATGTTTTCTATTAAATAAATAGTCGGAAGTTATAAATTTGCACTGCAATGTATTTATCTTTGAGAACAACAAGCTGGCATAAAATAAAAATAATAAACGCTAGGTAATAGCTAAAACTAAACGACAGAAAATGGACTAAGGCGAAAATCGTCGCTTTAGCAAGAAAGTTTATTCAAAACAAACGATGTTATTACGCCATCGTTTATGAAAGGAAGACGTCGTGAAAATTTTTGTTATTAATGAAACACAAAACGAGGATGGACAAAACTCCACAAATCAAGAAAGGCGGTGCGCTGCAGTCCCAAATACAGTGAAGAAGTTCGTTCGTATGGGCTTTGACGTTATTGTTCAAGCGGGTGCTGGTTTACGTTCCGGATACGCAGATCAAGATTACCAAGATGAGGGCGCTATTATTGGTGAAGGCTTAGAAGGTATAAAAGACGCCGACCTTGTTTTGTTTGTGGGATCTCCTAGCCAACAACACATCTCGCTGATGAAGCGCGGCGCAATTATTATTGGCCACATCAATCCATTTTTCGAAAAGGCCAAAGTGCGCGCGCTCGCTAAAGCCGATGTAAGTACCTTATCAATCGAAATGATTCCTCGCAGCAGTCGTGCTCAAAAGATGGATGCGCTGAGTTCCCAAGCGAGCTTAGCCGGCTATGTCATGATGATCGAGGCGGCCGCAGCATTACCCCGTATCTTACCTATGATGATGACGCCCTCGGGCACGATTAAACCCGCTAAAGTATTTGTGATTGGTGCGGGAGTAGCGGGCTTGCAAGCGATTGCAACGGCAAAAAGAATGGGCGCCAATGTGCTTGCGTATGACACGCGTAGTGTTGTTGCTGAGCAGGTTGAATCACTTGGCGCCAAATTTTTATATATTGATATTGGCGCGACTGGGCAATCGCAGAATGGTTATGCTTTAGCCTTAAGTGATGAGCAAAAGCAACTCCAACTTGATGCGCAACAGCAGGCAATTGCAGAGGCCGATATTGTGATCACTACCGCACAACTCTTTGGTAGGCGACCGCCCTTGCTCATTCCTAAAGCCACTATTGCACTGATGAAGCCTGGCTCTGTTATTGTCGATATGGCAGCAGAATCGGGTGGAAATGTTGAAGGCAGCATCGCTGGGAAAACAATTGAAGTTAACCAAGTCACTGTGATCGGCTCAGGTAAATGGAGTCAACACGTGGTTAAAGATGCCACTGAAATGTATGCCAATAATTGCTTTCATTTAATTGACGAATTTTCGCGCTCTCACAAAAGTGAGAAGTCAACAAACAGTATCGCCAGTCTTGCTGTCGACTTAGAAGATGAGATCCTCTCTCAATGCATCATCACCCATCAAGGGCAAGTATGTAACGAGCAGTTATTAAAACACTACGAAGGAATTAAATAATGGACAATATTTACTTATTAATTATCGTCATTTTTGCCGCTCTTTTAGGCTTTGAACTTATCAAAAAGGTACCTGCTACTTTGCATACACCCCTTATGTCGGGTTCTAACGCAATTTCAGGTATTACGCTGGTGGGTGCACTTGCAAGCTCCGGCACCGAAAATGAACTCCTGAGTATTGTCCTTGGTACCTTAGCCGTTGCACTCGCAAGTATTAACGTTGTCGGTGGATATTTAGTAACTGACAGAATGCTAAGTATGTTTAAAAAGAAGCAACGATAGGATGATCATATGAATATCATTGAATTAACGATTAACCTAGTTTACGTGGTAGCAGCTGTCCTGTTCATATTTGGACTTAAACTACTTGGTCATCCAGATTCTGCTAAACGCGGTAATTTACTATCTGCTTTGGGAATGTTTATCGCGATTGTGGTCACCCTACTGGACCAAGATATTATTCAGTTTCATTGGATACTCGCCGGTATACTTGCGGGTGGGAGCTTTGGTGTATACAAGGCAAAAACGGTTCAAATGACAGCGATGCCAGAAATGGTTTCTTTGTTTAACGGATTTGGAGGGGCTGCGTCGATGCTGGTTGCTTGGGCAACCTTGTCAGCGTTCACCATCATGCAACTCGAGCAGGGAAGTCCGTTTATGTTTACGACACTGTTTATAACGGCTTTAATTGGCTCGATAACCTTCACCGGAAGTATTGTCGCATGGGGTAAATTATCTGGGCACTTTAGTAGTAAAGCATTAGTGTTTAAAGGTTTGAGATTTATTAGCATTGTTCATTTGCTGGGTATTAGTGCCTTATTTGTTTTGTTTGTGAGCTATCCAGAGCAAATCATATGGTTTTATATTGCCATGCTACTAGCCCTATCGTTTGGTGTCTGGGCAACAATGAGTATTGGCGGGGCCGATATGCCAGTGGTGATAGCCTTACTTAATAGCTATTCAGGTGTGGCCGCTTGCGCCGCTGGTTTGGCGATTAGTAATGTCATTTTAATTGTCACAGGACTGCTCGTAGGAGCATCGGGGCTTATTCTTACGCAAATTATGTGTAAGTCGATGAATCGCTCATTATTAAATGTATTGTTGTCAGGTTTTGCTACGCCAACACAAGATGCCATTCAAGTGAGTGGTGAGATTAAGGTTATGCCGACTCATGACGCCTATTATGTGCTTGAAGCCGCACAATCTGTACTGATCGTACCTGGATATGGTATGGCAGTCGCACAGGCGCAACATGCCCTAAGGGAATTACAAGAATTATTAGAAGACAATAACTGCGAAGTAAACTACGCGATACATCCGGTAGCGGGTCGAATGCCAGGTCATATGAATGTCTTGCTGGCGGAAGCAGATGTACCCTATGAACAATTGCTAGAAATGGATGAGGTGAATCCAAATATTGAGCGTTATGATGTGGTAATGGTAATTGGGGCTAATGATGTAGTTAACCCTGCTGCTAAAGAGCTCAAAGGAAGTCCAATATATGGCATGCCAGTGATTGAGGTTTATCGGGCTAAATCTGTTTTCGTTCTAAAAAGATCGGCTAATGCAGGTTTTGCAGGTGTCGAAAACCCACTGTTTTATAAAAACAATACAAGCATGCTACTTGGAGATGCGAAAGAAACTATTAATACGATTATAAAGGATTTTTCGTCAGACTAATTACTATATGTATTTGAAAAAATAAACCTATCACTATCGCTAAAGAAGTGCTTGGAGTTTTTTCGAAATACACAGTTATGAGTAAAGTAAATGACTATGAAAGATGTTAAAAAAACGCGCAGCGAACTAAAGCATGAAGCTATTTTGCGAGGTGCAGTAAAGGCTTTTAAAGAATTTGGTGTCAACGATACTAGCATATACAAAATTGCGGAAGTGGCGCAGGTGTCGAAGCGCACTGTATATAACCATTTCGCGAGTAAAGAATAGTTGGTAGTCTTGAACTTACTTCTCCACGACTTGTTTATCACATATTAGCTTAATCTGCCGAATCGTCGTTCTCAATCTGTTTCCTCTTTTTAATTTTAGCGCCCAATATACGTTGAGTGCGTTTTCGGCCAAGGTAATTAACCGGCGCATAAGGGTGTTTTCGTTTAAATAGTTTTTTTAGTGCTTTTAATATCGCGATTTTAAATTTATCACCCATGGAACGTTTTGTGGTGTTTTTTTCATTTTTCTTTTTCATAATAATTCACTAGCGCTATAAGCAACCAAAAAGCCTACGGCCGCAATTGGGCCCGTAATATCATGCATATCCTCGAATGCTTCTGGGATCATGGTTTGAATAATCATGACTAGAATTGCGCCAGCTGCTAACGCCAATGCAAACGCGATATAAGTGTCTCCTAATTGTCCAAGAAGCGTAAACCCAGCAAATGATGAGAGTGATAACAATAAGGCCATAGAAAACCATAAGCCAAATATAAACGTGGCACTTTTACCACTTCGTTTCATGCCTGCGGAGCTTGATAAACCTTCAGGGATATTAGATAAAAATATTGCAAGCAAGGTAACCAGTGCAACATTTCCACTGTCAATCATGCTCACGCCAATAGCGGCTGCCTCAGGTATACCATCAATTAATGCCCCTAGCGCAATTGCAATTCCCGCGCCGCCAACTGGGGCTGAAACGTTATTCTTTGCAGCATGTGAGTTGGCCTTTGGTCTAGCACGCTTTCTGTGTTTCGCGCCCGCGTGAGAGACCATATAATTCGCTGAAGAATAAACCAATACGCCTGCACTGAATCCTAAAAGAGTGGGCAGAAATCCGCCTTGCTCAGTTGCTTTTCCCACAAGCTCAAAGCACAGCGCTGAAATCAACACGCCTGCACCAAATGCCATGATACTCGCGATGACTTTTTGAGGCAGTTTGACAAAGTAGCCAATAATAGCGCCAAAAATAAGTGCACAACCGGCGACGAACCCCCATACGGCCGCTTCAATCGGTAAACTCACGTTGTCATTCCTCGTGCTTTGATGATGCCGACTTACTACTCATTGTCATTGAAGATAACACGCTGTCTTGGCGCACAATGCCATGATACAAAGCGGCGCACACATGCATCGTAATCAAAACAAGAAATATTATGGCAGCTAGTCCATGTATTTCACGAAATACAGCGTACAATTCAATATTTGGGCTTATTAGATTTGGTAGTGCAAACCATTCAAAGAAGGTAACGGGTCTATTGTCCGCATTCTGCATTAAATACCCTGATAAAGGCATCGCGAACATTGCCACATAAAGTCCAATTTGCGTCGCTTTGGCCGCGAGCTTTTGGGTGTTTGCTAAGTCATCAGGCAAAGCAGGAGAGGGTGTTTTAACACGATTGACAACGCGCACAATGACTAAGATAAACGCGAGAATGCCAAAAGATTTGTGAAGTGCAATTGCTTCCACTTGCCATACCGCTAGGCTTTGTACCATTGAAAAACCAAGCGCTAACATCGATAAAATAATGAGTGCCATCGACCAGTGGAGTATTTTTGAACCGCTTGAATATGAATGACTCATGCTATTGGCTCCTTAGTTGTGCTTGAATATCGTCGTTGTCGTTAAGTAACCGTTCTTTTGCCCGGCGACGATAAGATTCAGCGTATGCTGCGCTTCGCGCTCGTAGTATTGGATCGGCTGTCGCACTTATTCCTTCTGGTAATATAAGTGGGTCGAAATTAGTTGCTCCGCAGCGTGAGTCTGTTTGCGCGCTTGCTGATGTAATAACGAGCTGTCCAGCCATCACGCGTTGTCTTTGTTTTGGCCATAAAACAGTTGGATTGGTTTCATCATCCCGCGCATTGGCCAAGACAAATTCTAGGTTGAATATCACTTCGCCATTCTCAAGCATGCCAAATAATTGTGACTGCAGGGCATCATCATTGCTTGTATCAATTGTGATGCTGTCATCACTAAATTGAGGTACGGCCATAAAACGCACGGCTTGACTATTACCTTGCCCATCATGTAAAAAAAATGCGTTGATACTATGATATTGCTCGGCCGCAAAGCTCTTTGTGGGTCTGTAACTTTCCTTCCATTTATTAAACGCTGCGCTCTCAGGATGGTTTTTGAAAAACGCTTTTATTTTTGACGGATCTCTTTTACCTGTTAACGGATCAGGCGCTAAAGCACTAAGCTGCTTATAAAATGCATCCGGCGTCCCTACGGCCATCACGGGCGGCGTATTCATGGCAACGCGCCATTGATGGCTTGGACCTAAATCAATCGCAAATGCTAAACTTCGCACAGGGGCCTTTAGGTCCGGCGCGGTAGGGTTGTTGCCTGCTATAGAAAAACGCCCCATGAATGGATAATCACCCTCAGAGAAGACCTTTGCATCAGAGTATTGGGACAGTGCACCACTGGATCTAAACTCACCGGATAAACAAACACCCTTTGCATGAGCACGTCTGAATCCAGGTGCTGGCATATTCGTCTCTTGTAAATTTACGAATGTCTGTGCGCTAATTTCATTAATTGATGAGGTGGCAAACAAACCCCTGCTGATAACAAAGGCAGTAAATACAACTAGTACCGCACACACAGCGAACATAATTATTCGTTTAATCACTTTCTTGTCTTTGTCATGAGAATTCACTTTCATTTTGTTATCTCTCTCAAATACCCTTACACAATACCGACTATGATACAATAAGATATCTTAATGTAAAGATACTTTCAGGAAAACGATCGCAGGCGAACGATGTTTCAAAATAATAGAAGGTTGACAGACACATTTATATAAACTACCTTAATGTTAAGATATATTGAATTGAGTATATAAGTGGATTTAACAGATCATATGCAACAGCAATGGAAGATAGAAAACCCATCAATGCTAACTGATGACATGGCCTTGGTTGGCAGACTCTTAATTGTCAGTCACCAAATGAACGAAGCGATGGAAGCAACGCTTGTAAAGTATGATATAAAGCTTCCCAGCTACGGGGTCCTATCGGCGCTGCTCCGAGCGGGCGCGCCTCATGCACTTACGCCCAATCAGCTCTTAGAGCAAACGTTGATCACTTCAGGTGCTATGACCAATAGGATCAACAAGCTGGAGAATAAAGGCTTGGTTAAACGAATACCTTCAAAAAAGGATAAGCGTAGCTTTAAAGTCGCGTTGACGAGAAAGGGAAAAGACATCAGTGAAAAAGCGGTAAATGATGTTAACAAGCAGTACCAAACATTGACGAGCTATTTTGCTGAAAAAGACAAAGCGTACATGAATAACTTGCTACGTGGCTATTTGGAAAGCAAAGAAAAATTGTAAGCGATAAATAGCTTATTCATAGGTATTGACATACAGATTAATTAACGCATTTTGGAGTCGACAGGGTATGCAAGCATTTACAGAATATCTCGGGTATATCTCGCTCGTTGTCGCCGCGCTCATTCCCATTGCCAACCCATTTTCGACAGCGCCCATGTTTTTGTCGCTCACCAGTGATTTTTCAAAGCAAGAAAGACAAAAGACCGCTAACTTGGCGGCATTGTATATGTTCCTGTTTCTAAGTTGCTTTTTATTATTTGGTGCACATCTATTGGCTTTTTTTGGAATTGAGCTCACTTCACTTCGCATTGCAGGTGGGTTAATCATTGCGTATTTAGGTTTTAGAATGCTATTCCCCGCTCCGATTGCCACAGGCGCATCAAACCAACAAGGAAGTTGTGCTAACGATATTGCCTTTATACCCTTAGCCATGCCTTCAATGAGTGGACCAGGTGCAATATCCGTAGTGATTGCCATGGCCTCACAATTAAACGATGCGGGCTCGCTACGAAGCGAAGTGATCGGGTTTGCGGTCGTTATTGCCGGTATAGCAGTTTCAGCTAGCATTTGTTGGTCGGTCTTGAGAGGCGCTTCTAAGGTCGTCAAATTTTTAGGTAATACCGGAATACAGGCCATGACCAAAGTCATGGGCTTTTTTCTTATCAGTATTGGTGTGGACATGGTAGTAAGTACCGTAATCGTGTTGCTTCAATCTTCTTTGTAGGACAAGGCAGAATAAAAATGAAACCGTTAAATGTAAAGATGTTTAGAGTGGTAAAGCTTTGCTCGCTTATTTTGTCTGTAGTGCTAATTGGTGTTGGTTGCAGTAAACAGGTCGATACCAATGAAGCAACAGTTGTACCGATACTTTTTAAAAATGGCAACATTGTGACAATGGTAGGCTCAACGCCAAATTACGTAGAGGCGCTTGTGATAGATAAAGAAACTATCGTTTTTGCCGGAGGGCTTGCAAAGGCCAATGCTCAATTTGCAGGTGCCAACGTTATTGACTTAAATGGTAAAACTTTGTTACCCGCTTTTATTGATCCACATAGTCACATAGGCATGGTTGCCAGCGCCCTTGGGCAAGCCAATTTATCTGCCCCGCCAGTGGGTAGTGTTAAGAGCTTCGATGATATTATCGATGCGCTCCAAGCCTATAAAAAAGAGTTTAATATTGGCGCGGGAGAATGGATTTTTGCATGGGGATATGATGAGAACCAATTAGCTGAAAAGCGCCATATCACTAAACGGGAGCTTGATGCAGTATTTACCGACAATCCTGTTTACTTGCAGCACACGAGCGGTCACATGGGCGTGGCCAATAGCCAAGCATTGGCGCTATTAAATGTTGATAGCAATACGCCTGACCCGCAAGGCGGCAAGATTGTTCGCTTTGCGGGTACAAATGAGCCAACCGGGCTTGTGCAAGAAGTCGCAATGTATGAATTTGCGCGAAAAGCGATTGAAACCTTTGCGCCTCAAAAAGAGGCGCTATTCCCACGAGCGCAGCAATACTATCTGTCTCACGGCATAACAACCGCGCAAGATGGCAATACCGATCCTCAAAGTATGGCCTTATTTATCAAGATGGCGCAAGAAACCGGTTTGGATATCGATATTGTGTCTTTGCCTGGCACGCACAGTATAAAAGACAGTGAATATGCCTTTAACGAATATATCGACGGCGTAAAGTTTCAAGGTATTAAAATTGTTGCTGACGGCTCACCGCAGGGGAAGACCGCTTTTTTTAGCCAGCCCTATTTAACCGAGGTTGAGGGTTGTGAGACGGATTGCAAAGGTTTGCCTAGCATCTCACAAGACAATTTAAATGCACTTTTCGTTAAGGGCTATCAGCACAATCGTCAATTATTTATTCACAGTAACGGCGATGCGAGTATCGATATGATCATTGCCGCACATGAGTATGCTAGCAAAGCGCTTGATCAATCTATTGATAAAGACCGGCGCACAATCGTTATACATTCACAATTTGTCAGGCAAGACCAACTAGACACCTTTGTAAAATACAATATTTTGCCTTCATTTTTCACCAATCATGCGTATTTTTGGGGGGATGTTCACGTTAAAAACCTAGGGGAAGCAAGAGCGCATTATCTAAGCCCCATGAAAGATGCAATGGCCAAGGGCCTTATTGTGACCAACCACTCTGATGATACTGTGACACCGATTGATCCCATGTTTGGTCTTTACACCGCCGTTAACCGGCTATCTCGCTCAGGAAATGTCATCGGTGAAGCGCAGCGCGTGTCGCCATATCAAGCCCTTAAAGCGATTACTGCCAATGCGGCCTATCAACTTTTTGAAGAAGACACAAAAGGAACGCTCGAGCAGGGTAAGCAAGCCAACTTAGTGATTTTGAATGATAACCCCTTAACCGTCGATCCGCTGACACTAAAGGATATCGTCGTGATGAAAACGGTTAAAGCGGGACAAACCGTGTATGAGAAGGAGTAAGAGGACAATGAGTACAACAAGATTTTTATTCGTCATGATGTGTTTATGTAGTTTAGCCTCATGTTCAAATGAGGCTGCGATAGACACGCCATTTGCTGATGACACATCCGCTAATAGCCCCTTGGTGACTACCTATTGGAAGTTACAAACATTAAATGAGCAAACGGTAACAATGAGTGCATCTCAAGCGCGTGGACAACATCTCATCTTTAAGTCAAAAGATAATCAGCTTGTTGGATTCGGCGGTTGTAATCGCTTTTTTGGCAGCTTTGAGTTGAACAATGAAAGCGAGAATAGCGGCACATTAAGTGTGTCACAATTAGGCGCAACGAAAATGGCGTGTCCTGATAGCGATATAAATGAACAAGCATTTTTGAACGCATTGAGTAACACCCATCGCTATTCCATAAACGGTGAAACACTTCGCCTTTTTGATACACAAGATATCGAACTCGCGCGTTTTTCTGCTGTTTACCTGTAACACACAAATACTCGACTAATGAAAAGGAAGTAATCATGTCTTCAATAAGCCCCAAAAAGGTAGTGTTGGTAACCGTAGTGATTTTGGTCAGTTTCATTGTGATCTTCGCCATGAGCGATGCATACACACCTAGCTCGTCTAAAGGTGTTGTGTCAGCAAACGTGGTTGAGTTGTCGCCACGGGTGTCAGGCAATGTCAATATCATTCACGTGACCGATAACGCGGTTGTGGACGCGGGAGAGCCATTGTTTACCATTGACTCCTATCCATATGAGTTAGCCGTTAAAAGCGCAGAAGCAAATTTAAGTGTGGTGTTACAAAATCTTGATTCGTCTAGTGCCTCCATTGCCGCGGCGCAAGCATCTGTAACACAAGCGAGAGTGTCTAGAGATAATGCGCGGACCGAACAACAGCGTGTTGAGCGACTAGAACAAAGTGGGCTTATCCCCAAAGCCGATGCTGACAACGCACGAGCAAAAACACAAGATGCGATTGCTAGGTTTAATACCGCGCAAGCCAATCTCGCCAGTGCGGTCGCCGCGCTTGGGCCAGCGGGTGAGGACAATCCCCAGTTTGAAGCTGCATCGGCGAAACTTGCGGCCGCTCAATACGATTTAGCATCGACCACCATTACCGCGCCCCACAAAGGAGTGATCACCAATCTTAATTTATCGACAGGCCAGTACGTAGGGGCAGGGCAACCTGCACTGACATTCATTGATGCGCAATCAGTGTGGATCACCCTTGAGCTTCGCGAAAATCAGCTTCGGCATGTGAATACCGGAGACATGGCATCCGTATTATTTGACGCGTTACCCGGCCAAATATTTGAGGCCAAGGTCACCAGCGTAGCATGGGGCATTAGCATCGGGAAACAAACACAAGACGGGCTGGCGGTGAGTCAAGTCGACAATCGTTGGTTTGAGCCTGCTAGGCGTATCCCTATTAAAATTGAGCTTAGCGGTGGTATGGATAACTGGCCTAGAGAAGTGAAAGTAGGGGGGCAAGTACATGCTATTATTTACGCGAAAGAATCGGGCAATCCCGTCGGCTGGTTGGGTGCATTGCTACAACGCCTGCGCTCGCTTAGTTCTTACTTGTATTAAACGGTTAATATTATGTACGTAACGCCTGCTCCAACAAGAAAAGATGATCCGTATTATGCACTGCGACTGGGACTTGCTGGATCACTTGCCTACTTGGCAGTAGCAATATTAGCCCCTGCACTACCGCCATTAATAGCAGCATTGCCTATCGGCTTAATTGCCGCGCAACGAAAAGGCTTTAATGCTGGCAAAGCGTTGGCTGGCCCTATTGCCATGATAGTCATGGTATATGTCATGAGCACGCTGATTGCTTTTTTGCGGCCAATGCCCGGTGTATATATCATCGTAATGTGGCTTACGTATTTTACCGGCTACTACATGATTTTGAAAACAGGCGCGCAGGCCGGTATGCTCATCATCGTTGTCGCAGTGCTTATGTCGGTAATGGGCATGCACGGCAACGTCATATTAATGAGTATGCGAGATGGTTTTGTGCAAGCCTCATTAGTGACGCTGGTCATTATTCCGATAGTATTTTTTATTTTCCCTCCGAAAACAAAAGAAATGCATGTTGATGAGCCCGTCCCTACCAATAGGAACGTAACGCTTAATGCGTGTATTCGCGCCACGGTATTGAGTGGACTTAGTTTTTATATTTACACGGTGATGGAGCCATCAGACATGATGCTCGCGGTAATAGCCGCCATGGTCATTGTATTTCCGACGCGATATGCAATGTTGTATGAAGCAAAACAACGCGTCATGGCAACCTGTTTTGGTTGTGTCGCCGCTACGGCATGCCTTTTTATTTTCTCAATCACACCGCATTTGGTGGTGATATTACTGTTGATATTTTTAATGGGCATTTATTTCGGCACGCGTATGCTAGATAGTCAACGACCGAGTATGGTATACCAGTATGCGTTTTCAGTTGCCTTAGCCTTAATCGCAGGTTCATTGTCAAGTCAAGATGCATCTTACGCCATTTATACGCGTCTATTGCTAACCTTAGCAGGTGCTTTGGTGGCGGCGTTGACAGTGGCCTTGTGTGACTGGCTGTTGGCAATATATATAGAGCACCGAGTAGAAACACCACCTAGTGTGTCTAAACATGAGCAGACGTAAAATCTATACGATGGCAGTCATGGGGTGCGCACTAGCCATCCTAATATTAGCTTCAGGAGGCTGTTCCTTGTCGCCAGTGACAGATAGATATCCCTCGCATGCACTTAGCGCTTCAGAGGCTAACAAAACGTCATTAGGACAGGCCGTATCTAAGTCAAAACATGACAAAGAAGGAACCAGTGGTGTCTATATGATGGGCGATCCACAGCTCGCCTTTGCATCGCGCATGTTATTGTTTGAGCGCGCGGAGAAAACAATCGATCTGCAGTACTACATTTGGGATGCAGATGTAACTGGCACATTGATGTTCGAGGCTTTGTTAAGCGCTGCCAATCGGAACGTGAGGGTGCGCCTGTTACTAGACGATAACGGTATTAATGAGCTTGATGATGCACTTTACACTCTGAGCAATCATCCCAATATCGATGTAAGAATTTTTAATCCCTTCGTGCAAAGACAGCACAAATGGCTTGGGTATATCACACATTTCACTCGCGTAAATAGACGCATGCACAATAAGTCATTTACGGTAGACAATGTGGTGACAGTCATTGGCGGTCGTAATATCGCCGATGATTATTTTGGTGCCACGCAACATGTCCTAAAAGAAGATATAGATGTACTTGCCGTTGGCGACATTGTGGGCCATGTATCGAGTGACTTCGACCGATACTGGGCAAGTCAATCAGCCTATCCAATCACGCAGTTAGTGAACAACGAACATAAAGCTGTTTATTCAACCGCTATGCTATTTCCTGAGCAGTCTAATAACCCTCGACGACAAGAGTACATCACGCTAATCAAGCAATCATCCATCATTGATACTTTAGCCAAAGGTACGCTTGCGTTTTCGTGGTCTGAGGTTAAGCTAATAAGCGACAGTCCACAGAAAACGCTTAACACCAACAACGATGAAGATTTATTGGTCGCTAAGCTGCATGAGGCGCTGGGCGTGCCCACTAAAAGTGTGCTGATTGTCTCTCCCTATTTTGTGCCTACGCCAAAAGCGGTCTCGCATTTTACGGCACTCGCTAAGCAGGGTATTGCTGTCAATATTTTAACCAATTCGATGATGGCTACCGACGTATTGCCTGTTCATGCGGGATATGCAAAGCATCGCAAGACCTTGCTCAATGCCGGGGTGTCATTATTTGAGTTGAAACCTACTCGAGCAGACTCAAATAAGCTGAAGGATAAATTAGGCCCCTTTGGCAGCTCAGCATCTAGTCTACATGCAAAAATGTTCGTGATTGATGATAAACGACTATTTATCGGTTCATTCAACTTTGATCCACGCTCAATCAATATCAATACAGAGCTAGGATTTATTATTTACCATGAAGAATTGACTACACAGGTAAACACTCAGTTTGCTGAGAATATAGACAGTGCGGCGTACGCCTTAAGTTTAGACGAAAGCGGAGATATCGTTTGGCATGAAACTGTAAATGGCAATCTGATTACGCATACTCGCGAACCGGGCTCTGGGGTGTTGAATAACTTCGCGCTTAGCATATTGAGTATTTTACCTATAAACAGCCTGCTTTAAGCAAATTTCACAGAGTACTGGTTTAATCTTAAATAACGAAAAGGTCTCCAAAAGTGCCAAGTGGAAAATCACTAAAAAAATTGAGATTGTTCGAGCAAGGTGTTGCTAACTTATCGAACATAGTTACCTGTCCAGCCAATGTGTACTGTTGTCCCTTGTGTGGCGAATTTAAGTCAATAGATGAGTTGACGCTTGAGCACGTCCCGCCGAAGTCTATGGGCGGAAAAGAAATTATTCTAACATGTGCTCAATGTAACAATGATGCAGGCATATCGATTGATAGTCACATCGCGAAGCAGCAAAATATGCACAGACTGGCGCGGAGTATGGCCACACAAACCTTTACGCAAAAGGAAAGAGCCACCGTTGACATAAATGGTACTCGGCTGCGAGTTGAACTGACAAAAGATGATGACGACTCAACAATAAATATAGCAATACTTAAGCAGGCAAACAGTCCACAAGATATTCAATCTGTACAAAATTTTGCCCGTGAAATAGCGAGCTCAGATAAAGGCTTAACATTCGCATTAAATAGCGAGTCTCGATATCACTACAATGAAAAGTTAGTGAGAGTAGGCCATCTCAAAACCGCATTTCTGATTGCTACTGCGGCGATAGTCTATTCGTTTGCATTTAGTGATAGTGTCAGCGCATTTCGTCGGCAAATCCGCGAGCCTTCTGAATCAATCGTTAATTATCATCTAGAATATTACTCCCTTGAGGCGGAAGAAAACTCGCTAGCTGAAGCTCCAGAGCTTGGTGTGATTGTCGTTTCAATTTTTGGAGTGCGTGTTTTACTGCCTCATCCGCAACGCAGTCTTAGTGACTACGCAAGCACTGTAAGAGCTGTGGGTAATGGTTTGCTCGCCACGATTAAAGGCACCATAATTCCGTGGCCTGACAATTTTATTGGATGCTTAGACAATAGTGATGACATCGTATTTAGTATTGTTGAGACTTAGTACCTTAGAAGACAATTCATGCTTATGAGAGTACGCTAATTAATCCAAACGCGTCTGGTCATTGCAACTTGCATATTCCATCGCCTTGATTTCAATCTTGTTATTGTACTTCTTTACTTGATAGCTTTAAGGTAACGAACGTCATCGCCAGTAGGCGACTCATGCGCTTTTAAGCCAAATTCGGGTAAAACTGCTAAAATATGATCAAAAATATCAGACTGGATGTCTTCATATTTATCCCATTTTGTTGTGTTGGTAAATGCGTATATTTCAATGGGAATACCTTCATTCGAAGGTGATAGCTGCCTCACCAATAGGGTCATATTTTGATGAATGTACGGGTGGCTTTTAAGCATGGTTAGCAAGTACCGCCTAAAAGTGCCCAAATTCGTTAGGCGTCGACCATTTAGTGTCATGGTAAGGTCCGTTCGTTTGGCTTTATTTTCTTCCTCAATTGCCGGCAAAGATGTCGACAAATACTCCTGCAGAAGATCGGCTTTTTTAAGCTTGTCAGCATGCTCATTTGTAAGAAAAGACACCGTACTCATTTGAATGTTGATCGCCCGCTTTATTCGTCTTCCGCCTGCTTCTGACATACCGCGCCAGTTTTTAAAGGAATCAGAAATAAGGGCATAGGTAGGAATAGTGGTCGTTGTTTTATCCCAGTTACGCACTTTAACCGTTGTCAGTGCGATATCAATAACATCACCATCGGCACCGTATTTTGGCATCTCTAACCAATCACCCACGGCTAGCATATTGTTGGCCGACAACTGAATACCGGCTACAAGGCCTAAGATAGGATCTTTGAACACCAACAGTAAGATTGCAGAAAGTGCACCCAAACCGCTTAACAGTATGAGTGGAGACTTATCCATCAATAAAGATATCGCAAGGATCCCCGTGAGCACACTGGCAATAAGTTTGACAGTTTGTAATAGGCCACGCAGTGGAAAATGTGCCTGACGAGCCTTTCTATCAGACAAGGCTTGAAAAATATCCAGCAAGGTAAATAGCGATAGCAATGAGAAAAGTATTATCCACTGGTCAGCAACAACCTGCACGATGTGCTGAAATGTCACGCCTTCTTTGAGCCAAACATTGGCCTGTATAATGATAATTACCGCCTGCAGTACATACGATATTCGGCGGATAAGTTTAAACACTAATGGTACAACGGTGCTGGAAGCTTGTCCGTTTTTACCAAAGTTGAAATTGGCGCTGAAGACTTTTTTTGCAATTGCTTTAAACAAAAGGTGCAACACAATGGCAATAATGGTTAACCATGCAACGACGGCGATGTCATACCACAGGAAGGGACTGCCGGGTAAATGCAGCTCAAACCAACTTAGTAAGAAAGTGCGCAATTGTTCTGCGCTACTGGTCATGTTCATTGCTCCTTTTTAATTTTTTTGCTTCACACCGAACAAGGTCTTTAGGACGCTAGTAGAAAAGCTTTTTTCTGAATCATACGCTTCATAAATACGGCGTATGTAAAGTAAACAACGGATAAACTCACTCGAATCTGCAAAGTAGTTCGGGTACGCCGACTTAATACCACCAACGGCATTACTAAATACCAGCGCTACTACCGCATCTTCTGTCACTGCCGCATGTTTCTCCGCCGCGACATACACCTGCGCCGCTTTTTGCGCATTTTCTTCTTCAAACACGGTCGTTTGGACTTTCTTTTGTTTCATATTAATTTCAAGCAATACATACCCGCGAATGCGCTCATCGTTAAGTCTATCGTCAACGACTTTTAGTGAGCCGGTATAGGCCTCGAGCTTATTGATTATTTTAAGATCGCGACAGCTTTTAACGACCCGTTTGCAACACGCCAACATATGCTCTCGCGCCTTTTTATCGGGATGCTGAAATATGTGCTCGTACATCTTTTCGAACTGACTTTTATGATCGAGTTGTGAGAAAAGGTGAATATTGTCGATAACTTCAAACAAGGCACCCGCATCTCGAAAAAATGACTTCCAAACTTCTTCGCCTTGGTTCGTCTTTAAAGATTGGTGGGTGAATAAGTCGACAATTTCAAGCGACGTTGCCCAGTAGTGTTGCACGACAGTTCTAAGTTGTATTTCGATGTACTTTTTGCCACCTTTCCCATCATTAAACTGACCTATTAGGTGAACACTTCGATACCCGTCTTCTTTTGGATGGTTAATATAGTCTTTCATCTTCACTTGGCCACCGCGAATTCTAAATTCACTGCGCTTTTTAAGACGACGTTCTATTTGTCGTAATTTCTTAATGCTACTAACAATAACGCGACATCCACCAATATCTTGCATGTTGCGTAGCTTCATTTTTTCGAAACGGCGTAATTTATTAACGATTGAGACATGCCGCTTTAATCGCTTGGCGCAGATTGCTTGTTTATCATAGGCTTGCGCTTCCTTTTCAACAACATCAAACGCGGTTTCTAGCGGCGCTTCAAAGGTATGTCGCCAATACGACAGCACATCCATCGCGTTTGAAAACTCTTGATTGTCCTTAAGTACATCATCGGCGATGAGTTTTTCACCGGCTTTGGTGATGGCTTTTCCGCTGTATATTGCGTCCATGTCTACCTTGTATTCTTCTTGTTCATGATAAATCGTATCTCTACACTGTTCTTGCTTGTCCAGCGCCAAGGCCAGAGACGAACTTGATTAACAGGACAATAAATAACATCATTAAAGACGGGTGCCAACTGTGAGTGATGTCATGAATATAACCAAAAAGGAAAGGGCCTAGCGCTGCTATGGTATACCCAATTGCTTGTGCAAAACCAGATAGCTGTGAGGCAACAACTGCAGAGCTCGCGCGAAGCACAATGAGCATAAGCGATAAACTAAATGTTCCTCCCAGCACAAATCCAATTAAACCGCATAGCCAAATCATCCAGCTATTGCCGGCAATCAATAACCCCATTAGTGAAGCGCTTTCCAAAGTACATAATAATACAACGATAAGCAGTTGATTGCCTTTTCGCCCAGCAAGTATCGGTACAAGCAGTGCTCCTGCAATGCCGGTAAATTGCACCACAGCTAGTAGCCAACCGCTTTGCGCTGCCGTCATTCCTCTGTCTATCAATACTGTGGGTAGCCAAGCAAGTATCACATAAAATGTAAATGACTGGCAGCCCATAAATATAGCAACTTGCCAAGACAGACCGCTTTGCCACAAGGAGGATTTTGTTGCTAGCGATGGGCTAGGCAGCTCAGGCTCTGCTTGCAAGTGAAGTTTACACGCGCAGACAATCAACGCGATCACGGAGAATATACTGGCTAAACACAATGTGAGTTGCCAATTTAAGTCTAACGTATGGGCCATGGGAACACTTAAACCCGCACCTAAAGCCGCACCAATAGACATGGTGGCAGAATAAGCGCCTGTTATTTTGCCAGCACGCTCAGCAAAGCGCTCCTTAGTGATGGCAGGCAGGCTGACATTACCGATGGCTATGGCCAAACCAATGAGTGCAGATCCTATGAAAAGTGATATTTCAAAATTTAGCGAACGCACAATAATGCCGATCGATAAGACAGCCATTGCTGTTATTAGGGCGTGACGTAGCCCTATTCGTGTTATCAGAGTTGATGATGCGAATGAAAAGCCAGCAAACAAGATAAGCGGTAACGTTGTTAATAGACCCAACAAAGCATTAGAAAGCTTGAACGTCAGCGCAATGTCATTAATTAAAGGTCCAACGCCCGCTAGGCTTAAGCGCAGATTAAGTGCTACAAGCAAAACACAAATTAGTATCCAAACCGCGCGGCTTTGTTTTTGCTTAAACATTGCTAAACGAATCGTTTTGATCGTTTATCAAACCGCAATAAATAATTTGTTTTGCTAACATGGATTGATACTGCCTCTTGTCATACTAAATCGTAGTAAGTTTGCGAATGGTCGTTTTTATTTTCCAATTAGCTTAGATCAAATAACCTCAATGCAATGTAGTTTAACGTTAAGATAGTTGAATTGCAACTGAAAGTGTTTCTCAGCGTGCAGAAACAATGCCGTTTGCTGTCCAAAGTTATAGCGATACTCATTAGCTCGCTTAGAATCTCTTGAAATTCTTTATTCTCACGTAGGTGTATTTAGAGCGTTGTCTGTATTGCTTTTATTGAAAAGATAGTTTCTGCCTAAATTCGGACTCCTAAATTTACAAAATACATCAAGATTTGGATTAAAACTGGCTAGATTCACATAATATTGAGATAAATAATGGAAGTTATTCTGTTTACTGTGAATATTATTGCCACAATCGCCTTCGCAATATCCGGCGTATTAGTTGCAGCTCGACATAAGTTAGATTGGATTGGTTTTGTATTTATTACATGTATAACGGGGATAGGGGGGAGGAACCTTGCGAGTTGTTATATTCGATTTGCCAGCTTTTAGGTTAAGCGACTATTACATCATTATAATCTGCAGCATTGGGGCCTTGGTTACCTACTTTGCTGCACAGCATATTTCAAGACGAAGCAAATGCTTATTCTTGGCGGTTGCAACGCCTTTTTTGTGCGGGCGATGGCAATTGTTTACAACCTTATTATGACCCTCACAAAGGACTTGCGTAGATGTGCTCAATTCGCATTTGAGTTTATCTTGCGAACGCGCACTTTGACTTTAGCCAAGCGCCTAGTTGAACATATGCTTTGTTATCGGCTCTTGATGCTCGATATACATAATAAAATTTGGCACCCGTAAAGGCTTGAGACGCGTCTAGCCTCACTAAATTTGCCTGCAATTCAGCTTCGCTTATGATCATTTCATCAATAAGCCCAATACCTAAGTTATAGCGAGCCGCTTCTGCGGCTAATAAAACATGACTAAAATGCTGATAGCGTGCGTGCTTTGGTAAGCTTGTGCGTGTTTGTTCTGACCATTTGTGCCAATCGCGACAATCGTCTTTAGCGTGTTTATCATAGTTAACTGAAAGGAGCGGATAACGTTGTAGCGCCTGCTCAAGTGTAATATTTTTTATGTCGTTATATAGCGATTTTCCGCACACTAATGTCAGCTTTTCAGAATAAAGATAGCAGGTTTCAAAATGCCGTGAAGGAGCATTAAGCGTGATAAAACAATCGGCTGTATTGTCACTGATAATTGGGTCTTCGGTCACCATATTTAGCACAAGATTGATATCTGGATAAGCTTGTCTAAATTCATCAAGGTGAGGCATAAGCCATTTTATTGCCAGAGAACTATAAATAGCCAGTCGCAACTTATTTGAATGTTTGTGTTTAATTTGCTCACTAGCGTCAAAAATATGATTAAGCGCGTTGCTTACTTCTTCATAATAACGCTGGCCTTTTTGTGTGATTTCAAAATTTCTGCCTTGACGGTTGAAAAGACTTTCTCCTAAATACTCTTCGAGTAATCGAATTTGGTGGCTTACTGCGCTTTGTGTGACATTGAGCGACGTTGCCGCATCTGAAAAACTGTTTAAACGAGTAACCGCCTCAAAACAGTGTAATGCGCGTAATGGTGGTAATTCCATTATTAATATTTCTCATATTAAAATAATTTAAATCATTATATATCATGAAAACAAGCCTATACAATGCGTTTAAATTCTTAGCGCATTTCTTCGTGTCACACTATTGTTTAAGGAGTCAATCATGCCAAATATGAGTGTTGGCCTCGCCATGCTGTTATTGGTCGTCGGTAATGTAGTTGCAGTGTTTTCAGACTCCGTTATTAAAAGCTTACCGGACGATGTAGCGACATATCAGTTTGTGTTTTTTCGCCAGCTCGCCGCCGTTATTCTAGTGCTGCCTTTGTGCTTACTCACTAAAAAGCGCGGACTTTTGATAGACATGAAATGGCATCTTATAAGGGGGCATGTTTGGCTACTGGGCGCAGTGTTTATGGTGTTTGCCTTAAAATCGATGCCCATTGCTACCGCAAACGCAATATTCTATGCAGCGCCTCTGCTGATGATGGCACTAGCGTTTTATATTTGGAATGAAAAATTAAGCAAACAAAGTGTATCGGTCGCTATCGTTGGTTTTATTGGCGTGCTGATAGTGGTGCAGCCGACACAGCTCACATGGTCTGGTATAAGTGCTTTGGTGGTGGCAGTGACACTTGCAGCAAATAACTTATTGGTAAAGAAAATCCCTTTGCAACACAGTGTGCTTCACACCTTACTATTGACGAGTTTATTGGGTATGCCGGTCGCATTTGGACTAGCGCTGTGGGAGCAAAAACCTTGGGACTTTTCTATTTTTGTTTCAGCGCTGTTATCGACCTCATTTATTTTGATTTATTCGGCAGCATGCGTAGTAGCCTATCGCGCTGTGCAGGCTAATAAAATAGCAAGCGCAGAATATAGTGGTTTAATTGGTGCGGTCATAGTGGGCTTGATATGGTTTGGCGAAATTCCCAGTATGTATATGCTCATTGGATCAGTATTAATTGTGTTGCCTATGATTTGGCTTGCCAAATTTGAGCGTAAACAGCAAAGACGAGACATGAATGTAGCATCGGAATCTGATGACCGTGCAATTAACGTTAGGCAACTCAATGATAAATAAAGTGTGTTTATGTGGCCGTTGATATGTCCCATGCTATATCGATAGCGTTAACACTAAGAAGTCTTTTAGAGTGGTGTTTCTAAAGATGATTAAGCAGTTCCAGTCGACTTTTTCTCAGTCTTTCACATTATGACTTTGTGGATAGGTAGCTTTATTTGACCATCGTCAAATAAGGTTGCTTTACTCATACAGCACATTTAGAGATAGCAAAAGAAATTGATAGAAAATTGAAAGTTTTTGAAATGGATTAGTATGCTTTATTTTCTTCCAAGCTTTGCATGTTAATGATTGTTTAATCCCGTATGGGGCTTTGTCGCTTATGTCCCACGCCGTTGCTTGGAAAGGCTTATTTTACAACGGATTTGGGGAATGAGGTTAGACTGTGTGTCCCACAAAATCCCCACAAATTACCCACTGGCGACCCACTAGTGACTCATTCGCGTCCCACAGATTAACATTGATGATATTTTATACAGAAGATTTTAACGTAAGCGCTTGAAAAGTAAGATGGTGGACGCTACTGGGCTTGAACCAGTGACCCTCGCCTTGTAAGGGCGATGCTCTCCCAACTGAGCTAAGCGTCCAAATGCATGATTTGTAAGAAGAAAAAGTGGTGGACGCTACTGGGCTTGAACCAGTGACCCTCGCCTTGTAAGGGCGATGCTCTCCCAACTGAGCTAAGCGTCCAATTTCTCTATTCACTTACCGTGCTTGGCAAGTGGAGCGCTATTATAGATATGCGACTTTGACTGTCAACCCTAAACTTTAAAAATATTGTTTAATTGCTGTTTTTCTACTCTTCATGGGGTTGCTCAGAACAATTAATATACAAAATGTCTCAAAATCGCATTTAAACATGATTTGATTTTAAAATTGGTTTTTTTTACCTCTTCTAGACTGGTAAACTTCGCGCACTAAATCAAAAAGGAAAGAAAAAATGTCAGTGATCACCCGATTTGCTCCTAGTCCAACTGGTTATTTACATGTAGGAGGGGCGAGAACAGCTCTCTATTCATGGTTATATGCCAAAAGCAAAGGAGGTAAATTTGTTTTACGTATTGAAGATACTGACATTGAGCGTTCGACTCAAGCGGCTATTGATGCCATTTTGGAAGGTATGGAATGGTTGGGATTGGAGCACGACGAAGGTCCTTATTATCAAACAAAGAGATTTGATCGCTATAAAGAATTAATTGAACAATTACTTGACCAAGGTAAAGCTTATAAATGCTTTATGACTTCTGCTGAACTAGATGAAATCCGCGAGAAACAAATGGAGGCAGGTGAAAAACCTCGTTATCCAGGAACGTGGCGCGATAGAACAGATCATCCAGAAGGACAACCATTTGCTGTTCGTTTTAAAAATCCGTCAGAAGGAAAAGTGGTTATCAATGATCATATCAGAGGGAAAATTGAAATCGCGAATGCCGAATTAGATGATTTAGTAATTCAACGTAGTGATGGAACACCTACATATAATTTTTGTGTGGTAGTCGACGATTGGGATATGAATATTTCTCATGTAATTAGAGGTGAAGATCATATTAATAATACACCAAGACAAATTAATATCCTTGAAGCACTAGGCGCATCTATCCCTGAGTATGCTCACGTATCAATGATTTTGGGTGATGATGGAAAAAAATTATCAAAACGTCATGGTGCCGTTGGGGTTATGCAATATCGAGATGATGGTTTTCTGCCCCAAGCCTTATTGAATTACCTAGTTCGGTTGGGGTGGTCACATGGTGATCAAGAAATATTCTCACTTGAAGAAATGATTGAGCTATTTGAATTAGACGCAATCGGCCAATCGGCGTCTGCGTTCAATACAGACAAGCTAATTTGGTTAAACCAGCACTATATAAAATCACTTCCCAGTAGTGAAGTGGCTAAACACGCTTTATGGCATTTTGAAAATCAAAATATTGATATTAACAATGGTCCAAAAATAGAAGCCGTAATTGAAGCCCAAGCTGATCGAGTCAAAACATTAGTAGAATTAGCACAAATAAGCCGATATTTTTATGAAGATTATGAGGAATTTGATGCCGGTGCTGCAAAAAAACATCTTAGACCGGTAGCAAAAGAGGCACTACTGTTAGTAAAAGAAAAATTATCGACGATTCAAAATTGGACGCCAGAGGCTATACAAGACGCTATTAACGATACCGCACAACAATTAGATATTGGCATGGGAAAAGTAGGTATGCCTTTGCGAGTCGCTGTGACTGGGGCAGGGAATTCACCATCTCTGGATGTTACTCTAAATCTATTAAATCCTGAACAAGTTGCACAACGAATCGACAAAGCGCTCATTTATATAGCAAACAGAGAAATTTCTTAAAAAAATCGTTGACATGAAAAGAGCAGATGCCTAGAATGCGCCCCGCTGTCAAGGAATGGTAGCTAGCTAACCAGCTTAGCCACTAGTGACAAAAAAGCACGGGGCTATAGCTCAGCTGGGAGAGCGCTTGCATGGCATGCAAGAGGTCGGCGGTTCGATCCCGCCTAGCTCCACCAATATCAAGGATTGTTTACTACCACCTAGGCCAGTAAACATTAGATATGACAAGAATTTGTTTTGTAAGGTTTAATTAAGTTGTAGGGCGGTTGTCCGTTCTATAATGTCAATCCTCTTAGGGACTTGAATACCTTACAGATATTTATCGATGATTACGTCGATAAACAAAGTTTCTGTCCCCATCGTCTAGAGGCCTAGGACACCGCCCTTTCACGGCGGTAACAGGGGTTCGAATCCCCTTGGGGACGCCATATATAAGAGAGTACAGGTTAAGTACTCGGTAGCTGGTAGCAGCAACATGGAACGCTTAATTCACATTCCTAGGCGAATTAAGTAAACAGTAGTGATAGAAATTGTTTCTTATGAAATATTTTTTGTCCCCATCGTCTAGAGGCCTAGGACATCGCCCTTTCACGGCGGTAACAGGGGTTCGAATCCCCTTGGGGACGCCAATTGAAAAACCGCACTTTAAGGTGCGGTTTTTTTTTGCTTCTAAATTATACCGCACAAAACTAAATTCACTTTTATCTCCAAAAAGTATTCAAAGCAATTGTTGCCTGTCCACGATTGGAAGTTCATTGTTGCCTGTCCATGGTTGGGCGATCGACGAATGGGCGGTAATCGCCGATGCCTGTCCACGTTAAAATATTGAAGTAAATAAAGGTGCCTGTCCACGATCCAATATTACAAAGTCAGGCACTAATTTTTATGGCTAATTTGCAGAAAAATTTAAGCTGATGCATATTATGTAATAAATATATTCACCGGATAATTTCATTGAGTCCACTAAATTGGATAGGCAAAAAGATTGCGCATTTTTTACAAAAGCCTAGTCCTACTTATCGAAGCGAAACTACCTGCGAACCTGATGCGTTAATTAGAACACTCAAAAAAGGCGATGTACTTTTAGTTGATGGTATGAGCAGGATAAGTACAGCGATAAAGTATTTAACTCAATCCACTTGGTCACACGCAGCTCTTTGCATTAGCGATCAATGCAATGCTGAAGTCCCCGATATTACCAAAGTCTTGCTTCTGGAGGCTGATGTTGTTGAAGGCGTAAGAATTATTGATTTACAAGTATATGTAGATCAAGGGACTCGTATTTGTCGTCCAGTTAGCCTTAATCAAGAAGATATTGATAAAATTATTGAGTATGCCAAAGCAAGGCTTGGCCATCAGTACGACACCAAAAATATCCTAGATTTAGCTCGTTATTTGATTCAAACACCACCTGTACCAGTCGGGTGGCGTCGAAATATGTTGTCGTTGGGAAGTGGAGATCCCACACGAGCAATTTGTTCTTCTCTTTTAGCGCAATCATTTCAGTCCGTTGGCTATCCTATTTTGCCGCAAAAAATAAGCAAAGATCGGAATGCGTCGCATGACAGTGATAATATATTCTTCCGCTCTCGGCACCACACGTTATTTGTGCCTAGAGATTTTGACATTTCTCCGTATTTTGCCATCGTTAAACCTACGATTGAGCAGCATTTCGATCCATACACTTTTAATTGGGATTCACGTTCGGTTACTAAAGATTTCAAAATTGACAATTCATAAGCGGACAAAATTTTTCGGAGACAGGCATGTTAGAATTAAGACCAAATTGTGAGTGGTGCGACAAAGATTTACCTGCCGATAGTGAGGAAGCCTGTATTTGCACATACGAGTGCACCTTTTGTCAGGATTGTGTTGAATCTGTTCTACATAATGTTTGTCCTAATTGTGGCGGTGGTTTTAGTCCTCGCCCTATTAGACCGCACATTGAGCATAGGCCAGGTGTTAGCTTACAAAGTCAACCTGCGTCAACCAAACGAGTTCATAGCCCTTATACACTGCAGGAAATCGAAGAGTTTAGACAATTGGTTTTATCACGCAAAAAATTAAATAAATGAAACCATTAACAAAACCAGTTCCTTCTCCCTGTATTCGCAATTGTTGCTTAGACCAGAACGATATATGTGTGGGGTGTTATCGAAGTTTAGATGAAATTTTAGTCTGGGGAGAATCAGATAATTCGCAGAAATTAGAAATTATCGCTTGTACTGCAGAACGCAGACAAGAATACATCAGAAAATTAAAAAACAACTCCTAACGTGGCTATATTTGTTACAATCCGCCACCTCCAAATTCAGCATAAATAATAAGAGCTTAATGAAAATAGTGTTAGCGCCGATGGAAGGCGTGGTGGATCATCTGATGCGTGACATGCTTACCCAAGTGGGGGGCTTTGACCTGTGTGTGACTGAATTTGTTCGAGTTGTCGAGCAACTCCTGCCTAACAAAGTTTTTTATCGTTTATGTCCTGAATTACATCATCAAGGTTTTACACCTTCAGGAGTGCCTGTAAAAGTACAGTTACTAGGTCAAGAGCCTGATTGGTTGGCTGAAAACGCCGTAAGAGCGATTGAACTTGGTTCACATGGTGTTGACCTTAACTTTGGCTGTCCTGCAAAAACAGTGAATAAGAGTAAAGGTGGCGCTGTATTGTTAAAAGAACCAGAAGTACTCTACAGAATCGTGTCTGCAGTGCGTAAAGCCGTTCCTGAGCCTCATCAAGTTACTGCAAAAATGCGCCTCGGATTCGAAGATAAAACATTGGCGATCGAAAATGCGCAGGCTATTGAGGCCGCAGGTGCGAATAGTTTGGCAATTCATGCGCGTACAAAAACGGAAGGTTATAAACCTCCTGCTTACTGGGATTGGATTGGCAAAATAAAGCTGCAAACGCAGATCCCAATTATCGCCAATGGCGAAATTTGGTCAAAGCGGGACGCACAAATGTGTCAACAGCAATCGCTATGCAGCGATATTATGTTAGGGAGAGGCGCATTAGCGTTACCTAATTTAGCACAAGTCGTACGCAATAATGCACCTGCTATGACATGGGAAGAGGTAAAAGAACTTTTATTGACCTATTCGGGCTATGAAATCTTTGGTGATAAGGGGCGTTACTATCCAAATAGGATAAAACAGTGGCTAGGTTATCTGAAAGTGCAATTTCCTCAAGCCGAAAGTTTATTTTTAACCATTCGTTCAATGTCAAAATCCGCGGATATTGTGTCAGTTTTACAGCAATCTCCTAATCCAATTTGTGATGCAAAAATTTAAATATTTGAGCATTAAATTTAACCTTACACGATAAAAGTCGCAGGTGATTTTCATGGCATTAAAGCCAACGATTTATAAATTTCGTATCTCTTTGTCTAACATGGACAGGCATCATTATGACAATTTAAATCTTATAGTGGCTAAACATCCTTCTGAGACAGAACAACGAATGATGGCGCGAATTCTGGCATTTTGTATTGAAGCTCAAGAAGGTCTTGCCTTAACAAAAGGCTTAAGTGAAATTGATGAACCCGATATATGGTTGAAACAACCTAATGATGAAATAGAGCATTGGATTGAAATAGGTGAACCCGATGTTGAGCCAGTTAAAAAAGCAACACGATTAGCATCGAACGTTAAAGTATATAGTTTCAATACTAAGTCCGAGGTATGGTGGCAGCAATCGGAGTCAAAATTTAAACAATTAAACGCGCATTTCTACCGTTTTAATTGGCAACACATTTGTATTCTTACCGAATTGATTGAAAGAACCATGGATATGTCAGTCACAATTTCAGATCAGTCTGCTTATATCGCGACAAGTTTAGGTGAATGTGAAATTCCCTGGGATGAACTGCAAAGCGCTTAATTGCAGTATCTTCAACAACTGGTATATTTACGCCTAACAAACCTCATCGGAAATACACTGTTTTTCATTAAGTCAGTGCAAATTGCATGAGGTAAAGAGGATATTGACTATCCGTTATCGAAATTAAAAATAAAATAAAAATAATAAACTATTAACACTTTTCGGCAGGAAACCATGAAAAAAATATCAAGTCACTCTGGGTTAACACTCAGCGTTTTGGCTACTTTGATCTTAGCCGGTTGTGGATCAGAACAACCAGAAAAAGAGCCTCCAGTTACACTCAATAAAAACCCTTTTCCCAGCACCTACCAGCCAATGGCTAGTGAACCCACTTTAATTACCAACGTCCATATTTTGGATGGTATTGGTGGTTATCTTGAGTCAGGTTCGGTATTTATTAGCGACGGTAAAATTCAAGCAATTGGTGAATCTATAACTGCTCCGCAAGGCACCAAAACTATCGATGGGAATGGCCAGTGGGTGACGCCCGGAATTATTGATGTGCATAGTCACCTTGGGGTATACGCGACACCTGATACTGCTTCACATTCTGATGGTAATGAAATGACCGACCCGGTTACGGCGCAAGCGTGGGCGGAACATTCCATATGGCCCCAAGATCCCGGCTTTCAACGAGCTCTAATGGGAGGCGTGACAAGTTTGCAGATACTTCCTGGTTCTGCAAATTTAGTGGGTGGACGCGCAGTTACTGTGAAAAATGTCCCTAATCGTGTGATTCAAGATATGAAGTTTCCAGGAGCACCTTATGGGATGAAAATGGCCTGTGGCGAAAATCCAAAACGTGTTTACGGTAAAAAAGGCGGACCTGGTACACGCATGGGTAACGTCGCTGGATATCGTCAAGCTTGGGCCGATGCGCAAGAGTACAAAAGTAAGTGGGATCGATACTACGCTGAATATGATGACGGTAAAGATCCTAAAATACCTAAAAGAGATTTAAAATTAGAAACATTAGTTGGCGTTTTAGACGGTGAAATTATTGTGCATATGCATTGTTATCGTGCAGATGACATGGGCACGATGCTAGATGTAATGAAAGAATTTAATTATCAAATTGGTTCATTCCATCACGCTGTAGAGTCATATAAAATTGCTGACAAACTGAAGGAAAACAATGTTTGTTCTTCAATGTGGGCAGACTGGTGGGGCTTCAAAATGGAAGCGTATGACGGTATTCAAGAAAATATCCCAATGGTACATGCTGCTGGCGCGTGTGCAATCGTACATTCTGACGATGACAAAGGAATTCAGCGCTTAAACCAAGAAGCAGCAAAAGCGTGGGGTAATGGTAAGCGAGTAGGTATCAACATTTCTCAAGCTGATGCGTGGCAATGGTTGTCAGCTAATCCAGCTAAGTCGTTAGGCATTTTTGATCAAACAGGCTCGTTGGAAGTCGGTAAAAATGCTGATTTGGTGTTATGGAGTGCCGATCCATTTTCTACCTACGCCAAAGCAGTAAATGTTTACATTGACGGTGCATTAGCATTTGATCGAACCGATCCGAATAGTTGGCCGGTGAGTGATTTCGAGTTAGGCCAACCTGGTGAAGGAGACAGCAAATGATGAATACTAAGAGATTGTTATCATTGGTTCTGATCGCGTGTTTTGCTAACACTGTTTTGGCTAAAAATATCGCGATTGTCGATGCAACAGTGCATACCTTAACCGAACAAGGAACACTAGAAAACGCAACAGTGCTAATCAGCGATGGAACCATTCAATCCATCCTTACTGAACCCCCGTCTTTGCAAGGATATGAAATCATTGATGCAAAAGGCAAAGTGGTTACGCCTGGGTTAATTGGCGCATACACTTCATTGGGATTGGTCGAAGTTGGCATGTCCGCTGGAACAGTAGATAGCAGTGCATCTGACAATGCGATTAGCCAAACAGGTGCTGCTTATAATGTCGCTTATAGTGTAAATCCAAATTCAAGCTTATTTGCAATTTCGCGAATTGATGGCGTTACCTCAGCAGCAACAACAATGAATCGTACCGGACAGCTTTTCCAAGGTCAGGGTGCATTTATTTCGTTGGCACAAGGGAGCGATCCTATCATTAAACCAGCCGCTTTTGTTTCAACAGGTGTCGATAATGACGCAGCCGACAACAGCGGTGGTAGTAGAGCTGCATTGTGGGTAGCTTTGGAGCGTGCGTTAAAAGAAGCAAGCTACGTAAAAGGAAAAACGTTTAATCCCCAGTCTCCGTGGTACGGAGTAAGCAGTATCGATGACGCCAATGCACTCGTGCCTGTGGTCGATGGTGAAATACCACTTATGATCGCTGCTCACCGTGAAGCTGACTTGTTGCAAGTCATTGCATTGAAAAAGCGTCACCCTATGCTTAATATCGTAGTGTTGTATGCAACTGAGGGATGGAAAGTCGCTGAGAAGCTCGCTGAGGCGGATATTGCGGTTATCTTAAATCCAGAGTCAAATTTACCCTATGAATTCGACCAGCTCGCAGCTACGATGGAAAATGCAGGCCGATTGCACGAATCCGGTGTTACCGTAGCAATTGGAATGAACACCCATAATATTCGCTTGGCGAAACAGCACGCGGGCAACGCAGTGTCGCATGGGTTGCCATGGGAAGCAGGGTTAGCCGCGCTAACCATTAATCCGGCTAAAATTTTTGGTGTAGATGATAAAGTGGGCAGTCTAGCCAAAGGCAAACAAGCTGATTTAGTTGTATGGTCAGGTGACCCAATGGAAGTAACTGAAGCTGCTGAAGTGGTCATCATAAATGGGGAGTTGGTTGAGATGACATCTCGTCAAACTAAACTTCGTGACCGATATTTACAACCTACTGCTGGTAAGAGTGTGCAATACACAAGGCCTTAGTATAGATTCTGTTTAAACATAAAAAAA
>NZ_BAEN01000029.1 GCF_000314975.1 Aliiglaciecola lipolytica E3
TTAACGGGCAAATATTAGTTGGTTAAAATAAGCGACGAAGGAGCAAAAACCAACTATTATTTGTCCCTGTTTAATGGCTTGTTAGAAGGCTAAGTCCCCGCATACCTTAACTTCCGAATTGCACCAACAATTCCCCTAGCGCCCACAAATAGCCATAGACCAACAAGAATAGTGATGGAATATCCAACTAGCCAAGCTACAAAAGAAATAGGAAGTTCTTTAGCCATTGAGTCATTTTGAAATTGCAATATAGCAAAAACCTGATTTACGAATGGCACGATTGTTTTCACTACAATAAACAAACCCATCAAGGATAAAAATATGGCGTGCCATTCTCCCAGGGATACTTCCTGTGTATCCGATTTATTTGCGACGAGTCTACTTCCCCATTTTTTTGCATTTGCTAGCAGAAAGATACCTACAACTATTGGTCCGATTGTCGGCCCAATCGCGTTAGTGATGATGAGATCTATAGGAGGTATATCTTCAATAAAGAAAAAGCTGAAGTAATAACCCAAATGGCTTAATACATATGTGAAACAAAGAATTGCAGCAACCTTTAATACCAGTTCCGACAATTGGTGGATATTCATTGGATGCTTCCTTTAGCTTTCTAACACCCGCATAACGGGCAAAAACACGTAGGCTAAAATTGGAGCGAAGCGACTGAGCCTACGTGTTTTTGTCCCCAGCGAGCGCAGCGAGTGGTTAATGCGCTTGTTATACGCTTACACCTCAATCACATTAATATTGTTAGAGCCACCAGTTTTCATATGTTTTGCCATATTTATGACTTCATCTAATGACTCTGCTGGATGACTTGTTGTTGTAATATACTTGGGATTACTCCCATCTCCTATTGCCAACTCATCCATGGCTTCTTCCCAACTTTCACAATCTAAGCCTACGAAGCAAATTAACTCACAACCTTGGTTTATTAAAGAAAGTAGAAAATCCTCACTTTCTGCTGAATACTTTTTATTTGAAAGTAGCACTATCTTTTTCATGGCGTATAACGCTTACAATAACAGGAAAAACCGAGTGCTTTGGCACGAAGTGCCAGCGAGGATTTTTCCCAGTGAGCGAAGCGAATGATGTTTATTGTTTTGTTATACGCCATTAGTCGCTACCTCCGCCATCTCCGGCTGAGTCATATGCACCTAGCCTACCAGCGCCACCACCAAAAGCCTTTGTTTTTTCGTATGCGATATCGTGACTTTTATTTACACGCCAAAATATTATCGCGCCTAAAATTGGAATTAACCAAACCAGAATTGTTTGAACCGACTTCTGGAACGTATCAAGGTCGTCTCTCTTGATAAGGAACACAGATACCGAAAAGCTTGCTAAAACGTATAAACCAATTGCACAGTAAAAATAAACTTCTGTCATTTCAAATTCCTTTTTTGGCGTATAACGCCTTGCTAAGCGGAAAATTTTAGCTGGCTAAAATTAGCGAGGAACGAGCAAAAGCCAGCTGAAATTTGTCCGTTTGAGCAACTTGTTATATATACATTTACGCCTGACTAGATTGCTTTAAATTGTTTAGTAAAACAAGACTTAAACCAATTATTGGAATATTTGTAGTTACAGGGTTGAATGCTTCAATTAATAGCTGAGGTTGCAATATTACGACAAATAATAATAAACCAATTAATCCTAAAATATTTAGAATTAAAACCGATTTCGAACGATAAAAAGCAAAGAACACAATACCAAATATTACTTCGCCAACTCCTGCTGATTGAGTAATTAAATCAGAAATCTCATTTGAAAATCCCAAACTTGCTGTCATAAGCTTTTCCATAGGCGCTATGTGGATTAACTTTGGGAATATCCCATGATAGATCCAACTAAAGCTCACTATAAATCGTGCTATTTGAATTGATGACAACTGAAAACTTCCTTGTATATATAACGCTTTGAATATGGGGATTTTAGGAGCGCTTTGGCCGAAGGCCAGCGAGTAAAATTCCCAGTGAGTTTACGAACGACATAATTCACTTGTTAGGTTACCTTTTCAAACAATACAAGCCACATTCGTTTGCCCATTTTTCAATTTGCACTGCATGCTCTGTATTACGTAAATAAAAAACATTAGTGTCATCCCAACTTTCAAAATATACAGCTTCAAGTTCAGGCAATACGATTTTATAGAAGCGACGACTATCTACATTATGCTGCGTACACATAAGTGTAAT
>NZ_BAEN01000028.1 GCF_000314975.1 Aliiglaciecola lipolytica E3
CGGACGTTGAGGCTGTAGAAAAACCTCAAATCAGGTATAAAAAATACACAATTATTGCTTCCCACAGATCATCGTTTGTGATCCAATAGGTATTATCAATTAGGCACAGGAGCCTTGGTGATGCCACGCTTTATCCCTCTTAATTATCAGCAAAATTCTATGGTCGTGATTAATTATCTTGACCAACTTCAGTCCGGTACATTTGAGCATGCGATTCATCATTTGATTGATGAGCGACTCGATTTGTCCGTGTTTTATCCTAAGTACCAGAATGATGCTACTGGACGGCCAGCTTATGATCCTGGGGCATTGTTGAAAATAATTCTGTTTGCCTATTCCAAAGGCATTACCTCGAGTCGTGAAATCCAGTGGTGCTGTGAAACCAATGTGATTTTTAAGGCGTTGAGTTGTGACACAGTGCCGCACTTCACAACTATTGCCAACTTTGTCAGTGGGCGCAGAAAGGAGATTGAGAAGGTCTTCGAACATGTGCTGTTGATATGTCATACTCAGGGTTTACTAGGCAACGAGCTGTTTGCCATTGACGGTTGCAAAATGTCTTCAAATGCGGCCAAAGAGTGGTCGGGTACATTTAAAGAGCTTAAAGAAAAGCGGGCGAAGCTCAAGCGGCAAATCCGTTATCAGATGCGTGAGCATGAGAAATTGGACAAATGTGAAGCGGCGGATGAAGTCCGTAAACAGCGTGCCGCGCAAACGATAGACACCTTAAATAAAGCACATGACAAGATTGATGCGTTCCTAAAGCAAGCGGCTCCACGGATGGGAAAAGGCAAGCGGATACAGGAAGTCAAAAGTAATATCACGGATAATGAGTCTGGAAAAATGACCACCAGTAAAGGCACCATCCAAGGGTACAACGGGGTAGCGACGGTGGATAAGAAACATCAAGTTATCGTTGATGCTCAAGTGTTTGGTGAAGGACAAGAGCATCACACTTTGCAACCGGTGCTAGTCAATATCCAAGACCGTTTCCGGCGTTTAGCGATTAGTGATGATATCCTTAAAGCGCAAACCATTATCACCGCTGATACAGGGTTTGCTAACGAATCAAACATGCAATACCTGCACGATAATGGCGTCAACGCCTACATTCCCGACAACCGATTCAGAAGCCGTGACCCTAAGTTCAGCGAACAAAAACAAAAGTACGGTAAACGTCATCAAGATAAAACGTCGCGTAATAAAACCGTCATTCCGGCGAGTGAATTTAGCTTCGACCCAGTGAATAATAGTTGCGTCTGTCCAGCGGGCAACATCATCAGTTTCAGAGGTATACGAGAGAACGAGCAAGGCATAAAAACCGCTTACTTCGAAGGCAAGTTATTACAATGTCGACACTGCGATAAAAAAACACAGTGTATGCATAACCCTAGCGCAGCAGACCACCGCAAAGGCGCTGGGCGGCAAGTCTCGTTTAGACTCGACAGTAACCGCCCTCCGAATTATACCGATTGGATGAAGCACCGTGTTGATAGCCCTAAGGGAAAACAAATTTACAGTCATCGAATGTCAGTGGTAGAGCCGGTGTTTGGCAATATTGGCACGAATAAAAAGCTGAATCGATTTAGCCTTAGAGGCAAAGATAAGGTACAGACCCAATGGTATTTGTACTGCTTGATACACAACATTGAAAAACTTAAGAATTACGGTCAGTTAGCGGCATAATCTCGCATCACTAATCCTTCGCAAGCCCGCTAAAATCAATCCCCAGCAATGCCATAACAGCCGAATACAAAATTAACCCAAAATCCCGTTAATAAAATTGAAAAATCATGATGTTCAAGGCAAAGTAGTGAAAGTTTAAAAATAAACAGAGTAGTAGGAAATGCACAAACAAAACAGCCTTTTTCTACAAGCTCGTTA
>NZ_BAEN01000027.1 GCF_000314975.1 Aliiglaciecola lipolytica E3
TGTCGATTCAAGCAACTGGAGTCGGTACAGGTAAAATTAAGCGAATTTGAAGAAAAGTTCAAAACAGCAAAATAGCACAAACTTAATAATTTTTTTGGTATACAAATTGCTCCGTTCAAATAACAGCGAATAAACTCAAGACGACAGATTCACGTCGCTTTTTCCATTCGTTTTTTTAGCAAGATTTATAGATGGGGTTACTTTGAGCCAAATAATGTTAAGTAAATCATATCGGATGGTAGGTGTTTTTTGCATTTTGTTGTTGCTTGCGGGCTGTTCTGGCAGTGCGTTGGATAGCGATACTAATCAGCCTACTCCCAGCGTATTGGTAAATGCAGGTGCTAATCAAACCGTAAACGAGCAAAGTAGTGTCGTACTTAATGGAACAGCTCAAGGTACTACAGACACATTAACTTACTCATGGAGTGCTTCGCCAGCACTGAACATAACTCACGAAGATATAAGCTCTCCAGCGGCCACATTTGTTGCCCCTACCACCACAGAAACAATTACGTATGTATTAACCTTAGTGGTAACAGACGGAAACGGAAACCAGGGCTCGGATACGGTTGAGTTTCAAATTGTTGCGGTTAACGAAGCGCCAAGTGCAATTATTACCGTTTTTGACCCTATTATAAACAGCGCTTTCCCCGCGGGAATAGAAGTGACATTAGATGGCAGTGATAGTTCCGATGTTGATCCTGCGGATAGTCTTGACCCTATCGCGGCATGGCGCTGGCAACAAACTGCCGGAACCGACGTATTAAACAATGTCAGTTTAAACGGAGATAGTATTGCCTTTGTCACGCCTATCTTAGACGATCCCAACTCGTTGAGTTTTGAGTTAACCGTGACTGACCAAGAGGGCGCGCAAGATTCAGTCACTATTACACTTGACGTATTAAGTGCAAGCCAAACTCAACCCACCGTTGATGCAGGCGTTGACCATCAGGTTTTTTCAGGTGAAATTATATTACTGACGGGCGAAGCAAGCACCAGTATTTCATCCGGTCTACCGTTAACCTTTGATTGGTTAAATGATTCAGAACTTGTACCTGTTATCAATAATCGAAGTGCTGAAAAGACCTACGCTATAGCGCCTTTGGTAACCCAAACTGAACTGGTTACTTTCACGTTATTAGTAACGGATGCGTTTGGCAATGAAGTAGAAGACAATATCAATGTGCGCATTAAGCCATTACCGCTAAGAAACATCAATGATACGGGCGTGACCTTGCAGGCGTCGTTAACCCAAAACGGCACACAACATCAGTCGGCATTTCCGGGGCAAGATGGTCAACGCGGTCAAGATATCATCAGCGAAAATGGATTACTTGAAAAAGCCGGAAGAGGCGAGCAAGGGTTTGATTTTACTAAATTAGATGCTATTGGCGACGAACAAGACGAGACAAGTCAGGATTGGAGTTGTGTACGTGACAATACCACTGGCCTAGTGTGGGAAGTGAAAACGGATGATATCGGTTTACATGGCAACGAACATAGTTTTAATTGGTATCAAGAAGAGTTAAACGGCGGATTTGAGGGAAACGTTGGCAGTGCGGGCTTAACCTGCAACAACAGCCAGTGTGATACTGAAGCGTATGTCGCAGCGGTGAATCAAGCAGGACTGTGTAATTTTTATGATTGGCGTTTGCCAACACCTAATGAGTTGCTTTCTATCGTGCACTACGGCAATGTTACCGGCACAAAAATCGATTTAAATTATTTCCCGAATACCAATGATTTTGTAACCTCGCCACTATGGTACTGGACTAGCCAGCCTAGCGCAGACGGCGTTTCGGATGACGCCTCACAAACGGCATGGGCGATTGATTTTACGACTGGCAATGACAACTTTTTAAACAAGTCTAGCCTAATCAAAATACGTTTAGTTCGGGGAGGTCGTTAATATGAAAATCACTTGTGCAGCGTTATTAGTGTCTTTAGTTAGCTTGAGTACAAACGCTCAAACCTGTTTGTCTGATTCACCTGAAACGGCACCTGCTACTCAATTTGTAGATAACGGTGATGGCACCGTAACCGATTTAACCCATGGTCTAATGTGGATGCAATGCAGTCTCGGTCAAACATGGGAAAATGGCACTTGCTCAGGTGATGCAGATGCGCTGAACTGGCAGCAGGCACTTCAGCAAGCTCATGGTTATGAATTTGCGAGTTTAGATGGCTGGCGATTGCCTAACGTAAAGGAATTGGCGAGCCTCACCGAAAGACAATGCGTGCGTCCCGCAATTAACGAGACTCGCTTCCCGAATACCCCTTCAGATGATTTCTGGAGTTCAACTCCATCGTTATCTGATCCCCAACGAGCTTGGGTAGTGGCATTTTTTAACAGCAGTAACTCGATTAAACAAAAAGACCTATTTGTTTTTGTGAGACTGGTTCGCACTGCCGATTAACCTGAATTTTATCCGGCTTGTCTCGTCGATACTTTTTTTCCTAACCAATTCAGTCCACAATAGCAGCTGAGTTACTTTAGGTGAGTATGATGCGAGCTTTGTTGTTTATTGTATGTTTGATTAGTCCGTTGACCAGTTTTGCGGATCTCAAATGTGACATTGATCTAAAATACGGTGTGGTGGTGAACGATCGCCAAATCCGCATAGTAGGTGATCAAAGCCGAACTATGTATCAAATAAACGATACTAATCAGTTGATTGTATTGGGTGATGTGATTGAACTAAATCCACAACAACTCGCTGAACTTCACGACTTTTCCAGTGGTATCCATTACGTTGTCCCTAAAATGATTATCTTGGCTACAGAAGGCGTTGAGCTTGCGGTAGAAACTGTCGAAAACGTATATCAGGGACTAGTTGGTGCTGATAATACCAATTACGAAAAAGTGCAATCTTCTTTGCAAAGGGTGCAAGACCGCATCAAGAAAAAATTTATTCACGCCGATGAAAACTTTTATATCGGCCCAGGGCGCTTAGAAAACGTTAATGATTTAGTCGATGAAGAAATAGAAGAGCAGCTTGAAAAAGCCTTCAATACATCGTTAGGTGGTGTGTTATCTACGATCGGTGGGTTGACCGAAGGTGGTAGCGAGGAAACAGATCAAAAAACGGATGATTTATCTCAACGACTTGAAGCGATGGGTCAAGAATTGGAGCGACAAGTAGGCTCTAAAGCGCAATATTTGCGTAAAAAAGCCCATTGGTTTTGTAAAAAGATGAATCATTTAGATCAAATTGAAGAAGGGTTACGTGCGAGTATTCCGCAACTAAAGGAAATCAATGTGATCACGACTTCTAAAATAAACGCGAAAGAACCAACTAAATAAACCTGAACCACTTCACACTAAGGTTTCCAAAAGCGTATTTAAATATCGTTTACCCAGTGCTGTTAATTGCCATTCATGTGGAGAATCTGTCAACAGCCCTTTTTTCACTGCGTTGTCTAAATTTGCCAACAGTGTTTTGTCTAACGTTAACCCAGTCAACTTCTCATAATCCTGTTTTGGGCAGGGTTCTAAAAGTCTTAGCCGGTTCATAAAAAACTCAAAAGGTAAGTCCTCAGCACTCACTTGCCAGGTTTTGAAGCGGTAGTCTTTGCTTAAATCCATGTAGCCGCGAGGGTGTTTGACCTTTTCACTGCGCGTAATCACTCCGCTGTTTGGGTCGCTAATTTTGCTGTGGGCACCACAACCAATACCTAAGTAATCTCCGAATCGCCAATAATTGAGATTATGTTGGCACTGTTGTTCAGGCAAACTATAGGCACTAATTTCGTATTGCTTGTAACCTGCTTCTGTGAGTAAAGCCTGCCCTTGTTCTTGAATATCCCACAATATGTCATCATCAGGTAGCGTAGGCGGTTTAGAGTGAAATTGTGTATTTGGCTCAATGGTTAATTGATACCAAGATAGGTGTGGTGGACGCTGACTGATGGCAGTTTTGAGGTCGCTTAAGGCATCATCTATCGATTGATTTGGTAGCCCGTGCATTAAATCTAAGTTAAAACTTTTCAGCCCAGCTTGTTGTGCATATTGGGCAGCATTTAGCGCTTGTGGACCATCGTGGATGCGACCCAACGCTATTAGTTTCTGAGGCTGGAAACTTTGCACTCCAATTGAAATGCGATTGACCCCAGCGAGGCTAAAGTCTTTAAATTTTTGACTTTCTACTGTGCCGGGATTCGCTTCTAAGGTAATTTCGGCATTTGCTGCTAAGTCGACTCGCTGCGCTACGCCTGCTAATAGAGCGCTCAGCGCTTCAGCGCTAAGTAAACTTGGTGTACCGCCGCCAATAAAAATAGTCTTAACCGTGCGTCCTGATACCTGCTTTGCATCAATTTCCAAATCAGCGAGTAGGTGCTGAATGTACTCTTTTTCTGGTATGGCTTGTTTTAATCCGTGCGAATTGAAATCGCAATATGGACACTTTTGCACACACCAAGGAATGTGAATGTAAAGTGATAAAGGAGGAGCAATCAATCCATTAACCCAAGTTTATCCGACAAACAATCAAGCAGTTTTGCCATAGCTTTACCACGGTGGCTGAGACGGTTTTTCACTTCTGCAGGTAATTGTGCCGCAGTCTGATTTTGTGACGATACCCAGAAAACCGGATCATATCCAAAGCCTTTCTCTCCGCGCCGCACTTGACTGATATGTCCGTGCCATTCGCCTTGACAAATAATCGGTGTAGGATCTTCGGCTGACTGCATAAAAACAATCACGCACAAAAATCGCGCAGTTCTATTCTCTTCAGCTACGTTTGCAAGAGCTTGTAAAAGTTTGTCGACGTTTTGTTGATCACTGGCATCATTGCCAGCATAACGCGATGAATAAACCCCAGGTTCACCACCAAGCGCATCCACTGCTAGACCAGAATCATCGGCAATGGCGGCAAGACCTGTTAATTTGGCGGCATGACGCGCTTTAATGATGGCATTTTCAACAAATGTGGTACCGGTTTCGTCAGCATCCGTAAGGTCAAATGCGCTTTGCGGAACCACTTCGTATGGAAAGTTTTCTAGCAGTCGTTCAAATTCTTTTACTTTGCCTTTGTTGCCTGTGGCTAATACGATTTTTTGTTTTTCTGTCGACATCTTAGTTACTCGATTTATTCGTAGGCGAGGGGATCGGTGGCTTGGTTTTTGGCGAATGCTTCTAAACGTTCTTGGCAGGCACCACATTTACCGCAGGCTTTTTCGCGACCATTGTAGCATGTCCACGTTTTCCCATAATCTAGTCCCATTTTTAAACCATCGGTAAGTATGTCAATTTTGCTCACATCTAAGTATGGGCAGGCAATTTCTACAGCTTCGTAATTGGCAATGGCACACACATCATTCATTTTATGTACAAACTCTGGTCGACAATCTGGGTAAATAGCATGGTCGCCAGAATGAGCACCGTAAAACACTTTTTTGGCTTCCAGAGAAACCGCATAGCCGACCGCCATCGACAACAAAATCATATTGCGATTTGGCACTACCGTTTGTTTCATGCTGTCTTGTTCGTAATGACCTTCTGGGACATCTATGTCTGAGGTTAAAGATGAGCCGCCAATTAATTCGTTGATCGCAGATATATCAACAATTTTATGAGCCACGTTTAATTCTTTGCACGCATTGGCAGCATAGGTTAGTTCTTTATTGTGACGTTGCCCATAGTCGAAAGACAAAGCATAAACTTCATAACCTTCACGTAATGCCTTGTTTAATACCGTGTATGAGTCCATTCCCCCTGAAAAAATAACCACTACCTTTTGTGACATTTGTCTCGCTTCTCTATAATCTGTTATTTAAATGCAGTTATCGATTATTGACTGCAATGTTAGAATGGCGAATTATGCCGATCAACACGCCCTAAAGGAAGCCTAATTGCAAACTCCCACAGAATATAAAATAAATGAAGTGTTCGAATCCATCCAAGGCGAAGGTGCGTTAACGGGGGTGCCTTCCATCTTTGTCAGGTTACAAGGTTGCCCCGTAGGTTGCGCTTGGTGTGATACCAAACATACTTGGACCTTAGATGAGCAGTTTCAGGTAAGCTCAGAACAAGTGATGGCTGAATCGGGTGAGTCTGAAAATTGGTTTGCCACTTCAATAGAGCAGCTATTGAATTTATTTGACAGGCACCAGTACCAGGCTAAAAATATCATTCTTACCGGCGGTGAACCGTGTATGTATGATTTACGGCCATTATGTAAAGCATTGTTTGATAAAGGTTATACGGTTTCAGTGGAAACCAGTGGTACTTATGAGATAAAAGTCACGCCAGAAACTTGGGTAACGGTTTCGCCTAAAGTGGATATGAAAGGTGGATTTAAAGTACGCGAAGATGCAATTTTACGCGCCAATGAAATAAAGCATCCAGTTGCAATGGAAAAACATATTGAAGAGCTTGAAAATTTGCTAGTGTGGGCCACGCAAATACCAGCACCACTGGTTTATTTACAACCAATTAGCCAACAAAAAAGAGCAACTGAATTAGCGGTAAAGACCTGCATTGCAAAAAACTGGCGGTTATCTTTACAAACCCATAAATTTATTGGCATCGAATAAAGGAGTTATTAATTTTGGATCGGATTGAGCAGTTTTTTAAGGGGTATGCGACTACTTTGGATCAAGGATTATTGGTTCAGTTGTCGGACTTTTCGGGAAAATCATTGGTATTTGTTACCGATGATACCAAACAAATTTGTCACTCTGATGCTGAAATTATTAACGTACACGAAACAATTTTAAAAGCTTTACAAGCCGGTAGTGTAACTAAACATGTACCTAAAATTATTCAATCCATGCGACTTTCAGAAAGTGTACTTTTTGTTAAAGTAAGATGGGATCTTTATGATCAGAATGAGAAATTGCTATTTAGCTGCTATTGTTCTTATACGTTACAAACGGACGAAGAAACGTTGTTTAAAATTCTGGTCATCGTGTTAGATGACGAACAAAAACAACTCAGTGAATTAATTAAGCAATTCTGGAATTAAGCATGAAATGGATATTGGGAGCGTTATTTAGCGTGGTACTTTGCCAGACGGCAATTGCCGCTACGTGGGAAATTACCTATCCTCGCCCAATATCTGAAGATGATCACCGCCAAGATTATCCGGTAAAATTGTTGGCCTTAGCGCTAGATCAAACAGGCGTTAAGTATAAACTTCAGCCCGCAAGTGTGGTGATGTTACAAGACAAAGCGTTAAAGCAGCTCGCTGAGAACCGTTCTGTTAATGTGGTTTGGAGTATGTCTGACATTGACCGTGAAAGTCGCTTGCTGCCTATCCGCATTCCTATTTATAAAGGGTTGATCGGTTGGCGAGTCTTTTTAGTGAGAAAAGATAAGTTAGCTAAGTTTCGTAACATTAATACGTTGCAAAGCCTATTAAAATTCAAACCAATTCAAGGTTACGATTGGCCTGATACCAAGATTTTGCAATCTAATGGGTTTGATGTGCTTACATCGAAGAGTTATGCCGGTTTATTTACCATGTTGGCGAGTAATCAAGGAGACTTCGTACCTCGCTCTTTGGTAGAAGTATGGAAAGAATACGATGCCCAGTTTATGGATGAATCAATCGTTGTAGAGCCTACATTAGGTATTAAATATCCTGCGGCTATGTATTTTTTCGTCAATAAAAGCAATCGCACGCTAGCTAAATTATTGGAAAATGGTCTTGAAAAAGCTGTGGCTAACGGACAATACGACGTATTATTTGAACAAGAGTTTAGAGACATATTCGAGCGCTCTAATATGGACAAGCGCTTTTTTTTCCAAATTGACAATCCATTGAATGCCCCCGCCACACCCATCGACCGCGAAGAACTCTGGTACTAAGGCTACTACCACCCCGCGCGGCTAAAGCCACGCCTACAGGTGGCCGGTTCGTGCATTGTAGCCCGGGATTTATCCCGGGAGATGTTTTAAATCATCGAAGGTTGTAGCCCGGGATTTATCCCGTGGATGTTTGAATCATCAAAAATTGTAGCCCGGGATTTATCCCGTGGATGTTTGAATCATCGAAAGTTGTAGTCCGGGATTTATCCCGTGGACGTTTGAATCATCGAAAGTTGTAGCCCGGGATTTATCCCGGGAGATGTTCTAAATCATCGCGCGGCTAAATGCCGCGCCACAAAGTGATAGGAAGGAAATTACGCTTTACCGTGAACGCTTATCACCGAACGACCAGATGGGTCGGCCATATTTTTAAAGCTTTCATCCCATTCCAAAGCTTCGACTGTACTACATGCAATTGATTTTCCGCCTGGAACGCAGTTCGCTGCACTTTCTTGCGGGAAATATCCTTCAAATATCGTACGGTAGAAATAACCTTCTTTAGTATCAGGCGTGTTATGCGGGAAACGGAACTCAGCTGTGGCCAATTGTTGGTCTTTCACTTCGTTATCCACATACTCTTTAATTGAATCAATCCAAGAGTAACCTACACCATCACCAAACTGTTCTTTTTGACGCCATAATACTTCAGCTGGCAAATATTCACCGTTATCAAAGGCTTTACGTAAGATCCATTTTTCCATTTTCCCATCAAGGCACATTTTGTCTTGTGGGTTAAGGCGCATGGCTACATCAAGAAAGTCTTTATCCAAGAAAGGTACACGTGCTTCTACTCCCCAAGCGGCAGTAGCTTTGTTTGCTCTTGCGCAATCAAACATGTGTAGACGGTCAAGTTTGCGGACTGTCTCTTCATGGAATTCTTTAGCATTTGGTGCTTTGTGGAAATATAAATAACCACCAAAAATTTCGTCAGCACCTTCACCAGAAAGTACCATCTTAATACCCATGGCTTTAATTTTGCGACTCATTAAATACATCGGAGTTGCTGCGCGAATTGTCGTGGTGTCGTAGGTTTCAAGGAAATATATTACGTCACGAATAGCATCAATCCCTTCTTGAATAGTGAAGTGGATTTCGTGATGTACAGTACCAATCATGTCAGCTACTTTTTTAGCAGCTTGCAAATCAGGCGCACCTTCTAAACCAACCGCAAATGAATGCAGACGAGGCCACCATGCGTCTGATTTATCTTCGTCTTCAATGCGTTTCGCGACGTATTTTGCTGCAATCGCTGACACCAAAGAAGAGTCTAAACCACCTGAAAGTAACACTGCGTAGGGTACATCGGACATCATGTGTGACTTCACTGATTTTTCAAACGCGGTTTTTAAATCATTTAAATCGGTTGTGTTATCTTTAACCGCATCGTAAGACATCCAATCGCGCTGATAATACTTTTTCAATTCACCTGTTTTACTCCACAGGTAGTGACCTGGAGGAAATTCAGATACGGTTTTGCAAACCGGTACTAATGCTTTCATTTCTGACGCAACATAGAAGTTTCCATGCTCATCAAAACCAGTGTACAAAGGAATAATGCCGATGTGATCGCGGGCAATTAAGTAAGCGTCTTGTTCTTCATCATATAAGATAAACGCAAACATGCCCTGAAGTTCATCGATAAACTCGATTCCTTTTTGCTGATACAAGGGAAGGATGACTTCACAATCAGATTTTGTTTTAAAATCATAAGGTTGCTCTAGATTCTTTTCTAAAGCCTTATGATTGTATATTTCACCATTTACCGCTAATACGTGGTTATTATTACGGCTTATTAAAGGTTGCGCGCCAGTATCAACGTCAACGATCGCAAGGCGCTCGTGACTCAATATTGCGTTATTATTATTCCAAATTCCTGACCAGTCAGGGCCACGATGGCGTAGCAATTTGGAAAGCTCTAACGCTTGCGTCCTAAGTTCTGTTACATCAGTTTTGATGTCCAGAATGCCGAATATTCCACACATAAAGGTTTATCTCTCTTGTTTCCAGGTTGAAGTAAGGGAAAAGTATCGCAACAATGAGGCTGATTAAGGAAATAACTTTTTCGAACAACTCAGATTTTTATGACGTATATCTTTTTCCAACGGGTGAATTTGCCAGTATGAGCAAAAATTGCAAGGATAAAATGTCATTTATCTACAATTATTTTGATTATTTGAACATCAGTAAGTGCTTTTTATGAAATACAACGAAAATCACCCTTTGGTGTAACCTATGCTTAACATAACAGCGTAATTATATGAGTGTTATGCAAATTGGAACAGTTGATAATTAGGTGAGCGACACAGAAATTAAATTTAATCTAATTTTTAGATTGAAATGATTTATTTTAATCATTATTAATATTTGAAAATAAGTCTATACTGACCGACATCAGTTAATAAATATCAAACGGAGTTTTAAATGACACAAGCTAATCCAAATTTTGAAGATAAGTCTGGCCAGAAAGTTCCATCTGTTACATTCCGCACGCGTAAGAATGACGAGTGGATTAACGTGACCAGTGAAGAGCTTTTTGCAGGTAAAACAGTAGTCGTTTTCTCTTTGCCTGGTGCATTCACGCCAACGTGCTCATCAACGCATTTACCGCGTTATAACGAATTGGCTAAAACATTCAAAGCTAATGGCGTTGATGACATCGTGTGTATGTCAGTTAACGATACTTTTGTTATGAACGCATGGGCAGCAGATCAAGAAAGCGATAACGTGACCTTGATTCCTGACGGTAATGGCGAGTTTACTGACGGCATGGGCTTGTTAGTAGACAAGAATGATTTAGGGTTTGGTAAGCGAAGCTGGCGTTATTCGATGTTAGTTAAAGACGGTGTGGTAGACAAAATGTTTATCGAGCCTGATTTACCGGGTGACCCGTTTGAAGTATCAGACGCTGACACCATGTTGGAATACCTGGCGCCTGGCGCAACTAAGCCGCAAGCGGTTAGTATTTTTACTAAACCTGGATGTCCTTACTGCTCTAAGGCAAAAGCCTTGTTAAAAGATAAAGGCTATGATTTCGAAGAAATCGTAATGGGAGCGGGCGCAACATTGACTTCGCTTAAAGCAGTTAGCGGTCGTGACACGGTTCCTCAGGTGTTTATCGGTGGTAAGCATATTGGCGGTAGTGATGATTTGGAAACTTACTTCAAATAATCAATATGTATCTTGAGTGTAATGAAGGGCGATTTATCGCCCTTTTTTGTTGCCTATGGATAATCAAGAGACAGAGTAGCAGTTTATAGCCCGGGATTTATTCCAGAGGGATGTTTGAATCATCGGAAGTTGTAGTCCGGGATTTATCCCGGAGGAATGTTTAAACCTCGCGCGGCTAAAGCCACGCCAACAGGTGGTTGGTCCGCGAGTTGTAGTCCGGGATTTATCCCGGAGAAATGTTTAAATCTCGCGCGGCTAAAGCCACGCCTACAGGTGGTTAGTTTGTATGGTGTAGCCCGGGATTTATCCCGTGGAAATGTTTAAACCTCGCGCTGCTAAAGCCACGCCTACAGTTTTCGTAAAAAAACGTAGCAATGCGATTAGGTGCTGTTTATAGTGTTTTGATTGAATCTAATGTAGTCCAATTTTATGTCGAAGTTATCATTAATACTATTAGGATGGTGTTTTTTAGGCGGTCAATTAGCGTTTGCTGCCGAACCAGAATGGCTGAGTCCTTTTGAGTCATTTTATGCAAAAGAATTAGGTAGTACTCAGCCCTGTGAAGTTGAAAAAAAATCAGTGTACAGAGTTTGTTCCAAAGCACTGAAAAACGATGGCAATGCTGCTTATGTTTATCATCACAATCAACCTACTCAGACTACAGTTGTATTATTTCATGGGTTGAGTGATTCCCCCTTCTTTTTTGATTCGATTGCCCCTGTTCTTCATGAACTAGGTTATACCGTAATTGTTCCATTATTGCCTGGACATGGAAAAGTTGACGCTGATGATGATATGGAAGACGGAGGTTTAGCCAAGCGCTGGACGGCTCATGTCAATGAAGTCATGGAATATGCCTATTCACTTAGTCCAGATGTATATATTGGTGGATTCTCAACCGGTGGAGCGTTATCTACACAGCATGTGCTAAATCATCCTGAACAACAAAAAGGGCTTTTGTTATTTTCTGGCGCATTAGCTTTGGATGAGTCTGTCGAAAACATGGCTGGTATTTGGGGAATTAAGTCGCTAGCTAAATTGCTTGATTGGAGCTACGAAACTCAAGGACCTAATCCCTATAAATATCCTTCTGTTTCACGTCATTCTGCGTTTATGTTAACTGACATTATTTTTGATGTGAGGGAAAAACTAGAAAACGGCAATGTACCAAATTTACCTATATTTTCGGCGCATTCTTTAGCGGATTCCACAACGCCAATTCAAGGAGTGAAAAATCTTTTAGATTTAAACAAAGGCGAAAATGATACATTTTTTATCTCTAAGGATTACGATGTTTGCCACGCTGATTTAGTGGTAAGCGAATCACAGTTAATTGCAATGAAATATGATGCGTCGCAAGTAGATGCGACTGAACCTTGCAAGGTGCCAAGAGCCAATCCGCAACATCGCGAAATGATAGAGGCGTTGGTTAGTTTTCTGAAAACGCATTAATCAAATCCTGTAGCGCGGGATTTATCCCGTGGAAAGTACAAACCTCGCGCGGCTAAAGCCACGCCTACAAATGGTTGGTTTACGAATTGTAGCCCGGGATTTATCCCGTGGAAAGCGCAAACCTCGCGCGGCTAAAGCCACGCCTACAAATGGTTGGTTTACGAATTGTAGCGCGGGATTTATCCCGTGGAAAGCACAAACCTCGCGCGGCTAAAGCCACGCCTACAGGTGGTTGGCTCGTGAGTTGTAGTGCGGGATTTATCCCGGAGGAAAGTTTAAAACCTCGCGCGGCTAAAGCCACGCCTACAGGTGGTTGGCTCGCGAGTTGTAGTGCGGGATTTATCCCGGAGGAAAGATTAAAATCTCGCGCGGCTAAAACCACGCCTACATGCCTAATTCTTCTTTAAATTGCTGGATTTGTTGTTTCAACTCTGCAATTTCAGCTTCTAGTATATCTACACGTTGTGCTAACGAACTTTGCGGTGCTGAAGACGTTACCGCACTTTCTTGGACGGATTCAAATTCGCTGATATCCGGTTCGCCTGAAAACATATGCATGTATCTTGATTCGCGTTTTCCGGGTTCTCGCGGAAGTTTACAGACTAAACATTCGCCATTTAACGTCTTCATATATTCAAGCGTGGCTTCTACTTCGTCTACATTCTTGAACTCGGCAAGACGATTTGTACGGCTACGCAGTTCCCCGGGAGTTTGCGGGCCACGCAACAACAAAACACACACAAGCGCAAATTGTTGCCGAGTTAGTTTTAAATCACCAAACTCAGTATTGCAAAAACGATGTTGATATTTCGCCACGCGACTGCCGAAGCCACTATGTTCATTAATTTGTTTAAGCTCTCTAAGCTCATCCACAGCCTGTTGAACTTCTGATTCTGATAAGTTCAAAACAGGGTCACGATTACTCTTTTGGTTGCACCCTAAAGTTAAAGCATTAATCGACAGTGGGTATTGGTCTGGTGTAGTGACTTCTTTTTCAAGCAGCACACCTATAACTCGACACTGAATTGGCGTTAATTGCACTAACATCTCACTTCCTCTTATTATCGAACAAAAACTGCGACAGTTAACGCAGGGATAGTAAACCCATCTACATTAGCAGACGCTGTTTTTACTACCGGATCAGAACCTTTTTGCTGTATTGGGTGTAGCTTATATTGTTCCGCACCCAGCATTTCAAAGGTTTGAGCCTGTGGATTATGATTAAAAATCACCATGATTTCTTCAAAATTAGGATCGAGATCTCGTGAATAAGGATCATTAATCGCCATTACAATCAGTCCAGCTTGTTGAGATGGTCCGGTATTTAAAAAAGTCACTCTACGTAAAATTTGATCTGCAGTTTGCAAACTGAAAAGTGGCGTTGAAGTGCGAATTGTCAAAAAGTCCATAAATACATCTGAACTGAACTGGATATCTTTTGGCGTCACAATATCACGACCTTCATTCTGTTCAATAATATTTGAAATTAATGACCAGTTAGCTTTGTCTTTTTCTGCTGGTGGCAAGCCAACATTATAGTTATTTGTCTGTTTGGAAAAGTCCACTTTATTAAACCAATCGCCGTAATCATAACTATCGCGCAAGAATGATTTGGACCGTAATAGCTCACTGCCCATGTGCAAGAACGGGATGCCTTGGGCCATCAAAGGATAAGCAAGCGACATGATTTGCAAGCGAACTCGTTGTTCTGTGGTGGCTTGAAAGGGCAGGCGATACTGATTGTTATCCCATAACGTTTGATTATCGTGTTTTGATACATAATTAATAGTATCTGCGGGGTCTAGAGCGTAACCGGTAGGAGAGCCACCATAATCAATAT
>NZ_BAEN01000026.1 GCF_000314975.1 Aliiglaciecola lipolytica E3
CTCAAACCTCGCGCGGCTAAAGCCACGCCTACAAGGCGATTTTGCGATGCAAACAAAAAACGTCAGCAAAGGCTGACGTTTTTTCTTATCGACTAAAATGCTGTATTACACAGTCACGTTGGCCGCTTGGGGACCTTTTTGGCCTTGCTCAATATCAAAAGTCACTTGCTGACCTTCATTTAACGTTTTATAGCCGTCACTCGCGATAGCACGAAAGTGAACAAATACATCTGATCCGCCATTGTCAGGAGTAATAAAGCCGAAGCCTTTTTCTGCGTTGAACCACTTAACGATCCCAGTTGATTTAGACATAGTCTTTTCCTAATTTTTGTCAATAAAAAGCGCATGCACGCCGGTTTAGCTGTGTAGAACGATAGATATAATGCATGTTACTAACAGAAATTTTTCAAAACGAACTGGTAAAACAGATGTAAAGATATTCTTAAGTAAAATGTAATTCACGTTTATGTTACACGCTGAAGATTAGGTTAGCAGATTATTTATAGGTGTATATAAGTTTCAGTGATTTTTCATCCAATTACCTATAAAAACAGACCGTTAACCTAACACAATGTGCACAGCTAGGGGGATGTTACGAAATAAGTATGAATTTTAAATGACAAGCCATGTGACATTTAAACTAATTGCTGGTCTATAAATAGAAACTTTAAATACGCTAATAAAATACCGTTAAGTCATTAATATGAAGTTATTTTTTGACAACATACGTATGTAATTCGCACCTAGCTCCATCAACTTATAGACTATGTCTTAGGAGAAATATACATTAGCGCAGTTATTGAAGCGCCGTGTAAATTATAGAACATGTGTTTAAGCACAAGTTTTAGCAGCAAGTAATACAGGATTAATCATGAAGCATTACATCTTTATATACTCAATGAGTCTATTGATAACTTTAACGTTAGCCGCGTGTGGTTCAACAAGTTCAGGAAAGCGCTCCGGTAAACCTATCGAACTTGAGTTTGCTGTTAATACATTAAAACCAGATGCAGCGGCACACTGGGTAAAACCAAATTTAATTCTATTGGCTGAAAAAAAGTCCAATCCGGCATTAATATTTTCTAACAATGCCAGTATCGATGAAAGCAATCAGGCTGATTCACTCTTCAACTTAGTGATTACAGAGATGCCAGCGTGGGTATCAACTGAACTGCCGCATCTAGCCAAGTTTTATGCTTACAATGTGGCTATTCCTACATCCGAAATCAAATCTAAATTAAAACAACAGGCTGCCGTTATCGGACGTGATGAAAAAGCCAAAGTTACTAGCCTTTCTTATGTGCAATCAGCGAAATTATTGGATGCGTTGTACACCTCATCAGCAGATGATGCCAACGAATTAGACAATTATGGCGCTCTCATTATTGGTGATATAACAAGATTCACTCTTTGGGCGCCAACAGCGATTGACGTAAAAGTGCGATTGTTCGACAAATATAAAAATCCACTCGAAAGCGGCATTATTACCCTTAGTGAAGATCCACAAACAGGTGCATGGAGCGGGATCACTAGCCATGCTCCTCAAGGAACGTTTTATCGATATCAAATTGAAGTTTATCATCCTCAATCAAAACGAATTGAAAGGCTACAAGTTACAGATCCCTATTCACTTAGCTTGTCTACTAACAGTGTCTATTCTCAAGTTGTTGATTTAGCCTCAGCTCACACCCAACCTAATAATTGGGCTTCTCATGATGTTCCTACGATCGACGCGCCAGAAAGCCTTGTTTTATACGAAACACACATTAGAGATTTTAGTGCTTCTGATACGAGCCTGTCTGATCCACAACTAGCCGGAAAATACGCCGCCTTTAGCCAAGCGCATAGCGACTCGATAAATCATTTAAAAGCGCTTAAGAAAGCGGGACTCAATACTGTCCACTTATTACCCACCTACGACATCAGTACCGTGGATGAAATTCCAAGTAATGTAATTTCAATGCACGACACCTTACAAAAAGTGTGTTCGTTAGCCCATGAAGTGCCAATTTGCCAAACTGATTACAATCCCACACTTACTCTTCAAGCATTATTGAATAGTTTTGATGTTTCATCATCTGAAACACAAGAGATTATTGAGTTAATCCGCGCCAAAGACGCCTACAACTGGGGGTACGATCCTTTTCATTATACCGTTCCCGAAGGCAGTTACGCACTGAACCCCGAAGGCATTCCCAGACTTATAGAGTTTCGTCAGATGGTCATGCGTTTGCATCAGTTAGGTTTTAGAGTAATCATGGATGTTGTATACAACCATACATTCGCAGCAGGACTAGCGGAAAAATCAGTATTAGACAAAGTTGTACCAAACTACTATCACCGTCTAAACCCAATTACAGGAACTATCGAGCAATCGACCTGTTGTGAAAACTCCGCCACTGAACAGGTGATGATGGCAAAGTTGATGACAGATTCATTAGTGACTTGGGCCAAACACTACAAAATCGATGGTTTTCGCTTCGATTTAATGGGCCATCAACCCAAAGTAGCCATGTTAAAAGCAAGAGAAGCGGTAAGAATGGTAGATGCAGATACCTACTTTTACGGTGAAGGCTGGAATTTTGGAGAAGTTGCCAACAACCAACAATTTATTCAAGCCAGTCAAACCGAACTTGCCGGTACGGAGATAGGCACATTTACCGACCGATTAAGAGACGCGATACGAGGCGGCTCTTCGTTTCTTTCAGGCGATGATATTCGCAAAGGACAAGGTTTAGGTAATGGACTTGAGGTGTTTCCAAATGAACTACATTATCAAATTGATCCCCAATCCGTACGTGAAGAATATCTATTATCTATGGATCAAGCCCGCATTGGTTTAGCAGGCAATTTAGCGATTTTTCCATTAGAAAATGCTCAAGGCCAACGCGTGTTTGGGCGCG
>NZ_BAEN01000025.1 GCF_000314975.1 Aliiglaciecola lipolytica E3
TGTCGATTCAGATGTCACTAGGATGCCATTTGCGGCTTTTAAACGAGATTAATACAACTAAATTTTTAAATATATTCAGCTTGATAAATATCAAAAATTTCGTAACCCACAACCAATTAAAACTTAGGGTTTGAAAAACATTGCTTTAAGGTATAAAGCCCTGTTGTTGCTAACTTAATATCCATGATGATCTCCTGATTATGGTGTTTCTGGTGACGTTAAGGTCCCAAAAATGTGAGACTGTGGCGGTAATATCTAAGCTGTAATTACAGCATCACTCAGCCAATTTAATGCTAACCCGTAAGCCTGGCTGAGCCGAACTGACGGTTAATATACCGCCGTGTAGCTCAATGATGGCCTTGACTATGGCTAAACCAAGGCCATAACCTTCGCCCTGACGACTTGCATCAATACGGTACAAACGTTGAAATACTTTTTCTTGTAGTGCCTCAGGTATGCCTGGGCCATTGTCGCTCACAATCAACTCGCAGCCGGTAGTAAGGGGCTTTAATTCAAGGCGTATTTCACCTTGCTCTTGAGTGTATTTAATGGAGTTATCCACCAAGTTAAACACGGCCCTAAACAACAAATTACGTTCGCCTTTAATCATTAAAGGGCCAGAGGTTTGAGTTTTGGAGTAGCTAAAATCTAGGTTTTGTGTTTTTTGTTCGGCCAAGGGTTGCGCGAGTTCCAGCACATCCTTACATAAAGCCACCATATCCAGTTCACTAAATAAGGTGCCTTGCACACCTTGTTCGAGTCTCGACAACTCAAGCATGGCGTTAAAGGTGGCGATGACTTGTTCTAGCTCTTCCAACAGCCCCAGTTTCCAGCGTTCATCCTCACTGCCTTCGAGGCTATGCTGTAAACCTTGTTCAATGGCGATATGAATACGTGAAAGCGGGGTACGTAAATCATGGGCGATGTTATCTGTAACTTGTGCCACTGAATCGAGCAGGGCATCAATCTCATCTAACATTTGATTAATGTGCTCGGCAATAGTATCAAATTCGTCATGGCGCTGACTTAAGGGTAATCTCGTTTTGAGCTGGCCCCCTTTGACTTCTGTCAGCACACGAGCGATGTCGTTAACTCTGGATAACACTCTTTGGTTAAACAAAAAGCCGGTGATCAGGGTGACAAATAAGGTTAATAATAAAGCGAGGATACTGGCAGAACGGAAATCATTTTCTTGCGCCTGAGAATTGTCATCGAACAAGCCCACCAACAAAGTACCAAAACGTGTTGGTATTTGACCACCTAAGGCCAAAATCACTGAGGTTTGGCCTAAATGATCCACTATGGCCACGGGGAAATGTTGCAGTTCGGGCAGTTCTGGCACATTGTCGGGCATAGAGCCTAAATTACCAATTAAGCCCTCATTGTTTGCCAGTACCAAAACCAAAGAAGCACTTTTATCCACTCTTTGTTGTACGGCTTGGCGAAAAGTGCTTTGGTTAATGCCTTCAGCTTTTGCAAGGTCGGCAATGCCTTGGGCGGTGATTAGCACTTGTTGGCTTAACTGTTGTTTTTGCTCGCCAATAGTAAAGCGATAAACCAAGGCCAATATACCTACACAGATACACAACACGATAACCGTAAAGATTAAGGTGAAACGCCAAACGGAGGTTCGAGTAGCGCGCTTAAGACGTGCGAACCACATAACCGGCACCTCGAACGGTAAAGATCAATTGTGACTGTCCATCTTCTTCAAGCTTTTTACGCAGCTTGGCAACATGTACATCAATGACATTGGTTTTGGGGTCAAAATGATATTCCCACACCGCCTCAAATAACATGGTTCTTGAGACGACTTGCCCCTGATGTTCAAGTAAATAACGCAGTAATTGGAATTCTTTAGGCTGGATTTTTAACTCCACACCAGCACGTTTGACCGTGTGAGCGACGAGATCCATTTCTAGGTCGGCGATGCTGAGTTTGGTGATAGGCCCATAATTGGGATCACTTAATTGTTTTTGCCGACTGGCTAAAATAGTCGCGCGTAAATGCAATTCTTGAAAGGAAAAGGGTTTACTTAAATAGTCATCTCCCCCTGCTTTTAAGCCTTTTATACGCTCATCTACGTGACCTAAAGCACTGAGCAAAATCACCGGGGTATTAATGCTGGCAGCACGTAGGGCCGCCAACAACGCCAGACCATCCATCTTGGGCAACATGCGATCAAGTATAATCACTTGATACTCATTACTGGTGGCCAAAAATAAACCGTCAGGCCCATTGTCGGCGGTATCGACAATGGCGCCACTCTCTTGAAAGCCTTTTTGGATATAGCTGCGAGTGGTGGCATCATCTTCTATTACAAGTAGTTTCATGCAGGCAACTATCGCTTAAATACCGGTATGATGGTTTTACTTTTACTATCCACTAACATTTCCTTTTCACCATCTGGACCATAAGTTTCTATTTCAAAATAAACGATACCCTGTTTGTCCTCTAACTCCACATCCAACACCAGCGAATCTGTGTTGATAGCAATTAAGGCTATCGCCTGTAACATGGAGTAATTATTTGCTACTAATTTTTTTGCTGCTTTAACATTGTCTTCTTCTATAAACCACGAAAACAAACGCTCCCATTCTTCTTTGATAACACTGCCATCGTCAGCAGATAGGGTGATCTTGCGTTTGACGTCGGCATCAAGGTCGATGAGCTTAATTTCATGTACTAAACGATCATCTTTTTCATCGAGCTCGTAATCATAAACAACACCACTAAATTTATTTTGTACCATGACGATGCTTTGACTAGCGGTTATCCCTGAACGGTTAATTGTATCCATGGCTAATGCCATCTCTTTGTCCGAACTGCCTGCCCAATTTAAGCTACTGAACAACAAGGTCGTAGACAGTAAAATCTTGGTACTCGATAAATATTTCATAATAAACTCCTCTGATTTGTTAGCAGCATTGTAACTTTGTTCAGATAAAACCAGAGTGTCTGCAACATTAATTATTGTTAATCTTAGCCTTCGACAATGTTGAGCAACTGAGCATAAACACCGTCAGCAGCCCCTATCACTACACTGCCACTAATTAAGTAGTTGTCAGTTTGTAAACAATCATAAGTTTGCCCACCCGCTTCAGTGATGAGTAACATACCTGCCGCACAATCCCAAATGTTCATGTGGGGTTCAAAATAGCCTAATAACCTGCCCGCAGCCACGTAAGCCAAACTCAAAGCGCCACTACCACTGCGATGAAACATGCCTTGCTGCATCATCAAACGCTTTAAGGGATCTAAGGTTGCAGCTGGTGTTACGCGGTTAGAATAACCAATGCTGATCAAACCTTCTGCCACACTTTTAGCCGCTGAGGTTTTCATTGGCTTGCCATTTAAGGTGGCGCCATGGCCCAGGCTGGCAGCAAACATTTCATCGGCACAAGGATCATAAATAACACCGATAATTATCTGGTCATTTTCAATGTATGAAATTGATATACACCAACTACGTATGCCATTGATAAAAGGCTGAGTACCATCGATGGGATCAACAACCCAAACCCCACATCCTTGTTTTGCTTGGTAAGTATCTGAGCTCTCCTCACCAAAAAAATCATCATTAGGATATTGTTTGGCGATGGCCGCTCTAATTAAATTTTCGGTATTCACATCGGCCTCGCTGGCCATGTCCTGAATACCTTTACTGACCACAGTCAAACTACTGAGGTTTGAAAAATAGCCAAAAGCAAGTTGCCCTGCTTTGCGTGCAGTATCACAAGCAAACTCAAGACGTTGTGCAATATCACTCATACCTTACTCCTAACATTATTTATAAATTGAAAAGTGGTCTTTCACATTGGCGATTAAGCACAAAATGTTTATTCACTGCGGGGGTCTCTACCCAAACTTCCACTTCTTCAAGAGCTGGAAAATTTTCTAATACTTTTACCGTGACTTTGGTCAGTTTATTATCAGTGCCACATGCAAAGGTATAAAAGCCTTGGCTTTGGTTAGATTGCTCATCAAGCTGGGCCGCGACACTTTGACACTTTTGCTCAGCTTCTAGCTGTATCACCTTGTCCACTTCTGCTAAAGCCTCTAAAGGCGCAGTAGCCAAGGGCATGTTTAGCTGAGCAGTAAACTGACCATCTTCGGTGTATTTCACCACCATAGTGGCAATACTATCGAGGTGCTGCTGATGGAGAGTTTTATGTTCACTGCACAGTGGATTACGCACTTCGTCATCACAGCCCGTCATTAATGTCGCTAGTGTTACCAGTAAGGAATATGCAGGTAATTGTGGGTATTTTTTCATTAGTCTGCCGCCCTGATTTTCCACAAAGATGAAGCCAATACGATGGATAATACCGAGGCCCCCACCCAAAATAAGATAGGTTTATCATAGTTATAGAAATACACATTAAAATGCTGCTCTTGAGCCGGGAAAGAAAATATTATTTCACTTTCATAAATCAATTTACCGCTAATATAATCTTGCAGTCCTGCCCCGATATAACTAAATACGCCGATAAAGCCCATGGCCGCACCAGCGACTTTTTTGGGTGCAATATCCACCGCAAACAAACCACCTAATGAAGCTAAAATACCACTTAGGCCAAAACCGTAGACCACTAAGGCTATGGCTAAAATCACCGGATCTTGTGGACCATAAAAAATCACCCACAACGGCACCAATTCTATCAAACCAAAGATTAAATTAGCCGGTGGACGGCGAGCATCAAAAAATTTGTCTGATACCAGGCCATATACAACACAGCCCAAGATGCCTGCCACGGTATTAAAAAATATAAATAGGTTGGCATCAAATAGGTCAAAACCACGGATTTCTTGCAGATACACATTACCCCAACTATTGATGGCATAACGGGTTACGTACATGCTTGAACTTGCCAGGGCCAAAATCCAAATAGAAGGAATGGCGAGTACTTTTAACTGGGTTTTCCACACTGACTCAGCACTTACTTTTTTGGCTGTTTGAGCATGATCGGATTTCCAATCTGCCACAGTGGGCAAACCTAAGGCTCTGGGACGATCAGGTAAATAACGTAAGACGATAAAAGCGGCAAAAATACATATCACTGCGGGTGTCCATAAACCCCATTGCCAATCCAAACCTAAACCTTTTGGCGCGGCGGCAATCAGCCACGCTATGCCAAGATAAGTTAAACCTTCACCTATTGAATGGGCAGTACTCCAGATCCCATAATAGCGTCCACGTTCATGATTGGAATACCACTGGGCCATTGAGACTACACTGGCGGGTGCACCAAAGCCCTGAAACCAACCATTGAGCCCCCATAATAAGGCCGAGACCCAAGCAAGGTCTGAAAAACTCATGCCTATATTGGCCATAGCGGATAAAAACAAACCAGCCGCAAAAAAGCGCCCTACGTGGGCATAATCGGCTAAAAATCCATTAGTAAATTTGCCTAGTGCATAACCATATAAGAGGGTAGAGCCGATAATACCTAACTCTTCTGGGGTAAAAACCCCTGCATCCATTAAAGGTTTTTTAACCACATTAAACGCTAAACGACAGACATAACCCAACCCGTAACACACCGTAATGATCACAATGACATTGCGGCGCTGTTGTTGGTATTGGCTATTGATGTAGTCTAAATTCGGATTAACCGGCTGGTCGACTCCGCTGCGAAAAAAATTCAAAAATGCCTGCAGCATAACTCTCATTTAACAACCTGATAATAGTGCATACCCTTGAACCTTGAAATTGCAGTGTTGTTGGCTTCTATCTCTCACCCGTGCTCTGTGATTGTGGCTGAGTTTCTTTGCCGCCTAACTACAACTCCTATGATATTGGGTATAGATTATGGGTAAAAATACCAGCAGGTCCCAAGCATATACTAAGTAACCTGCTGCTGAATAATGCGTCAAAATTGGTTTAATTCACTGTAGCAATATGAGAACGACGTTGATATTCATAGCTAAATTCCTCAACCACCTCACCTGTTTCATTGTTAGGTGTGCTGAACATAGAAATTGTTGCCTTATCACCCTCGAGCTGAATATGGGAGAAGCCCCAAATCATTCCCTTTACAAAAATTGCATTATTTTCGGGATAAGTTTTATCCTGAAATGCTTTAAAGTTAAAATTAACTGGTCTTTGTTTTGCTGCTGCCCCAGAAAGCACTTGTAACAGTGGACGATATTGCTGATTTTCATCACTTACTGACGCACAACTATCCTCATGCAATTCCAAAGAATGCTCATGACCCACAAAATACATATCGGCATAACGACACATTGAAGGTAATAACAGCTTTCTCAATACTCTTGCTTGCTCAAACTTACTGCCACCAGATGACCAAATAGGGTGATGGGCAATAACAAATTTCCATTTAGCAGTAGAGTTTTTTAATTTGTCATCTAACCAAGCCACCATATTTTTTTCTTCAGGATTTTGTGGCTTAGACCATGGGTTCATTTCGTCTAGCTCGTCAGTGGGTACTTCACTGCCATCTTTATTTAGTTTGGCATCCTTAACATCTGTACCAGCTAAAATCACTTCGGTATCAATCACAAATATTTCTATTTCACCTTTGCCAGCAGGTGGTTTAACTGTGTAGAAAAGACCATCCATATAAAAAGGCTTATTCGTTTCCATAAAATCAACTTGAGCCATGGCGCCTTCTCTAGAGGTATTCCAATCATGGTTACCTAGGGCTGTATAAATTCGGTAGTCTTTATTGCCTTGACCCATATCACCAAAGGGTTTGGTAAATATGTCAGCAAAACGTGTTGAATCGTCTTTACCATCCACGCCCAAGGTGGCACCGTCGGGATAAATGTTGTCACCTAACATTACTGAAAACTGGCAATCTACTTTTTTACAGTGTGACTTCATTGCGCTCGCCACAGGATACATGCCGCTGGCATCCACCATACTTTCTACAGAGGGAATAAATACACTGGGAGAAGGAATAAATTTAGCCGGATCACCACCGTCTTCCAACCACTCTTCAAGCTCTCCATTGATAAAGGCCTGCCTGTCAGGTATTTGAGGTTTGTATTGTTTTTCTTTCAAATAATCGGTGTGGTAACCGCTATCACCAAAGGCAATAAAACCTACATTTAACACACTGTCACTTGGCGCAACTACTTTAGCCGCTTTTGTCTCTAATGTAGGGCTGTCATTACCACAGGCCAACAGTGATAAGGCCAAACTACTTACAATAATTGAAAAGGCCCACGATTTGGTAGATGGTTTTTTTAATGACATGTTATACCACATCAGGTTTACTCCATGTTCAAAACTCAACCGGATGATTCATCCGGTTTTGTTTAAATTAAATTTAGCTTAGAAAAATGCGCGAAAGGTCAACGTTACTATACGACTTGCACTTTCATCTTCTGTCTCTAACTCATCAATGTTTTTATTGATGTGGTTATCCAAAATTTCAGCGGCACTATCACCAGCGTAATTGTCAAAACGTTCAATTTTATGGGCGTTCAACAAGTTAGTTCCGGTTAAACGTAATACATAATTGTCACCAAATCGTTTCTCAACAAAGACTTCTAGATTACCGTCGTAACTTAAAGTCACATCACGGTCGATGTCGACTGACAAGCTATCGCCTTGTTTTTGATAACTAAAGCCCATACTGGTGTTCCAATCAGGAATGTTGTGTGTCACACCAAAATTATAAATATAATTAGATTGATCACGGAAACGACGTTCTTTGCCAGTAAACTGATCGGTAATTTTTGAATCAAGTAAGGTTAAGTTGGCAAATAATCCCGTGTTGTCCGACAGTGGTTTGTTCAAATCCATTTCTATACCCCAAATGCTACCATCACCCGCATTGTCGTAAGAAAACAGAATGCCACCATCTGGCGCAGTGCCCGCGCCCACGTCTTCAATGACATCAGTTACATCGCGATAAAATGCGTTAAGACCAATGATGCCTCGCCCTGCTAGGCTGCGCTCATAACCTATATCAAAGCCCAAAGATACTTCGTCTTTCAAATAAGGATTACCTTGTTTTGCATCGCCATCTTCTGGCTCATCATATTGAATTGTCGGCGATAACTGTTTAAAGTCAGGGCGGCGAACGGTTCTGGCAATACTCATACGCATGGTATTGTCACTATCAAATCGCTTAGAAAAGTGAGCAGATGGGTTAATCTGTGTTTCTGAGGTATCGGTATTAATGGCCATGCTACTCATCGAGCGGCTGGTATGCTCGGCACGTAAACCCACTTCCAATTGCATGTCTCCATCAAACTCCATTTGCGCCAAAATAAACCCGTCTAAACGTTTTTCTTCTACTTCATAACGTTGCTCTAGATCAATTTCTTCAATGACACCCGTGTCTGAATCCACGGCAAACTCAATTAAAATTTCATCACGTTTTTTACGGGATGCATCCAGTCCAGTTTTTAATTCAATACCATTACTGAGCTCATGTTTAATGAAGGTAGTAAATAAGATCTCTGAATCAGTGGTATCAAGATCTTCAATTTTGTCATATTCCCAGGGGGCATTTTCACTATCGCGTTCAAAGGCGATAGCGTCTTCGGCGCTGGTAATGCGACTAAAGTTAAGCGACGACTCCCACAAGGTATCATTACCCAACTCGGTAGAAAAAACGGCACCTACAATGTACGAATCTTCTTCTATATCAACTTCATCTTTGGCCATTCCATCCAAGGAAAATTCACCATCTTCAACTTCCCATACGATTTCTGTTTGGTTTTCTTCCCGGCTAGTAGAAACGAAGTTAGCAGATAGATCTAAGGTAGAAGTGTCATTCAAGGCATAAGACAAATTAGCACTGAGTGACACGTCGTCACTGTCTCGCACGTCATTTTCTTGCTCTACTTCTTTTGGTGTACCATCTGGCTCAAAACGACGCTCCATTTTTAATTTAGGAACATAACGCTCTTGCATACTAGCCGACACATTCCATGCCGCATTATTAGTGTCACCACTGTAACCAAAGGCACCACTGCCGCGTAACTCACCATCATCAAAACGTAGTAGGCCTAAACGGGCATTACCACCCTCAAAACTAGCCCCATCTTTTAAGATGATGTTGATGGTACCACCCACACCTTGGCTATCTTGGTCGGCACTAGGACTACGAATAATTTCAATGCTTTTAACCATCTCTGCCGGAATACGATCAACAAATACCGCACGATCTGAACCACTACTAGGTACTTTGCGGCCATTAATTAAGATCTGGGTATAACCAGCGCCTAAACCACGCATTTGGGGCGCATCGTATTCGCCAACATCACTACTAAAAGAAATACCAGGGGTACGCTTTAACATGTCACCTACAGAGGTAGGTTCAAAAGTTTGGAAGAACTCCACACCATAAGCCAAGGCAGGAGAAATAGTTGAGGTTCTGTCACGGAATACCGGACTACCTACCACCTGAATTTTTTCAACATCAGCAGCGTCTGCTGTTTGTTCTTGCGCTTGTATATTGCCCGCCACAGCCGACAATAAAATAAATGATATGCAACTACTTAAATAAGTTGTTTTACTCGGTAGGCTTTTAATTTTCACTATGCGTCCCCTCTTCTAATCTCAATTTTGAGTATTTTTAGAAACTGACTCTTATTAATGCATTAACCAAGGCCTTATATGTTGTTAGTCAGTGCCTTACCCTACCCAATGCAGTCGCCAGTTTTATTTAGCTATACGGTCTTTGTTTCACCTGTCACTTTGCTTTAGCAAATTTGACCCATCCAATATAGAATTTTTTTTTCACATTATCAAGCATTGGAACGTACGTTTCGTTAACAAAAATAACACATTACTTACAAATAAACTTAAGCAACTGTTTTAAAAGGATTTTTATTTTTAATGAGATAATAAAGAATAACGGAAATGACAAAGGAACACATTCCATAAATACAAAATATAGAATGTATTTTCTGAAATGGTGGAATTATCTAACCATTACCCTGACTCACGGAGTAAGGACAATGGTTAGTTTGTGATTAAACAGCTAGTAAAACTTAAGCTAGTTTTACCGGTAAGCCTGTGTCTAAAGATTGCTGCGCGGCATCGGCTAATTGTTGTGCCCGTAAACCATCTAAAAATGAAGGAGATGGCGCAGTTTTGTTGATTAAACAGTTAATAAAACTGCTTAACTGAGCTTGATAAGCTTGTTGATAACGCTCAATAAAAAACGGGTTTAAAGGACTGTGGCTTGCCGTATTTTGGGGCGTCGACATACTCACTGAATGAGGTAATGGATTGGTGGATTGCAACATACCATTAGCACCAAAGGCTTCAATACGTTGATCATAGCCATACACACAACGGCGTGAACCGTTAATATGGCATAACTTACCTGAGGCTGTTTTTAGCGTTAACATAACACTGTCAACATCACCAAATTGCGCCAGTTTCGGATCGATTAAAGTGCTACCTATGGCATGCACTTCGGTTATTTCTTCACCGGTAATAAAACGCAACATATCAAAATCATGAATGATCATATCGCGAAAAATACCGCCTGAATTACGCAGGTATTCCGCTGGTGCAATATCGGGATCACGACTGGTAATAATCAACTGTTGTAATTCACCTATCTCGCCAGCAGTTAATTTACCTTGCAAAGTAGCGTGAGTGGGATCAAAACGACGATTAAAACCAATTTGAATAGGCACATTACAGTCTTTAATTTGTTGCCAACAATCAGTGACTAATTTAGTGCTTAAATCGATGGGTTTTTCGCACAAAATAGCCTTGCCTGCTTTAGCAGCCTGAATAATAAAACCCACATGGGTATCGGTTGAGGTGGCAATGAGAATGGCATCAATACTCTGATCCTGCAGGATGACATCAACTGATTCGGCTACGGTAGCGCCATAGCTCTCAGCCAAGGCGACCGCCGATGGGCTATGGCTATCAAAAACATAACTCAGGCGCGCTTGTGGAGATGCCGCAATAAGAGCCGCGTGCATTTTGCCAATACGACCTGCACCTAACAATGCAAAATTTATCATTAATTGTCCTCACTTTTTTTGGTTGATAATCCACTCATGGGCCGGATCATTTTTAAATACCCACTGACGTGTTGGTCCTGCCATCACATTCAAATAATACAAATCATAACCGTGGGGCACTCCAACTGGGTGGTAGCCCTCTGGAACTTCCACCACACTGTTGTGCTCAACGGCAATGACTTCGTCAATACTGCGATCATCGGTATAGACACGCTGAAACGCGAAGCCTTGGGGAGGATTGAGTTTGTGAAAATAGGTTTCTTCCAAGGAGCTTTCGTTAGGTAAATTATCACTGTCATGTTTGTGGGGGGGATAACTAGACCAATTTCCGTCAGGAGTAATGACTTCAACTACCAGTAATTTTTCGGCTTCCAAATTAGCAAACAGGATATTACACACATGACGCTGATTACTGCCGCTACCACGCAGTTCATAACTGCAATCTTCTGGTCTGATTAAACGTGTGGGAAATCGACCGCTAGCAGGAGCGCGACACAAGGCAATCTCTACATCAGTAAGCGCTGTTACCTTCACCGGTGTGCCAGGCGGAGTGTATAAACTATAAGGTGCCTTTTTTTCAAATACTGACATGCGTTCACCCAGGCCTGACCAAGCATCAGTGTCAGTCGCCACATCAACCAATCCACTGACTATCACCATGCAGGTTTCTTGATCATCGGTCGTAAAGCTCTTGCTCTGATTAGCAGACAACTGATGAACTTCAAAACTTACATACTCCCAGTTAGCTGATTGTGGGGTGATTTTCTGAATACAGCCTTGATCATCCATTTGGCTGGGACGGCGATGTAAATACGACATAAGTTACCTCGAGTGTAGTGTAAGAAATAAAAGAGCGACTCGAGCCTCTGTTAATGGGCCAAACTGATGGCCAAAGATTGCACCAAACACATAGTCGCCGTAAGTGAGCGGAATGAATAAACTTCTGCTTCTTTGACGGTAAAACAAACAGTCGCATGCTCTTTCAAAGGGCTAAGCGGGCTATCAGTAAACAAGATAATGGGGGTACCTTTTGCTATAGCCGCATCAACTGTTGATTGAGTTTCGCTGGCATAGGGATGAAAGCTAATCACAATCACCGCATCGTTTTTGCGTATAAGATGCTCCTGCTCTTTATGCATGCCGCCTACTCCATCTAACAAATAACAACGTACATTGATGTGATTGAGCAAATAGGCTAAATAACTGGCGATGGGGAAAGAGCGACGTACCGCCTTAACATGAATAGTGTCGGCTTTAGAGAGGATCATTCTGGCCTGCTCTAAATCATCTGCATTGATATTGTCTTTTAAATAATTTAGCGCATGACTGTTGGCCTGACTAAATTGGTCTAATAATTTACTGGTGGCATTTTTTTGATCTAAATTAGCGTCATCTTGGACTAATTTGATCCTATCTTCATAACTGGATGACTCTTGTAATAACTTCTTCTGAAACAGTTTCTGCATGTCGCTAAAACCGGTAAAACCAAAGGCATTGGCAAAACGGATCAAAGTTGAGGGATGTACAGTGGCGTCTTTGGCGATCATCACCACAGTGCCAAATGCTATACCATTTGGATTCTCTAATACGTACTCAGCGACCTGTTGTAAACGCTTACTTAGTTTGGAAAAATTCTGGGTAATTTCTGAATTTAACTCTTCTAAAGAAGATACTGTGGTTATTTTTGTCATTATTTAACTCATTTCCATTGTTAAAACAGTTTTGAAATATAAACGATTAAAATAAAACATACATTCCAAAAATTGACTTTGCTAAACAAAATGCCTCACTCATTCCAAATAATCGGCATAATTCAACGTACCGTTCCGGCTAAACTTTCCACCTGCGCCACATTCTTTTGAGTAATAAAAGCGGGGCCTGAATACATATCGTTACTTGGTACAATGCCGTAACGAATGTTCAAGGCCAAAATGGTCACTGCCATAAAACCTTGCAGGTAGGGTTGCTGATCGATGGCAAAGTCAATGGTGCCTTGGCTAATGGCGCTGGTAATCTCATTACTCAAATCAAAGGTGCTGAAATGAACTTGAGTCTGTAAGCGCATTTTGTTTACTAAATTAATAACAGGGATGGCAGAGGTCGGGCCTAAAGTGAGTATGCCGTCGGTCGCAGGATGACTACGCAAATAGGCTTGAACTTTCTTTTCAATATGGCCGGGATCTTGAGAAGAATCGAGCATATTGCCTCCCAAGGTAACACCTAGTGCGTCGGCATAACCTTGACAACGTTCCACTGAAGAAGGATTAGTAATATAGTGGTTCACACATACAAATTGTTTAACCCCCGCTTGTTTGGCTTTTTCACCCGCCATAAAACCTGCTTGATATTCGGGCTGCCCTATATGCATTAAGGCCCCAAGATCCTGACTTTGCTGATGGGTACCTGAGTTAATAGTCACTAAAGGAATGCCCTTTTTAGTGGCCTTTTCTAAAGGATTTTTTAATACATCAAAATCAGCAATAGTGACAATAATGCCGTCCGGGTTAGAGGCCACTGCCTGCTCAACAATTCTGGCCATATCAGCCAAATCCCCAGTGCTAGGGTTGCGATACAACACACTTACGTCCATACGCTCACTGGCTTCTTTAACTGCGTTTTTGATGGTATTCCACCAAGGATCTGAATCAGGTGCATGGCTAATTAAAATAAACCGCTCGCCCTTAGCATTGGCATCAGTCGCCACAAAAGCGCTAGTGAGCAAACACGTTAGCATGACGAATAAGAGCTTATTTTGCAGATTCATGGCATACACCTTTGAGCCTAGTTTAGGTAGAGTAATATCTAGCGAGTACACTTAAAATAATATTCCAAATCAAAACAAAATGGAATATATTTTCCATAATATTTAAATTGACGAGTCACTGTCAATAGACGGCAGCCTCTTTTCATTGCAAACTAAGTAAGCTGAGTCCTGTTAAACATGCTCATTTGATGGCATAGCAATAGAACATAATGGCTGCTCTTTTATCATTAAAAACACAGGTAACAACATGACTGATTTACTCGTCATCTTTGACGTTGATGGCACTTTAGTAGATAGCGAATATTTATGCTGCCAAGGCCTATCTGATCTGATCCCAGAGGTGGATGAAAGTGTCGATGAATTGGTACTGCTGTATCGGGGAGTTAAGTTATTAGACATTTTTGCGGATATTGAAAAAAAATAAAAAAATCACTTTAGCCACGGATTTTGAACAACAATACCGTGCACGGGTGGCGGAGTTATTCACTACTCAGCTACAAGCATTTCCTGGCGTAGCCACCATGCTTGCTGAGCTGCCCTTTACTTTTTGTATTGCCTCAAACGGCCCCATTCCTAAAATTCGTCATGCTTTGAGTGTGACCGGATTAAGCCATTTTTTTGCTGATCGTTTGTATAGTTCATTTAGTGTCGGTGCTTGGAAACCAGATCCTGCGCTGTTTTTACACGCTGCCCAGGAAATGGGCTTTTTACCTCAGCACTGTGTTGTCATTGAAGACAGTTTGGTTGGTATTCAAGCGGCTCAAGCGGCCAACATGCAGTCCCTACGTTTTTTGCCCAACCAGCCCCTTAATCAACAAGATAAATGTTTTAACCACATGTCACAATTACCTGCTTTGTTAAACCAGCTCTCAGCTTCTTTATGAATTAGTACTGCCATGCATAACTCAGTTTGGCAAACACCGCGCGGCTATCGTCAACCTGAACTTTAGTTTCGTCATTGTCTAGGCGACCATGAGTAAAGCCAGCAATAAACAGGGTTTGTGGGCTTAATTTATAGGAATAAACTAGTTTAAAACTATCTTCCCGTTCCCGTTGTTGTTCAGCTTGCAGATACAAAGCAGTATCTCTATCAACCGCTTCAGCAATATAGGTTAAGCCAATACTGTTGTTATTGTTAAATTGATAACTCAAGCGCACGTCTTGGGCCTTAGCGCTGAATAATTGGCCACCAGCCACGTCTAAGGTCTCCTGCTCAAGCGTCGCTACCAGTAAAATATGCTGACCAAGATTAAGGGCGGCCGATAGCGAAGATTCAAGTTTTTTAGCTGGCCTGGCGTTATCTCTATCTATGTCATCCCCCCACTCAAAACTTGCACCAAGTTCCACCCCGGAAAAAGGTTGAGTTGAAAATTCAAGTGAATAGCTGTTCAAGCCATACTCGACGCCATCAAACACCTCATCTCCTGTGCCCGCTGACAGTTCTAAGGCAGATTGCCACGGCCCTTTTATTTCAAACTCGCTTTCGAGTTGACGTTCAAGTAGTTGGCCCTGTTCGTCGACAGTAAGCTCATAATCAAAATTCCATTCTATTTTTGACCACCAATTGGCATCAACGCCATACCAATAATGGCCACTTTTCACTTTATAGTTACGATAACCTGCACGGGTGATAAATCCGGAATCTGCCCGAAAGTCCTGACCAATTTCTTCAAACTCGGCATGATGAAACCAATTTTGGGTCTCACGCTCATATTTTAACAAATAAGCCATATCACTCAACTCAGCCGTTTGCACAAACTCTGCCTGAAATTCCTCAGGATATTCAGTTGTACTTCGCATAATTTGCCCATACAGCCGATCACTGGCATTCAACTGCCACATACCATCAATACTCAATACCTGATTTTTATAATCTCCATCTTCACTGCGTCGATCAGTTAATAAGGTTCCAAGGCTTAAGCCATTTGCCATTTGTTGTTGATAACGCATTAATAACGAGCGATTACTCACATCACGTCCGTCTTGCAGCAAGGCTTCAATCTCTGAGTTTTGAGAACTGGGTAAAATCAAATTGCTTTGTTGATCATTGGCGCTCAAAATAGCAAAAGTATGTTGTTCTATCTTGCCTGTCAGTTTAAGGCCGTAGTCAGGATCAACTATGGTGCGAGAATGCACTAAGTCCATATTGGTGCTAAAAAAATCAGCGCCTTCTAAAAAGAAGTTTCTTTTTTCATCCAGTTTAATGTTGAATTTTTGATTAATATCTAAATTTGCCGCATCCGATTCCACCTGAGAAAAATCCGGATTTAAGGTGGCATTAAGAGAAATATTTGGTGTTACGCCCCAATGTAAATCCACACCTAACTGCTGAGATTGTTGTTTATCAGCTAAGGTATCCAGATAGGCATATTGCTCAACTTGGCTAAACAACATGGTAGGTGTAATAGTCAAATTAGGTTTAGCAGCTGGCTCAATTAAAGCATTGAGCACAGAATACTGACAAATCTCACAGCTGGCATTTCTGTCTCTGGGGTTAAGTGCGAGTAAATAAGGTTGTTGACGTGGATACAGCCTTTCTAAATTTATGCGCCATTGTTGCTCCAAGCGATCGGGAAATCTCACGGCATGCAGGGGAATGGCCATTTCAACCACATAACCAAATTCAGTAATGCGCCCCGTGGATTGCCAGGTGGCATCCCATTGACTTAACTCTTCATCATTTGCTTCGTTACGGATTTCATCAATTTGTACCCCCACAGCATTCACCGAAAAACGCAGAGCAAACTCAGCAGTAGCATAAGTATCTAAACTAAATATCACCCTATCATCATTAAAACCCTGATCCCTGTCGCGCATAAAGGCGCGAATAGCACTTGGCTGCGGATCGTGGGCAATAAAGGCTACATAAATATTCTCGCTGTCAGCCAGTAACTGCACTTGGGTTTTCACCTGAGCCGCCAGGTTATTACTAGGGTTAGTTTCATAATCAAGGGTAGTCATTGGCGCATTTTGCCATGCGCTGTCATCAAGTAAACCATCCACAACGATAGGCTCAACCGTCTGAGGCAAAGTAAGTGCGGGGCTGACACACATGGCACCAGTACTAAACAACAAAGCACATCCCCAAAATGCTGAATATTTCATACTTACCCTTGTTAGTTATCACTTTAATTAACCAAAGTATGCAAGGTGGTAGGTAATCAGGGCCTTTGCGCAAGATTAATAATTGTTAATCTAAGGGATATTTTTACCCCAAGAGGAGAGCGACATTTGTTGGCTGTGCTCTTTTTTGCTTGAAATGAATTATTTTTAGAATATATATTCCAGTCATTCTTTAAATGTAATGCACTGATATTTATAAGTTTTATTCACATTAAACGACTTAAAACTGCGTTTATTTGTGTATCCAATAACAAATTATTCATTTCACATATTGTTTATTTGGAAAATTTATTCTAAATTATCACCATTGAAACAGCATTTTAACATTTCCAACTAGGGCACTTAGCCTGCGCAAGCGTCCTTTGGAATAAACAAAGTGCTGAATAACCAGATACCGTTTTAACTTTTCAGCCAGCGGAAGTATGAAGAACTGTCTATGCCAATAACCAACAGTAGTGTTAATAACACAGTACAGCCCCTCTATGATGAACGCATCAGAGCCCAGTCTGTATTACAAAAATTGCTGTTACGTCCAGACTTTGGTGCCTTGGCGGGGGTTATTTTAGTGTTTGCCATCTTTGCCATGCTCGCCAATGACAGCGGCATGTTTGCCGCCGATGGCATTTTGAATTGGACCACGGTGTCAGCACAACTCGCGGTACTGGCCATAGGCGCTTGCCTATTAATGATTGCCGGTGAATTTGATTTATCCATAGGTTCGATGATTGGTTTTGCCGGAATGGTAATAGCTATACCCGCACTTTATTGGGGCTGGCCAGTGTGGGCCAGTATATTTTTGGCCTTCATCACATCCTTAGCATTAGGTGCGTTGATTGGTTATACGGTAGTTCGTACTGGCTTACCGTCTTTTATTGTGTCACTCGCCTTTTTGTTTATTTTGCGCGGCTTAACGATTGCCCTGTCCATTCTATTTACCAATAAAACCATTGTCAGTGGTGTGAGTGAAGTGGCACAAGATGACTGGCTCGCGCCATTATTTGGCGGAGAATTTGGTTCAGACTTTTTTATCTGGCTTTCCAAACACGACTTACTTGCCACCTATGCCGACGGTTCGCCACTGGTGTCAGGGATTCCCATGATAGTGTTGTGGTGCTTGTTGTTAGCCGCGTTTGCAACTTGGATTTTGTTGTATAGCCCTTATGGCAATTGGATATTTGCCACTGGAGGCGATGAAAAAGCCGCCAAAAATGTGGGTGTTCCTACTGCTAAAGTCAAAATACTACTGTTTATGTTTACCGCCTTTTGCGCCACGTTGTACGCCAGTTGCCAAGTATTAGAATACGGTTCAGCGGCAGCAGATAGAGGCGTATTAAAAGAATTTGAAGCCATCATCGCCGTGGTTATTGGCGGTACCTTATTAACCGGTGGATACGGCTCAGTATTAGGTGCCTTATGTGGCGCTCTTATTTTTGGGGTAGTGCAAATAGGTCTGTTTTTTTCAGGTATTAACTCTGACTGGTTTCGGGTTTTTCTCGGCTCCATGTTGTTGGCGGCGGTGTTATTTAACAATTTCATTCGCCAGCGCATTAGTCAGCATAGTTAAGGAGATAACGGACATGACTAAGCCTATTATCGAATTGCAAAACCTAAGTCGCTACTTTGGCTCGGTGGTCGCGTTGCAGGGCATTAATATTCAGATCATGCCTGGCCAAGTGCATTGTTTGCTCGGTGATAATGGTGCTGGCAAGTCAACATTGATCAAAACCCTAGCAGGCGTGCATCGCCCTAGTAGTGGTCACTTATTGATTGATGGCCAAGCTACGGTGCTGCGCTCACCTAAACAAGCCTTAGATTTGGGCATCGCCACTGTCTACCAAGATCTGGCTTTAGTGCCGCTAATGAGTATTACCCGCAACTTTTTTCTTGGTCGAGAGATCACTAAAGGCTGGGGGCCATTTGCCTATTTTGACCTTAAAACTGCAGATCACATTGCCCTCAAAGGTTTAGCCGACATGGGTATTCAAGTGCGCGACCCGAGTCAAACGGTGGCAACCTTATCTGGTGGTGAAAAACAGTGTTTAGCCATAGCACGAGCCATTTATTTTGGTGCCAAGGTATTGATATTGGATGAGCCTACCGCCGCACTGGGTGTTAAACAGTCGGCAAAAGTGCTCAAAGTCATCGCCACCGCCAAACAACGTGGTTTAGCCGTGATCTTTATTACTCATAATATTCATCATGCTTACCCGGTTGCTGATCAATTTACCTTATTAAAACGCGGTCGCACCTTGGGTAGCTTTGCTAAATCCAGCGTTTCTCGTGAACAAGTATTAGAAATGATGTCTGGTGGCAGCGAACTCGCTGAGTTAGAACAGGAGTTAGCGGAATTTTCTTATAACGACGCTCACACCACTCAACAAGATCAAGCACAACTATGATGACGCATAAGCAAGCAACAGGGAAGCATATGAAAACCATTCGTATCGGCCTTATCGGCACAGGTTATATGGGCAAAGCCCATGCCATTGCTTTACATTCTGCGCCGGCGGTTTTCCCTTTAAGTGCCAATATTAGTTGCGAAATGTTAGCCGAGATCAATCCCGCATTAGCCGCCAAAAAGGCCGCTGAACTTGGATTCAAACGTTCAACTGGAGATTGGTTAGAACTGGTTAACGATGCCAATGTGGACGTGGTGGATATTTGTTCCCCCAACTATTTGCATAAACCCATGGCACTTGCTGCTATCGCCGCGGGTAAACATGTTTATTCAGAAAAACCCTTAGCCCTTAATGGCCAAGATGCGCTAGAAATGACCCTCGCTGCTGAACGAGCCGGAGTGAAAACTCTAGTGGGTTTTAACTACGCCAAAAATCCCGCCAGTCAATTAGCCAAACAAATCATTGCCAATGGTGAAATTGGTGAGGTGGTGCATTTTCGTGGCACTCACAACGAAGACTACTTAGCGAGTCCATTGATACCTATGAGTTGGCGTTTAAAACGAGCTTATTCCGGCTCAGGTACTTTGGGGGACATGGGTTCACACATTATTAATATGGCGCAATTTTTAGTGGGCGATATCACACAAGTCAACGGTGACTTACAAACCGTCATTCAACAGCGCCCCATTGCAGATAGCCCCGGTCAATTTGCAACAGTTGAAAATGAAGATCAGGCCCATGCCATGTTACGTTTTAACAACGGCGCGATTGGCACTATCGAAACCAGCCGCATCGCTTGGGGACGTAAAATGGGCCTGACTTATGAAGTAACGGGCACCAAAGGCACTATCGTTTTTGATCAGGAACGTTTAGCAGAGTTACGCCTTTTTATTCCAGATGGCAACACCGCACGAGAAGGATTTAAAACCATCTTACTGGGTCCCGAACACCCTGATTATAAAAACTTTTGTATCTCAGCCGGACATGGACTGGGTTACAACGACCAAAAAATTGTCGAAGTCCGAGATTTAATTGAAGGTATAGCCAATGAACAGCCACTTTGGCCTGATTTCAGAGCGGCCTACAAAGTCAATTTGGTTATCGATGCTATTGAAGAATCCAACCGCCTAGGCCAATGGATTACCATAATTGAAGGTTAATTCAACCAGCAGTTATACCCACCTAACGAGTTGAGTTATCTAAAGGAGATTTTAAAACATGAGTAATACACATAAATTTGACGTGATATGTCTGGGCCGCGCCGCGGTGGATTTATATGGCGATCAAATTGGCAGTCGCTTAGAGGATGTCTCTTCTTTTCGTAAATCACTTGGCGGTTCATCTTGCAATATTGCCTTTGGTACCGCTCGTCTTGGTTTAAAATCCTCCATGCTGACTCGTGTTGGTAATGACCATATGGGTCGCTTTGTCCGTGAAGAACTGCAAGAAGTGGGTTGTGATGTGAGTCATCTGGTGACCGATCCCCAAAGACTGACCGCCTTAGTGTTACTTTCCATTAAAGATAACGAGAGTTTTCCTCTCATTTTTTATCGTAATGACTGCGCCGACATGGCGGTTGATAGCAGTGATTTTGACTACGATTATATCGCCTCGAGTAAATCACTGCTGATTACAGGCACGCATTTTTCCACTAAACAAGTGAATGCCACCAGCCTTAAGGCCATTGAATATGCCCGTAAGGCCGGCACCAAAGTCGTATTGGATATAGATTACCGTCCGGTACTGTGGGGTTTAACCAGCTTGGATCAGGGCGAAAAACGTTTTGTCTCCAATGAGTCGGTCACTCAACATTTGTTATCTATTTTGCCCTTATGTGATCTGATTGTAGGCACGGAAGAAGAAATTCATATCGCTGGAGGCAGCACCAATACCATAGCGTGTTTAAAGAAAATCCGTAGTGTCACTAAAGCTGAAATCGTGGTTAAACGTGGCGCTTTGGGTTGCTCGGTGTTTGATAAAGACATTCCAGTCAGTTTGGATCAGGGTTTTACTCGTTACGGAGTCAAGATTGAAGTATTAAATGTACTTGGTGCAGGTGATGCCTTTATGAGTGGTTTTTTACGTGGTTGGTTACGTAATGAAAGTTACGAAAAATGCTGTGATTACGCCAATGCCTGTGGCGCTTTGGTGGTATCACGCCTTGCCTGTGCCCCTGCAATTCCATCCATGGAAGAGCTGGATAACTATTTGGCTCGCCAGCACAGTGTGTTACGTCCCGATCTCGACAGCGAAATCAATTATTTACATCGTGTCACCACCCGCAAACCTGCCGTGTGGAAAGAGTTATGTGTGTTTGCCTTTGATCATCGTAAACAATTTTATGATATGGCCAGAGAGCTCAATGCCGATCCAGCGCGAATTGATAACTTAAAACTGTTATTGGTGCGTGCTGTTGAGCAAACGACTAAACACCCAGACTTTCACTACCAAGCCGGGGTATTAATTGATGATACCTATGGACAAGGCGCGTTAAATAAAGTCACTGGTCAAAAATTGTGGATTGGTCGACCGGTAGAATTACCGTCTTCACGCCCACTTGAATTTGAAGGCCCTGGCACTATTGGTTCGCGTTTGGTTACTTGGCCCATCGAACAAATCGTTAAGTGCTTAGTTTATTTTCATCCCCACGACCCAGCTGAACTGCGCCTTGCACAAGAAAAAAAGCTCATGGAGCTATATCAATCCTGTTGTTTGAGTGGCCACGAATTGCTGTTAGAAATTATTCCACCAGCAGATATGCCGGCCAACGAGCTCAATGTCAGCCTGGTTATGCAACGCTTGTATAATCTGGGTATTAAACCAGACTGGTGGAAGCTGCCTGCTCCGAGTGTTAAAGGATGGCAAACGATTACTAAACTAATAGAACAACGCTCTCCTCATTGCCGCGGTGTGATTTTATTAGGATTAGATGCCCCAATGGAGTCGCTCGAACAAGGTTTTAGAGACAGTGCCAACTTCCCTATCTGCAAAGGCTTTGCGGTAGGTAGAACCATCTTTAGTGATCCCAGTAAAGCCTGGTTCAAAAATGAGATTGACGATTTGCAATTTATCCAGCAAATCGAACAAAACTATTTACGACTAGTTAATGCTTGGCACAGCAGAAAAGCATAAAGGAAAAATTGATGAGTACACTACGTTTAACCGCTTCTCAAGCGATGTTCCGTTATCTAAGTCAACAGTATTTAGAAACGGATGGTAAAATAGAAGCCATTTTTGCCGGTGCCTTTGCCATATTTGGCCATGGCAATGTATCAGGTATAGGTGAAGCCCTGTACCAGCAAGGTGCTACCTTTCCCACGTATCGCGCCCATAACGAACAAGGTATGGCCCATAGTGCCATCGCGTTTGCGAAACAACATAAACGTCGAAAAATGATGGTCTGCACTACGTCTATCGGACCCGGTGCAGCCAATATGGTTACTGCGGCTGGCTTGGCCCATGCCAACCGCCTACCCGTATTGTTTGTACCCGGTGACAACTTTGCTAATCGCCGTCCCGATCCGGTCTTACAACAAATTGAATGTTTTGCTGATCCCACAATTTCAGTCAATGATTGTTTTAAACCGGTCAGCCGTTATTTTGATCGCATTAGCCGTCCTGAGCAGTTAATTAATAGTCTGCCTATGGCCATGCGCACCTTGTTGGATCCGGTGGATTGTGGCCCAGTCACTTTAGCCTTTCCGCAAGATGTGCAATCCGAAGCTTTTGACTACCCCAGCAGTTTTTTCGACAAACAAATTCATCGTATTCGTCGTCCAGGTATTGATCCGGCGGAACTGGCTAAGGTAGTTGAGTTGCTGCAACAAGCATCGCGCCCTCTTATCATCGCGGGAGGCGGAGTTCAGTACTCATTAGCCACCCAAGTACTCAGTGATTTTGCCCAGCGCCACCATATTCCTGTAGCAGAAACCCAAGCAGGTAAAGGCAGTCTGCATTGGCAACATCCTATGGCCGTTGGTGCCATTGGTGTGACCGGCACAACAGCCGCCAATGCTTTGGCAGCAGAGGCCGATGTGATTATTGCTATTGGTAGTCGTTTGCAAGATTTTACTACCGAATCACGTACCTTATTTAATCGTCCCGATGTGCGCTTAATTCAAATTAACGTCGGTCATTTTGACGCTACTAAACATGGTGCGATGGCCTTACAAACCGACGCCGTTTTGGCCATCCAAGCCGTGGATAATGCGCTGACACAAAATTGGCAATCCAGCCCAGCATGGCTGACTAAAATCGCTGAACTAAATCAACAGTGGCACAACATTTATCAAGATGCTACTGAAGCCAGTGATGCTCAATTACCCAGTGATGCCCAAGTATTAGGCGCGATTAAACGTCAATCTGCCGCTAGCGATGTGGTGGTGTGTGCCGCTGGCGGTTTACCGGGCGAGTTACATAAATTATGGCGTTGTGACGACATTAGCAGTTACCACGTCGAATACGGTTTTTCCTGTATGGGTTATGAAATCGCCGGTGGTTTAGGGGTCAAAATGGCCAATCCTGAGCGCGATGTTATCGTGGTGGTCGGCGACGGCTCTTATATGATGATGAACTCAGAACTCGCCACCTCGGTGATGATGGGGTGTAAAATCATCGTGGTGGTATTAGATAATCGCGGATTTGGCTGTATTAACCGCTTACAAATGGCCACGGGTAACGCGCCTTTTAATAATCTGCTAGAAAATTGTTATAGCAACAATAAACCTGCGCCTAAGTTGGATTTTGCCGCTCATGCCAGAGCCATGGGCGCTCAAGCCGAATCTGTCACTGGCATCACTCATTTAGAACAAGCCTTAATCCGCGCCAAAGCGGCAGACACAAGTTATTTGATCGCCATAGATACTGACCCCTATATTACCACTGACAATGGTGAATCTTGGTGGGATGTTGCTATTCCAGAAGTGTCGAATAGCGACAAAGTCAATGACGCACAACAGCAGTACCAAGCCGCTAAACACAAACAACCCTATTGATATCACCCGAGCGTGCAGCATGGCACGCTCCATTTCTTTGGATTAAACATTATGACACTACAAATTGGTATTAACCCTTTGACTTGGACCAATGACGATCTGCCCTCTTTAGGCGCCGAAACCTCACTAGAGCAATGTTTGAGTGAAGGTCGCGAGGCAGGTTATGCGGGTTTTGAACTGGGTAATAAGTTTCCTCGTCAGAGTGAAGCGCTGAATGCAGTCTTGGCTAAACACGACTTAGCGCTTGTTTCAGGTTGGTATAGTGGTTTATTGCTAACCCACAGTGTGGCAGATGAAATCGCGGCCATTGAAAATCACCTGCAGTTGCTTAAAAAAGGTGGCGCAAAGGTCATGGTTTATTGTGAAGTCACGGGCTGTGTACACGGCGAGCAAAATACTCCAGTATCAAGACGCCCTAAAATGCGTAGTGAAGATTGGGTGACTTTTGGTCGCAATCTCACTCAAGTGGCTGACTACTGTCTGAGCCAAGGTGTGCAATTGGCCTACCATCATCACATGGGTACGGTAATAGAAAGCGCAGAGGATATTGATTTATTAATGCAGCACACCGGTGATTCTTTGGGCTTATTACTCGATAGCGGTCACCTAACCTATGCGGGCGGCGATCCTTTAACAGTGATTGCCAAACATGGTCAACGTATTGTGCATGTCCACGCTAAAGATATACGCGCCTCTGTCTTAAAAGACGCTAAAAATCGTGATTTAAGCTTTTTAGATTCGGTACTCAATGGGGTATTTACCGTGCCTGGTGATGGCTCAATTGACTATCTCGCCATATTTAAAGCCCTCAAAACGGTGGACTACAGCGCGTGGGTGGTAGTTGAAGCCGAACAAGATCCCTCCATTGCTCATCCCTTAACGTATGCCAAATTAGGTTTTAAAAATTTGCACGGTTTTGCCAGTCAAGCTGGCTTTGAGCTCAAATAAAACGCTGTTTCTCCCACTTAATGATGCCAGGCAGTAACCGTGTTTTTCGCGTTTTTTGCGCTCTTTGCACAACATTAACATTGTTTAATGTTTTGCAAAGCTAGCGGTTAAACACCTTAGTTTATGCTAACAGCACAACATAACTCAGGAGTACAAAAATGAAAAATATCAACAAGCTTTCTTTATCACTCATCGCCATCGGTCTTATGGGATCTTTCTATGCAACGGCGCAAAATTCAGTACTAAGCGTCTCTCCGGTGTTAGAAACCCGTTCGCATTTTGCCGATGCCCAAGGTAACTTTACCGATGTGGATGATCCGGCAATTTGGATCCACCCCACTAACAAAGCAAAAAGCATAGTGGTTACAACCTTGAAAAAAGGCGGCTTAGATGTTTACGATTTGGCCGGTAAATTAATTCAGTTTGTGCCACCAGCACCCGCTCCAGCCTGCGCAGATACCCAAGCAGAATGCGACAACAAAGGTGGCCGTTTTAACAACGCCGACATCATTTATGATTTCAAACTCAATGGTAAAAATACCGATATCGTGGTGGTTTCTGACCGTGGTCTCGACAAATTAGCGATTTACAGCATAGTCTCTGACGCCAAAGGCACACGTTTAGTGGATGTAACAGCCGCGAACGGTCCCTTAATTTTTGCCACTAACCAAGATGAAATCAATGAAGGTTTAACCGCCTATGGATTAGCCGCTGTTAAAACCGACAAGAGCATGGCTTTTGTTAGTCAAAACAGCACCACAGCTATCGAACAGTTGGAATTGTTTGATGATGGAAAAGGTAAAGTTAATTATCGCTCCATGACTAGAATGAATTTTCCATCCCTGTTTACCCTACCCAACGGCAAAGTTTGGACACCTTGTGCAGACGACGATGGCGAAGCTCCACACTTTGAAGGCATGGTTGCCGACACAGCTCATGGATTTTTATATTTAGCCCAAGAAGATGTTGGTATTTGGAAAGCCGACTTAAAAAACCCCGCAAACAGCCAAGAATGGCAACTGGTTGCTAAAGTAAAAAAATATGGCGTACCTTATAGTCGCACCTGGGATGCTGGTGAAGAAGAATACATTTGTAAATTAGATTTCGCTAAAGATCCCGGTTATGGCAGCGACAAGCTATTAGCCGATGCTGAAGGATTAACGATTTATGACGGCGGCAATGGCAAAGGATATTTGCTGGCCTCAAGTCAGGGTAACAATACCGTAGCTGTCTATGACCGCGATGGTGATAACCAATTTGTTAATTCTTTCACGGTAGCCGATGGAGAAATCGATGGCGTGAATGAAACCGATGGCATGATGGTGGTTAACGTTAACCTAGGTGGCAGATTTGATCAGGGTATGTTGGTCATGCAAGACGGTCAAAATAAAGGCCCCAAACCCAGTGCCGACGATGCTCGTGAAAACAGTAACTTTAAATATGTCGCGTGGCGCGATATTGCAAGCAAGCTCAACTTACCAGTCGATACTAAAGATATGACCAGGAAATAGATCTCAAAATTGAGGGTGTAGAACTTGGTCTTACACCTATCAATTTCTTTATTGAACCCAAATAGTCACCAGAACCCTCTTGAACAGGAGCTCATCATGAGTAATTATTTAATCGCTTTAAGGCTTAATAGATTAAAACATCATTTTTCAATTCGAAAGAACGTCAGTTTTATATCGTTCTTAACTTTCGCAGCCACTTTGCTGTTAGTTGTAGGCTGTTCCAATCCTAATAAAAACAAAACCGATACGACTGATACATTGGAAAACCTTCAACAGACTGCTTTTCGTATTCGCTCTGATTTTAATGCGCCACTGAATTCGGCTAAAGGTTGGGCTACTGACCTCAATAAAGCAACCGTTGTGCAGGCCGACCAACCATTCAGATTGCGTTTTGAAGTCGAGGGCTCATCGCAATCTGAACAACAATTCGGCTTGCAGTATCGTCGCAACAAAACCTCCTGGGAGCCATTGACTGCTGAGGATTTCCCCTACCCTATCAAAAAACACTTACTAGATTTTTCAACTTCATCGAATTTAAACCTTACAGACCGATGGCGTTTCATTCAAGGTAGCGAAGCGGTTATGTCTCTGCCGATGGAGAATGGGGAGGGATTCCTGCGAGTTGCTACGCAAGAAAGTCCATTGCTCGCCTTAGGTCAATACAAAATCCACTGGGAGGCGGAAGAATTTGCAGCCGTTATGCGTTTACCTGAGGCTTCGCAAGCCGGCATAGTATTTGGTTATGTGGATGCAGAAAATTACTATCGTGTCGATGTGATAGCCAATGGTGCCATTAAGATTGTGCGCATACACAAGGATGAAGAGTCCACAGTGTCGAGCCGCGAAGTTTACGTAAAATCAAATCAATGGATTGAAGTTAAAGTGGTAATGCAAGGCTCTGAGGTCACTGTCGAATATGAATGGGATGATTACATTCAAGGGATAGAATTTACTGAAGATGTGGGGAACAACATTCCTAGTTCATTGTTAGGCATTTACCTTCCGGCAAAAAGCACTGTTGAATTCGAAGAATTTGAAATCGCGGGCGAAGCACGCTCCCCCAGAGTAAGTATCATGTCTAGCCACGTCTTCGATTACGGTGATCCAACTCAGGATATTTTACAAGCATCGATGCTGCCATTTACCGGAGGTTCGGCCATCGATTATGCTCCTATATCCCCAGAGTGGGTTGCTTCTTCGGCTCAAAGCGAGTGGGAATTCCCTATTGTGATCCGCCGCATCTCAGACGACGCCCTTTTGAATGAAACAGGGGATACCTTTGAGTTCAGAATGGTTGATAGTCAAGGTAAGCCTTTGCAAGCCAAACAAAACCCCTTGGTAACGGTGAACGTACCCGCAGGCCATTTGGGAGGCACATTTGTTGAAACTCCAGTGCGCATTGGTCCATGGGAAGCAGCCAATGGCGATCTATACTTTTTGATGGAACCCTCAGAAACAGACAATATGATGATGACAGTAAAATCAACTGATGGTGGTAAAACTTGGCGGGAGCTAGATGGCACTAACCGCCCTCAAACAGGCGATTTGGAAGGAGTTTCATCGACTCATGACGACTACAAGATCCACACCCTACATCAAACATCTGATCATGTTTTTTACCACGTTTTCCGTACGTCTGATCATCCCACTCACCCTGATACATGGGCCATTACCGACGAAAAACTGGCGTCCCCTCAAGAACCCCCAGTACAGGTTTCTGATCTTGCCGTAAGGTCTGACGGCAGTGTTGTGGGCGTATACGGTAATCTGCAAAAAATTCTATTCAAAATTCGCTCACCTGAAGGTCAGTGGAGTGAAGAAACCATTATTGACCAAGAGCTCGCAGGGGATCTTTCTGGTCCGGTGGTGGTGCGTAGCAAAAACGATGTTGTGCATCTTGCGTATACCAGCATCGATGGCAGCGCTTGGTATCTACAGATTTTAGCCAATGGTCAGTTAACAGAGCGCACATTAGTGGCCTCTGGTTTAGGCACCGAAGTCGAAGATGCTGGTTCCATACTCCCTCTGGTCTATTTAGATGAATTGGATATGGTAAGCATTATTTATCGGCTGAGTAATGGAGAGTTGTGGGAGCGTCTTGGCGATGCTAAAGGTAAGCTTTCCAAAGCAATACAAGTAACCCGTCGATCCGTTGTACAAAATGCTGCCGATTCTGAACAAGTCGGTGCCGATGCCATCGGGTATGGTTCCAGTGTACATGTTGTATTTATTGAACAAGACACTGGTCGCATATTCCATACCTATCGCAACGAAAATACATGGAGTGAGCCGAGCCTTCAGGTTGATGGTGTAAATGCACTATGGGTGCGCGGTAACCTTATCAAGAAAACAGATCAGGGTGCTGTATACGGTTATATTTATGACGCCGGTTCCATGGGTGGATCAGGCATGAATAAGTATGCTGAGGTTGCACTTCCTAAACGTTAATAAAACCGGCTCTGTGACTTGAATGAGCCTACTTCCAATCTACCCTAGTTGATGTTCCGCTAGGGTAGATTTGTTTCAATAAGCTGATTAGTGGCAATTGAAACAAGCATCCTCAACACCCTTCATATTTAATTCAATTCTTCGGTATTATTTTGGCCCAGGCAAGAGCCAACATATGATGTAAGTGAGAATTAACGTATCAAACTGAGTAATATAATTTCTTACTGGCTCATGACTGCAAAGAAAAGCGGACCTTTTCTTCCGTTATGCTGACTACAAGAAATCCGACAAAGGAGTCATAAGCATTATTATGTTTTTAGGATTAAAAGTGCTAATTTTTGATTAGTCGCCAATTAGTTAAAACTTAATTCACTAATGTGTTCCTGCAGGTTACCAAAAGAACCGTAAAGAATAATAGGAATATTACTTTTGCAGTGTTTTTATTGGCAGAATTATCGAAATAATCCAGTTAAATTGGGAAACCCTGACATTCTTTATTGAATAGCTTGTGTTAACAAGGTAGCTACAACAGTTAGTTATTCTAGGAAGCTGCCTGCCAATCATCTGTTAGGGTGTTGAGAAAAGCTTCCAAGTCTTCAATATCTTGGGTGGTTAGTTTTAAATCACCTAGTTCTTCATTATTAACGTTTTCAGCGACCTCAGGACTGCCCCATTTAGAATCAACATCTCTCGAATTGTAATACTCCAGTACCTCGAATAAGGTCGTGACTACACCATTGTGCATATAGGGAGCCGTTAAGGCGATATTGCGTAATGTAGGCACTTTAAATTTACCTCGCTGTATCGTGGGGGTTTGGATATTTGGATTGTCAGCTAATCCATTATCAATGTAATTTTTTCCAGCGGGGTTGTAACGTTCTTCCATATTGAGAAAAGGTGAACTCAACAGTCTTGGCACTCCTAGGTTGTCATATGAAAAATCAGTGAATAGAGGCCATTCTCCCTGTTCATTAATTTGACTTGGGTGGCAAGCGGCACAATTTCCTTTATCTTCATCCTCAAATATTTTGAGGCCTCTTTTTTCCTGTGAACTAAGCTCTACTTTTTTACGTAAATAAGCATCATATTTTGAGCTAAACCTAGGGGCGAATGCTTTGCTAGACTGAAATTTTACTAGAGTCTCAAGAATAGCCTCAAAGGCTCGATTACTATCGGTCCAAATATCAGCGCCAAATAATTTTGTAAAATGTGGGGCATAGGCAGCCTTTTTAACCTTATTAACTACATCAGACTTTGTTTGGTTGCCCATTTCCAGTGGACTAAGGAGTGGCCCCGCAGCTTGCTCATGCAACGTAAGGGAGCGACCATCCCAGAAGAATCCTCCAATCCAGGTTCCATCTTCAGAATTAAAGTGCCATTTGGGGGTAAAACTAACATAACTGATACTCGGTACATTCCGGTTGCCAAACAATATTGGATTGGCACCAGCAGCTACAATCTGATTATCCGCATACCCTTTGTCTGGCTTATGGCAACTAGCGCAGGATTGACCAACTGGGGTTGATAATTTTGGGTCAAAAAAAACCATTTTACCTAATGCACTCATCTCATCATTGGATGTGGCTGAAAAAGACAATGTCAGGCAACAAACAAATATTAAAGTACTCAACATAAAGCCTAAAACTCTCTCAGGAAAGGACATTGCCGGAGTTTTATTTGTATATAAATTGTGCATGCATTCGCTTTTAAATATGTTGTTGATGAAGTTATTCTACCAAATAGAATTTTTAGTTCAAATTATAATAAATTAGAAATTAAATTCCGAGACTGGTTTTGTATAGATTAAGCTCGATTGTCGTAGGTGAAGAGCAAAGTGTAATGGTCTAATTATTCAAAACATATTGTTGAAGGTTATGAGAGCTGCCTGATCTATGAAAAATTACTTCTGATTTTACCGTTCACAACACATAATGAGCATTCATTAATACTAGTTAAAACCGATGACCTCACTGGCTTGAGTAAGCCAGTGAGGTCATTGGAGGTTTGGCAACGAAACTGTTAATTCGTTGTACGGCGGGGGAAGGTAAATTCAGCTTCAACTATGGGTCTGCCGCTCAAATCGTTTGGCGTAGTAAGGATTTGGACTCGCAATTCTTCACCTTTAATTTGAGCATGTATAAATCCAAAGGCTTGTCCTTTTGAGAACAGGCTGGTGACGCCAGGATAGTTTTGTTGCTGTTTTTTGATCAATGCTGGATGGATATTACGTTGCTTGCCCGCTGCTCCTGAAGTCATGAGGGGCAAAGGCGGGCTAAGGGCATCAGTTACACCCACACAATCATCAGTCCAGGCCTCCAAGGTATGGTCATCACCATTGAAATAAGCATCTGCATAACGACATAAGGTAGGCATAAATAACTTACGCAGAGTTCGCGCCTTTTCGAACTTACTGCCACCGCCCGACCAAAGTGCGTGATGGCCGGCAACAATTTTCCAACGCGCTTTAGAATTTTTCAGCGACGTTTCTAGCCACTCGAGCATACGTTTTTCTTCAGGTGTTTTTAATTTTATGTGATCCGGCCATGTTTCATAATGACCACTATCGAGTTCATTACCATCAACATCGACTTTTTCTTCTTTAACAACGCCGCTAGCCAGCAGCATTTCGGTATCGATCACAAAAATTTCTACCTCACCCTCAAAACCGGGAGGTGACACTTTGTAAAACAAATCTGGCATGTAAAAATTGGGATGTTGCTGCAGATATTCCATTTGCGCGACCGCCGCCTCGCGCGAGACACGCCAGTCATGATTACCCAGCATAGAATAGATGGTAAAATTGGGGGTTCCGGCACCAAAATTGCCATAAGGTTGATGGAGCATTTCTTTAAAACGGCGAGCATCGGTCACGCCATCTGCTCCAAGGGTTGCTCCATCGGGATAAATATTATCGCCTAGCATCAAGGCAAAATCACAGCCGCGCGTTTGGCAATGCTCTTTTTGGGCCCAAGCGACAGGATACATACCACTAGCCGGTACCCAACTACCTTGTGCTGGTTCAAACATCGCTGGTGTCGGGGAAAACCCTTCCATTGTGTGGTTTTTTTCCAGATGTCCCTCGACCTGATCTGCCATGTAATCGGCCATGGTGCGTATTGGCTGATCATCGTCATCAAGCACATTGTAAAAAGGGATCACGCCGTGATCACCAAATATCGATATGTTAATCACTTTTTCGGCACTGCTATTTTCAGCATGTGCATTACCGAAGAACGCCAAGCAAGCAAAAACGGGCAGCAGTTTATTTGTTCTATTTTTCATTATCTTCTCCTGTGTTAATTCCAGAATAAAGATATCACAATTATCAATAATGGAATATAAATTCCATTATTGATAGGAATTCAAACCCCTACACATCCTTGAGCTACATGTAAAAGATAGCTCATAAGATGTTATAAGCTAAGTTTTTACTCCTACATCAAATAACGGGTGCAGTGTTGTTTTTACGAACAACATCTCTGACTTTTTCACTATCCTAGCCTTTGTCAGCAACGTGAGATAGCACGCCCAATCACTAGCCGCTTATTCATCTTGTAATAAACCATAAGAAGCATGCTTTTTGGAACAGGTATTTTAAAACAACAAAATATTGATTTATAAATTCCATAATAGTAATATATGGAAAATTTATTCCATTTTGTATGGAGCATTAAAAAACACACACATTTTTAGCAGCATCACCTTAATTCATAACAAACGATAGAGGCCATCAATGAACAAGTTAGGTAACTTTATAAACGGTAAGCAAGTTCCAAGTCACAGTGAGCGCAGCAGTGCGGTATACAACCCTGCGACAGGTCAACAAAGCTTAGAAGTATCCCTTGCCAGTGCCGATGAAACACGTGACGCAATTAGCGCGGCCCATAAGGCTTTTTTAACTTGGAGCCAAGTTACTCCACTTCGACGTGCTCATGTAATGTTTCGTTTTAAAGTCATGTTGGAAGCGAATTTTGACAAATTAGCTGAAGCGATCTCATTGGAACATGGCAAGGTATTGTCTGATGCGAAAGGCGAATTAACCCGTGGTATCGAAGTTGTCGAATTTGCCTGTGGTATACCTCACCTCTTAAAAGGTGAACATTCACAAAATGTCGGCCGTGGCGTGGATAGTTTTTCCCTCATGCAACCTTTGGGGGTATGTGCTGGTATTTCGCCCTTTAACTTCCCAGTCATGGTACCTATGTGGATGTTTCCCATCGCCATTGCCTGTGGCAATACCTTTGTTATGAAACCCTCAGAAAAAGATCCCAGCGTCATTATGATGGTGGCAGAGTTACTCACTCAAGCAGGCTTACCTGACGGGGTATTTAATATCGTAAATGGTGATAAAGAAGCCGTAGATATTCTGTTAAGTGATGCCAGAGTACAAGCCGTCAGTTTTGTTGGCTCTACCCCTATAGCTGAATATATCTATGCTACAGGTAGCAAAAATGGCAAACGAGTACAGGCACTAGGTGGCGCTAAAAACCACATGGTAGTCATGCCTGACGCCGATACTGAACAAGTTGTATCAGCTCTGATGGGCGCAGCTTATGGCTCTGCAGGCGAAAGATGTATGGCGATTTCGGTAGCCGTTTGTGTGGGTGATGAAAGTGCTGAGAAACTCATTAGCCACCTAAAACAAGAAATAGCCGCCATGCGTGTTGGACCAGGAACCGGTTTTAAAGAAGAACCCCATATGGGCCCACTGGTCAGTAAAGAACATGCACAAAAAGTGCGTTCCTATATTGATGCAGGTGTCGCTCAAGGAGCAAGTTTACTTATTGATGGCCGAGACTTTACGGTTACCGGTAATGAACAAGGTTACTTTGTAGGTCCTACTTTGTTTGATCAGGTTAAACCCGGCATGCGCATCTATGATGAAGAAATATTTGGACCCGTTCTGAGCATAGTCAGAGTCGGTAGTTTTGAAGAAGCCCTTAACTTAATCAATGCCCATGAATACGGTAATGGCACCACCATTTTTACCACTAGTGGTGAATATGCTCGCGCCTTTAGTGACGAGGTTCAAGTAGGCATGGTGGGTATCAACGTGCCTATTCCAGTGCCCATGGCCTTCCATAGCTTTGGTGGTTGGAAACGCTCAGTGTTTGGCCCGCTCAATATGCATGGCCAAGACGGTGTGCGTTTTTATACCCGCATGAAAACGGTCACTGCAAGATGGCCTAAGAATGATATTTCCAGTCATTCATTCTCCATGCCCACCATGAAATAAAAATATAGGGCTCACCGCCTCGTGAAAACGGTGAGCCCTAAATCCAATTTCCAAGCATTGGAATAATGATAATTAAATTCCATATTTCACTCAAAATAATAGTGTAATCCCACTATCAAGATATATTGGCTATTGGCCAATAATCAGAAAAAGCTAATGTCAGCTTTGGGCGTGAACCTGTTTTAGATTTAGGTCCACTTCTGGCCTAAGTGATGGACAATTTTAACAGACTTCTGACGGTTAAAGTTCAATTTGAGTCATATGGTGACGATCGAGCTTTGCTGCATAAATGTATATTTCACGATTGATTTAACGTTGAATTTTAGTGATTTAAAGTTGGTTCGTTCGCCGTAAATAAGTTTATAAAACTCTGAATTCCTGTTCTAAGTATAAAGTAGTGTCTAGTAACGAAGGCTAGACAACTTTAATCGCAATTACCCAATTATGTTCACCTGTAGAATGAACAATTCACCATTTCTTCTATAAAAATCAATAGGCGTTTTTGACTTTACATTTCAGTTAATGCAAATGATAATAGTTATCGTTTGTTATTATCTATCAAGTATTTATAATGACGTTGTTTTTTCAAACACCTTCAAACTTTAGAGGACACTATGACCTATAAGAAAATCTTTGCGCTATCTCCTATTATGCTGGCGTTTGCGGTTCACTCACAAACAGCAGAATCAACCAATGAAAAGATTGGCAAAGCCAAAGATGAAGATATTGAAACCATCCGTATCATCGAAAGCCGTATCCAGCGTGTTAGTTCTGGGGCAACTGGTTTAGGTCTAGACAGTTTTGATACACCCCAATCGCTGTCGATTGTCGAAGGGAGCACGATTGATAATTACAGCCTCAATGATATAAATAGTTTATTTAAACAAGTCACTGGCATAAACATTGATCAAACCGAAACTGACCGTACTTATTTTAGTGCCCGCGGTTTTGATATTACCAGTATGCATATTGATGGCTCTGGCATCCCATTTGGCGATATTTTTGTTGGTGACTTAGATACTGCCATCTACGAGAAAGTAGAATTTATCCGCGGCTCTAACGGCCTTATTACTGGCTTAGGCAATCCCTCTGGTACCGTAAACTATGTCAGAAAACGTCCAAGTAATGATGCCAAGGCTAGTATTGCTCTTACCTATGGTCGCTGGGCGAATGTGCGTGCTGTCGCGGATGTATCAACCCCATTAACTGAGTCAGGTAGTTGGGCAGCCCGTGCCGTAATGGTTCATCAAGATAAAGAAAGTTGGTTAGATCTTTATGAAAATAGCCGAAGCGTATTGTACGGTGTGGTTGATGGACAGATAAGTGACAACCTTACTCTGACTTTTGGTTATACCTATCAAGACAACAACAGTGATGGTGTCACTTGGGGAGCCGTGCCGTTAATCTACTCAGATGGCTCCCAAGTGGATTTTCCAGTTAACACCACCACAGCGATGGACTGGACCTATTGGGATACTTTAAATGAAACAGCTTTCGCCGAGTTGAGTTGGTATATCACTGATAATCTTAATTTCACCAGTAAACTCAATTATATCAACTACGAAGATGAGTCTGAGCTATTTTATAGCTACTCAAATACCGGACTAGAACATGAAACTGGTTTAGGCATGCTGGGCTACCCAGGTAAATTTTCGGCCGAAGATGAAACCCTTATTTGGGACAATAATCTACAGGGTACTTTTCAAGCATGGGGTTTGGAACATACTTTCAACTTCGGTATTAGCCTTGCCGATTCAAAAACCAGTGATCTCGATTCGGGCGCTCTAAGTGGTTTTGATGTGATGCCAGCTTTTCCTGGTTGGAATAAGGCAGAGGTAGCAAGACCAACTTGGGCCGCACCCTATGAAGCCGGTTTTACCGATGTCAGCCTAAATCGTTTTTATGGTTCATTGCAATTGGCCGTGACAGAGAACTTTGATTTAGTAATAGGTGCGAGCTTCGTTGACTATGAAAACGAAGGCGAATCATGGGGAGCGTCAACCTCAACCTCTGAAGATGGCAGTAGCCCCTATCTTGGCTTTACCTGGGAAGTGATGACAGACCTGAATGTCTACGGTAGCTATAGCGATATATACCAGCCACAGTATTACTTAAACGAAGATCTTTTACCTCTTGGTTCGGCTGAAGGTCGTAGCTATGAGCTCGGTATAAAAAAACGTTTCGAGAATAACTTACTGGTAAGTTTCGCAGCCTTTAGAACAGAGCAGGAAAATCTGTATGAATTTCTCGGTTATGACGATGGTGACGGTGTGGATGACGAAGATTATTCAGATGACTTTAATTACGCCCTCTATAAAGGTGTTACCGTTGATTCAAATGGCTTTGAGCTGGAAGTGTCCGGACAAATAAGTCAAGAGTGGTCAGTGCAGGGCGGTTTTACTGCCTTAACCATGGACGATGAAAACGGCGATGAAGCCCGCACTTTTGTGCCTCGTAAAACTTTAAAGTTACTGGCTGACTATTCACCTCAATGGCAAGAAAAACTCAGCGCCGGTATGTCTGTGCGTTGGCAAAGTGACATGTATTACGATACCGCTTACGGGCGAATCTCTCAGGATAGCTATACATTGATTGGCGGTTATGTGCAGTACAGCATCAACGAGCAGATTTCACTCAGTCTGAATTTAGATAATATTACCGACGAAAAGTACCTCAGTTCGGTACGAAGCGAGCAAGCATTTTACGGCTCACCAATTAATTACAGTTTAACTATGCGTTGGGACTATTAATCCCAAGTCAGCCCCATTCAGGACATATCTGAGTAACAGATGATGTCCTGCTTAATAGTAGATTTTTGGGTGAGATGGCAAAAAATTCTTAATTTGAATGTAAACACACAAACATAAATGTTTTTGACAAGCGATTACGGGAGCAGACTATGGGCAAATCCCTACTGTTTTTTTTTAAAAGCCAACGTTTTTGGCTAAGTGGTCCGGCGACGCTACTGGTGTCACTGTTGTTTATGTTAGCCATGGCGGTGTGGTTTCCACCGGGTGTTGGCAATGTAAATAATATTATACTGCCTTTAGTTCTGCTCCCATTAATTTGGGCTATTTTATTTTTTTACACTTACCTAACAACAAATATGCGTAAAGCCCAGTGGCTACTGGTGGCGTTATTTGTTGTAAATAGCGCCATTCTCACATTTAAATTTTTAGGTTAATCTTTATGGATCAAAACACCTCTGCCTTTCGTTCGAAAGCTAAAGCATTACTTAGTCTACATTCTTGGTCTGGCATTGTTTTGGGCATGTTACTTTACGCTGTGATATTCACCGGCACAGTGGCAGTGGTGGCAGACGAAATTGGAGAATGGTCAAACAGCAATTATCCTCAACGTTTAATGCTTACTAGTGACGTGAATGAAACGGTAAAACGTCTTTCAGCGCAAACACCAAAAGAATACCTAGATGAAATTTCTGCTTATGAAAATGACCGTCAACAATTAGTGTATTTTTTTCATACCCACAAACAGAATCCTTCAGGCGACATGGACGAATACGGAGTGCAATATGCGTTGAATTCACAAGGCGAGATTGTTACTGAAAAAACGGGGTTTGGCAGTGACATATATGCACAAGATGATACCTATGCCCTAAGCCGTTTTCTGGTATCTATTCATACTGAGCTGCACATTCCTTCCCCGTGGGGGCTTATCCTTACAGGTATTTTAGGATTAGCTATGCTGATTGCTTCAGTATCAGGGTTTATGATGCATCGTCATCTTTTTATCGATATGTTTTCAATTCGTAAGCAGCGAGATGGACAATCCCTCAAACGTGATTCCCATACAGTTGCCGGCACTTGGAGTATTCCCTTTGCTATTTTGTTGGCATTTACTGGCAGCTTCTTTAGTTTTTCTACTGCATTCGGTATACCGGCAATGGGGATTGTTGCCTTTGGTGGCGACCAAGAAGCGTTAATGTACGCGATGGTAGGTGAGCAACAAAATAAAAGCGAGGCCCGAATGGCGTCAGCTAATTTGAATCTTATGCTCCAAGATGCGGTTCAACGACAATCGGCCGCTCCCACTTTTTTATCCATTTCACATATAGGCACCGAGTCTGCCAGTGTACTGGCCTTTTTTATGCCAAATGAAGGCAAAGTTGGATACGAACAATTAGTTTACGATGGCACTAACGGTGACTTTGTGGAATATAAACCAATAGTGGGCAGTGTACCGTCATTAGGAAGTAGTATTTTGTCGCTGATTTATCCCATTCACTTTGGCACCTTTGCAGGTTTATGGTCAAAAATAATATGGATAAGTTTAGGGGTAGCAGCTTGTTATGTCACCATTTCCGGACTGCAACTTTATGCTCACAGAAATCAAAAAAACGAAAGCAGTTGGCAATGGTATAGTCGATTGTGTGTATGGGGATTTTTTGGTCTTCCGCTTTGTTCTTTAGCAAGTACTGTGGGCTTTTTTGTTAGCGGCTCTTTAGGCACAAACCAAAGTGTTTGGACCCAATTATCCTTTGTTATTTCAGCCGCCTTAATCAGTGTATTAAGTTTATCCATTAAAAATATTCACCTACTGAAAAAGGTATTATTAGCAGGTAACGGGCTGTTTTGCCTGATATTACCCATGCTTCGATATACCACTTCTGGTACCGGCTGGTTACAGGCATTACAACATAATATGATGGCCATGATGTTTATTGAAATGACGTTATTGTTTTGCTCTGTTTGGTGCTTTTTCGCCCTGTATAAATCAATGCAATTTGATCAGCAAAATATCAATCAGACAAACACATCGTTTTCGACCCAGGAGACAGCCAAATGAACCACCTTATTATGACGCTACCTTTTATTATGTATAGTTTAGCCATAGTTTTTCTATTGGCTCATACCGATCCTCGACGTAGGCAGCTTTCTAATAAAACCGACAACACAACTAACAGAAAATTTGTGTTATCCGTTGCTGGCAGAAAACTGCTTGCATGGAGTTTAATACTGCCATTTATTCCACTTGCGGCTATGGCAAATTATGCAGGTATTTTAATGTACGCTGGAGCCGTGACGGTAATCGGATGGGCAGTATCTGAATTACCGACATCTGTGGTTTAAATACAAAGTTACAGGGCACCTAATCGTAATAACTTATTGTATAAAAGGAGCACAATACACCCGAATATAAGACCCACCACCCCTTATCAAATGACACGTTGAGCGACTTTGACGTGCGGGGATATTTACTCTCTTATTGAAAGGCAAGGACTGAGCATGAGTTACAACAAGCCTTCTCTTCTAAAAGAGATTTGTTATTTTTCTTGGTGGGCAAGTGTTATTACTGGCACCACTGTTAACCGAGTAAAGCTAAACCTAGCTCAGTTAACCGATACTACTGTAACTTGCTGTTAGGTTTATCTGGGATTGTCACTTTAATTAGCTGGCGACTAATGTTGGATTTGAATTACGTTCACGAAATGATTTACGGTCTTTTAAAGAGAATAGGCTTTGAATTTACTCTCGATCTAACCCTCGTTTTTGTTCAATTAAAGAGAGCTAGGGGGTTAGAGCTGATGAAATATTTACTTTGGACCTGAAACACTCAATTAAATCAAAATCAGGGAACTATAGATCGCTCATTGTTACCGTTTTATCTGATATGTTTTTTAGTCCGCTTTGGGCGTGGAGCGGAAGTCGTTGTAGATAAATTTGGAAAGTTCTTTATTACATCCACTTGATTGCAAAAATTAAATATTGTTAGTTATTTAAAATAGCGGCATACGGTGAAGTCTATAAATAATTTGGACACGGTGTGGACACGGGCTTCAAATTTAGCCGGATTTGGTCATTTAGGGCAAAGGACCTTAACTCTATGAAATGGCCCACCCGGCGAGATTCGAACTCACGACCTCGCCCTCCGGAGAGCGCCCCGTCGAAAAGGGCTTAATCGGTCTACCCCGGCGAAAAGCGTCTACACCGCGTGTATAAAGGGATTGAGAGTTTCACGGTCATAAGCCGATTTACAACGATTAACACCTTTGGTCACGGTCACGTCACAAAAATGGCAAAAAACATTGGTTAAAATTAACCAATATAGACCCCTGCGAAAACAGATATTGTACTTAAATTGGAAATAGTGTGAACTCAAACTTACATTTTTTGTATACAGAGTTTAATCAAAACTCACGTTCACTTCCGACTCTCGGCTAAGTGCCACTTGCATTCGTTTAATCAGGTTTAATTGATCGTCTGCTGGCATCTCAAAAGCCGCCGGTCAGATAGTCGTTATTTAGTACATTAGTTGCCGAGTTTAAATAGTAAACATCTAATTTCAACACCAGCGACATTAACTCCGCTTTTGCTTGCACCACCTGACGAATAGCACGCGAACGACTTCAATATTCAACGTGAATTCGACATTGGTTCATAGGCATCTAGCAAAACTAAGATAGCAAAAAATAAACTCTTTCATGGTAGGGTAGCTCGTATTTAACATTCGAAACTAATATCCCCATGATCCAACAAGTTCATCAACAAATTCGTGCACATCGGCAAAAACTACTAGAATATCCTAGCAAAAAAACATCTAGCCAATCTTTTAAGCCAGCTTTGACAATGGGTAGAAAATAGCTTTAATTACTGTTATCTTCAAAATCTAAGGTGATTCTGCTTATGTTTTTGATAAGCTTTTTCGACCTTCCATTTAAACCTAACCAAAGTCATTACTATAATTACAAGGAACGTAAATGAGATTTTTTTTGGTTCTTCTATGCTTGGGGTTGTCCGGATGTAATACGGAACGAACTGATACTAATACCAATACTTTACCCGAAAAACTGCGCACCATAGACGATACAAAGCTACTTTGTAGCCAATCCATCGAATCATTTTTCTTTAATCTAACTCAAACAATACCAAAAAATGTCGATGTAGACTTCCTCGATTTTTATGATTTGTCATTAGAAAAATTCAACAATTTATCAGAAGATTCTCAAAATAAATTATTGGATAGCTATGCGCAGATACAAGAAAAGACTCCTATAAATAAGCAGGGTGACGATACTATATCGTTTTGGGATAAGTCTTGGGGATGGACGAAATCGATAACGAAACAAACATACGATGATATAGCAGAGATTTTGCAAGACTCAGATAGTAATCTTGTTTATTCTGACTTTGAAATTTTGAAGCCTTATTGGAATCTATCGGAAGATGACCTCAAAAAATTAGCTGAGCGATCTCATCGTCAACTTGAGAGTGTTTCCGAGAATATTGGTTCGCCGCTAAAACAGTACGAGTTTGTTATGACAAAAACTGCGGGAGCAAGTCTCGTCCAGCATTCCTATATGGTTAAGTTCGATTCAACAGCAATTAGGTACGTCTGTGTGTTCTATAAACCAGAGGATACTTGGTATGTACATTCGGTTAATTGGGACAACTTAGTGTCCTTATTATTCAATTAGAACGGGCTTAAACTAGATGCTTAAGATTAGACATTTGTTTTCCCTTTGCGTGATTTGTTCCACGCTTTCCGTTGTTAATTTCTCTTATGCAGAAACGAAATTAATCGGATGCTCTTTAGAAGTATCCAAAGTTGTCGGTTTTGGTTTTGATTCAGGAAGTAAAGCATTCATAAAATCTGGTTCGGACTCAATTGCTGCGGATATTAAGGCATATTTTTCCGACAATGGGAATCAAAATGAGTTGCTTGCCAGCTCGCTCGTCGGAGGAACTGCTGCAACAACAGTGGGGTTCGCTGCTACGTACTTTGTAAGTACTCCAGTTGTGACTGCTGCTACAGTGGCTGGAGCTGAAATTGCATTTGGAACTGCAGTTGGAGCAACTTTCGGAGCCATTTCGGGGTCTACAGTAGGGCTAGCCTCTGGAGGTACTGCAATTGCAGCAACGGTACCTTTCGCTAAATATGGCGCTCTCTTAGGTGCTTCTCTCGGAGGAAATTTGGCCAGTATCTCCGCAGAATATTTGGCCAGTATCTCCGGAGAATATTTGGCCACTTTAGGGGTAGCTGGGAGTTCTCCAGGCTGGGCGGGCCCTGTTGCCATAGGTGGTGCGGTGGTTATTGCAGTAAGTGGAGGTTTTCTCATTTATAACCTTACTCAAGACGACAATAACTTAGTTGCGACGGGTAATCTGATCTGCGTTGAATAGTTTTAGAACTATTAACCTTGACATACAGATTACCACATCTCTCTCGTCTCGCTTGGGTATCAACTTAAAACTAGCCTCAATTATGTAAATATCATTCAAACTACATCTACCGCTTCGTCACCTAAAGCAATTCTTTTCGCCTTCAATTTGGCTGTTGGATCTAATCTTTTACCCCATGAAGAATCCAGAGTCATTTCTTCAGTTAATACTTTGATTGCAAGCCTTGAACGGTCATCCATAACTGTTATGGTCTAATTATTCAAAACACTTTGTTGGAGGTATGATATCAAAAACCAACGAGGACAGCACTTGGAGAAGCAATAGGCACATAGAAATTACACTATTTGGGAATTTGGTTTTAAAGTTGCGCAAAAAAGAAGTTACAGAAAATGATTAGTACGCTAACTAACAAGGTTGTTTATGCCGATGGCTCTAGTTCCTTGTATTCAGTAAACCATGATCCATTTAAATAATCTTCAAGGCGTTGCTCTATACGCTTTTTATCTTGTCTTGCTTGTTCAATCGAGTAGTTTTTTGAATGCTTAACATGTCTGAAGATACGAGTAACCGCAGTTTCAAAGATCTATGATGCTGTACTTTTGGGGCATTTTAATTCTGCTGCAATAGATGATATTGCAGATCCATTTAACATCCTCGTTATCAAAAAATGACGATCGTCACGGGTTAACTTCATAAATTTAACTCTGAATCTATACTTTTAATTTTTTCAAGGTGTTTTTCAGGAGCCATTTGATTAGATAAAAATCCAACAAAAGCAACATCATTTTCTCACTTTAAGTAATAAAAAACATGCTTGCCATCTGGAAATCTATAACCGTCCCTAGGAACCTCGTCAATAGCCAATCCCAGATTTGGATTATTGACTAAAGCTTGCATTCTTTTCACAAAATCTCGTTATATTTTAACCATTGTGGATTTCCCCACTTTTTAATGCGTACTTGCGAATAGACTCTAAATCTTTTCTTGCATGACCTCTAAGTAAGAATGGAGTATTCTTAATTAATCATATTTTCCAGAATCTAACTCATCCAAAAAGTCATTCTGAATCGACA
>NZ_BAEN01000024.1 GCF_000314975.1 Aliiglaciecola lipolytica E3
GTCCGCGGCTGACTGCCAGGACAGGAACACTGCTTGTTGTGCAAAGGTGTTGGCAGCTTCTTGTTGCTTGCGGATATGGTAAATGAACCCATCAGTTAACCGTTCCAGTGCCAGTTGTATCCGCTCTGTCAGGTGACATAGCAACCATAGATGCTGCTGTGCGCGTTTGAATCGTTTGAGTTTACTACCGTAATAGTTGATGAGCTCACCGAAGTGTTGTCGATTTTTAAGAGACAGATTAAGCCCATCGATAACGCCATTGATTTGCGTGCGCCATGGCGCTAACTGATGATAAAGGGCAAGCTCTTTTTTAAGTTCAGGTACGGTCAGACTTTTTGCACCGCCTCTGAGCTGGTTCAGGCTTAGTCCGTCATCAATGGCTGTTATGCTGTCCAGAAAGACGTGAAGTTCAGGACTGGTGAGTTGATTAAGTTGGTGCGCCAGGTCTTTTCTGACCTGCTGCATCGCTCTGCTTATCAGTCTCTGGAGTACGGTGTACCTAGGGATAGCAATGCTGTGACTGGTTAGGAATTCAATAGCAGTATCAAAGAGGTAACGCGGCTCCAGCCAGGCATTGCCCACCTGAACAAGGTGGTCGAAAAGAGAATTGAAGTGCTGACTTTCGTCCCATTTGTGATAACCAGCAAGGTCTAATACTTTTGCGTAGAGTCGATCTTTTTGTTTTTGTGAGGGAGTGAATGGTCTGAGCCCCTTGCCGCCAAGCAGCTCTTTACTGATGAACATTAAATCCTTAGAAACCTGCGAGTAAGCGATATCTAGGATGACGGGCTTTGATTTGAAGTATCCCAAAATCGCGACAAAGTAACATCTATGAGCTCTGAGACGAATTGACCGAAAAACTGCCAATTCCGCATCGTTCAGAGAAAAGTACAGACGTTGTTCTTCGATTGAAAAAATGGGTGGGGAATAAAGATCTGCCTGTTCTGCTCTCGTGAGAATAGTAATTTCGTTTTTGATGGCCATATCAGGGCTGTTCCGTATTAAATGTACGATATTTACCTAATTTGCCACACTTATAAGTAGTAACCCACCTCCGCAGCCATTTATTGGTGTGGTCTACAGAGGATT
>NZ_BAEN01000023.1 GCF_000314975.1 Aliiglaciecola lipolytica E3
CTCATTTTTGTAGGCGGGTGCTTTAGCCCTGTGGTGGTTAATAAGAGCCATGGTCTAAAGATCATGCTACAGGCGGATTTTGTGTTTTTTTGTTTGCAATTTGAGTCGACTAAAAATCCATTTATTAAGTGACTTTGAAGATAAGTACCTTGGCTTTTTCACTTCTATTGATCAATATAGATCTTCCGTTAGCTCGTAAAATGGAGTCTCATCAGAATTTGAACACCACCGGCTTTTTTAACTTTCCTAATGAGCATAGTCCAAATACTGAGAGATTTAGGTTCACAAACTTGTGAACTTTTCCTGACGGCCTCAACAACTACTTAATCAAAGTACCAATCCAACGTTGTCTCTTTTGCTGGAATGCCCACACTAACCGGTAAAACGACTATAAATAAATATCAAAATATAAAAATTTAGTACATAGGACATTTAGCATCTTTTTTATTACTTAAAATAGTTAGACATGTGGTGCTTAAAATATCACTTTTACGGTTTTGGGAGTTTTATCCTGTCTTATAACGTATTAAAACTAAGTTTGAAAAGTTATTGTGAAGATACTCAATATATCATTGATTCAAGTACTTTGTCTTATCACGCTTTGCTTTGTTGTTACGATTGATGCTAAAGAGCGCCCCAATGTAGTTATGGTTGTGGTTGATGACTTAGGTTGGGCTGATGTAGGTTACAATAATCCTGATAGTATTTTTAATACCCCCAATATTGATGAATTAGCTCGCAACAGTATGCATTTTACTAATGCCTATGCGGGAGCCGCAAATTGCGCTCCTAGCAGAGCGGTATTGATGTCAGGGCAATACACTCCAAGACACGGAATTTATACTGTCTCGCCTGCTACTAGAGGGCACGAAAAAACACGTAAGTTAATCCCATCACAGAACAAAGACGTTCTTGATGATAACAATGTGACCTTGGCTGAAATGTTTAAAGCCAAGGGCTATCAAACAGGCCACTTTGGAAAATGGCATTTAGGAGAGGACCCCAGTACTCAAGGCTTTGACCACAATGTAGCTGGCCATAAAAAAGGGCATCCTAAAACCTATTTTAGTCCTTATAATTTACCGTTTATAGAAAATGGCAGCAAAGGAGAATATTTAACTGATCGACTTACCACTGAAGTGGTGGATTGGATAACGCAAAACAAAGAAAAACCATTTTTTGCTTATGTGCCTTATTACTCTGTGCACACGCCTTTGCAAGCAATAGAAGAAGTTAAGCAGAAATATCTTAATCATCCTTTAGCCAGAAATGAAAAACATGCTACCTACGCCGCTATGGTTGAGATAATGGACAAAAATGTAGGACGTATTAGAGACACCTTAAGACAGCACAACCTAACTGAAAATACTTTGCTGATATTTACCTCTGACAACGGTGGTATCCGCTCAATCTCTTATCAAGACCCATTACGTGCTGGAAAAGGTAGTTATTACGAAGGCGGCATACGCGTGCCTTTGTTGGTGTCTTGGCCAACAAAAGTTAAACCTGGCACCAATCATACGCCTACTATCAATGCTGATTTTTACCCAACCTTTGGCAATGTTTTAAAGGTGAGTAAGCTACCGCAAACGCTAGACGGAGAAGACTTATCCCCCCTGTTGTTTGAACAGGGAACGTTGCCAGAGCGCGCCCTCTTTTGGCATTTTCCTATTTATTTACAAGCCTATAATGTAAAAGCAGACCAAAGCCAAGATCCTTTGTTTCGAACCAGACCAGGATCGGCTATGCGTCGAGGAAAGTGGAAACTAATCCATTATTTCGAAGAAGATGAATATGAACTTTATGATCTTAAAAATGATCTGGGTGAGCATGTTAACTTTGCTTCTTATCTTCCTGATATAGTTAAAACAATGAGCAGTGAATTAAAACAGTGGCAAACGCGCATTAAAGCTCCTATTCCAACGCAGAAAAACGTTCAATACGACAGAGAGTTTGAATTGAAAAAAATGCAAAGTCGGCTGCTCGCCCAATGATTGATTTAAGGTGTTTTAAAACAGTAACCACATTAATAAGTGGCATACTTTTGATTCTGAATTGCCATGCATCACTGGCAAATAGTGATAATTCGAAACCGAATATCCTGCTGATTTTAGTGGATGATTTGGGTTGGCGGGATGTTGGAGCTTACGGCAGTGATTATTATCAAACACCTAATATAGACAGTATAGCCGCAGCGGGGTTGAAATTTAATCAAGCGTATACGGCGGCGCACATTTGCTCACCAACCCGAGCAAGCTTGTTGACTGGCAAACACCCGGCACGTTTAAACATTACGGACTGGATCCCAGGTTGGTCTTATCCACATGAAAAATTAGCTGTGCCTAATTGGAACACCGATGGCTTACCAGCTAGCGAAGAAACCATAGGCGAAATGCTACAACAGCGAGGATACAGCACGGCGTGGATAGGCAAATGGCATGTGCGAGGCTTGCAGGCGTTTTCAAATCAACCCTTAAAAGGCGAAGACTACAAGAGCCATAATGGAGCGCAATATCATGGTTTTGACTATGGCCATCAAGACTTCAGTTTGAATGGTAAATTTAGTGGTGCTGATCCTAAAGGTGTGATGGCTTTAACAAAGCAAACCATTGAATTTATAACTAAAGCAGAACAAAAAAAGCAGCCTTGGTTTGCTGCTATATCGCATTATTCCGTGCATACCCCGCTGCATTTTACTGAGCGTGAAAAACAACGTTATTTGCAACAAGACAGGGTGGGGTTAGCACAACAAAACCCCGAGTATGCTGCAATGGTCGCTTCGTTAGATGAAAGTGTGGGTACTTTACTAAACCATTTAACTAGCAACAATTTAACTCACAATACGTTGATCTTGTTTTACTCAGATAACGGTGGCTTAGATAAAAACGACACCGGCTTTCCCACTAACAATGCCCCACTTCGAAATGGTAAAGCAACCCTTTACGAAGGTGGCATAAGGGTGCCATTTATTGCTTCATGGCCCGGGAAAATAGCAGCCGGCAGCGAATCCAATGAAATGATAACCTCAACCGACTTTTATCCGACCCTAGCCAAACTTGTGGGCAGCAAAAAACTACCAAACGAGCTAGACGGTAAAGATTTCAGCTCGGTATTGTTTAATCAAGATCAGTTAAAACGTGACAGCCTTTATTGGCATTATCCTCACTATCACCGTCAAGGTGGTCCGGCCGGAGCTATTCGCAAAGGTGACTATAAGTTAATTGAATATTTTGATGATGGCAGGCTCGAACTCTATAACCTGAATGAAGACTTGGGCGAACAAGTAAATCTTGCTGCACAGCAACCAGAAAAAGTGGCTGAATTGTTACACCAGCTTTCGGTGTGGCGAAAATCGGTTGGTGCTCAAATGATGCAAGCCAACCCCAAATATGATCCACAGCAAGCCAAGTTTTAAGTTGGTTTTTTGTACCTGAAATTTGAGGTGGCTTCTGTTAACCATGAAGTGCCAATTTTTGTAGGCGGGTGCTTTAGCCCCGCGGTAGTACATTGAAGCCATGCTCTAAAGACCATGCTACAGGTAGCGTTGTAGTTTTGTACCTGAATTTTATTGACTCTTTTAGTTGCTCTACAGATTAATTTTACTTTTTAATCGTGTACTAATGTTATAGAACAAAGAGATGTTCAATTTCTGACTTTTCAGACTGTCATGACAGACATACATTTAATGCAATGAGTTTAAAAATTGAGCAGCATAGAGTATAGAGCGACCATAGGGTATTTAGGATGAAAAAACGCAGTGTATTGTTGGCTATTGCACTATTGGGGAGTGGAATTCAACTAAGTCTGGCCTCAATTAAGCCAATAGGTTTAACCACAGAATATATACGCAATACCAATGATGTGAAAATTGCTGACCCTGTTCCAGAATACAGTTGGCAAGTACCTTTACAAGCGCAGAACCAAAGTGCTTATCAAGTGTTGGTGTCCAGTAATAAAGAGACTCTGTACAAGGATGTGGGAGACGTGTGGGATAGTCAAAAAGTTGATTCATCAGTCAATATCAATATTGAGCATGGGGGGCCACGTTTAAATAAAAATACACGCTATTTTTGGAAAGTGAGAATTTGGGATAAGTTCAATAACCCTAGTTTGTATTCTGAGATCCAATCTTTTCAAACGGGTAACTTTGACGGTTATCTTTCAACTAAAAATAGTATCGAAACTCAACTCATTAGGCCTTCAGAATTTATCCAATTATCTGAAGGGCATTACTTTATGGATTTTGGCAAAGATGCTTTTGCGACATTTGAGTTAACTTACCATGCCAGCAAACAAGAAACTCTCATTATCCATTTAGGTGAAAAGCTCAAACAAGGGCGGCTCGACACTCAACCTGGTGGAACCATTCGATATCAGAAAATTGAATTACCGGTGACCCCAAAGCAAAGTGTTTATGTAATCCAACCAAACTTGTATAAGCGACATGCAAAAGAAGAGGCTATCCCAGTGCCTGAACAAGCTGGAGTCGATGGCCTGTTACCTTTTCGTTATGTGGAAATAGAAAATGTAACTCAAGATATTACTGCTGAAGATGTAAGGCAAAGAGCCATATTCCATTATTTTGAGGATAAGCAAAGTGCATTTAGTAGTTCCGACAGGGTGTTAAATGCAGTATGGGATTTAAGTAAGTACAGCATAAAAGCGACATCCGCGTTTGGAGTGTATGTCGACGGTGAAAGGGAACGTATTCCATACGAAGCAGATGCGTATATTAATCAGCTTAGTCATTATAGTGTTGATGCTGAATATGCTATGGCAAAACAAACCATTGAGCATTTTATGCAAAATCCTACCTGGCCTACGGAATGGTTATTACATACTGCGCTGCTCGTCTATCAAGACTATTATCACACCGGTGATACAGAACTTATTGCCGCATACTATGACAAGCTAAAAGATAAAACGTTAATGGAACTCAGCCGAACCGATGGTTTAATTAGCTCTAAATCACCACTGGTCACCGATAAGTTTATGCGTAAGCTTGGCTTTAAAAATCCAAAAAAACGGATAAAAGATATTGTCGATTGGCCACCCGCGCAAAAAGATACAGGTTGGTCGTTGGCGACAGAAAACGGCGAACGTGATGGATATGACATGGTGCCAGTGAATACTGTGGTTAACAGTTTCTTTTACCAAAATATGGTGGTTATGACGGAGATGGCAACCGTATTAGGTAAATTAGAGGATGCAACACAATTTAGTCAGTTAGCCAAGCAAGTCAAACAATCAATTAATCAAAAGCTATTTGATCAAACCAGAGGCGTTTATCTCGATGGCGAAGGCTCGACACATGCTTCACTTCACGCCAACATGTTGCCTCTAGCATTTGACCTAGTTCCTGAAGAACATATCCCTAGTGTAGTCGAGTTTATAAAATCACGCGGGATGGCATGCAGTGTTTATGGCGCACAATATTTATTAGAAGGCTTATACAAAGCGGGAGCAGCACAATATGGGTTAGATTTGATGCGTGCGACCGATGATCGCAGTTGGTACAACATGATAAAGGTGGGCTCTACCATTACAATGGAAGCTTGGGATATGAAATATAAACCCAATTCTGATTGGAACCATGCTTGGGGAGCTGCGCCTGCCAATATTGTTGCACGCTATTTATGGGGAATACAGCCAAAAACGCCAGGCTTTACTCATATTACTATTCGTCCACAAATGGCTGATTTAGCGCACAGTGAGATTGAAATGCCGACTCTGCTCGGAAAAATAAAAGGGCGTTATCTGCGTGAAAGCACAGGGCGAAAAACATTTGAATTAGAAATTCCAGCGAATACTACAGCCGAATTTATTTTCGATAAGAGTCAATTAAAGTCAATAAGTCTAAACGGTAAACAAGTGAATCTTGTCGATCCTGTCATGTTAAGTCCAGGAGCTAACGAGATTATTGTTGAATAGTGAAATGAGCGACAAGGACGTCCTCTTTTCAACTACTTTTTCATCTACGTAAAGCCAACTGCCTAGTCTCAACTAATGTCACAGATAAATGTAACAAATGTAAAAGTACTATTCTTTTATGCGAAAGTTAATGAGAATGCTTCTTGTTTGTAATAACTGTGTTCATTAGGGATTTTCGTGAAAAAAATAGTATTTCTCGGTGCGTTTTGTACCTTATCAAGTGCGTTGTCATATGCCGAAACTTCGAAAGAAGAAGTTACATCAGTAGAAAAAATATCGGTTGTAGGTGCAGCTACTAATCTGAGTATTACCGCAGAAGATATTGAGCAATATCAAGCCAATGATCTTGCAGATATATTTCGCTCTTCTCCTTCAGTTAGTGTTGGCGGTTCGGTGGGCGTTGCACAAAAAATATATGTTCGTGGTTTAGAAGATGCGTATTTAAACGTCACTGTCGATGGCGCACAGCAAACCTCTACGTTGTTTCATCATATTGGACGTGTCACAGTTGATCCTGATTTATTGCAACAAATTGATGTTCAGGCAGGAGCTGGAGAGGCGACCAGTGGCCCAGGGGCAATAGGCGGAGCTATTCGGTTTAAAACTAAAGATGCTCACGATCTATTATCTGATAATGAGCAATTCGGTGGCCGAGTTAAAGCCAATTATTTTTCAAACGACGGTACTCGTTATAGTGCTAGCTTATACGGAAAACTGAGTGATACTTGGGGTATCTTGGGCTACTACAGCACAATTGACCGTGACAATATGGAAGATGGAAATGGTGACGAAATTTATGGTACCGCTGCTGATCAAGATCTACTCTTTGTTAAGGCAAGTGGTGACATCGCAGAAAATCATTATTTGTCGTTAAGCGTAGAACAACGAGATGAAAAAGGGGAGTTTTCAGCACGACCAAATTGGATCGTTTTGGAGGGTGCATTACTTTATCCCAGTGAAGCACAGCGCGATACATACGTAGCAAATTATCGTTTTTCACACAATGCATTGGTTGACCTAGAAGCTACCGCTTATCAAACTAATTCATCTTTCCGTGGTGGGCGATTTGATTACCTTGCGGAAATAGATACTTATGGTTTTGATATTCGCAATACGAGCGAAACAGGACTACATAAATTTGTATATGGTGTTGATTATCGTAGTGATGAAGTATCCAGCGGCCCTGGTGAAGATGCAACTGAACATACCGAAGAAGGTAGTGTACTAGGTATTTATGCACAAGGTTATACTGATATTACTCCTGAATTATTACTCAGCTACGGTGTCCGTTATGATGACTATGATTTTCAGCAAATTATTCTGCTTGATGAATATTATGGGACGCCAGTGACAGATAGTGCGGCTTCCTTAAATGACTCTGAATTCAGTTTTAATCTAGGTGCTGCTTACGACCTAAATGAAGCATGGACACTTGGTTTAGGCTACGCTCAAGCCGCTCGGGGCAAACAAATTGGTGACGGATTTACTATCGATGGTTACCTTTACGACGGCTCTGATGTACCTGTGGTTGCCGATGATTTGGTACCCGAAACAGTGGAAAATATCGAGGCTTCAATTACATATAGTGCCAATAACCTGAATGCTAAATTGAGCATATACGATTCTTCAATAGACAATGTCATTTTTGAAGGATATGAAGGCAACTCCGTATTCAATAATATAGGCTCTCTAGACTCGCAGGGTGTTGAGTTTGATGTTGCTTATAATTGGAACGATTTTGATATCTTTTTCGGGTTTTCCAGTGCAGATACAGAGCTTAATCCTAGAGACGGTCTTTACGATCAACAATATTCGTCTATTGATATTAATGGTTATGAATTTGTTGGTTTAGGGAATAGTCGCGGTAACACTTGGGTTTTAGGTGTTGATTACGATATTAATACAGATGCTAGTGTTGGTTTCAGTGTTACTAAAGTCGATTCGATTGACATCGATACAATGCATCAAGCCGTAGATCTAGGTTGGACTGATTCTTTGTATCGTTTACACAAACCAGGCTACACCACAGTGGATCTGTATGGAAAATGGTATATTTCCGATAATTTGTTAGTCAACGTGGCTGTTACCAATTTATTTAATGAGCATTACCTTGACCACTCAAGTGTCGGCGACTATAGCGAAGTATTTGCTTCTGTGGTTGGTCCCTATGAAGCCGGTAGAGATATAAAAGTGTCTGTGTCCTACAACTTTTAAACCCTTTTAGATAATTCATTATGGGTTTAAAAACATTTAAAAGATGGGTCTTTTGGGCTCATCTTATCACTGGGTTAGTGGCAGGCATTTTTGTGTTTTGTATGTCGTTTAGTGGTGTTTTGTTGACTTATGAACGGCAAATCAAAGAACTAAGTGAAATGCGCTATACCGTTACACCGAGCCCAGCTTCAAGCAGAATTAGCACAGATCAAGTGGTAGAAATTTTGCAGCAACTGCAGCCGGATGAACCCCACATTTATATACGTTGGGTTAATCGTGAAGGCGCTGCTATCCCAGCATGGGCAGGCAAAAATAGTTATTTACTTCATCCCTACAGCGGAGAAGTTTTGCGCTATGGAGAAGGCGTTGCTGCCGACTTTTTTCATATAGTAACCGATTTTCATCGGTATTTGGCCTTTGCAGGTGAATATCGAGTTATCGGTAAAAATATCACAGCCTACTCCAATTTGGTGTTTTTGTTTTTATTAGTGAGTGGCTTGTACCTCTGGTTACCAAAACGTTTCAACCGAAAGGCTATTAAACAGTATTTGCTATTACCTAGTCGTTATCTAAATACACAACACCGTAATCGACAATGGCATTTAGTTTTTGGTATCTGGTGTTTACCTATTTTGTTTGTTGTTGCTTTAACGGCCACCATCTTTCACTTTTCTTGGGCAAATACAGCGCTATACGGTTTTTTTGGAGAAAGTGTACCTGAGCGCGAAAGCCATCAAGAAGTGACAAGTTTAGACGCAGATATTATTCCCTATGAAAGGTTGTTCATTGACGCTAAACAACATGCTAATAACAACGGATACCAAGATTGGTACTCAATGTGGCTGGAAATCGGCGATAGCGAACATGAAGCTCGATTTTATATAGATAAAAGCATAGGGCATAGGCAAGAACTTGCGTATTCTTTGTTTTTTGATACCCGAAATGGCGAAGTATCGAAGGTGTTAAGAAAACAAGATTGGTCTCGAGGCGGCCAAGCTTGGGGGACTGCACGGTTCTTACATACAGGAGAGTATTTTGGTGTTGTGGGCCAGACCATCGCTGGTATTGCTTCACTTATTGCTTGCCTGCTTGTATACACAGGCGTGGTTCTCGCTTGGAGAAGACTAATTACCACTCCTTTGCAACGCAAGGAACTTGCCGATAAAGCCTAAACAATATCGAATCGGTAGCAGTAAAATGCTGCTACCGTTTACCTATTGAGGTTAACTTGGAATATTAATAATAATTTGTAACCCTAAAACTTTGCCCGATTCACCACGATAATTAAGGGCCTTTATTGAACCACCTATCGCGGCAATTTGCCTATGAGCCAGAGCCAAACCAAGTCCGAAACCACTGCTATTATTTGTGTTGGTTAATATTCGTTCCGATGCTCTGGCTTTGTCAACACGAAAAAAAGGTTTAAATATGTCTGATAACATATCCTCTGGTACACCAGGTCCTTGATCTGTAATGACTAATTCATATTTGCTTTCTAAATGCGTGAGCAAAACTTTCACTTCACTTTGGCTAGGCGTGTAACGTAATGCGTTGCGGATGACGTTCTCAACCGCCTGACCTAACGCTAATTGGCTGCTGTGGGTAATCAGGCTGTGTTCTGGAAGTTCAGTGGTGAGAATGCGATCTGGATATTCAAAGCGCGCGTCTTCACATATCACTTGTATCAACTCGACTAAATCAAAATCATCACTATTCAATCGCGGCGATTCAGTATTCAGCCAGGCCAATGTAAGCGTATCCTCAACTAGACTGCGCATTGTTGCTGCTTCATAGCGCAATCGTTCTAAGGCTTGTTCGGGACTTAATTTTTGCTCAACAAAATCGATTGCCATATCAATTCTGGTTAACGGTGTGCGAAGTTCGTGTGATAAATCAGCAAGTAGCCGTCTTTGATTATGGATAAGTTTACTAATGCGATCAGCCATTTGGTCAAAGGTCAATGCAAGACGAGTTAGTTCGTCATTACGTTCATGTAACGGGGCATTTATCCGTACATCAAGCTTACCTTCGCTAAACTCTTTAGTTACTTTTTCGAGTTTACGTAGCGGGGCCATTACGTGTTGATAAAGCACAAAACTCAATATACATAACAAAACCAAAGGCAGCGCAATTTGCAGTAATAAATTAGCGTATGCAAGGAAGGCTCCTGGCCGCATACGGTTAGGTAATTGAATTAAAAAATGTGTCGATGCGTCGGCGAAAGGTACTTCCATCGTGGGGTTTTCTTGGAAATATAAATGGATTTTCCATTCTACGTCTCTACCTAAACGAAATCGCTCTATGTAATCATTTGGAAGTGATGTATCAGCAAAAGGACTTAGTTTTGAAGTAACAACGGCCGCCCAAGTTTGCTCTTTTTGTTGAAGCTCTTTTAACCAAATAGCTAGAGCTTCAGTGCCATCTTGGTTATATATTTGTTCCGCTTGTCGCCCATAGGCGAGTAGCTGTTGTTGGTGCTCTTTGGCGATAAAACTCATACTCGTTTCGGTACGGCTGGTTAACCAGTCAATCGCCCAAAATAGCAAAACCGTGCCGAAGGCAATAATGGCGCATAGGCGCCAAAAAAGTTGATTCTTCATATAAATCGGTAGCCTTTACCATGCAGCGTAACCAAGCGTTCCGGCGGCATCCCAGCTTCCACTAACTTTTTGCGCACCCTACTTAGATGCATATCTAAACTGCGGTCAAAGCGGCTAAACGGCCGATCCAATACACTTTGATACAAAAAAGCTTTACTCATAACCTCATGCTGATTTTCGGCCATAATCCAAAGCAACTTAAATTGAATTGGGGTTAACTCAACATTCTCTTCATCAAACAATACTTGTTGTGTTCTGCGATTAAGCTGCAAATTATCTATAGTAAGTTGTGTGGTTTGATTGGTGAGATCACTTTGGCGACGGCTACGGCGCAGCAAAGCTTCGACACGCAACATCATTTCGGTAAAATTAAAGGGTTTCGGTAAGTAATCATCTGCCCCTTTTCGATAACCCTCAATTCGTTCTTGTTCTGCACCACTGGCGGTAATCATCATTACCGGCGTTTGTTTGACTTTCCTTAATTGGTTCAAAATGGAAAAACCATTTTGAGACGGTAACAATAAATCTAATAAAATGAGGTCAAAACTTTTTTGCAACGCCCTCACTAGACCTTTTTGCCCATCAAATAATTGTTCGGTGTTGAATCCTTTTTCTTGGAGTAATCTAGCGATTTGGTCACTTAGAGTAATATCATCTTCAATGATTAAAATACGCGTGGCGGACATAATAGGTGAACAGATGCTTGGGTTATGGATTAATCTTATTGATAATCATTCTTGTTTGCAAGTAAATCGGGATCTTTTATCGTAAACTGCAATATCTCTCCGCCGCTATGCAATTGTTCTCGGCTTATGTTGTTTTATACCGCAACCACTTGATTTCTGCCTTTTTGCTTAGCCGAATATAGCGCTTCATCTGCTCGCATGATCAACTTGTCTAAATCAATTTGGCTAGGAAAAGCGCTCGCCACACCTATACTCGTCGTTATCTTATTTACTTTATTAAAACTTAATGTTTCGAAGTGTTTACGTAAACTTTCGGCTAGATGTTTGGCTTTGCCACCTTCGGTATTAGGCAGAAATATCAAAAACTCTTCGCCTCCCCAGCGAAGGGGGATATCGGAGTCTCTGAGTCGTTTTTTCAATTCCAATGATACCCGCTCTAAAACTTCGTCACCTACTGTATGACCGAACTGGTCGTTAATTCGCTTAAACCAATCTAAATCCATAAGAATAATCGACATGGGATTTTTATTTCGTTTACCTAAAAGCCAAATTGGATGCACAAGATCTGGGAATGCGCGTCTATTATATAGGTTCGTTAGCGGATCTAGTCGTGCGTTTGTTTCGGCACTCTTACGCGCCTCTTGCACCATTTTAAAATTGAATCCCAGAGAAATTGATAACAATGACATCTCGATAAGCATGCCAATTTCAATTCCTCTAAACGCCCACTGTGAATATGGGATTACTCCCCAAGTGGCCAGACTTGAAATCGTAGCTCCTCCTGTGCCCATCGCTATGGCCGGAATAAAAAATTTAGCTAAGGGGTTGCCTCCCTTGTAAGAAAAATAACCGATAACTAACATCCATATGGACATTGTAGTGAGGATCATCAGTTGAACCATTACTATTACAGAACGACTACCAGTGAGAAATATGACACAGGCTAAAATCAATAACCCAAAATAAATTTTACGTCTTGCCGAATATAAGGCGGGCAAAAATACACGCGTATTTAAAAACTCGATGGTAAACACAACTCCCGAGAATATATAGCAGAACATTAAAGTAGGCATAACCCACTGCTGCAACCATATAGAGTCAGACCAGGCTACCCAAAACCCGTGTCCAGTGTAGGTGAAATTAAAAGCCGTAAACGCAAACAGATATAGGGAATACAACAGGTATCTGCGTTCTTTTAAATAAAAATACAAGACGAAATTGTAAATAAGCAGAATAAGTAATGAGCCATATAGCGCACCATAAAAATACGCGTTTTCGGATTTATATGATGCTATTGCGCCTTCATTTCCTAGGTAAATTGGAATGGTCATTGGATCTTCGGATTGAAAACGGAATAAAACAAACGTTTCACCTGCTTCAAAACTGTGAGCAACAGCTGGCATTCGCTCATCACGTGGACGTTGGGTGAAAAGTAAGCTATCTCCTAAGGCCACGTGTCGGCGAAGTTGGTCATTTTTAAAAAAGTAGATATCTATTTCATCTAGCCAGGCATTATCAATTTTTAAAACCTGTATAGATGAGTCTGTAGCTGAATTCGTTATTGGTAACACACCCCAGACAGTATTTTTTGTAAAGCCAAAGCTTACTTGATTTCTACTGTTTTGCGCGAAACGGTTTTCTTTATAAGTATTAAATGCCTGCTCTGGAGTGAGGTTATTTTGTTTGTCTAAAAGCAATAACAAACGATCGTTAACCAATAGTAAGTCATCAGATTCGGATAAAGTTTTCGAATCTGCTGAAAAGGGGAGACAGAGGAAGAAAACAAGTAATAATGTTTTCACTAAGACGTAGAAAGAATTCATGACTTCAATACTTTAAATCGTTTGTTATAACCGATTGTAGGCTAAACAATGCCTACAAGAAACGAATACTACTTAAAATAAGGAAGTTTGTTATTCTGATGCATATATGAAATTGACGATTATTCAATCGCAAAAATGACAAGTGATGTCTCAAAAGAGCGTTTCTCAACGCCCAGCCACACGTTTAACTTTCGAGTTTTTGCTTGCGATACCAAATAATGTTGCTAATAAGGGAATCGCAAGCACTACCGTTTAATCGTTACTGTAGCCTGTTAACACAAACTTTTGAACGCGTCTTCCTGAGCTTACTTCGGAGGTGTACAGGTTACCTTCACCGTCTACTACTACGCTATGCAGCCAAGTGAACTGTCCTGGATATCTTCCTGGACGACCAAAACTACCTAAGACTTCATATGTGTCGTGCCACAAAATCCAAATACGCCCGTTCATCATGTCCGCCACATACATGTATTTATTGTCGGGAGAAAAGTCGATATCGGATGCTGTACCTAAGCCACCAGTGTCACCCGCAATAATAAGATCTTGGACAAACTTCACCGTTCCATCATCGTCTGCTTTGAACACCTGTATTCGGTTATTTCTTCTATCACAAACATAAATCTTGCCATCTTCAGATTGCGTTACGCAATGTACAATGTCGCCAAAATTTTCTGCAGTTGCGCTGGTGTTTTGGGCATTGCTGGTGGCTTGCGAAACGTCAAATGCCCCTTTGCGTGTGCCACCTCTGGGTTCGCCACCATACGCACCCCACAATTGGTCAAAGCTATTTTCTTCGGTATCAAAGGCTGTAATGCGTTTGTTGATATATCCATCTGCAATAAAAACCTGGTCGTGCTTGGTGTTATGGAATATGTCAGCGGGATTACCTAATGCAGTTTGACTTAGGTTGCCATCGGTAATGCCTCTGCTTCCATATTGACGAATAAATTTGCCTTCTTGACTAAAATTCAAAACCACATGATCATCTTTGCCGTTTCCACCTATCCACACGGTATTGTCATTATCAACGTAAAGCCCGTGCACGTTATCAGGCCACTGATTTAGACCGTCAATGCTTGGGGCAATTTCTGGTCCACCCCACGCATTTAGCATGTCTCCAGCTGGGGATATTTGTAAAACATGGGGAGCGGCTTCGCAACATAGGCCCATATTTTTGCTTAACCCCAAATCTAAATCGCTAAGTGAATTTGGTCGATGCAGTACCCACACATTATTTTGTTTATCAACTGCCAATCCTGGTACTTGGCCAATCAACCAAGTAGAAGGTAAAGACGGCCAACTTGCGTCGACACTGAATTGTGGCACTTTGTAGCTGGCGTCTGGGATTGGATAACGTTCAACTTCGACCAGTTTGTTTTGGGTTATTGGGCTCAATACTGATTGCTCAGCATAAGTTGTACTGCAGCACAGAGAAATAACACATAAGCCAAGCGTTTTTATGGCCAATTTGCTGGAAGATAAATAGTATCGTGTCATATTAGCTTGCCTTTTGTTTGAGTGAATTCGCGAAACAGAAAAGTGAAATCAAGAACTTTTCATTAGATTTCAATACGCTAATAGGCGTATTTACGGAAATTATCCTAGATCACAACTTGCTTGGACTAAATGACTTTGCGTTGAACTACATACAAATAAAGACCTAAGTATCAAGTAGCGACGAGATTGTGCAAATGCATTGTTAGAATGATTGACGGATTGCGTAGATTTTTATTCTTTCGAATCCGTTTTGATTATTGGGTAACCTCTTTCGCACCATGCTTCTATCCCACCAGCCAACGAAAATACGTTCAAAAGCCCCATATTTTGCAAAGACTTTGCAGCTAACGCTGACCGTCCTCCTGAACGGCAATACAACAACACTTTTTGAGTAGGCAACCAATCAGTTAGGGCTTTTTGTTCAGTTGCAGGTACTAGCGAATCAAGACTCGTTTCCAACACTCCTCTGGGGATACAACACGCTCCAGGAATTGTCCCTTGCGTCGTTTCCTGTGGCTCTCTTACGTCTATGATGATATCAAAATCATCTTTGTTGAGAAAAAACTCTTCAGTATTAACTTCTTGAATTTGCCGTTTAGTTTGCGAGATATATCGTTGACAATTAAGCATATAACCCTCTTAAAACTGATTTACCAAAAGTGCAACAGACACGCCAAGAAGGCATATTGCGAAACCACGCTTGAGTATTTGTTGGTTGATTTTTGCGGCTATTAACTGTCCTCCAACAACTGCGATTACGCCACTAATTGACATGACTGATACAACCAACCAATCAGTGGGAAGGCTATCGATAGCGATATTCAATGTGACAAATGCCGCAGCGGCATTAATTGCAATAAGAACAAGACTGTTGGCTACAGCTTGCTGCATATTCAAACCCGCATAAAGAACTAACGCGGGTACAATAAGAAAGCCACCCCCTATGCCCACTAACCCGGTAACAAATCCTGCGATTCCGCCCGATATTAAAACGATCAATAAGGATTTTTGAGTGTTGCTGTCTAACGTTTTACTAGCGACCATTTTAAAAGCTGAAATTAACATCAGAGCCACTAATATCGCTGTTTGCCAACCGTTTGGAAGAGCATGCCCAACTAATGCACCGACACTGGCCAGTGGTAAACTAGATAGTGCAAAGTAAGTTAATACCTTTGCATCAATTAAGTTTTTACGTAATCCGTTTATAGCGCCTACAAGCGATATCATCCCGACGATAATTAAGGCGTGTTTGATGGCTACTTTCTCACTCATTTCCATTAGTAGCATCAAGATAGGTACTGCGATAATTGAACCGCCAGCTCCCATCAAGCCCAAACTAAAACCAACTAACATGGCAGAGAAAAACAACATGATTAACATTTACTTGAAATTACCCTTCAATATATCGTATATTGCGAATATACGATATTAAGTTGTACTTATGCAAGGATAAATTTATGAGCGTAACGGTAACGCCATTTTTCCATGAGCAAACAGGAACGGCGAGTTACATCGTGGTTGATATTACCAAGCGGCATGCGGTTATTATTGACAGTGTTTTGGACTTCGAGATCGGGTCTGGAAAAATCTCGACGCAATTTGCGCAAAAGCAGCTCGATTTTTTAAAACGGCATGATTTTAATTTAGTCTGTGTATTAGATACGCACGCTCACGCGGATCATTTATCTGCCGCAAATTTTTTGAAATCACAAACAGGGGCATACACTGTCATTGGCCAAGGAATCCTGAACGTACAGGCTAGATTTGCTGACAAGCTGAATAATCATCAAGTCGCAGATGGTAAATTTGCTGGTTTCGATCGGTTAGTGAGTGAGGGAGATATAATTGAATTTGGTAGTAGTGAAGTGCATTTTTTGCATACCCCAGGACATACCGATGACAGCATGAGTTTTGTGATTGAAAATAATGTGTTTGTTGGAGATACACTTTTTATGCCGGACGGCGGAACTGCTCGATGTGATTTTCCTGGTGGGGATGCTGGATTGTTATGGCAAAGTATAGAAAAAATTCATGCACTGCCAGATGACACGCATATCTGGGTTTGCCATGATTATCAGCCTAATGGTAGAGAGGTAGATGTATGTACTACCGTAGGTAAAAGCAAAGCGAATAATATTCATGTGGGACAACAATCGAATGAACAAGACTTTATTGAGCTTCGAAATAAACGAGATGCAACCTTGGCTGCTCCCACACTTTTATATCCGTCATTGCAAGTAAACTTGTGGGGCGGGAGTTTACCCAAACAGGAAAATAACGGTATGAAGTACATCAAAATTCCTTTAACTGTTGAAAGTAAATCGTGGAGAGATGAATGAACGATATATATATACAAGCGTTAGTTGGCGGTATGGTTTTGGGGTTAGGAGCTGCACTGCTGATGTTTACATTAGGCAAAATAGCGGGAATTTCGGGTATCACATTTTCAGCAATTACCTCTTATTCAAGTACGAATCTTTGGCGCTGGGCTTTTCTTGTGGGGTTGATAATAGCGCCAATAATTACGGCACAATTTGGATACAAGCTGCCAACTGAAGCGGCAACGGGCATACCGCTGCTGATTATCGCAGGTTTATTAGTAGGAATAGGTACAAAAGTAGGCTCTGGTTGTACGAGTGGTCATGGAATATGTGGCATAGGACGTTTTTCCAAACGCTCAATTATTGCCACTATCACCTTCATGTTCACCGCTTTTGTGACTGTTTTTATAACTCATCATTTATTTTAGGAGGCTAATTAAATGAAAGGTATTATCTTTGGATTACTTAGCGGCTTGTTATTTGGTATTGGATTAACTATCTCTAGCATGGTCGACCCGAAAGTTGTACTGGGCTTTTTAGATCTGTTCGGTGCATGGGATCCCACTTTGGCATTTGTAATGGTGGGGGGATTGTTAGTGTACTTACCGTTTTATCATTTCTACGTTAAGCCAAAGCAACACACGATATTCGGCGAACCCTGTGATTTACCGAATAAAAAAAATGTCGATGCAAAGCTTGTTGTTGGTGCGAGTTTGTTTGGCATCGGTTGGGGATTAAGTGGTATATGCCCAGGTCCAGCGATAACAAACATAAGTGGGGGAGTACCCGGTATATTGCTGTTTGTGCTAGCCATGTTAATTGGTATGATGCTGGCTTCACGAGTCGAGAAAATTATCTAATCTATGAATTTAACTGAAATGCAGGCGAATGCGGAACATGCCGCTACGCTGTTAAGAGCCATGGCGAATAAAAACCGGTTACTTATACTGTGTTTACTTAATAAGGGTGAACTTTCAGTTAGCCAGATAATGATAGAGTTAGATATTCCCCAATCGACACTTTCTCAACACTTGAGTGTCTTGCGTAAAGACAACTTAGTGATCAACCGTCGTGAAGCTCAAACCATTTATTATGCGCTTGCTAGTAAAGAGGTGGAGGCAATTATTGCGACGCTATATGGTTTATTTTGCGAAGAGTGATTTACGTGTAGTTGAATCACTTTATTCATTATTAACAATGGGATGCTAATAGACTCGCATTTTTAATTTGGATGTCAAGCTGGTGCATTCATCGTTTATTCAATATCCGAACTCTTCAATACAATTGTATTTACAGTTGGTCTCATCAATTCACCTTTGCTATTGCCACACTTAAGGGCAAAAGTGCACTTGGACTAAGCAAAGTCGTAAAACCATTTTGATAATTCTTTTATTTTCTTTGTAAAAATACAATCAAAGACTGAGAGATAGGTATGCACCATTCCACTGTAGGTTGAAATACAACTTAAAAAATGTGGAAGGGAACATGAATAGAAATACCAAAAAATTGGTTTTGGGTGCCAAAATTTGCGCTTTAACTATGCTTGGTGGTTGCGCAACTTCATCCATAGAAGATAAATATCCCGGCATAACAAAAGCAGAACGGGTGCTAGAAGAGTGGGGGTTTGCTTCCGCATCAGCACCGTCATTGTCTTGGGCTGAAGAGGGGGTTTACGATTTTGAATTGAATGAAACTCCAGATTCCTATTTTAAAAGGGCTAAATCAGAAATAAACGCTGGAATTGCAGTGCATGATCAAATGGTGTTCGCGCTAATGGCAAATATGACTGCTAAATTCGATCCAATCAATCAAGCGAAATACGAATCAGCGCTTCAGGAATATCAGCAGGCTAAAAGCGAACAGACTAATTTCACTCTAAGTGAAACTCAACAACAGGTATTATCAGACAATCAGCAATTTATAGAAGAAGTTGTTCAAAATAATTTAGAAACTTGTTTATCTGCCTCAGACAAGGAGTTAACAACTGCTTATACGATGAATGGGGTAGATGACGTTGATAAAAGAACTGAATTAATAACAGTAGCCTTAACACGACGTAAATCTTGTCTCGCAGATTATCAGGCTAGTCTAAATAGTATTTCCATTCCTCAAGATCTAGAGTATCCAACGCTAGCTGAAAACAATGCGCCAGCTATCCAAAGGCTTCAATCTACCCCGTTTTTATCTAAGTCTTCACTAGTTGCGCCTTATTCGGACAACGACAGGACGGCCTTGCAAGCGAATGCCTTGCCCGATGAGGCGGCAATTAGTCAAGCAGTTACAAATCATTTCTTGCAAAGCATGTTCTCAAGCCTTTCTAAGGGCGAAAAAAGCACGTTGTTTGGTGTAAGCATGATATCCGTCAATCCTGGCTGGAGAAGCATGGAGGATTATAAAATTCAAATTACCATTCGACCTAAAATTGTTTACAGACCAGCTACGGCAGATGGGCTCGATGAATTTTTGTTGGATAAAACTTTTAGTCTATATGAACGGGCTGCTATTGCTGATCAGTACAGGCTCGACTGTTCTATAAAAAAGAGAGTTGATCAAGATTACTGTCTCCTAAATGAAAAAGATAAGCAGGCAATTCTAAAGGATTCTAACAACGCATTGAATGACGCTGGGCTTGCTAAACCAGAAAACGTGCCTAATGCAAACTTCGATATTACTGCAATCTCGCCAGTGAGTTATGGTCAAAATATGGATCTTCAAAACCGACAGATGTCGCAATTTAGTTTGTCTTTAATGTTAGCTGCTTCATTAAAAGAGGCGGGGGTTGAAAAAGCTGCCGAAGTATTTGCCGATTTTTCGCGTCAACAGAAACGTGAATATAGTTCTCGAAATCGCCGTAATCGAGTGAATATATTTAACGATCAGTCGCAAATGATTGGTCTTGAAGTTGGACCCGCGTTTTATGCTGCAGGTTCTGATGGGCACGATATTCAAGAAGGGTTACAGCGAGAAACCTTCCCCATTTTAATGAAGCTTAATGCTGAACAAATGCAATCCGGTGTATTCAATAAGTTCGTGATTGCTAGAGACTGCACTGAACCAGATATTCGATTTTGTTTGTTGGAAGCGCGATTACACTTTTCTACTACTCATCGTTGGTTACCCGCTGAACGGAACTGGACTGGTGTAGCGACTTGGCCTTACAGAGCTCCACTAAGTACAGGGCAAATGCGCACGGTGATGGAAGATGTCAATGAGGACTGTGCGGCAGAAGCAAGTTTTTTCGCATATGAAGGGCTGAAATGTGAGGAGCTTCAAAGCAAGCTACTCGGGAGTTATGTTTATACTAACCTCCCAAAACAGAAAAAGAGTCCAGAAAAAGTAAAAAAGCCAGCCTTCCTACAAGCATTTCCACATGTTATTGAAATCCAACTCGATGATAAAGGGAAGCCAATAACCACCTCAAAAAGATTAGTTTTTACAGGTCAGAACTTAGGGCTGCTTAAAGATTCGTTATCTATTGATAAAGTGACTCCTTACTTTCCAGGCCAGACAGTTAAAAACGTTTCTTTAAGTGGCGAGAGTCTGATTATAGACGTGGAAATATCGGACAACCAAGGTCCATTGATTTTTAAGTTCGATTTTCAAGGAGACAAAGTTACCACATCCAGTACCGGCGCGGTGGTAGTAATGAAAACTGTACCTAAGAAAAAAGCGGCTATAGCCAAACAGGTTTCAATCGAAATGAACGATAACCAAACCAAAATTACCTTAGCGGACGAGCAAACGGATCTACCAGATAATCTAACCAAGGTACTAGAAGAGATTTATGACTCAGGTGAAAAAGCCAAAGTTGTGCCTGTTAATTCTGATGTAAAAAAAGAGAAAACATGTAAGCCGTGCAAATCTGAATAGAAGAATTCAAAACTTTTAACGTGGCTACAGTAAATTTTCTGCAGCCGAATTTAACTAAGGAGAAGACGATGTCAACAAATTGTCGAACCAACGAACGAAACCCTAGACCTCCAATCCGACCTGCAAATGGACAGGGAGGAGGCACACTGAGGCTTGGCTGTCATAAGGACATGCCAGATTTACGCGATCAAACTCCTTCAGAATTTTATAAACAAACGCATAAATCTAACTATGAAGCGCTCTTTAAACAATTGAGTTCTAACAATGGAAACGTATTTCTGGAAGGTAACAACGCAAGTATATCATTGTCTGAAAGCGTAGATTTAAGTGTTCATAACGCGTTTACTGAAGTTGAAGATCAGCTCGATTTGGGCAGTTGCACAGCGCAAGCTGTTGTTGGATTAGTTGAATACTTGATTAAGCGTGCAACGAATAAGGAGTTGCACCTATCTCGGATATTTTTATATAAAGCGACGCGAAATTTAATGGCAAGTCGTGGAGAAGGAGATAGTGGAGCAACAATAAGAGAAACTATTAAAGCCATGAAAATTTTTGGCGTGCCTCCGGAAACGTGGTGGCCTTACAATGTATCCAATTTCGATGACGAGCCTGATGCATTTATTTACGCCATGGCTCAGAGCTTCCAAGCGATTGATTATGTGCGTCTCGATCCACTCAATTCAAGTCCTGACGAAATAGTAGCGAATGTGTGTAAATCATTAACTGCAGGTGTTCCAGTTGCTTTTGGCATGTGGGTAACAGATGGTATTTTTACTTTGCCAGATAGTGACAATGTTATACCTGTACCCTCTAACAATGATCGATTGATTGGCGGTCATGCTATGTTAATTGTGGGGTATGACACGGCAAAACGAAGGTTCAAAGTCCGAAATTCATGGGGGTATGATTGGGGAGATAGAGGCTATGCGTGGCTACCTTATGAATATATCGAATGGGGCTTAGCATTTGATTTTTGGACCATATTTAGTACTGAGTGGTTGGATACTTGGGGCTTCTCAGCCTAACAAATTGCAACAGTCTTTTAGAACGAATTGTAGGACATAAAATGTTCTACAATTCGTTTCATATTTTCAATATTAATTTACCTGTTTTTCACAACCTTCCTGTTGATCGGCTAGTACTTATTCGTACTCTCAAAGATAAATTTAATTAAAGTGGGAGATTTGTATTTCCAATTCCACTTCCCCAACTGAACCTATCCAAAACAATAAGGGGAACTATCAAATGGACTCGGTTAAACAACTACCACTAATTTCAATTTTTGTCGCATCTACGTTAGCGGCGGGATGTGCAAGCGTTACCAAAACACAACCAGGCATCTTGTCAAACTTGCTAGATGAAGCAAACAATAGCGCTGGAAAGCAAGTAAGCAACTCACCACAAACTCATCCAGTCTATTTACAGCCATATATAGCTCAAAATAAAAAAACTGGGCTGCGTGATCAAGTATTGGTCAATATGAGAGCTGGGGTAACGGCATTGGAACACGGCGACCACCATATTACGCGACGTTTGATGGAGGATGCTTATACTCGTATAGAAACCATTTATGCAGACAATAAAGCTGCAAAAGCTGCGCGTAGTAACTATGTTGAGGAAGCAAACAAGGATTTTAAAGGAGAGCCCTACGAGCGAGCGATGGTAGGCTACTACTTAGGTATCGCTGATATGTTAAACGACAACTTACAAAGTGCAAAAACTGCGTTTAGTTGGGGCGAATATCAAGACACCATGTCGGCGGGAGAGGAATATCAGGCAGATATGACGTCTTTAATGTTTCTACGCGGCTGGGCAAAACATTGTGCGGGTGAAACCTCTGCTGCGAAGGATGATTTTGCTGCCGCGAATTTAACACCACAACAAAATGCAAATTTGTTGGTGCTAATAGAATCTGGTCAAGGACCGGTTAAATATGCCTCAGGTAAACATTCAGAAAAATTAAAGTTTAAAGCTGCTCCACAGACCGATAATGGTTTTATAAAAATAAAATTTAACGAACAAAACTTTTATCCTGACAAAATTGAAGATTTAGTGCATCAAGCTACAACCCGTAATGGACGAAGCATTGACGCTATTTTACAAGGTAAAGCTGAGTTCAAAGATAGTACTAAAAATGTCGCTGATGTTGCAGCCGCCACCGCTACGGCATCGCTTACCTACGCCAACGTTAGCTCAATGTATGGTGATCACAATTCGGCACAGAACGCTAGCGCCATTGGAGCACTTTTCGCCTTAGGGTCACTAGTTGCTGGCGCAATGTCAGAAAATACAATTCCAGAAGCAGATACTCGGCAGTGGAATAATTTACCCCGCTTTATTCACGCGCAAACCATGTTCGCGGATGATGACTATGCCTTGTCTGATATCGTGGTTAGCGGAGAATTTGGTGAAGTTAAAATCAAACCTCAGCAAACAGGCCAATGCTATTTCGCGTGGCATAAAGTGAGCGGATAAGGAGAGCAAAATGAGTATCTGCAAAAAATATTTTGAATTTTCCTGTGCACTGATGCTGAGTATTTCTGTAATAGCGTGCAGTTCAACTTCGGTACCCAATGCATCCGGAATTCAAACAAAATATATCAACCCGAATAAAGAAAGTCGTTCTAGTGGTGTGGGTATTGAATCAAACGATGTGATTAATATGGCGGATAAAATGGTGCGTAGCATTTTAAACGAACCAACTTTTGCTGGCTTAAGCCAAGCCCCTCGAGTTCTTGTGGATGAAACTAACTTTACGTTAGATGGTAATTCCCGAATTAACCGAAAATTAATTACTACTCGGTTAAGAAATGGACTAACTCAAGCCGCCAATGGACGTATGGTATTTGTGGCACGCTATGCTCAGCGTGCAATAGAAGCTGAACGGGAGTTAAAGCTTGCTGGACTAGTTGATAAAGGGACTATTCGTCAGACACAAGCAACAGCTGGTGTCGATTTTAAATTAGTCGGCAATATTTTAACAAGTGACGAACGCCATGCTAATGGAATGACGTCCAGATATCACTTCATTAATTTCGAATTAGTAGATATGGAATTGGGGGTAACGGTTTGGGCTGACGCTTATGAATTCAAAAAAACAGGAGTAGATGATGTTGTATATAGATAACAAAATCAGTCAGCTTAAAACGAGGAATTTGTTAGTAAACGCTTTCTTTTTTTTGTTGCTTGCCGCATGCGTAAATACGCCGGAACAATTGAAATTAAACAGCGTGCAATTTATTGATTTTGATTTAAGAAAGCTCGTAACAGTTGACAATCTCACTATCAGTAAGTCAGAAACTGGTAATACTCAGGTGAATATGCTGCTGCAAAATATTTCTAAGCAGCCATTGATAATTGAAGTAAGCGTTGGTTGGTACGACGCTAACTTTATTGCAACTGAAGATTCTTCGAGATGGCAACAGTTAACGATTTCACCATTTCAGACTCAAGTATTACAAGTGTCGGCTACAAGCAGTAAGAGTAGTCATTTCGTGATTAATATTAGAAATGGGGGCAGTTAGAATGAAAATCTATAACCTTATGATCATCATGCTTACAACTTTCGTTGCTACGGAGTTATCGGCCGCTTTGCCTCCTTCATCAGGTGTTAATAAACAACCAATGCGCCAAACGGGAGGAGAGAAAGTTAATAAAAATTTGGATTTGGGAAGCTTTTTAACAATCTATGTTGAGAAGCAAAGCCCTAAGTTTACGATTTTGTGGAATGATAAATTCGATCAGCAATTTAGTGATTGGGAATTAGCTCCTACACAAGAAAGGCATTTTGAGTCTTTAAATGTTGTTAATGGTACGACTAATTCTCGCGCTGATTACCAAAGTTCGCAGCATACATTAAATAGATCTTATCAAGTTCAACGTTTTGCGCCAAATGAAGCTCAAGTAGAATCATTTAAGGCGGGGTTCATCGAAACTATTTTGAGCGCAGGGGTGATTTTAGTCGATAGTGCAGTACTTATTCGAAAGACCGCTGTTAATAGCTCCTCTGACTCGCCATTGTATGATCTCGATTCAAAAGAGATTGAAACAACGGCATTTCAAGACAATACAGACTATTTGTTAGAAGTTTTATTTGTTCCAAGCTCGGATCACCCAGTAGGTTTTGAGCCTTATGCAGAAATTAAGAGTGTACATACAGGTCAGGTTATCGCAAAAGTGAAAAGCGAAATTAACTACAACTTGACTAAAACTTCTTGGATTGCAACTAATGACGGATTCGCAAAAGTAAACAATGTTTTAGCGCCCCCAACGTATGCTGAAATGGGGCAAGAGTTGGCTAATGCTACCATTTCGAAGCTGTTATCAAGATGGAAGGGGAAATAACCTCATTGTCCAAACATTGCAAACAGCGGTTACTACTTAGGTTTATATTTTGCGATTACTTATAAATATAATCTAAAAAAATAACCTAAGTAGTAATCCTGTCGTTTATATTATGGACAGTCATTGTTGATTTATTGAACAGCTTGGGGTAGTTTTCTTATAACGAATACCAACAAAGGCATTAGCCATGGAGTTGCAACCAAGTTCTCAGTCAGGCAATCAGCAAGATTTATTATCTAGAATTTATAATAAAGATAAAACAGCTGAGCAATCATTGGTTGAATTTTACTATAAACAGCTTTTCTTTATCCTACGAAGCCAAACTAAAGACTCAGATTTAGCTAAAGATTTGTGTCAGGACACGTTTATCATAGTGCTCAACAAAGCCCGCCAGGGAGAAATTAAAAATCCGCAAGGACTAACTTCATTTATTCGAAGTGTTGGAATTAATTTACTGATTGATTACAAAAGAAAAATTAAACGGCAGCAAACAGGTGCCACCGAAGAATTTGCACATATTAGTGATGCACTATCACCAAACCTGGACCAACGCGTTGAAAAGCAGAGAATTGTCGAACTTATTGTACAAGTGATAAACGAACTACCCTCCCAACGAGACGCTGATATTCTTCGTCTAACTTATATTGCGTTAGCTAACAAAACAGATATTTGCAGTGAATTGACATTGTCCTCTGAACACTATGATCGGGTGTTATATCGCGCGAAACAACGTTTAAATCAACTTTTAGCAACTAAGCTTAAATTGAACGTCAATACCATGAGCATGACGGAAATTCTCACTATTGGTGCAATGATTTTTGTGTTCTGCGAATCCATATCCGCTTTTAACGTGAGAGAACCATTGATGTCATATCACGTAAAAGAGTATGGCTATATTCAACAATACGAACGAGTAAATCATTAGTATGCAGTTTACAAAAGAGCAGGTTAATCAACAGCAAATAGGCATTAAATATTGTCAAGGAAAGCTCGACAAGATTGAGATGGAAGCCTTCGAATTATTTTTATTGGATAACCCTGACTATTTGAATGAACTGGAAACAGATAAATTATATAGCGACTTTTTGGATGAGGCATTTGAGCAAACAGTTATAACCCAAAACAAGCAGAAAGCACCGAGATCCGTTTTTCAGATATTGTTTGCAGCGGGTGCAGGTGCGTTGGCAAGTTTTATATTTTTTACTTTAACCACAAACAATCATCAATCAGTTGTCGCTCAGCAAGTTTTCATGCTGGACAATATGCGTTCTGCACCACAAATTGAACGGCAATTATATATAGATGGCGAAACAGAGAATGTATTGCTCATGTTTAGCGTTAGTCCAAAACAGGTTGGTCTATTAGACGTTAATATTATTGAAGAAAGTAATGATGATTTGGTGTTTAAAGGCACTGGAATTAGTCAAACAGAAATGGGTGATATTGCAATTGTTTTAGGTGAAGAATCCTTATCAGATGGTGTGTATAAGGTAAATGTTTTAGATCAATCCGGCGAAGAGGTTACGTTTAAATTTAAAGTTATCCGCGGAGATTAAACATGCATGGAGAGTCGGTAGAGTCGTTTAAAAAGATTTTAAAACATCAAAAACAGTTTACATCAAAGGAAGCTAGCGAAACTAATCATAACGTATTGTTTATGTTAGGGAAAATACTCCATTTAGATACTGTAAGACCTTCTTCGAAAATTAAAGGAATCCCTGGTGGTTATACCTACTTCGGACAGTTTATCGACCACGATCTTGTGCTATCTCAAGATTCATGTACAAATTTAAACAATGAAAAAAAAGGGTGCGACTCTGAATGGTTTGAACACTATAAAATATGTCGCAAGGTTGGGCTGAATCTAAATCCAGTTTACGCAGGGAACGACAATTGGTGTAAATGTTGTGGAAAGCTACTTTTCAGAACCGAAAGCTCCCCCAATACATGTCAAGGGGAAGCTATTGATATACCGCGTAATTTCGAGAAAAGAATTTCGTTAATTCCTGATAAACGAAATGACGAAAACTGGCTTGTCGCGCAATTACACCTGCAGTTTATCAAGTTACATAACAAATTCTGTGATCTCGATGTTGAATCTAAAAATTCGTATCAAAAGTTCGATAAATCTAAATCGAAATGTATACAAGTCTACCGTCAAATTATAAAAAACGACTATTTAAAGCGCATCTTGAGTGAAGACGTTTATCAATTTGTAATTGATGATAAAAGTACTTTAAGAAGTTTAAAAAATTGGTCACGGGAAACTGCTAATAATTCCTCAAAACTTCAACTTATTTTTGAAAAAGCTGCTTTTCGATTCGGCCATACAATGGTTAGAGAAAGCTATATTTTGAGAAAAAGTTCGAATTCAATTCCACTTAGAATGGATATCGACGAATTGTTTCGTTTCAGTATGAATGGCGCAAGAAAGAACAATATATCTAATAAATCTCATGTTGTAGAGTGGGATATGCTTTTTGACGGATACTCGTTTAATGAATCACATCCCGTGTTTCCGGCAATTCGTTTTAAATTGCCATTATTAACTTGTCCTGAGAATCATTTAGCAATAAGAAATCTAATTCGAGGGGAGTTTTATGAATTGCCAAGTTTTAATCGAGTGTGTTTAGAAATAAAAAGCTCTTTAGATGAGCACATTGGAAACCCTTTCAGTACTAAAATACAAAGACATTTTGATCATATTATTGAAAGTGCAGGTCAGTTAAGCCCTAAGTTTTTTGAGCCTTTGATTTACCACTTAAAAGAAAATCAGATTTTCGACATTGTTAGCGAACATTGCCCGTTATGGTTAGGCATTTTGTGTGAAGCCTACTTTTGTAAAAAAGATAATATGGAATTTGAAAAAATGCTAGGTCCTGCAGGAAGCTTACTGGTAGCTGCTTACATAGCTTGTTTTTTCATAAACGATGAAATCGATAACCCTGAGTTAATCAGTCTAAATACGATGCAAAAACTACAAGCTTTTCTTTTACTCACTAAATAGCAAGGAGAGACCGATGTTCGAATTTAATCTAAAATGCAATGGAATTTGGTCGTATCATGACTCTGATTCCCCAGCGTCAGAGAATGAAATTATTGATGACCCTTTCTTTCAAGAAAAGAATGGGGATCTTTTTGGCATCTACAAAAGTCCTGTCACACCAAATCCTAAGCTTCCTTTGAATTACAGATTAAAACACAATTTATCAGAAGCCTTAGTTCTGTTGGATAAGAAAGTGGAAAAATTTATAACAGTAGTAAGACTTCGAAGAAACGTTGATACTTATCTGGAAGAGCCTGTTGAATATCTATTAGCAAAAATTGAGGGGGTGGCAACACCAATTTCAATCATTTTTTCTGACAACGGTTACCTCTATTTTGGGTTTGCTTATACAACAGTAGAGGTGGAAAATGGAATTGAGAATTTTTATCTTCATTCTAGTTCATTTGATTTAAGTTATGATTTAACCCCTCCTGACTTAAGTGAAGATCACATCAAGATTTTTAAAGCCATTTTAGGTTTATTGGCCGAAAGCAGTGATAGTAACTTAGCCAGTCTAAATGCCAGTATTGGCAGCTTAGATATTGATGTGGGCATTGACCCTTTGCCAGAGTTTAGTGCGAAATGGTATTGCAGGAATGAGAATAAAAGTTAAGTATCCCAAACCTGAATACTCCTATTAGCTTCAGATGCTTTTAAAATCTGCTTTAAAGTACTGTCTATCGTTGCTCATATTGTGTTGCTTTCAAGTTAATGCAGCCAATTGTAATGATAGGCACTTAAACGGCAACTTATTGGTTGAGCTGCAAAAAAACAGTTCTGAAGAAAGTCGTTTCTTATTTTACGACCGCATCGATAGCCACTTAAGTGTGTTTACACCGCAAAAAATTAGCATTAATTCTCAAGTTAAGTTGCTTGATTTACATGCTGCCTTTGCAAGCAATTCATCTATTTGCCTTTATGCTTACATGACTCAAGACGAGGCTTTGGAAAATCAGCACTTGATTCGTTATATGGCTGCACCTCACCCATTGTTAATTTCGCTCTTTGAATTACACCAAAAATTACCTACTGACGATACTAATTTGAAACGTTTGTTTGAGTTATGGCGAAAAGCGCTTGTATTGACAACTGAGGAAGAAAAACAGTTTATTAATGCTCTATGGATAGATACATTTTATCGTCTTTACAAAAAATCAAATCTTCAATTATTACTAATTTATTATAGTTTCTACTTAGAGAACGTCTCAAAAATTGATCAATTCGAACCCTTAACTTACATACTTTTACTAGATATTTACGAATTTAATGTTGAACAGACTAGTGAATACCTTCAAAGACTCAGACTTGCAAGAAATAGCGATAATATTGCAGAGTTATTTATGTCCCATATTTTGCAAGCTATGTTTCAGCTGTACCATGCCCAACCTCAAGAAGCTAAATTTCACTTAGATGAAATTCAATCACTACTGAATAATCATAAACTGTACTCTTCGTTTAAAGTGGATTTTTGGGATGTTCTAGGACATTGGGCGTTAACCAACGCTAAATTTCAACCAGTTCAACAGGCAAAATACAATCAATTAGCTTTGGAGTACGAAACTCGAGCACTTGAGTTAGCGGTAAAAAATGGAAACTTCCTCAAGGCTGCTAGAATTTCAAACAACATTGGCTGGATTCTCAGAAAACAACAACGGTTGTCTGAGGCACTAGAAAGTTATTCTTTAGCTTTATTAAATCTTGATCAAGAGGAGCAACCATTATTAGCGGTCTATCTATATAAAAACTTAGCTTCGGTTCATTTGGCTTTAGGTGACGTGGAGTCTGCCAGGCTGTTCTTTGCGCAGTCTTTGTTAAGTTCAGAAACGTCTTCTTTTTGGCGCATCAATATCGAATGCCAATTGGCATTCTCGGATTTTCAATTCGACTCTTCTGCTCGTAATCATTCTGCTCTTCTGGGATGTTTGCGATCGTTCTACAAATTACTGGAGAATGATCAGAACCATGTCAATGTTAATGCCTTTTTAGGGCTCTCTTTTGATATTCTGCGTAACACTGCTAATCTAGATTTTTCGTTACTCGAAGCCCAAGTTCAACAGACACTTGCTCAGTCACAGACGGTGACAATGAATCAAAGTGTAATGGCGAAGAAATTGCTAATAAATGGATTTCGGGAGTCGAATGCTGACGATAAATACGATTATTTTGAACGAGCTAAAGCGCTTTCTGCGAATGATGAAAATATAAGCTTATCGAGTGAAATAGCAATGGAGATAGCCTTACACTGTTTATCATCTCGTCCGCAAAATTGCTCAAACGACTATTTGAATCGCTCGATTTCCTCATCGTTAGAGGCAATGAAACAGGTTTTATTACAAATAGGAACAAGAGACCTTAATATTCATTTTATAAATCGGGCAGAATCCTTTTTAGCAAAGAGCGTAGATTATTATGCTGAACAGGGAAATATCGATGCATTAACGAATATGAACCTGTTAACTCAGTCATTTAATAATGATGTAAATATACGCAAAAGTATGGCTGATATGACTTTGAATCGAGTCGTAGAAGTTAGTGAAAGTGCCCTGAAATTAACCAAACCACATGATCATCAAAGTGCAGTGGATTATCTCATAAGTAAACAATTAGGGGGGCTCAAGTCTGGGGGAGCGCCGGCTGATATTTTAATAGACAATTTCATCAATGCGTTAAAAAACGAACGTATTCGTGATGATTTCCAACTCAACTATCAAGTTGGATTTGATCAACTATCGGCTTTATCAAACCAAAGTGTTTTAACGTTTTTAGATGGTGAACACTGGGTTTGGCTATTGTTACAATCTGAATCTCATAGCAAATTGTATAAAATTGCTAATAAAGCAGAAATCAGCAAGCAAATTAATCAATATGTGACTTCAATAACTCATTTTAAAAGCAACTTAGATGATTTTGAAAAAAAGCTCGTTTTGCGACTTCTACCCGAAAAATCATTGCAATTTTTCGCAGAAAATATCTTTATAGAAACTAGCAGTACTACCAATCGTTTTCCATTTTCTACAATAAGCAAATATCATCCTAAAATAAAATCGGTTTCTATTTTAAAGAGGTTAGCAAGAGGTAGTGAGTTTAAGCATGATGAGCGAAGTCTGGCAACAAATGTAGTTGTTTTCGCAAACCCTGTTAATAATCGAGAGCAAGACGATTGGCGAAAAGATATGCCTGATTTACCTTGGAGTGAACAAGAAGTTGAGTTTATTGCCAAGGAATTTGATAACACTAGGGTGACTACCTATATCGGCGAACAAGCGACAAAATCAGCTTTGTTTAATGAACAAAGTCGAAACGCTAATGTTCTGCACATAGCGTCACATGCGTATTTTAATCCAACCAACCCAGCAATTATTGGCTTTATTTTATCACCAAACAGAGAAACTAATCGTCAGGGCTTTGTGGTTTATGAAGACATTCAGCAAAGCCGCTTTAATAACCAACTAGTTGTTTTAAATGGTTGCGAATCTGCGTTGGGATTGTCTTCAAGGGTATGGGTTAGATCAATCGCAACTGCATTTTTACAGGTTGGTGCTAAGCAAACCATAGGCACACTTTGGCCTGTATCTGATAAAGCATCTGCGTTTTTAATGCGTTACTTTTATCAAGAGCTTGCGATTACCCAGGATGCGCCAGAGGCACTTGCTAATGCCCAAAATAAAATGCGCTTAAACCCTCGATTTAAGCATCCATTTTATTGGGCTGCGTTTACAATATACTCGTCATCTACTGAGGCAAACGTTATCAATGTTAAGAAAATTTGATAACTGCTTATTGGCTGCATTGACTGGGACGACAGGTTTTTATCAATACTGGGCGGTAATTTTGGGCCTTCAATTGTGTCACAGTACTGTTAAACTCATCTATGTCACTATAAGGAATTACGTACCAACCTAATCCGTTAATATTATCGAGCCAAATGGTTGAAAACCTAAGTTCCTGTCCACTCATGTCAACGTCTATATAGACTGGATGTCGACCAAGTGCTTTTTGTTCTTCGACATTCAGATTAAAGTCGTCAAGACTCATCCATGTATTTAACTGCCAACCAGAATGTATTGTTTCTGAAATACCTGAAAAAGTTTGTTTGTTGTTCACTATGTCGATATCTAAAATAGTCGGCGTTTGATTATTAAATTTTGAGTAATCTATAAAATTTTCATAGCCCTGCTGGTCTTGATTCAACGCGAGTTGCCAGTTTCGATTGTCATCATTACTCACCCAGATTGAAGAATATCTGGACGCGTAATTTACGTAATCTACATCTATTGCTTCAGGTCTATAGTTTTTACTTTTCATCTCGGACAAGCTTGCTTCATACTGTGATGCCGTTTCATTGATTCTAATACTCCAACTAACGCCGTCATAATTTGTCGTTGTGATAAGTGTATATGTATACTCATCCCCGAACCTTTTTACATCAATAAACTCAGGTTTAAGATTGTTGCTTTTAGCTCGTTCGATAGCTGCATTGAATCCAGTTTGTGAATTTTCAATAATATATTCCCAGCCAAGATGATTGGTATTTGATTCAAAAATTGCAGTGACCATTACTTGTTCATTTATAGTCGTTTGCGGTGGGGGAGGAGGCGGAGTAGTCGTTGTTACGATTAGAGGAGGTTCTATTACTGGTGTTCCGTCGCTACCACCACAAGCTGAGAGGCAACCCATTGATAATGCAATAAGACTAGCGGTATATGAATGTTTCATTTCGATTTCCTAAATTAAAAGCATGTTAAAACTTAGGGGCATCAAAATACGAAATCTCTCAGCTAATATTGATCCAAATTAAAATTGATTTTCTTAGGTCAATTAATGATCTGGGAGATTTTTTAATCAGGTATTAAAAAATACCTTTACGTCATCGAAATAAGGGCCTTAACTAATTTGTCATCGTCATAAACGTCGGGTTTATTTTGATTGATTAATGGGGTGTCTATGACTTGAATTCCCATTTTTGCAAAACTTATATGATCGAGTTTGTCCTTATCTGGAATGCCGCGACTGTCATATACGATAAAATTCAGTAATCTATTCACTTCGATTGGTTTATGAAATTGCACTTGTAATCTGGATATCAGGGTATTGACTTGGTCTTTCAATGTCATACCAACTTGCTCGGGATCTGTTCCTCGGTTTGGAATATAAACTTTTGGGCAAGGGTTATCGGCAATTGACTCCGAAATGCCATGAGGTAGAAGGTTAGCAATTAAACTCGAATAGAAGCTACCCGGTGAATAACAGATAAGTTCAGCAGTGCTAATCAAGCGACGGTTATGGCTTTTGAGACTACTTGTAACGCCTCGAAAGCGCGTGAGTTCCGAGCTTAAGCGCAACTTCACAATTGGACTTGAAATTGGCGGGTTTTCTTTTCCAGTCAATCTATGTTGTCCAATGATTTGACTGCCATCCGCCAATTCGGCGGCAAGATGAAAGTTATCATCGGTGATTGATCTTACTATGCCACGCACTTTAACCAATTCTGAAAACAGATAAATGATGGGATCTAATTCTCGATGATGGTTGATATAACCACCAACAATAATTAGGTTTCCAATGCTCGCTCCACGCAGGTTAAATGCGGCAGGCATCTTTTTGAAAAAGTACCCTAAATGATTGCAGATTAAACTGCGCATAGGATTGATAATGTCCTGAGTTAAGCTATCTTCACCCGCCACCATCGACTCTATACGACGTTTCAATTCTGAGTTACTCGCTGTTTTACTAAATCGATAGTTAAACAGCCGTATAATTTCTGGGTGGCCAAGAACCGACTCGTCGGCCAACGCCATCATGCGACTTCGTAAATCACCCACTGCGGGCATATCGAAAAATTCCCGAATAACGGCTGAACTGCCACCAGAGTCGTAAGGACTTACTAAATGGATAGAATTATGCGTGTAATTCTTTAATTTACGAGCAGCACCATTGAGTGCACTCCCACCGCTGAAAAATAACATGCGAGGCCCAAGCTCTGGGATTTTGGCGCAACGACTTATTCGCATTCGATCAGGAATTGCGACGCCACGAGTTATCAAAGGTGCTGTCATTGTGTTCCTTGGGTACGCACTTAGCGGACAAATATTATGAACTAAAGTGTCCCTAATAAAGGAATATTGCTTGTCTGCTTAAAGATAGATTATCACTACATTATTATTTTTAAAGGCTTTTTACAGCATATAAACCGTCGCTCTAATTGGCTAGACCAATATCCGGTGAGTTGTTAATTGTTATTAATCGTTGAGTTCATACCAAATAACATTTTTTTGTTTTTTACTTTTTTCTTTTGCTCATTAAAAAGCCAGGTGGGTCCTTTGTGACCAACTAAATACGCGGGGTGGAGGTGACTTTATTTTTGGTAATATGATTTTGTGTTACCAATATGTGAATTAATTGTGTGTTTTATGTTTGCATTTTCGTTATATGGTAATAATATTTGTTTTTACACTTGAGCTGTGTGATCAGGTAGTGAGTTTATATAGGTTATTGTCTTGTTTATCTGTAGCAGCATATTTAAAAGGAAGCGAGTAGATGAAAAAATGTATTTTGGCAATAGCTATTGCCGCTGGGCTTACCGGCTGTGGTAGTAGCAATGATGAGGAGCCGACTAATAATAACACCGCGGCGACTTTTTCTGGTGATAGCAGCGCAACTGTTGCAGCGAATCAAATGTCAGTTAGCGGAACTTTAACTATTACCGATCCTGACGAAGGTGAAGATGCTGCCGTTGCACAAACTGATGCGCCGGTAACTTACGGAACGTTCAGCATTAGTTCCGAAGGACAGTGGCAATATTCGCTTGATACGTCTGATAGTAGCGTGATCGCCTTGGCTGACGGAAGCACCGTTACCGATGTTGCAACCGTCAGTTCAGTCGATGGCACTATGCAAGATATAACCATTACTATTACCGGAATAAACGAAGCTCCAGTATTTGGCACTGGTGACGGAGTTGATAGTGCTACTATTGTTCAATCGATGGATACGCCAATCAGCGGCAATTTGAGTATTATGGATGCTGATGCAAACGAATCAGCATTTATTTCACAAAATGCAGTACTTAGTAGTTTTGGTGAATTTTCTATCGATGAAGACGGAGCCTGGACTTATACATTGGATACTAGCAATAGCACCGTTGTGGGTTTAAACGGTGAAACTGATACGGTAGTGGATGAGCTTTCAATAAGTTCTGTGGATGGCACACAAACACGCATTTCAATTACTATCACGGGTGAAGAAGCGAGCTCAGGGTCCGTGTTAACTAAAGGCTCGATTGGTGATAACGATAGCGTACCAGAGATCAATTGTACCACTACAGTAAACTCTACCAGTGATTTAGAAGATGCGGTTAGCTTTGCGATGACAGCAGGAGAAACTATTTGTTTAGCATCAGGTAATTACACTGGTTTGGACTTATCATTTGGCGGAACTGGCACCGCTGATATGCCAATCACCGTAGCGGCGGCGGTACCTGGAGAAGTTATTATTGATGGTGAAGTATTTATTGGAATGACTGGAGAATACGTTGTATTTCAAGGGTTTGTTTTCAAAGACGGCACGATAGACAGCAGTATTCTGCAAACACGAGCTAACAGCAATACAGCCTGTAATAACTGTAGAATTACTGAAAATTCGTTTATTAATATGGATGAAGGATTAGATGACAGTACCAAATGGTTTCAAATTTACGGGAGTAATAATCGCTTTGACCATAACTGGGTGTCAGGAAAATCCACTCAAGGTGCATTGTTTATCGTAGAAAGGGGGGATGCACCGGGTACTGAAGATCGTACCCAAATAGATCACAACTACTTTGGCGATAGACCACCTAAAGATGGATTGGCATATGCTGATCAAAGTGATAATGAATATGAAGGGATCAGAATTGGATCTAGTAATACGCATACCAGCGATTCTTTTGCGGTAATCGAACATAACTACTTTGAAGCAATAGATGCTGAAGCCGAAGTGATTTCGATTAAAGCGGGTTCTGTCACTGTTGCACATAATACTATTCGCAATAGTCGTGGTTCTATTGTTAATCGTCATGGTGAAGGCAGTAACATTAACAATAACTTTATTATTGGTGACGATAATCCTTTTTCTGGAGGGATTCGAATAGTAGATGCTAATCACAGTGTCACAAACAACTATATTCAAGGTGCACGTAATCCAAGTTCCAATTTTTATGGTGGAATCTTAATCAGCGCTTCCGATGGCTCAACCTCAAATGGCTATCAAGACGTGGAAAATGTATTGGTTGCTAATAATACGATTGTAGATAGTGCTAACAGTATTAATTTGTTTGCAGGTAACGAAGATGATAGACCAGATAGCGTTTATTTTGTAAATAATGTGGTAGCTGATGCAATTGGTCCGGTAGTCAAAAATGCCGATAATCTGCCAGATAACTCAATATTTACTGGCAATTATGTATTTGGTCAAAGCCTCGCAGACGATGACGCAATCGATAGCTTAACAGGTATGACATTTGTCGATCCCGAGTTGGAGGCAGACAGTAGCGGGGTGTATCGTCCCACTGCACAAAGTGCCACTTTAACAGCCGATTTAGGTGCGGATACGGGCGATTACGATTTGCCCACTACTGATATGGATGGACAAACACGATCTGCGGCAACACTATCAGGAGCAGATGAGATTCTAAGTCAGGAGCTTGCATTAACAGAATTGCGTGGACTACTGTCGCCTGAACTAGTTGGGCCACTGAGCTATACGCCGCCAACTTCTACTCCTTACATTGCTCAAGTCGACATTCAGAATGCTAATTTTGATACGCAATCTCTCGATGGCTGGAACAATAGTGGCGCGCAGATAACAACGCAACTGGATGAAGTTTTTTCACGTAATAGTAGTGTAAAGCTGGATAGCCAAACAGACAGCATTACACAAACAGTAACCGTTGAGGCAAATACCAATTATACCCTTTCAGCGTTCACCAATGGTGTTGCTAAACTGAGTGCAACGGTAGGTGGCGATATCTATTCAGTGGATCAAAGTAGTTCTGAATATAAATTTACTTCTGTAAGTTTCAATTCAGCAGCAGGTACGAGTTTAGAAATAAAGGCTTCTCTTGATGATTTTGTATTGGGTAGTGTCGACATTACCAACCCAAATTTTGATGATGGTCAAGATGGATGGGTTGTTAACGAAGGTACAGGTATAGGTCAGGTCCAAGATTCCAGTAATTCAGCGTCAGGTGCAGATGGTTCGATTAAATTTACCCATAATGATGCTGATAGTGGGACGCCGTATCAACCTTATATAGCGCAAACCGTGACAGTGCAGCCAAACACTGAATATACGTTAACCATGTACATTTTATTGAAAGATAATGATGAACAAGATGCCACAGTGTTGTTTGGTGCGCACACTGGCTCTGCTATAGAAGGTGGTGTGTTTGATAATGCCGACATCGTTGCTTCAAAGAATTCCGTATACGCGAATCTGTCTGAAGATTTAGAAGGTGACGACAGTTTCAGGCCTGATGTCTTGGTGTTTAACTCCGGCGACAATACAACGATTACTATATTTGCTCAGTATCAATCTACCCTTGGTGATGATATTAGAATCGATGATTTCAGTTTGACTGCGGAAGGGGCTCCATCGGCCGATGCAGAAGCATTTTTTGACAGCTTTCGTCTTGTTTCGCATCCGTCATTGAACTAAGGCTTATAGATGTTAGACCAAGGGTTGTTCTCTTGAACAACCCTTTTAAAAATATGGAACAATTTGATAGGAACCGTAAAAAATATCTATACTAAGTTTTATTGTATTTTCAAATAGCGTATTAATTTCAAATCTTAATTCGAGTGAATTGTATGAAGAAATTTCGATCTGCGCATGGCAATGTTGACATTGTTTCGGTGGATACTTGTGTCAAAATCAAAGTGCAGGGAGGGTTTAATCAAGAAGGAATTATTCGTTATGGCGAGATTGTGCTGTCTGTTGTTCCGGTCCAAACTCGGTGGATACTTGTAAACTTTGTTGGCAGTGATACAGGTTTAACACCTGATGCAGTAGGGGAGTTGCTCAATCAATATCAGCGTTTTATAAAATTTAATTGCGTAGCAATCTGCGAAAACGTCGACCTTGCGTTTGGTGCAATTGTTAAGCAACAGGTACTGTCAAAATTGAATATTCCAACTTTAGTCAGTCAAGATGAAACTGAAATTGCTGCTTTTTTGGCAGCCAATTCCAATCAAGCCTAGAAGTTCAAATAAAATACTCTTAAGCAACTATCATTTGCCAAACGCCTTTCACACCTACCACTGAAGTGAAAATTGAAAAAAACAGTATTGCGGCTAAGATGCAATTTGCAAGCAACGTATTCTTATGTTCTTTCATCAAATCGGTTCGGTTGCCAAGATAAAAAATACAGGCAACAGTGATCGGTAGGATGATGGCATTGAATGCTTGTGAAATTATCATCACAAATACCGGGCGCGCTTCGAAAATTGGCACTACCAATCCTAATAATGAAATGACAAATACCATTATCCTAAATTTGGGTAACGTCATATCTCTTTTAGCGCCGGTGTAGTCACATAACAGCCAAGGAAGCATTAATATGTTTGGGAATTGTGATGACACTCCCGCTGCGATAAGTCCAAACGCAAATATGGACGTAGCGAGTGTTCCAGCTAATGGCTCCAGTATACCAATCATTTGCGAGGCTTTTGATAGACCAATTCCTTCAACAAATAACGTTCCTGCAGCGGCAGCCATTATTGAGGCACTGATAATAAACATGAGAAAAACGGAAAATATAGCGTCATTTCGTTGTTTGTTGTAATCGGCAAGGGTCCATCCTGCCTCTTTAACTAAAGTGGTGCGAATGATAAACAATCCCGAGAAAACCGTGGTCCCAATCATCGACGCTATAACTAAAAACGGTCCTTTGTCGTTCGTTGATGTGACCTCTGGAATGCTAGGAATAAGTCCCTTAATAATATCAAGCGGAGGCGGCATCATAATGAAGAAGTTGATTAAAAAGCACGCCGACATGATGGCTACGATCACCGCTAAACTGCGCTCAAAAAACTGGGTTTTGCCGTTCCAGAAAATAAAATAAACTAAACTTAAAAAGAAAGCCGCGAAATACACGGGCGAAATACCACCTTCAACCGCAGACTTTGACCATTCGTAGCAAATATCAGCAACAATACCCATTACGCCCATAACACTGCCACAAACGCCTGTGGTAAGCGCGACTAAAAAGAAAATTCCCACGGCTGGGTGAATATGTTTTCGAAAAGCTTCGAGCGCTGTTTCACCGGTAATTAAGGTGTAACGCCCATATAGGTTAATCATGAAAAACGTACACAAGCAGGAAGCGACGATAGTCCACAATAACGACATGCCATAATCCGCACCAGCTTTAGCCATAGCAGTAACACTGCCTGTTCCAATATTAAAACCAAGTAAGAAAATGCCCGGTAGAAATAATGCTAATCCCTGAGTGAATTTTTGCATTAGAGATTTAGATTGCGGCTGGTTCATGAATAATACCTACTTTAAAGTTGTGACGTGCAAAGCTATTTAGCCAAGATTTGCGTGGTTTCAATGGCTTTTTCTATGCCCACCTGATCGATAATGAGATGATATCTGACGACCAACGCCATAAAGTCTGAATTGCTGTAAAACACAAACCTATTTGCTCCTGCAAGTTCTAAATATTGCCTGACTCGAGAAGCTAAATCAGATGATTGAACTTGTGCAAATTCATTACGCAAAGGATCGATAAGATCATTATTATTTAGCGCTTTGTGGATAAAGTGCACCCAAGAGGCAAGCGCAAACGCAAAATATTGGTACTCACCATTCACTGCAATAGCATCATCTATGGTTGGCATCCAACGTTGCTGAATTTTTTGAGAACTATCGGAGCCTACTTGCAAGACTGCATAAGGTAAATTGCTGTTGCGGAAACGTTCAAAAACTTGTTCGATATAATCGTTAACATCCATGCTTGCAGGAGCCCGTGTTACCGGTAGTGCATTGTTTTTAAGGGCTTGTTCGGTAAATGCTGCCAATGTGGGTCGTTCTAATGCTTCATGGATAAATTGATCGCCAGCAAGATATCCCATTCCCGCAAGCATAGAATGACCGGCATTCAAAAAACGTAGTTTGATCCGTTCGAAAATTGAAATGTCGTCGACAAAAATTGCACCTACTTGGTCAAAAGGAGGGCGCTGACCTGCAAAATTGTCCTCGATGACCCACTGTGTAAAAGGTTCCGCAGCGACTGGAGCTGCATCATGTAAGCCAAGCTTTTCAGCTACATTTTGTATGAGTTGCTCGCTTGTTGCCGGGGTGACACGATCAACCATTGATGATGAAAATGCGACGTTTTTACTAACCCAATATATGGCATCCGGATCGTGTTGTTCCAATAACAAATACACACCATCACGTAGGTGTTCTCCGCCAGCATGCATATTATCGCAGCATAAAATAGTGACAGGAGCACCTTGTTCTGCGCAACGTTGTATTAGGGCTGCGGCGAGAAAACCATAGGTGGATTGCGGTGATTCGAGGGATTCTAAATCATGTTGAATAAGTGGATTTTGCAAATCTACTTTGCCGCTCGTTAGACAATATCCTTTTTCGGTAATTGTCGTTGTCACCAATTGTGTGGTGCTGTTCGCTACGGCATCTATAACCGCTCGTGGATTCTCTGGCGCGACATAGATGTTTTGAATAGATCCTATTATTCGATAATCCGTTTTGTCACCGAGTGTTGCTTGGGTGTATAAAAAATCCTGAGGAACCAATTTATCGCGCATATCCGAAGAGCGCATTGAAACACCAGTAATCCCCCACTTCGTCTCACCCTGATTTAACAATGCATCACAGTAAACAGCTTGGTGGGCACGATGAAAGTTACCCGTACCGAAATGCACAATGCCTGATGTAATCGCATTTTCTCCATAAAGTGGTGCATGAATCTCAGGTTTTAATTCAGATAGCGTAGTCTTACTAAGTTGTTTCATGTAAAAATCGTTTCCTGTTGGTTGTCAAAGACAATGGCAACTTTATTTTCAAAAAAGCATCATCAAGGTTATTTGTTATTCTTGATTTTGCCCCGGATAACATTCCAAAACTGTCATACCTGATACGGATTCATATTCGAAATTGCTGACATTTGCAGGACAGAAAAAGCGATCCCAGCGATTTAATTGGGTGACGTGATTATCGATACGCATTAACCCTGAGCCTTCAGTAACAACCCCAATAAAAAAGGAATCTTGGTGACGCGCAAAATTACCTTTGACAGATGCGCGCTTGACGGTGAAGCATGGGGTTTTGTCCGGACCGATTAATTCTTCAAGACAATTGCCGTTTTTGTCGTCAATCACAACAGTTGGTTGACAGCGAAATTCGTCATCTATTTTCTCAGGAGGAACCGGCTCAAAATTGAAAACATCAAGGGCTGTTTCTATCCCTCTATCCATAAACCTCGCTTTTTCAGGGATGACATAACCACAACGTTCAAACTCAAACCTTACTGCTAGGTCAGAAGGTTCCATGATCTCCAACATTAATATACCTTCACCTAACGCATGTGGTCGCCCGCCCGGTAGTAAGAAAACGTCACCAGGTTTAACCGGGATACGGTCAAAGCACTTTTCAATTGAATCAATATCCTGTTGTTCGATCCATTGTTTAAGCTGTTCTCGACTTGGCGATCTTTGAAAACCAGCATATATGTAGGGGTCTGTTACGTCTTCGCGAATCTCAAGGATAACGTAAGCTTCAGTTTTCCCTCGTGGTGAATCAAGCCGTTGTTGGGCGAATTCTCGAGTGGGATGAGCTTGGAAATGTAACCGCGTCGCGCTATCCAAATATTTCACTAAAGGAATGTCATCCAAGGAGCGAACCTGGTTGTCGACCGATCCTAAAAAGTGATGTTTATGTTGTTTTAATAAGTCACGAAAAGTCATGATGCTGCCATCATCAAGTGCGACCTTCGCCAAGCCTTCTGAGATATGCTCACGGCCAATGTTGCGTGCCTCAACCGTTGAGCCTATCCAGTCTTCCGGGAAGCTTGTATCTTCAGGTTTTTCTTTACCTTCAATTAAATCGAGTAACTTACCGCCTTGGTAGGTGCGCCAGACGCGATTTGCAGAAAATTTAATAATATTATTGTTCATGATTAGTCTTTATTTGTGCTGCAAGAGTTCTGATAACTCCCCTCACTTCAGACAATCCTTTTAGACGTCCGATGCCAGAATATCCAGGGTTTACCGTTTTGCCGATATCATCCATCATTTGATGACCATGATCGGGGCGAATAAATATCTCTTCATTACCCAAACCTTGTAGTCTTCGGCGATTTTCTTCTATAAGTAATTCTTTGATCACTTGAATCATATCGATGTCGCTATCAAGATGACTAGCTTCATAAAAGGAACGTTGTTCTTTCGGATCGCGGGTCACCCCACGTAGGTGTGAAAAATGGATCCGCGAACCGAATTGTTTAGCCATGCCAGGAAGATCATTATCTGGACGACTACTATATGTACCTACACAGAGTGTAATACCATTTGCAGGGCTTGGCTGAGCGGCAAAAAGAATTTCTAAATCGTCAGCTGTACAAATAATGCGTGGTAATCCCAGCATATCGCGAGGCGGATCATCAGGATGGATGGCTAATTTAACTCCTAACGCTTCTGCTCGCGGTATGACTTGCGATAAAAAAGCGAATAAACTATTGCGCAGTGTTGCTGTAGTAACACCTTTATAGTTGGCTAACATATTTTTAAAATCGTCCAGACTATATGCATCAGTCATTTTACCTGGAAGTCCAGCGATAATATTGTTAGTTAACTCTGTTCGCTCATTATCTGACATCTCATCAAAAACTTGCTTTGCAGCTTCTATTTCGGCCAAAGTGTATTCTGCTTCCGCGTTTTCGCGTTGCAGAATAAAGAGGTCAAACGCTGCGAACTTTTGTTGATCAAAACGTAATGCATACGCGCCACTGGGAAGTTTGAATTTAAGATCAGTGCGGGTCCAATCGATTACTGGCATGAAATTATAGCAAATCGTTTTTATCCCGCATTTTGCGAGATTTTCCATTGTGGTTATCCAATTATCTATGTATTTCTGATGCCCGGGACGTTGCAATTTTATGTCTTCATGCACAGGAATGCTTTCTACAACACTCCACTTTAATGGCGTTAGATCAGCATCACACGTTTCTACTAGTGCCTGATGTTGCTGAATTGCTTCCATGCCCCAAACGTCACCAGTAGGAATACCATGCAGTGCACTGACAATATCAGTAGCACCGGTTTGTCTTATATCATCTATGGTTACCGGATCATTCGGTCCAAACCATCTCCAGGATTCACGCATATCAATTTGCTCTATGTGAAAGTTAAACGTTACATAATGTAATAAAAAATGCTAACAGCTCGTAAACAAACCCAAAGTATCCAATACGACCAAATTGGTCAACCAATATTTGGTGAGCCTCACCAATTTTCTGTAAGCCTTTAGATTGTTTTTTATACTTATTTTTTATATAGGCTAAGCATTTAATTGCTACACTTGTGTACGTAAATAACCAATATTTCGTTAATTAATGCTTTTAAATCAATATTTTATTATTTTACGCTTGTTCTTTTTCATATTGTGGTTATGTTCTTACACTTCATTGGTTAGACCAAATTTGTAAAATTCATATAAAAAATCTATTACCAAAAGGTTGACCTTGGGCGATTTAATTGTAAGTATTACGTAAATTATTTGTAAGTGTACGGCGAGTTTCTTGTAAAGAGTAAAATGGTTTAAGTCAAAATTTAACCTATATTCGATATAGAAGTGGCTCGATTACTAATAATAAAGTTTGAAAAACACACAACACACAGGAATAGATATGCAACACAAATTATCAAAAATTACTTTGGCGATGCTATCCGCAACCGCGATAAATATGTCGTCTTCTGCTATTGCTCAAGATGCGCAGCAAGCGACTGATGAAGATTACGAGGTAATCCAAGTTTCAGGTATTCGTAGTTCACTTACCAGTGCGCTCGCAGAAAAGCGTGAATCAAATAATTTAGTCGAAGTTATTCAAGCAGTCGACATTGGTAAATTACCTGACCAAAACTTAGCAGAAGTACTAGAAAACGTAACAGGTATACAGATTACCCGTGAAGCTGGTGTAGGTACTGGCGTTCAAATTCGTGGTACTAACGCTAACCGCACAGAAATCAACGGTGTTTCTACAGTGGGATCCGGTTCTGGTCGTAGCGGAATTAACTTTGAAGATGTTTCTGCTTCTATTATCGCTGCAGTTGAGGTAACTAAAGCACCTGAAGCGAAAACAATCGAAGGTTCTGTAGGTGGTACTATTAATCTAAGAACGATTCGTCCACTACAACTAACCGAAACCTTAGCTGCAGTTCAAGTTCAAGGTGAGAACAGCAGTCTTTCTACAGATAGTACATTTATGCCAAGACTTGCAGGTACCTGGGGAGATAACTGGGAAACTGATTCAGGTAAGTTCGGTATCGTTTTAAGCGGAAGTTACACTGAGCAAGACGTAAGTGCATTCCGTCCTCGTGCAGACCGTGACAACCTAGTACGTTCTGATAGTGGTGCTGACAGTGCACAAGATTTCCACTTTTTACCTATTCAATTCTTTGTTCAAGATTATGATAACTATGAATATGAAACGGTAAACTTTGCCGGTACGATCGAATTCGCACCAACCAGTAACATGAAGTTCTTTTTTGATGCAGTAATTAATGATCAAGAGCGCAGACAAGAAAGCTCAAGAATACAAGCTTCTGGTGTAAGTGATCTAAGAAATGTATCTGTTCCTTCAGAGTTCGAAACAGTTAATTTTGGATCTCTAGGTGGAACGGATCTAGGTAGTATTCAAGCCGCTGTGCGCGGTGTTATTCCAGTGGAAGATGGCGGTGCTGATCCTAACTTACGTTTCTCTGGCGATACCAATTCACGTTTATCAAAAAGTGAAATATTCCGTATCGGCGGTGAGTGGACAGGTAATGACCTCACTGCAAGCGTAGAAATTTCATCTTCAACAAATGATACAACTACACCTAGCTTCAATACGACGCTTAACTTTATTAATCCAAACGTTGCAACTAACGATTCCAATGAAAATGGCACGCCGTTTGAGTATGATTTAACAGGTGGTGCTTTAACGTTCGGTATAGCGTCAGATGCAGAGTTTGGGCCATCTAGTGCGCAGCTTTTAGACCCCGCAAACGTAGTACTACGCGATGTAAACATTGGTAATAACGTTGCTGAAAACAGTGAAGACGCGTTCCGCGCTGACTTTACGTACTATTTAGATTCATTCGTATCATCAGTTGATTTCGGTTACCGTTATAGTAAGAGCTCAAGTCTTCGTGACCAGATTAGCTCAAACGTTGGGTTACGTAGCATGTCTGATAGTCCAAGCGGTGATTTATTTGCTAGTTTATTAACTGCTGGCCCAACTAATTTTAATGATGCAGATGGTCGAGAACTATACGTTCGTGATTTCTTAACTATTAACCCAGAACTTGCTGCTTCTGATCCAGATGGCGTGCTTGCTACATTACAAGCTGCAATTGATGCGCATGGTGGTTCTAGACAAATCGATTCTCCAACGTCTAGTTCAGCTGGTTTCTTTGATATCGAAGAAAAGACCCATGCTCTATACGCACAGGGTAACTTCCAGTACGAAATGTTCCGCGGTAACTTTGGTTTACGTTATTTAGAAACCGATGTTAATTCTACTGGTAACTCAATCACATCAGACGCAAATGGCAATGATGTAGTATCGCAAACAACCACTTCTGGTAGTTACGATTTCTTATTACCACGTTTTAACATAGTTGCAGACGTGCACGATGACGTTATCGTCAGAGCTGGCTGGTCAAAAGATATTAGACGTCCTGATTACGATAAATTGTCAACGTCAGTAACATTCTCTACCAGTCCTAACCCAGATGTTGCTATTGGTAACCCAGGCTTGGTACCAGAAGAAGTTACATCATTTGACTTGTCTGCTGAATGGTATTTCGCTGAAGCAAGTGTGGTTAGCGTAGGTATTTTCCATAAGAAACGTAAAGATTTACACGTAGGTCAGGTTGAGAGTCCGTTCGAAGATCCAAATACTGGATACCGTGACACTACTGCTCCGTGTGAGCAAGGTGGTATTTTCAACCCAATTGCAGATATCAACGTATTTGGACCTGAAGTTGGTGTAGGTGTTTGTGTACCCACTTCAACTACCATTAACGATACCGGTGAAACAACCCAAAAAGGTATTGAAATGGCTGTTCAATATGACCTTTCTGGTTTTGAAGATGAACTAGGATGGGCATCTGGATTTGGTTTCATTGCTAACTACACGATTCAAGAATTTTCAGGTGGTGAAGCATTCGATACCGCAACAAGCCGTGCCAATGCCGTGTTTGCTGCTACAACAGGCAATGACGACATTAACGTAACTGAAATTCAAGGCTTGTTAGACTTGTCTGAAAATGCGTATAACTTTACTTTGTACTATGAAAAGTATGGTCTTTCAGCTCGTATGCGCTACACATGGCGTGAAGCTTACCGCTCTGAAGATTTCGGTAGTACCTCTAGCTATCCTTGGGGTTTCCCAGTGGTTCAAGAAGACAGAGGACAACTTAACGCTAGTGTAAGTTATGACATCAATGACCAATTAAACGTAGGCATTGAAGCAGTTAACCTTACTGAGTCAGAAGTTGAACAGTCTTGTGTGAATGAAGGTGGATTGCTTTGTTACCAAGGTCTTACTGACCGTCGTATCACCCTTGGTGCAAGCTATCGCTTCTAAAATTTAGACGCTGAATCGAAAAAGCAAGCCTTCGGGCTTGCTTTTTTTTTGGCAGATCATAGTTGTATATAAGGCGGCTTGAATGTATTCGTTTGGTAAACCCCGTCTAGCTTAACTTTGTATTCCACGGTAGCAACTCTTCGATATCTGGCTGGGTTTTACCGGACGGATACGATTGAATAGCAATGCTAATTTAAACGGGTTTCACCTTGGAAGTAATGCCGCCCAATTACAATGCCATTGAACTGGAAGTTTAACTAATTGTAGCTCTTTCGCAGGATGTTATAACGAAATTGATTTAAAATCGGGGTTAATTCGATAAAACTGACAATTTTCAGAAACCTCAAGCCACTTTGCTTTTGCCTTTTCTACTTGACCCAATGCGAGCAGAATTTGGGCAAGCTTGAGACTGTCTGAAAGACCGTTGGTCTTGTTGGATAACGGTTGCAGCTTTTCTAAAATCAGGTCTCGATTAAAGGAAATGGCGTTGGTTATCTCTGCTACTTTAACTTCGTAATATAAAGCGGCTACTTCTTCAGTATTTCCTTGGACTCCCAATAAGGTGTAGTGCTTAAGTGCTTTAAGCGCTTGGTGATAGGCTTCAACCGCACGCGTCCCATCTTGAGACCAGCGATAAGCATCGCCTAAATAGCCCCAATAATCATATATATTTGCTCCTTCCTTATTACCTATCTTCGCTAATGCGCTTTTGATTGTAGGAATAGCGATGTCGTAATTTGCTTGATAAGAATAAAGCAAACCTAAGAATTGGTCGCCTAGATGTGAATGTGGGGCAAGCGTTTGCAATTGCTTAAATATCTGTTCCGCTTCTTGGTTGAACCCCTGGCATAAACTTAATATACCAACATTCGCTAAAGATACCGGGTTTTCGCTATATCGGGCAGATAAAGTAAATTCCTCCAAACTTTTTTGCGTTTCTTGCGTAGCGAAAAAAACTGATCCAAGTAGTTCATGTAGGTACCAGTAATCTTGTTCTAATTCGATAGCTTGAGACAGCGCTTGTTTTGCGAACGAGTATGCTTCAGTGGCCATTTCTGTATTTTGATTTGCCAATTGAATATTGGCTTCTGCATAACCAGAAAGCGCTAGTAGGTAAGTCGGTTCATTCTTAAGTATTTGTTCAAATAAATTTATCGCCTTGTCGGTTTCTCCAGTCAATGTATGTAAGTGAGCATTGACTGCTTGGATGTAGAGAGATTCTTTGTCGATATCATTGGCTTTATTGCATGCGCTTTGGGCTAACCCAAGAGTGTGTTTTTCGTCTTCCAACCAACTTTTGAGAATATAAGCTTGGCACAACGCGCCATATAGTTGAGCCATATCATTATTTTGCTCCAATGCACCTAACAGCATTGATGTAATTTTATCGCCATCTTTTTGAAAATCTCTTTGCTCAATTAATAAACGAGCTTCCAATAACGTATCTATGGCTCGCATATGCTCGTCATTAATCTGGACATGATCGGAAAGTTTATTTGTCACCGCATTAACCGCGTGGTGTATCTTTTTTACCATCGAGTGTAAATAAATAGTTTCATTAGCTATCGGATAAATTTTGTAATCGATAACCCTTTGCAATCCCTCTGTGTAGAGCCAAACCTGTTGGTTGACGTACCGGTCTTTTTCAATTCTTTTTATGGTGATAACGATGTCTGCTTCATAATCTTTAGCAACATCGAATGGGTGTGGTATTTGAGTTGAGTTATCCAATGGTTTAGTTACAACGTTCGCATAGTCGTCAATCCCAGCGATAATATGCCGACTTAAATTTTCATTTTTCTGATCTTGATAAACCACTACTACGCTAGATTTTGTTACCGTAGTAGCAGCAGTATTCGGAAGAGGTTTTTTCTGATTTGGCATTAGAAAAGTAGTCAATACGATGCTAACTATTGCAATAGTCAGTAAACCCAAATAAACCTTTCTTTTTCTCGGTTTTGGAAGGGTAATTGGAATCTCTTCAGTAGAAGGGCCTGAGGGCTCATTATCTTCAATTTGATTTAGTAGATTTTGGTCTTTGGTGTTGAGATACAATTCCCAGCCCTGCACCCCCATTACCGCTGCAACACGTTCGATTGATACAGGGTCAACAGCCTCACCACGACAGACTCGACTAACTAATGAACGAGGGACAGAATCAGTGTTTTCCGTTTCTTGAATCAGTTTTGCAAGTTCGGTTTGGGTGCGCACACCTGAATTTAACATTGCAGCACGGATTTTTACTGGCGAAGCTTTTATTCCTCGTTTTCGATTATGCTCACTCTTCTGGTCGTTATTTTCTTCCATTATGAAAACGTCACTACTTAATCCGGTGAATCAGTTGGCTAAATAATCTTTCAATCAATAGGTTGTGCAAATCATTTAGTATCAGTTATCCCATTTAATATCAAAATGACTCATTAGTGAAGAGGCAAGGGTAATGAAAACTTGTTAATCAACAACCACTTTCATATAACTCAAAGGGTGATTAACTTTGTGACGACGTCACTTGATGGACGTGTTCTCAAGAAAACAGGAAGTAGGTATGTATCAATTAGCAATGGAGTTCAGTGCCAAGAAACTATTGTTTATCGTAACGTTAATAATTAATACCAATGTAATTGCGGCTACGACAATTCAGCAAGATTTAGGTATCCTTAGCAACAAACTAGAATTTAATGCAGCCACAAGTTCTAATCTTTATTGTTACTCTCCAAACGATTTCTTACCTTTTAGTGATTATCCAAATGGTGATTATGTGGCCAGTATTGCCAGTGCGGATAACATCATAATCTTTGCACATGGTTTTGTCCCATTCTCTAATCAGGGGAAGCATAGCTTAGCCAGTATGGCTAAATTATGGCGTGGTCATTTGGACATAGTCGAAAAAGATCCAGATTCTGCTTATTGCGTGGTGACTTGGGATTCCGATTATGGGCATGATGACAAAGATGAAGTACTGGCAAAGTTCCTCACGGTATTGATACCGGCAGTTCAAGATCGTCGAATACGATTATTAAAACCTCGTCCCAAAAGTGCAAATATTGTTTTAGTCGGACACTCAGCAGGTGGAAACTATATAAAACACTCAGTCGTTAAGCAGCATCAAAATCGTCATTATTATGATGCTTACCCCACCAAACAGTTGGATAGAAAATACTCACTTAATATCGTAACCATGGGGACTCCCCATCTAGGAACAGAGCAGGCGAATAACACGCTATTCTTAGCTGTTTTATTTAAGATCCTTAATCTTTATCTAGAGAATGATGGCGTAGACAATGCCGCTGGCTTTGCTGCTTTTAAGTCGACTCGCAGGGGAGCTAGTATGTTAGCACCGATAACCCAGAATGGTCCGCTTGAAAGACTCAATCAACAATTTCAACGTATAATTCGGAAGCAAAATATAGTAGCGCTGGCAGGGATTAACGATGAATATGTAAAGCCATTTTCTGCCGCTCCCGACTTTACAACAACTTACTTAACCCGGGCTAGCCATGATGATTTTTTACGCCCTGACAAAAACAGCGAGTTAAGTCAATTATTGACTGCTATTTATGGAGGTAAGCGGTTGTGAAAAAGCTATTAATAGGCTGTATCACTTTTATGTGGTTATCAGCATGTGCCACAAAAGATGGATATGTTCATCCACATGGAGCTCCGAAAATTAGCTATTCGCAAAGTACGGTTTTTGTTTCGTTGCCTTATAATGACGTAAATAACCGGCCTGAAAACAAAGTACTTTACCTGAATTCAAATGTTCACGGTAAGCGTCTTAGTTCTATGAGAGTGGTCCCTGCCACTGAGCTGAAAAATCAGTCAACTAACAACGACAATAAATTCAAATACTCGATTTTTAGTCAACTCGCGAATAATAGTTCAAATGTTTTTAAACCAGCTTGGTATAACCCGCCAAACGTGGCTCGTTTTAATTTGCCTAAATCGATGCCGGCAACAGATAAACAAGCCTGCTTCTACGTTACAAATCAATCAGATCAAATAATACCTGTGAGAGCAATACCCAGTTACCAAACTAATATTTATGCCGATAATCGAAGTAATCAAAGCGGCTTTAATAATCCTGTTTGGCAGCAAACTTATGGACTAGAACCCATGAAGATTGGAGTAGAAAACGCCATTAAGCAGGTTGATCGAGAGCTAACCGCTTTGAATCAGAAAATTGTCGAAGCAACAGATTATGTTACTCGCGCTGACATCATAGAGAATAACCAGTGTTTTGTTCCACCTCATAGCGGTCCACCACCGACGCCACCTTTTTCCTCTGACTATTTATCACAGCGTGAATTTATGCCTAATGTTTTATGTTTACAAGGAAATCAAGTAACACCTAGTGTGACCGCAAAACTTTTAACGCTTAAAAAAGAAACCCAGAGTTTTGTGCTCGACAATATTGAACAAATTCGGAAGACCACAGCAATAATTAGTACCCAATTAAAAGGCGGCCTTTCTCCTCAAGCATTTCCAGAATTTATAGAGAGAATTTTTGCGAACAAAACATATTCCAAGTCCTGTAGTGGCAGTGCATGTAAATATGAACGCAAGCTTTACGAGGATAGCATTTATCGTATTTATGCTGACAACTATTACCGTTGTGTCAGCGAGGTCGGTCGTGAAATAGATAACTTTCAGTCGAGTTATGTTATGCGCCAAAAGGCTTGGCAAAATGAGCCACAACAACGGTATCAGCTTTGCCAGACGCAATTACGCCTGTTTAATACACGTGATATTCAATTGAGCCAACTTGAAAAACGTAAAACAGTACTACAAACCAAGTTATTAAAGTTGCAGTCGCTAAAATCAAAGTCGGTAGAACAGCGGCAACGGTTTCTAGATGCCTACCACACCCCTTGTAATGTTGAAGGAGCATAAAGATGTTGTTTTTTTTGCAACGGCTGTTTCCACCGATTGAATCTGCAATGAGAAAAGAGTATGTGATTAAGCGTTACGATCTCACTCAGCTGACCCAGCTAATTAGCAATTATGTTGAGAACTTGTGCGTTCGAGTTACCGAGTACGAAGGACATAGACATGGTGGTTACTTATCATCCGGTAGCGAAGCAAAAGGATTGCGAGAAGGCCTATACATTGGGAAACAAGCAATACGACGGGTTCATTGTTATCCCTTAAACTCTTTTCCTATCGCCGACGTGGAAGCGGAAATGCTAACGTATATTCGATTACTTAGTCATCACATGAAGGGTGAAAAAGGAATTAGGAATGCGCTCAGATTAAGAAAATATATCACTACGAGCAATCAGCGAGTGAAGCGATTCTATCAGCAAAACGGATGTAGTGAGTATCTTCCTTATTTGATTGATAGTAGACGTTTGTTTGCTGAACTAGAATTTAAAGTCATAAAAGACCTCTATTCTTCGAAAAACTCTTCATGCGAGGCGCTTCTAAATCTTTTAAGGCCTACACCAGATGAATTTGGAAAATATTGTGAATTACCTTTGGTCCCCAATTTACGTGGGTTGCTAACACAGATGCGCGAGCGAGTTAATTTAGCTTGCGATTCGTTAAATCAATTACCAAGAGACGAAGGAGTTCATGAGTTAGCTGGACTTCATGGAGTTAATCGTTTTCTTCATGATGAAATGAACTCCCCGCAACTTGAAACAGTAAGCGCTCAAATCATGAAAGGCTGCATGATTAACGAGGTACGAACGTGAGTACGAACAAAAAGAATTGGTTTGAAAAAGTATTGATATGGGTAATCTTTTTATACGCTATTCACTGGATGTTTGCAGGCCTATGGGCAAATTTGGTCATTAAAGAGTGCAGGGATGGCGCGGCAGCAAATGAAGCTATATGTGATTGCAAAAAGTCCGTTCTAAGGAATACGCTCTATCTAGAGTTTTTTCTCTACTCTGCTATTACCGAAGATGAATTGATTGGTAGAGATGTCGCAAGAGGCCTTTATCACGCTTCTTATCACTGTCGTTAAAGGAGCACTATCAATGTTTATACAGTTTAGAAAAATTAAGCTATTTATCATTCTTGCAATATTAACTACGCAGCACGTAGACGGACAGGAGGTAACGTCATCAGATAAGCCGGATAATAAATTAAATTCATGTGTTGTCCCAGATGACCGTTGCATGCTGATTAAACTCCAGCAACCGGTAGGGGAAATAATGAGGCGAGGTGAAATTGCTAAACAACCTTTTATCTTTAGTTACCAAAATGGTAAGTCGGAATTGCCGCAGTATTTTTTAGTCGCCCACGGCGAAAATTATCTGCGCATTGGGTTCCCCTATGGACGGGATTCAAGATTGAAAGTGACTACCTTTGATGGTGCGGTGTCAACAATGGGAGGGTATTGCTATTTGACGATTCACCACCCTAAAAATAACAGTTGGATTGTGAGTAGCCGCTTTCAATATGACGGTTCTGATGACTTTGTTGTCGAGGGAGTAGTGCCCTCTGAGGATATTGTGGATTTTAGCCATATCAGTTCTCAAGCTCTTCTTAATGATGCTTTACATTCAATTAGCTTTACTGCGAATACAAACTTAAAGATGCAAATCAAACACAAAAGCCAAGGTAAATACGCAAAGGGAATAGTACCTTTGATCAACTTTTTCAACAAATGTAGGGTTATGTTATGAAACTTTTTGTGGCGTTTTTTCTGCTATTGAGTTTATCAGGGTGTAGTACACTTTATGTCGATCATGTACCCGGAGAGCAGATTAAAATACAGGATAAAAGTAAAGCTCAATTATCTGGGTTCTCGGTAAATGGTCTCGCTACGTTATGGATACAAGGTCCTACCAAAAATGCAGTTTTAACCCAAGTGAAATGGGACAATGATAGCCGTTCTTATCATGTTTTACATTACAATGTAGTGCTTTCTGTATTGAATAATCGTTGCTATGCGAGTATTTATGATTTTGCGATCAAAGGAGAGCCGAGAGGACCGTTCAAATTATTGCGAATTGCAGGACATCAGGGAGATGATGGATATCTCATTTTTGCTTTGGCAGCAAATAATGACTCATCAAGTGAGAACGCTATCAACAAACATATTGAAAAAGGCTACCTTAAAAAAACCTTTAAGACGGAAAAAGGATATCAAAGTCGATTGAATAAAGCGGAATTAGAGTCTTATTTGAACGCTGAAGGTGTGAAATTGTTTGGACGATTAAGTAAAGATTCCTATGATATGGCAGACTCAGCATATCGGCTAGATGGTAATATATTCGGTTCAGGAGAAGCGCTCGACCAATTACAATACTTTCTAAAAAATTGCAATTATTGACAAAAACGTGATGGCTGATACGCTTGGTTGGTATTTCCATAAGCCACCCAAGCGTTACTTCAGTCTGTTACATCTTATTTAGGACGAGTTTGTTTTATAAGGATTAGAGCTAACAAGCCTAGTCTTTGTTTAATTTTGAGATTTTACAGATTGTATCCAATTGTCGATATTTTCTTCCAATACCGATAAAGGAATCGAGCCACTACCTAACATGGTGTCGTGAAAAGCTTTGATATCGAATTTGTCACCTAATTCGTTTTTCGCTTTTTCTCGCAATTCAAGCATTTTAAGCTGTCCAATTTTGTAAGCTAATGCTTGACCGGGCCACGAAATATAGCGGTCAATTTCATTAATAATATCGGCTTCGCTTTTTGCCGCATTGGCTTTGAAGTAGTCAATTGCTTGCTGGCGAGTCCAGCCTTTGTAATGAATACCGGTATCGACCACTAAACGTACAGAACGCCACATATCATAGGTTAGTTGGCCAAAACGAGAGTAGGGGTCTTTATATAACCCTAAATCATAGCCCAGACGTTCGCTGTACAAGCCCCATCCTTCTACAAATACAGTAAAATTCATAAAACGGCGGAACGCAGGCATCTCGTCCAATTCCATCTGCAATGCTAATTGCAGGTGATGGCCGGGCATTGCTTCGTGCACGCTCAATACTTCCATTTCATATTTGGGGCGCGTTTCTGGTTGATATAAATTCACATAATAGTAGCCCGCGCGCGAACCGTCTGCTGCTGGCATATTGTAATAGGCTGTAGTTGAATCTGGGGCCACGGCATCTGGAATGGCTTTTAATCCATAAGGCATGCGGGGAAGTTTGCCAAATAGTTTGACCAATTCTGGATCAATGCGTTTACTAACGGCTAAATACGCATCAAAAAGTTCCTCAGGCGTTTCATAATAAAATTGTGGGTCGGTGCGTAAAAAGGTCACAAACTCTTCAAATGTGCCTTCAAACCCAGTTTCTTCAATTATTTTATCCATCTCAGCACGATTGCGCGCTACCTCATCTAAACCAATCTGATGGATTTCGTCCGGTGTAAGTTCAGTAGTGGTAAAATAGCGGACTAAATACTCATATTTTTCCTTACCATTTGGCGTGTCCCAAATTCCATGACTCGTGCGCGCGGCGGGTAAATATTGATTAACGAAGAACTGATTAAACGCTTCATATGCTGGTATAACTTGCTGCTTTATAACAGTCTTCGCTTCTTGTTGTAAGCGCGTCTGTTCAGCCACAGGAATATCGTCACTCATGTTGATAAAAGGCTGATAAAAAAGACTATCTTCGGGTTTATCGACAATCTGCTTTTGAATCTGAGCCGGAATGCGCTGCATGGTCGCTTTTGCTGGCATAATTCCTTGTGCTATACCTGCTTCCATTAGTAATTGATTTTGTTGAATATGTTCTGGGAGTTTTTGTAATCTTGAAAGCCAGTTTTGATAGTCTTTAACCGAAGACAATGAAACAAAGTTAGCCATGTCGTCTAAGGTTTGCACACCTTGAGACTGGTCTAGCGGCATTAGATACGGTTTGAATTGGTGTTCTTCAATTGCCATTTCCAATTGCCATTTAAACAGCTGATAATTCGTCTTATCACTTTCGGATAAAGCACTGGTATCAATTGCGTTTAGCTTTTTTAAAACCTCTCGGTAATGCTTGTCTGATTGGTGAATAGCCTCGAGGCTCATATCTCGCCAACGACTATTTAGCTCGTCATTCCCTAAGCCAAGATAACTGGCATAGGTAGGATAGGTATCCATCAAGTATTGCCATTCATCATCGAGTAATTGCTTTAATTGCTGCTGGGCTTGAGAAGATGTTGTTACTACAGCTTGTTTTTCAGCCTGCTGGTGACCAGCACAGCCACCCAATATTATTGCTGTAATCGCGATTATTATTAACCGTTTAATTTGCATTCTAGAATTCCCTCTTTGCACGATTTTTAACCATGCTAGAGGGTTCAGATGCGTTTAGCAACTTAACATTGCGCTAATCAGTTACTATTTGCTTTTAATCAATTAGTTTTCTCATTTGCTGCTCAACATCAGTATATATTTTTGATTCAATAAAGCCGATGGAAAAGGTTTGCGGAGTGGTTAGATATTTATCTTTTTCATGGCGACCAAAGCCAAGCACGGTCATATATGGCCGGCTTACATAGTCATCTGGGTAACTGTCGTCTTGATGATGTAAAACGTAGAGCATTCTTGTGCTCGCTTGATCACCAAACGCAAACCACTCAGGTGAAGGCAGGTCGCCGATAAAAGATTCGTTAATTGAGTGCTGTTTTTTGTCTTTGGAGGCATACCAGAAATCTGTATCATCCATTGTTCCTCCTGGTACACCTTCATATTGAACCCAATACTTGTAACCCTCGCTTACTTGTTTCATCGTGAAATCACAACGATCCGGAAAAAAATCCCATTGTCCTTGCCAGTTTCCATTATCTGATGTGAAGGTTATCCGTACATGATTATTAGTTTCAATATCTACCGTTGAGGAAGATAAATCAGTTCCTGCATTTAGGGCATGAAAATAATTACCATCTTGCTTATGTATTGCATTTGGGAAACCTCGATATTCGCCTTTCCAACCAGACCCCTTTTCATTGTGAAAACCAATCCAGTCAATGCCATCATTATCTAGCATACTGGAAAGGCCACCACCTTCCTTTTCTAAGTAGAAGGTGGCATTTGCAATTGTAATTATATAGGTGCTTACACCACCTGCTGAATCATCAACACCATGGGTTAGCTGCACCGAATTGTGCTCTGGCTCAGCCGCACAACCGGATATCAAAGCAGCAATAATAATCAATCTAAAAAGTCTGTATTTGCTTGAAAGCATAACGTTTACTCACATAAAAATTCATTGATAGCATGGGCGTTTCCTTATAGAGCAGGCTGTGTTTTATTCGGATTGGCGCTTCGTTTTAATAAAAATCCAGTGCCCAAAATAGCCAGTGCACAGCAACCGAAGACTGCGCGTCCCCATAACGGATTGGGGATCAACATCATTGCAAAAACACCTAAGCCCATATACATAACCATCGAACCGAGTTTGTCACGTTGTTGCCGGTCAAATTCGTCTTGTGCAAAATCGGCAATAAACGGAGTCTCTACATCTGCAAAGAACGCTTCCCTTTGTGGTTTGTATTGATCTTTTTCCTCTGAATAAAACAAAGTAGTTAAACAGAAAAATGCTGCCGTGATGAATATATGTCCGCCAATTGTCAGCATCAGGTTGATATCAATTGATTCACGACGAGTAAACTCGTTCTCCATACCGATAATGTCTGCGAGTAACTCTGGTGTGAATATGTTGGCCATAAACCAAGATACAAAAAGACCTAAAGCAACGGTTACCCACGGAGCCCACTGAGGTGTCTTCTTTATAAACAGACCGAAAATGAGTGGGATTAGCAAAGGAACCTGAATCATGGTGGATACATTCATCATCAAATCAAACAAACTTAACTCTTTTAACGATTTGAAGAAAAGTGCTACCACAATAACCAAGATGCCACTAATAAAGCTAACGATACGACTAATGTGAAGCAGGTGCTTATCACTCACTTCTTTGTTCTTTTTAAGCAGCATTGGTTGGTAAATACTTCTTACGAAAATGCCCGAGTTTTTATTCAACGCGGAATCCATTGACGACATGGTGGCAGCAAATAATCCCGCCAGTAAAAGACCTACGGTTCCAATTGGCATAGCATTGCGTGTGAACACTAAATACACGGCATCGGCCGCTTTATTGCCTAACTCAGGGTATGATGCGGCGGCATCCGGATATAACGTGGCTGATGCCCAAGGTGGGATAAACCAAACAATACTACCCACTCCCATAAGTATCATTGCCAGCAAAGCAGCCTTGCGTGCATTAACCGAGTCTTTGGCGTTTAGAAAGCGAAATGAATCATGCATATTCATGATCGTAATCATCTGCTTGGCTAAGAAAAAGACGAAAGTGGCAACTAATATGAGTCCATAATTCATATCCGGACCCATAACAAAATCTACTGGGAAGTTATTCACCATAGCAACTGGGCCGCCGACTTTGATTAATGCAATGATGGCGCACGCGATGGATATGACGGCTACCACTAACGTTTGCACGAAATCAGAAGCAACTACTCCCCAAGCTCCGGACAATACTGATACGAATAATACAGTTAAACCTGTGGCAATAATGGTGGTGCTAACATCAGCATCAAATACGACACTGGTAAATACGCCCAGTGCATTGAGCCATACTCCAGCGTTGATAAAACTGAAAACAATTAACGCCCACGAAAAAAATTGCTCGTTTTGATCACCAAATCGACGTTTTATTCCTTCAGTTGGCGTATCAACTCGCATTTGACGAAAGCGTGCGGCAAAATACGCCCAACCACAAAAGTATGCAAAGGTATTGGCAAAAAAGACCAAACTAATTGAAAACCCGTCGGTAAAGGCTTTACCTGCGCCTCCAGTGAATGTCCAAGCCGAAAACTGAGCCATAAACGCAGTTGAGCCCACCATCCACCAGAGCATGCGGCCACCACCCCGAAAATAATCACTGGTTGAATTATCTGCCATTTTCTTAAAGGCAAATCCAATTCCAATGACAAGCATAAAGTATCCAGCAATTACGATATATTCATAAAACATAGGAAAGCCTTTTATTGCAGTTGACTAACGTCAACCCAGTTGTCGTTTTTACGAATTAAGTCAATAAGCTGTTGATATTGGCTGCCTTCTTTGAAGGTTTGATAGTGTCCGACCTTTTCGCCTTTTATATCATTGAGCAATTCTCTGATAAGGTAACGCCAATTTTTTTCAGTATCACCTTCCGCATTTGGCACGTTAGCGGCGATATCTTCGGGTAACGCTAGTTCCTGCCAACCGTTGGTTTTATCGTGTAAATAAAGTGGTCCACTAGCGTAGTGCCCCTTTATGTAAATTGCCCCTTGGCTGCCATAGATCACAATATGATCCTCGTGAAAACGCGGGTGCAACCCACCATGTTTGAATAACACTGAGACGGGTTTGCTTGCTAAATCACTTTCTAATTGGGCTAAAACCGTATAAGTCCATTCCACATTTGACTCACCCCATTTAAGTGATGGATCATTTAAATCACTGGGAATAAAGTCGCGTCGCTTTTTAAAGTTATGCACGCCTTCCACGATCGGCGCTTTACCTAAGTCATCACGCACTTCGCCCATAATGGAGAGTATTTTTTCACCTACAATGGAAGTCACAATGGATAATTTGTGAGTAAAGTTGTTGTTCAATCGCCCTCCGCCATGTTCCTTACGGTGCGACCAACCAAAGGGGATATCACGCTCTAAATTGAAATGTGAGATACATTCAACTTCTAACGGCTCACCAATTTTCCCTGCTTCGACTAAACGTTTAGCGTGAATCACATCCGGCATGTATCTGAAGCTTGCTGCGAATGCAGTTTTCACTTTTTTTGCTTTTGCTAACTCATAGAGCTGTTTGGAGGACTCACCGCTTTCAGTCAGTGGCTTATCACAGAACACGTGACAGCCATGCTCAATTGCTTGGGTTATAGCTTCAACGTGAGCGCCACCTGGCGTGGCGATAGATACAACATCTGGATCACAGTCAGTTAGCGCCTGCTGCCAATCTGTTCCGGCATAGGGAATGTTCATGTCTTGAGCGACTTGATCTACCACATTGGCTGTTCTGCCAACAATACCGACTACTTCTGCCCCCATGTCTCTAAAGGCCTCAGCGTGTCCTTGACCTGCGAATCCAGTGCCAAAAATTAGAACGCGAATTTTTTTACTCATTTTGTGTCTCCATTTAACAAACGTTAAATTCTAATAACGAAAAAAAGTCTTACCAATTCCAAACCGTGCCGTCTTCTAACCGGCTTACCGGCAAATAAGAACGTTTATAGGGAAACTCCTTGGCAGCTTCTTCATCAAACTCAATTCCCAGTCCAGGGGCGTCACTCACATACGCCATGCCTTGTTTTACCTCTATGGATTGTTTGAATATTGATTTGGATTGTTCGTTACCTAAACCGACAAACTCTTGAATACCGAAGTTGGGGGCCCAAATATTTAAATGCATATGTGCCGCGAAACAAATAGGAGAAAGGTCAGGAGCACCATGAGGCGCTGTCTTCACATTATAGATGCTGGCAAAATCTGCCATTCGTCTTAAGGCTGTAATCCCACCGGCGTGAGTTGCTGCCGCCCTTAGGTAATCAATCAACTGATTTTGAATCAGATCTTTGCAATCCCAAATAGTGTTGTAGGTTTCGCCGATTGCGAGTGGCGTAGTGGTGTGATGGCGAATGATTTTGTAACTATCTTGATTTTCAGCAATAGATGCATCTTCTAAGAACATAAGGTTGTAGGGTTCTAATAACTTACCTAGCTTTGCTGATTCAATCGGAGTGAGGCGACTGTGCACGTCATGCAGTAAATGAACATCATTGCCAAAGCGCGCTCTCGCTTTGCTAAACAATTCTTCAATCATGTTGAAATATTTTTGCGTTGACCAAGGTTCCTCAGGGGGAAGAGGCCGGTTACCCTGCAATTCGTAATAGTCTTTTTTATCGCCTAAAACACCATAGGTGACGTTTAAACCGGGAACTGCAGATTGCAGTCTGATGGCTTTGAATCCTTGCTTTATAAGATCTTCGGTTTTGTCCAAAGTATCTTCAACATTTTCTCCACTGGCATGAGCATAGAGAGTGACTGCTTGTCTGCTTTTACCGCCTAGTAGTTGGTAAACCGGTAAACCTGCGGCTTTGCCTTTAATATCCCAAAGCGCCATATCGATAGCTGCGATAGCTGCCATATTTACTGGACCTTTGCGCCAATAAACACCTTTGTATAGGTACTGCCAGATATCTTCAATGTCGTGCGCGTTTCGACCAATCAGGCAAGGTGCGACATGTTCTTGTAAATAGCTAACTACAGCCATTTCTCGGCCATTAAGTGTGGCATCACCTAAGCCATAGATCCCCTCTTCAGTTATCACTTTCACAGTGACAAAGTTTCTGCCTGGGCTGCAAACATATACGTTAATTTCTTTAATCTTCACCTGAATATCTCTCTTAGCCAATAATTTACTAAACCGGTTTAGTTGAATAATTTAACACAATATTGCAATATGTCAAATTCGTTCATTCAACTAAAAAAAATCGAATTTAAAAAATGGCTAAAGTGAAATTAATTGATGTTGCCAACTATGCTGGAGTATCAAAAAGTACCGCATCTCAATATCTTAATGGCCGTTTTGACTATATGTCGAAGGATACTCAAGAGCGTATCCGCCAAGCTATTGCCGCATTGGATTATGTACCCAACCCTATCGCGAGAAATTTAAAAGCAGAAAAAACCAACACCATCGGTGTGATTGTCAGAGACATCACTGGTTTTTATACAAGTAAAGTGATCCGTGGAGTTGATGATTTTTGTAAGCAGCAGGGATATAACGCGCTTATCTATAACACAGATTTCGATCCTGAGGTGGAAGCGAAATCGTTGGAATCACTTTATCAATTGCGTGTGGATGGCATTATTATCGCCTCATCAGGCAGTAATACTAAACTGATCAATGATTATATTAAGCGCGGTATGCAAATTGTGCATTTTCAACTTGAGCACGACGGCAGTGAAAGAAATATTATTCTTTCTGATTACAAAAAAGCAGCATTTGATGCGACTGAGTACCTAATTAAACTTGGCCATCAAAGAATTTGTTTTGTGACGCAGGATTTTCAAAATGTAAAATCAAGGCATGAGCGTTATCAGGGGTACGTATCTGCATTAAGCAAACATGGAATCTCTGAAGATAAAGGCCTAGTACAATATTGGCAACGTGAAACGGGTTTGCAGCAATCTTTAGATAACATTCTTAAAACAGCCAGACCCACTGCGTTTTTCACACAGCATTTGCCGATTACGATCGAACTGTTAAGACGTTTAAATCAGGCGAATATTGATATTCCAAAAGATGTCTCTTTGCTCGGTTTTGACGATATTCCAATGGCGGAGTTTTTTAAAGTGCCAATCTCTGTTGTGAAACAAGATCCTTATCAAATTGGCATTGAGTCCACGAAACTGTTGCTAAATAATATTTCTGGAGAGAGTAATAAGGCACATAAATCCTTAATTCCTTGCTCGTTATTGAAGCGTGAATCCTGCAGAAAAATCTGACATATCGCTTTAAAATGAGCGTCAAAGCAAAGATGCAATTGTTGGTGCTTTTAGGCAGCAAAAAAGTTTAAACTCTCTTGAGAGCTGCTTTTTTGTTGTCTCGTGTTTGCTAATGATTTAGTCATGCAACGCAAAGATCGTTAAGATTCCCCGAACTAGGGTAAACAAATGTCTTCTGACAATCGCATAAACCCAAATTAGCTCCCAATAATCACTTTATATTTTACTGGGTATTTTTTACTCCAGCTACCAAAAGATTGATGCTAAAACTCGGCTATTTACCTTAAAACACAAATTTTATCTGCATTTATTAAGTCATTTCAATTATTTACGTCTATAAGTTAACTAGACGATGCTAATTCCGTTTCATTGGGAGAGTGATTTGCGTCATAGAAAGGTAAATATGCTAATGGTTTTGCTTGTTGTTGGCTTTAATAGTCACGCACAAACTGAAATGGATATTGGTTATGACAGCAAATATGTAACTGAAGGGCGGAATAATTTAGTCGAGGGTGGCATTGTTTGGGTCAGTGTTAATCACCAACTAGACACCAGTTGGTTGATTGGCGCTGCTTATGGTGAAGCTAGTAATGATGCTGTGGATTATGACGAACTAAATGTAAGTATTGCATTTAGTCGTCAAGTGGGCGACTTGTGGTATAGCTTAAATTATACTCGACTAGAATTTTATGCTGACAACCAAAGTGATAACGAACTAGGGGTTTTTGCCAGTTGGGAAGGGTTTGAACACGTAATTCTAACATTCGAGGTAGTGTATAGCAGTCAAGCTGATGGCTCTTTTTTGCAACTGGGCGTAACAAATGGGTACAAACTTAGTCGTGATTTGATGCTTTCCCCATACGCAAAAATTGCCTTCGATTTTGGATATGCAAGTGAACGCTCTGAAGGGCATAATCACTATGCTTTAGGCGCGAATTTACGCTACCAATTCACTCAAAACATTAGCGTTATTTCAATGGCAGAATACAACATTGGTGGTAGTTATCTCAAAGATTTAAACGATAATCAAAGTGATCAAGCTTGGGCCGGCTTGCATTTAAACGTAATTTTTTGATCTTAATAGTGTCAGGTATTCATTAGCAATTGCTTATTTGTTCAGGTATCGGTCCGAGACAACCGGTAAGTTTTATATTTGCATTGTTAGCCTGAATTCTTAAGTTTTCTACGCGGCAGGCCGTATTCAATTCAACCTGAGCTCTTGCTAATAACCCGCTTGCACCTTGAGAAATATGTTTGCAAATAAGTGTGCTCAACCTTTTATCGAACTCCGTTAATAAACTTTCAGGTACACTTTCTAGCAAATGTGTATGCATTCTAATCATATCTGTCGCTGTGGCTTCGTAACGGTTAAATATATCTAGTGCTACTTGATCGTTGATTTGTGTATTTGTTTTGAGCGTCTCAATATTAAACAATCTGGTGGTTTCATCTATCGAAGCTAGATCTTTAATAAACGTCAACATACCACAATCGCGTGGGGCATTATTCCACTCTTTTTCACACACCTTTACCCCCGCATTCGAATAGGCGACTACACTGGTTTCTTCCGCTTTCCATGCAGCAGTTGCTGCAACTCGATAAAGACTAATTTTATTAAGAGCAGTTTTTGATTTTTCAGCTTCTTGTGCTGTGGTGGTTGCTAAGTCTGCGAGCATAGATAGGGCAGTTACCTCCATAGTGTAGTCTTTTGTTGTTTTAGCTTGTTCTAATGAGCTGTAGTAGCTATTTAGTTGTTCATTGGCATCCATCAAGGTAAACGTGGTTGCACACCCCACCAGAAATAATGGGGTAATAACCAAAAATGATATAACTATTTTTTTCACGTTATTCTCCTTTTAACAGTTTGTTAGCCGTTTCGATGCTTAAATTGCCAATCGATATCCCCTCAAGCACTGACCCTAATAGAACACGTAGCAAGTGCAACCACTCTTTGCTGCCTATCTCCATAGGAAAACTTACAGCTAGTTCGTTTAACTCATCCAATAGCTCTTCAAAGAGGGATAAGTTGTCGCGGATTGCCTTAGCATTGCCTGACATATTGGTAAGTGAAATAGTGATTGCTTCTTGTAAGGTAGCACCAACTAACACAGACAATTCTTTGCCGTTGGCCATATTCATTGCTTTACTGGCTGATTTTAGAATTACGGTGATTAACTTAGCGCCCAATATGTCTGCAGAACTGCTACCGAGTTTAAATAGACGGGCTGGATTAGACGCAGCTTCTGCAGCGGCAACGCTGGCAATCACTTTCCAATTATTCGCCGTTAGAAGTAAGTGTTTATCTGCGGCCATCGCAGAGGTAATTGCGGCGATAACGCCATGCCACTCTTTATTGGGCCCAGCAATTAGCGTGGGGTTTGCAGATATCTGCACTAACACTATTTGGCCTATTTCTGTCAGCTTCTCAGCGGATAAAATGTTTGTTATGCCTTTGTTTTTATTGATGGAGTCGGCCATGGAAGTGGTGAGGTTTTTAAAAATGTCGACGGCCAGCGTTTGCCATTGATTGTCAGCATCTGCGAACCTATGAGCGTTTTGACCTACAACATTAATCGCTTCTGCAAATAGCTTTGTGCCTGTTTCTTGATTGAAAGGAAAGGCAGCGTTTTCCAGTACAGTCGAAAATGATTTTAGCGCGTTACGTGCAACTTCGTGTTGTGGTTGGTCGCCTTTTACAAATAGTTTTGGGTTGGATTTGGCGACCCCTAACATTGCGCGGTATAAACCGATGAAACGCTGTTCGCTAAATGGCTTTTTCAGTCCGTCTTTTGCCGCTTCTAGTAACAAAGCTTGGGTGACAGCGCCCATTGCCGTATTAGGTAAAAATGCGTCACCTAAAAATGCATGCTGATTTGTTGCTAATGTTTCTAATGCTGCTTTAGCTGCAGGACCGACTATTGATTCGGTAACTTGTTGCCATTTTATTTGCTCGGCAATGCTGGTTGGGAAACTATTAACTACCGGGGTTAGGGAATTTGAGAGTAAGGTTTTTACGTGCTCTTCTTGCACTACCCAGTCTGGATGTGCACAGAGTGTTTTTAGTCCGGCTCTTAGAAATCCACTAGCTATTCGCTGGGCAAACTTTTCTTTTTCTCCAAAATCGCCTGAGTTCGGCAGAAATGCTGCCATATTGGCTGAAAAAGCGGATATAAGCTTTTGACTGTTGGGATTATCAGAAGCAAGACTTGGATTAATGGCTATGTATTCAAGCAGAATATCAGCAGCCGTTAATGCTATCCGAGCAAAGGGACTTAAATTAGGATCTCGGCCCGGGTCAAACTGATTGATTAATGTAGTTCCACAAGGGACCAATGCAGCTTCAAAATCTACCCCTTCTTCCGCACTTTGCTTGAGTATTGCGACGTACAAACAATCTATTGAGTCTTTGTCTGATTTAGCGCAATTTGAGTCCCAATATTGAACTAGGTCTCCCTCGGCTTGTACGCGTTTTTTGTATGCGCTGTTGCTAGTGAAAATGCCGTTTACGATGGTTTCTCGGCTAAGATCTTGAGGATCAAGACCCGGCAGAAGAGCTGAGGTATTACGTGCTCTTTGCTCAGCAATGTCTTTGGTTACCGTTCCCAGTCGAACGATGGACTGCACCGCAAATTGAACTAACATAATATTCATCTTAAACCTCCTTGTTGCATGGGTTTTCCATTTACATTCAATAATCTTCTACCGGTTGCTTTAGCAAACTCGTTTGCTTCGCGTGAGGTATTGAATATATTGACGAAACGCTCTGCGCGACTCTGCGAAGATTGTTCTACTGCTTCAGCGTTTAAGTTTTCCTCTTGTTTAACCTGACTTTGAAATGTCTTAGAGACTTTACTGACTGAGCTTAAACGTTTGTATGTGTCAAACCAAAACGGCCCACCTAAGCCGACCAACAAGCCAGATGCAAACACGGAAAGCAACCAGCCTAAAAAGGCTACTTTATGGTTAAATATCCAACTCCATACACTATTATTTGCATCCTCTTGCGATTCGTATAAACGGGCTCTATTCCAAGGAGCAAAGTCCCATCCAATAGGCAACTGTGCATGTTCTAAGTCTTGCATTCCATTATTAAACACCTGCTTAATTTTGTCTGCTTTGAGATCAAACTCTTCACTTGTTTCTTGCTCCGTTCTCGCCGCTTCTTCGGCAATAAGTTGTGCTTGCAAACGATTTGCAATGCGGTCACCTTCTTGGATCAATGCCTGTCGAGATGCTTCACTTTGGGATAAGGTCTTCATGACTTCAACCACATTGAAGTTGATGGCAAATACTAAAAAAAATCCCACCAAAATTGATATAAATCGTGAACGTTTTGCGAAATACCTTGAAGCACTATCACCATAGTCTTCATATTTACTGGCTAAATCTTCTAAAAAGACACCTAGTTTACTGTTGTCCGAACCGAGCTTTTTGGAACGATTTAAGATTTCTTTACCAACTGGAGTTTCGGCTAATCGTTCTAAAAACTCTAGTGTTGAAAGTTTCTCAACTTTGTCTACTTTGCGGAATACTTTCAAAGCTTTGTACATGAAAAGTTGAAATTTGCCGTCTTTTTCCTTAATTGGAAGCCAACGCATATCCGTCATTTGTTTAACAAACCTAGCGCTATCCATACCTTGTGGATGGTGGGTTAGTAGTCTAGGTGCAATAACCTTATCAAACATCTGTTCCATCAATCGTTCTAAACCTTTAGCACGTTGATTTAAAAAGTTATGAAATGACTCAACGATCGCCGACACAATAGTTGAAAGTATCATCATCACTACGGAAAAGGCTAACAGTGAATCCAACCAACTCATGCATGTTTCCTTGTCTAACTAATTGACCTTAAACTAGATTAGTATCTGTACGTTATTTATACAAGCAGTAGAGGTTTTTACATTTTGCGCTTAAAAAAAATCCCCGTATTACCGGGGATTTAATTTGTTCAGATTAGCTGAACTTATTTTAGTTTTTCATCATTACAACTTTGTGGTGTTATGCCGTACTTCGCGGATACTCTAGCTTTCGCAGTTTCACAATTTTCAGTTGAAAAAGCAGATTTCGTCACTTTACGGGATGTGGATTCCGGCTTCGCACCGTTTCCTAATCCCGAGCTGAGTGACAATTTAGAGCTGTCATAGCCATTTAAGCCACAAACTCGTGCTGCATTACAGCTAATGAACAAAATATCATTAAACCGTGAAGTACCTGTATCATCCACTCCTGCTTCAGAACTGCTGGATACAGTTAACGGCGTTGTGGAATTAAACTGATAGTTCCGGCGATTAGCACCTTCCGTCTCATTAAGAATCACATCAATAGTGTAATTTGTAGAAGGACTACCACTGTAATAATGCACATCAACATCGAACTGACCATTGCTGTATGCGGTGTTACCATCTGCACGGTATGAAACCACTTCTGGACCGTAACCTGAGGTGTCATCACGATCGAGGTTTCCTAAAGTAGCTGTGCGGTCGCTATACCATATCGTTTCCGCTAATGGATCTTTTGAGTAAATATCGATATCAGTGGCTGTGTCCCAGCGTAAAACAAATACTACTCTTGAAGCGATAAGTGCATTAACGCCAGTTGAACCTGCGGCAACACCATTGAGGGTGATAATTTCTTCTCGTGTAGTGGGTGAACTGCCGTTGAAGCCCTGGGCTTTTACATTGTTCGCTCCCAAAGACATAACCACAGAGCCTTCAAAACTTCCAGATGAAGACATTGGAACAATGGTGGTTATGCCATTAGCAGTAATGTGAACATCGGTAGTTGCATCTTGACCTTCGTCAGGAATGTTGCCTGAGATACTGATAACTCGATCAGATACATCTTCACCAGATTGATGACTGGTTATTATGGTATCGACATTCAATTCATCGCGAACCTTGAAAGAGACCTTTACGGTGGCGTCTGCATCTTCATCTGAGTTCACTAAAGTTACAAATAACTTAGGTAAATTAGTAAGGCCTTCACCGTATACATAACTTGATTGCAATGAGCTGCTAAACCAAGTGTGCGGTACACCATCTATCGTATTAGTGCTCTGAAAACCAGCATCGTTACTCGCAATCGATACATAAACCTGTGAAGTAGACTCAATTAACAGTTCTGCCACTTTTCCTTCTGGCATAGTGCCAGTAAAAGCGGGTACTTCAAATGATACTGCACCAGCACTCTTTATTTGCGCTACATTCTGCAACGTATAAATTGTGTTATCTGGCTGCGCTAGTAAATCAGCAACAGTTGAACTTAGGTTTGGAGAGAAACGATAGTTGGGTTTTTCAAATGGAAAAACGATATTAGTTTCATTGCTATCTAACGAACTAATACTGTTATTTAGCTGCGTAGCTACATTGTAGAAACTTAATGCGGAGGCAAGAGAGGCACTATTATTTGCGCCAAAGTGATCGCCAAAATCACACCCCATGCCATTTAAAAGTCCATTCAGATTCTTCAGTGCTAAAGGGTCTGAAGCTGGTGTGAAATTGAAGACTTCCTGCATAGTCGTATTAAAGGCTGGACACTTTTGATCTAACAACTTGAAGAATGAAAAGCGTTGATAAGGACGATTACGGTTTTCACCAATTCCTGTTTTTAATCCTACTTCAAGAATGCGTTTACCAAGTCGTTCCTTCGCTTTATAGGTATTGATATTGTCAAAAATAACGTCTTCGACCCACCTCGCTGTACCTTCGTATAGCCAAGCGATTCCTACTCCACCTTGAATAACTAAGGATTGATTCTCAAGTTTCGTATCTGGGTGTCCTTGTGCGTGATGGTAATACTCATGAACGGATGTACCCTGTATTGTTGTTGCAGCTTTACTGTTGAGATCAGTTATATGCAATACTTTGTAATCTTCTCTTGAATTGACAAATCCAAGTGTTCTGGCGTCATCCATGGTTTCTATGCGCACGGTGAATTCGTCATCGAATCCTAAATTCTGTAACGTAAATTCTGCTCTGGCATCAACAATCCAAGACACAACTTGTTCTTTAGAAACACTGTTCCAGCGAAGTAAGTCGTCACCCCAGTCGTCTACCGTAATCGTTACCGCAGGGTCCGCAACGCTAGTACATTCAAATTCATCAATTGAAAAGCCAAAAAAGGTTTGTTGAGTACAGGTAACTTCTGCAGCTGTTGCAGCGTCAACTAGATAACTCGCACTTGTTGCTTGTTGGGCATTAGCACTGGTTTTACCGCTCGAGGGTGCAACATAGCCAAAAAAGCCTAAAGCGGGTAATTGTGCGAACCTGAACGCTACAAAAGGTGCCTCTTCTGTTCCGCTAAATTGACGGTTATACCCACCCACTGACCAAACATGTTCAACTGAATCAGATATTTCACTGTAGGTATAATAGCGAACATCATCAATCTCAACGCCGCTGGGTAAATCACTTAATGAAAAGCGAATATCGATTTCTGCATCCACAGCTTCATTTACTATTAGGCCGTCAGTTAACGCTATTACTCCAGATGGTTGATTCGGAATGTCCGCCCTGTCTACGCTACTAAGCGTTAACGTTGCCAGTGCATCCAACAATTCTACTTGGCTTAATTGCACACCGTTCAAATTTGAATTGTCTTCAGTAATTGTGAGCTGCGATGTGCTTTGTTCATAACTTGTGGCGAGTGAAGCCGTTTCAGCCACTGAAATCGCTACAGTTGCAGTAGAAAATCTGCTTCCATCATTAACCGTAACATCGAAAGTAGAATCTCCGCTCGCTATATTACTAGCTGGAACCCAACTCAGTAGGCCGTTATTGAAGTCAATTGACATACCTTCTGGTGCGTTATTGATTGCATAAGTCAGCGGATTATTACCTGTATACGTTGGTTCAACTAAGTAACTAAAAGGTACATTGGGCAAAGCTGAAAATCCTTGCTCTGGGACGACGACCTCGAGTTCTATACCTTTTAGTGTCACATCATTAGGATTTAACCCATTGTAAAATGGATCAGAAGATGTGACCTCGGATAAGATTATTTGATAATTTTGTTCACCATCAACGACATTTGGATTTTGACCATAGACATTTACAGTTTGTGGCACTTCCCAATTGTCAGGCGTGAAAGTGAGACTACTCTCTTCGGGCATTCCTTCACTTGGGTCAGATGATGTAACATTAATGGTTAAATTGGATATAGGTTGACTGCCTACAGTAACTGAAAATTGAGCCAACGAATTTACGTTCGCCGTATTTCCGATTACTTTACCCACCTCAATAAAAGGTGCAGGACGTCCTAGAATGATAATGCTGTCCGATGCACTAGCGCCGTCATTGTCGGTAACCGTTAAGCTAAATTCAAATTCTGTATTTTCAGATAATTCAGGAATCTTTATCGTGGCGGTGGCTGTATCGCTATCAGATATCGGCAACATCACTGAGCCGTTATTCACTTGGGTCCATTGATAACTGCTAATAGTGCCATTCAGGTCTGAACTCGCACTGCCATCCAGCGCAACCGTTTCACCGACTTCTGCTTGTGCGTCTTCGCCAGCCTTGGCAACAGGTGGAGTATTAACACTGGCAACATCTTTAATAGTAATTACAACACTATCTGTGGCAGTCGCTCCATCATCATCAGTGACGGTCAAATCAAACTCAACAAGTGTGTCAGCATCTACTGTAGGAGCATTGAAACTTGGCGCTGCGTCAGTTGTTGAAGAAAGTGTTAGTGTTGGTCCCGAAGTTTGCGTCCAAAGATAGGTGCTAATTGTACCATCTGAGTCACTTCCTGAACCCGAAAGAGAGGCGTTTAATCCTTCGTTTATTTCAAAGTCAGCACCTGCATCAGCTGTAGGCGGTTGATTAGTAGGTGTTGGTGGAGGCGATGTTTCATCGGAATTACTATTACCACATGCAGAAAGCATAGTGGCAATACACGTGGTCAGAGCTAATTTTTTAAATGCTCGGACGTTAGTGACATAAAGATTTTTATTCATATAGGTTCCTTTTATTAATCCTTAAATAAAGGTTTGTTTTGAATCGTGGTAATGACTTCTGGCTATCGAATTTAACTGGGAAAGTGGTTACTTAATTAGTCTCGTGTCAAACGTTGTTTAGGAACGAATGAGCTATTTTTAGCAGCATCACAGATGCCAATGATTTACTGGAAATTATTGACACAAAAAAGACTTCGTTGAACCCTGCTTTGACTACCCGAATATTATCCGAATGGCATTATTATTACGAATCATACTTTATCGTAAAAAACAGAAAAATACAGTTATTTATATAAATCAAGTGGTTGTGTGATTGTCAGGCAGTGAATTGACTTGTTGAGGCGACAAAAAAGTCAGGGTTAAATATAAGTAAACAGCGAGTAACTACTTCAATTCAGCTGATCAAAAATTGATTAACCTACGACTGTTTACTTATTCTTAAATGATACGGTAGTGCAAATTTGCCGGCGCTTTGGATTGCTAAGGCGTTATTTTAGGTTTTTCTGAATCTAGTAATCTCGCAGGCCAAAATACAACAGCAGTACACACGATTAACAGGGCTGTCGCAAAATAAATAACAACTTGATAATTGTCTTCTCCTAACAGCAGTGCAGCGGCCATTGGACCAGATGCTAAGCCCATTTTTGATGCGAAACCACCCAAAGCCGCTAACTGTCCTGCTTTATCTAACTCTGAGCAAATTCCGAACATGTAGGGTAGGGCGAATGCCCAGGTGATACCGATGAGTATATTGGCGATTAAATACACCATTGAGATTTCGCTAAATATAAGGACCCAACTACACAATGCGGTCACAATAATTGCTGCAACTAATGGGACAGTGCGACCAAATTTGGTCCCGATCAGGATTACCAGCAAGGAGCCGAATAATGCCACCCAGCTTGCACTTGCTAAGGCTGGACTCATAAAGTCCATGGTTAACCCTTCTGCTTCACCAAGACCGATTACATAAGCGAATAACCCCATATTTGCGGCTTGAAATAGGAAAATGGCCAATAAAGTAAGTAATAGAGGTTTACGCCTTACTGCTGCCGGGATTTCAGCCAAGGGATCTATTTTGGCTACGGGGTAATTACGTAGAAATGGCAGCATAAGTAGGGTAATAAACGTGAAGCTCATCAAGGCAACAAATAGAGCGGTGGTTCCGTATTGGGGGACCATCGCAGGTAAATACATGATGCCTAGTCCACCTAGTCCCCATTGAATCAGCAATAAATAGCCAAACGTTTTATCAGCATCTTGGGTGCGCGAAATGACCGCAAAACCGATGCCTACCATCAGTCCTCCCACTAAACCATGGACACCACGGACAACAATCATCACATAAGGGGAGGTGATAAAAATAGACGCAAAATCAACCAAAAAAATGACAAGGAGTAGCCCATAAGCCCACTTTTTCCAATTTATGTGCTTCACCATGAAAACCGCTAAAAGTGCTCCAGCCGCTGCTCCATATAGATTGGATGAACTGACAAATCCGGCTTGCTGATTGGTAAAGTTTAAACCTTGAATTAAACCACTCACTAATGCAGGCATAATATTAATGTAGAAGATCCCAGCAGTGGTTAAAAATGCTAAGAATATGCGCGCTAACACCCCATTCGAATCTACTTTCCAGCTTGCTACTTGCGTATCATCGACTGTTATTTGGTTAGCCATCTTACTCTCCGTTACTGCTGATAATACTAAAACCCATGCTGATTAATCAGCACAAACTGCATCTATCTTGTTTAATTCTGTTAGGGCTGCTGTCCAATTAAATTGATAACTATCACTCACATAATAATACACAGTGTTGTTTTCTAGCAGTGCTAAGGTAATGCCACCGTATCCAGACATAAAAGGGATCCATTTGTCTGTCTTACAGCTAAAGGTTGACTCTACTTTTCTGGCCCAAAAACTATGCTGATAACGAATAAACGGATAATCAGTTGTCATTCCACGGTTCTCAGGTGTCATCTGTAGTGCTTGGTGTAAATATGCGGTGGACAGGGTACTTTTAGTATTGGGCAGTGACGCTTGATGTTGAATAAAAGCGGCTAGCCTGACAAAGTCATCTCGATTGAAGAACAAACCATAGCCCGCATATGGTTGTGCGATATCATCTTGCGTACGTCTGGTGCGTGCAGTTATTGGGCTTAGCTCTAAAGGTTGAAATACGTCTTTAGCTAAAATGTCGCTAAAAATATCAGTATTTTCGCCTATCTTAGCTTTGATAAAATTATTTAATCCCAATCCCAATAAGTAAGTGTCTGAGGAGTGATAAACAAACTTCGTCCCTGGGGGAGTTTGTCGGGTGTAGTGTTCACAGGCAAACTTTACTCGCTCAACATGCTTCGATGCCATAAAAAATGCTAGTTTCTCGGGCGCAGCCTCATCTACGGCATAGTTTGTTGAATCAAAGTTTCCGGTAGACATATCGAGTAGGTGAGCGAAGGTCACACCTTGCCAGTTTTTTCCATTGCATTCTTTTACCCAGCGACTCACTGGTTGATTAAATACGTCTCCGAAGCGTTTTTCTAACATCATCATAGTTAAACCTGCGAACAGCGATTTCGCAGTGGAATAAGAAGGCAATACTAATTGATCACAAAATGGGTAATCTCCACTGCGGGTAGAACAGTTTGAAGCATAGTGTGTACCTTTGTAGAGAACACCAAAAGCGCTCATATCTGTGGGCGACACAACATTAGGCAACCCGAAATTTCTCACATCGATATTAGTGTTGAGTTTGCTTAGTTCCTGCAATGACAAAGTAGGCAGTCTGTGGCTCTTTTCATTTGCATACTCGGTGATAATGTCATTAGTTGAAAAGTCAGTGGTTTCACTATGCTCGGCTCGACCTGAACCCCAAAAATCCGCTTTAAAATATGCACAAGTTTCACTGCTGATTTGATAGTAAAACCGGTTGGCATGCTTACTGGACTCAGTTTCAATAACCAAAATACCGTTATGTACACAGTTTTCATTTTTTTCTACTAAGGTAAAAGGCAGGCTAATTCTGGTTGATAGCTGATTTTTGGTGATTGGCCAGTATGCACCTACGCCCACAAAATAATCCCAATTTGGGTTGTCTGTGAGGATTAAATGACGTGTTTTTGGTATCACTTCGCCTTTTTCATTACTCACCCAGCTAAAACTTATTTCGGGCAGTATTTTAGCACTTTGCTTTTTGGCAACGTCAGATTTGACCACCTGAAGGCGTGACGAGTGCTCATTTATTTTCAGAACTAATTTGCCGCTCTTAACGCTTCTAGGCGTTCGTTGTTCACTATTAAAGGGATAAAGTTCACTCATTGAAAGCGGTTGTTGAGGTAGGTAATCTGCTTGATTGAATACTCTGTCTAAGGAGCCATTTGCCGTGTTGCAAAGTAACAGCAAAAGAACCGCAAATATTATTCGCATATTAAACCTGCTTGCTCAAACTTCAAACGAACCGATTCAAGTTGTTTGCTCACTTGTTTCCATTTATTGACCGAACTGGAATACACAGGTTGCCTTACTTGTGCGGCACTGGCTGTAGTGGATGGCGCGGCATTGTGCTGGAAATCGAAACATGCTTTTTGCCTGCTCAGGTCACAATAATCCAATAGCGCATTTGTTTGGGCAGTAAAATCAGAAGTAAGATGTTCGTATGAAATAGTATGAATATGATTAGGTAACACCTTTTTCCAGTGAGCCATCAAATGATGGTGGGCAATTTGATATTGGCACAATTCATCCAAGTCATATGAAAAAGGATAACCTTGCGTAAAGATGTGTTTAAAAATGGCAAAGCAGGTATCTAACGGATTTCGCTCAACATGAATGATTTTTGCTTTAGGTAATGCTAAACGAATCAATCCTACATAAAGTGAATTTAGTGGTAGCTTGTCGATGAATCTAGCATAGTCTTTGGTGTCGGGCCGGGTGCTTTGAATGTAACGTTGCCCTAGTTGTTGAAAGTCTAGACTTTTAGATAAACCAATCAATTCCAGCTTATTTGCAGGCTTTGCCACACCGCTTTGCTGAATTTGTTGCATCATTTGGATAGCAAAATTATTCAGCTCGCCAGCGCTAAAAACATCCGAATGACTACTTATAATGCGCTCAACCAAAGTACTGCCCGTGCGCGGTAAACCGACTATAAAAATCGGCTGAGTGGAATCATATCCTGTGTTGGTTTGATTAACGGTGTCGTTATCGAATACCTGTGCTAAATGCTGCAACGTTTGCAGATCGTTTTCAAGCGAGTATTGCATATGTTGGCGGCGTACAGATGCACCTTGCTGGAAAGCATCAAAGGCGTCTGTGTATAAATTTAAATCTTCAAGTTCTTTGCCAAGCGCATAATAAAGTTGCGATTTGGCTAACGGAGGAGCCGGGCGGTCTAACGCCGAATGCAGCTCTTTAATATGATTATTTTGTTCTGTTTGTTTGTTTAAATTAGAGCGCAACAACCAAGCTTCTGTATCGTTTGGATTTAATGCAATAAGTTTATCTAGAGCATGTTTTGCTTCTTCAAAATTTCCTAAAAAACGTAACAAAGAAGCTAGGTTAAACAATACTTGTGGGTTGTTGGGTTGTAAATTTAGGGCTTGTTGATAACCGGCCAGTGATTGTTGGTAAAGATTTAGCTTGTTGAGCAGCAATGCCAGTTCTGCCCAAAACAACACCGACTTGTTCGCTTGGTTGATCAACGACAAAGCTCGTTCACGCGCTTTTGAACGATCTCCAAGTAGGTATAATATTTTGGTCTCTATTAATTCCCATTCGGGTATATCGGGTTGTAACGCTAGCGCTTTTCTAATGGCGTTAAAGGCGTCAGGTATTTTTCCCAAACGCAGATTAATGTCACAAAGCGCATGCCAGCCAGGTGCAAACTCAGGGTGTTCTTTACACAGATTTTGGGATTGTATTTGCGCGGTTTCTATGGCTTTAGCTTGAATGTTTTTCCAGACAGCATCGAGGGCTGTTTGCGCCTTATTTATGTCTTCATTTTGCATGGGCTTTGGATCGCAAATGACGTTGGTATTTCTTGTTAGCATATCAACCTATGTCGGTTTAAACGAGCTGTTTTGATGACCAACAATCCAGTCACCAAAACAGCTCTTAGCGATTAAAAACGATAGTTGAATGCAACACCAACAGTTCTTGGCAAGCTTATGTAATCTTTAGAAGAGTTACCCAAAAAGTTTTCATCTGGATCAGTACCCATGTAGGCTTCTGGCAATAGTCCAGTTACACCATCTTCATTGAAGATGTTTTTCACATAGAAGGTTACATTCCAGTTTTCATCGCTGATTCTGGAGGTCAGGTTCCAAAGTGAGAAACCATCGATATCTGCCTGGAGCGTCGCGCTTTCACCTAAGTAATTAACTGAGTCTGACTGATAGTAGGTATTTAATTGAGTAATCCAATACATACCGTTATCCAGCTCATGGGTGTAGTCCAAAGCTAGGCTCAAAGTATGCTCTGGCGAAGCCGGTAAGGTAGTGCCGTCAGTTGCCTGTACACGAGTCGCGCTGTCTGCAAAAACACTTGATGGCACAATAAAGTCTGCCGTTAATTCTGCGTTTACATAGGCATAACCCAATACATAATGAATACTGTCAGTAAGGTAACCTTGCAGTTCAAATTCTATGCCTTGGGTGCGCGCAGAATCACCATTTGCAACGGTATAGAAACCCCAATAGGATGATGTATTTAACTGCGGGTCATCCCAATCAAGCATAAACGCAGAAAGACTATAACTATGCTTTCTATCATCTAAGTAACCTTTTATACCTAACTCATAGTTTACCGCAGAGTCCGAATCGTACTGTTGCCACTCTGGACGTTCAGCGAGACTGCCGTTTAACGGTACCGCATTTGCACCACCGCGACGGTAACCTTCAGATATAGTCCCGTACAACATAGTGTCTGCGCTAATGTCATATGACATATTTAGCTTAAACAAAGTGTCACTTTCAGTCGTTTCAAAATTAGGCTCAGCGCCTAAGAATGGCCAAATTGGCAATAACAATTCAGTATTATTGGTGAAGGTATTGTCGAAACGACGGATACCCATCGTGCTACGAAAATCATCTGAAAAATGGTAGGTTAATTCACCAAATAAGGCTTTGTCTTTGAAGTTTTCAGTACGTACATAATGGAAGTCATTGTCGGTATAAATCATGCCAAAATCAGCCATACTCGGCCACCAAGGGAAAGCGGCACCTGCCCATTCCTGATAACCAGGCATGTAGCTATCTTGGGTCGCAATGCTATCTTGGTCCATATAATAAGCACCAATTACCCAGTCAATATTATTTTTCGTCTGATTCGATACAAGGCGAAGCTCTTGTACAAACGCTTCGTCATCGTAACCACGCTCTGCAAGCGCCATTGGACGGGGAGAGCCGTAATATAGATCAGCAAACCAATTCTGTTGCGCGTAGAAGCCAGTATTATCGCTGATAGAACTTCCTTCGTGATTATACTTTGAACTACTTGAAGTGAGCGTTGCAAACCCAAGGTCCCATTCTGCTTCCAATGAAGTTAAATCAACCTCACGTTCTGATGGTTCAAGTAACACCGCCCCGTTTTGATATTCACCATATTGCTGTTCGCTGCCGCCTACCCAATTTGTACCACGGGTTACTTGTCTACGGCCTCCAATTTCGTCGCTTTGTTTTTGATACGCTAGGTTGAATGTAAGATCGTCCGTGGCCTGCCAGAACAATGACATACGACCGTAATCAATATCCACGGTATCTGCATCTTCCACACTGCGGAAGCTCACGCCACCATTGGCTAGATCGCCACCTTCAGCTGCCGGTGCATAATTGTTGCTGTCTAAAACATACACATTCGTGTAATCAACGATACCATCATTATCGATGCGGCCTACATTGGCGCGAAACGCTAAGTTGTCAGTAATAGGCACATTTACCAATACGTCCATATTCAAACTATTGCCTTCAGAGCCTTCGGTTTGTCCAATAGACATACCCACACTACCGTAAAATTCGTCGGTTTCAGCTTTGTTCATGCGGTATTTTACTGTACCAGCTAATGAACCAGAGCCATACAGCGTACCTTGTGGACCACGCAGTACTTCGACCATTTCAATATCTTTGAGTATGAAGTTAGCGTTTAACGGTGTTTCATCTACGTATCCTGCAACGGTTGATACCGCTGACAAGGCTACATCACCTTGCGCACCACTGTTAACATTAATTCCTCGAATAACAACACCACTGATTACGCCTGAATTTCTATATCCTCTATCTACCACAGTGGCACCTGGGATATTTCTTAGAAGTTCAGTTGAGTCAATGATCTTACCTTCGTCTAACTCAGTTCCAGAGACCGCAGAAATGTTGTAGGGCACTTCTTGAATACTTTGGGTACGGCGGTTGGCAGTCACTTCAATGCGTTCAATTGTTTTACCTTCTTGAGCGGCAACTTCTTGCGCAGAGGCGTGATATACCGGTGAACTCAAAACCAAGGCGCTGGCAATGGCTTTGGCAATGGTATGTTTGTTAAACGTCACAGAATGCATAGTGTTACTCCAATTATCGTTTTATTATTATCTTACTCGAGGGTAAAACACTGTCTTTCGAATCCGTAGTACCAGATTAAAGCCAGTTATTGGTCCAGAAAGACTAATCAGTTTTTTCCTGACCAGGAATTTCCAAGTCGCCTAGCGAATTCAAAAAGTCTGTATTATTCAACGAACTTGATTGTGATTTTTGCCACTGACTATCTCGAAAGCTTTTTAATGGCTGTCCCAAATTATGTAATCCGCGTTCTCTATCGCGGCGCACTTGTGCGAAGTCGATTTCAACTGGAACTACTTCTTGCAACTCGCCTGCGAGATAAATGTCGTTACCTTGTGGACCAACCAAAATTGATTGGCCATTACCAATCTCTCCAGCGGTATTAATTGCCATTACGTAACATTGATTGGAAGCGGCCGTTGAGCGCGCCAAGTTCAACTCTATTTGTCGGTCAATTGTGCCTGTCATAGTTGGGTAGATGAGTACTTCTGCTCCCTGACAAACCATGCTGCGAGCCACTTCGGGGAACCAAAGGTCATAGCATATAGCCACGCCGATGCGTCCTTGAGGAACATCAAAAACGACTATGTCTTGCCCCTGCGCGACACCACTTTCATAAGGGCAAAAAGGAAATATTTTACGGTAGCGGGTTACAACATTGCCGTTGGGATCAATTACTGGCGTGGTATTAAAAACCTGATTGTCTGCCAGTTCGTATAAACTACCGGGTATTAACCAGATGTTGAGTTGTTTAGCTAAATCTTGATAAAAGGATTCAGTTGGGCCTGGCATAGGTTCAGCATACTTCTTTTCTGGGCCGAAGCTATTCAATTCACCCAGAACCAGCATATCAAGCCACGGGAAACGTTTTTTACACGATTTAATTTCCGTCGCGATTTGCTGGATGTTATTTCCTTTTGATGAGGCAAGTTGTAAACCTGCAATGGCAAAATGACTCATTTCATTCCTCGTTTTAAAGCAACTGGGATTGATTGCTTGTAATGTTAGGAAACTTTAATGGGTCCAGTGAATAAGTGATAGTGCCAGAATGGTTGCGCTTATTGGTCCAGAATGTTGGGGGACGCTATTAGGAATTAATAATGTCTAATTGTCGAACGAAACGGTAATCTTGATCGAACCACTTCATTTGTTGATTATCAACAATTACATAAAAACCACGTACTTCACCGTAGCTCCACAAATTCCATTGACGCCAGTACATACCGTTTTCAATCCACCATCTACCCGTGTCAACTTCGCTATCAATGCCGCCAGTGCGACCAAGCATTGTGCCATCCGGCAGCAATTCGATGGTACATGGCACGCCATACACCATTTGACATTCCAATTGCACACCGGGTAACAAATTAGTTAAGGCACGCTCGTCTAACAGTTTACCTTTGGCATTATCTAGTTTTTCTTCATGTTCAGCGGTAAGTTGGCGAATGAGCTCGGCTAACTTTTTAACTCCCGCGCGTATTCGACTATTCGGGATACTGGTAATGCCCATTCGAAAACAGTTTTCTGGATGTTTAGTTTGGGCAAAATAGCGTTTTACTGGCTCTATTAAAATACCTAACTCAGCCGCTTTTTCCTGCAAATTATCACCGTCTAGCTGTTTCGGACCTGTTATCCAATATGCTGTTCCACCCTGAATGGGTCCGGTATCAATACAGTTGGGTAAATAGGTATTGAGTGCTTCACGCAAGGTTAACCAGCGTTCAAAAAACACTTTGTGCAGGTGCAGCATGAAGGCATCGTAGTAGCCTAGTGACAAAAAATAAGCGACGGCTCGTTGATTATTCAGTGGTGGGTTACGCATGGCCATTTTGCGTAGTTTTTTGAGTTCGCTAATCACTCCTGAATCGGCCACGATAAAACCTATTTGAATCCCAGATGCGAGAACTTTGGAAAGACAGGAAATATAAACGACCCGATTTTTATCGTCTAAACTACGCAAAGCCGGATGGGGTTGTCGCAAAAAGTTACTTTCAAACTCGAAGTCGTCTTCAATGATCAACATATCTCGTTCGTTGGCTTTCGCTAATAATTCATGGCGACGTGTCATCGACATGGTCACACTGGTAGGGGTTTGGTGACTCGGAGTAGTATAAACTATGTCGCATTGATCCAAACGCTCATCTACTTGCATACCATTGTCGTCAACAGGTTGGTGAATTAGATTTGCGCCTTTGTGTTGGAGTAAATCCCGAACTTCTGGATACCCGGGTTCTTCTACCGCGACAGTGATTGACGAATCTACAAACAACTGACTAATCAGATATAAAGCCTGTTGCGTACCCACAGTAATCAGTATTTCGTTTCCAGCCGCCTGAATGCCGCGGCGGGGAATAATTTTGGTACGTATCTCTTCTATTAGCTTGGGATCATCACCTAATCCTTGAAGCTGAGACCATTGGTTGATTTCGCGGGTGACATTGGCTTGCTGATTTGCGTCGCGCCATTCTTTTACAGGGTATAAAGACGCATCAAATTTACCGTCGATAAACGGATAATTATATTTTTGCCAATCTGCTGGACACGCAGTTTGATTAGTAATTTGTAATGCGCCTTTAAATCTATGCGTATTGTCGGTTGCTTTCGGTTGAAAGTGGGGCGTAGCGTGCGTGCTATTCACCCATCCTTGGTGGATTTTTTCATTGACGTAAATACCACTTCGCTCCTTGCTAATGATATATCCCTCATCTTGCAGAGTTTGATAAACCAACACCACAGTATTGCGTGCAACACCAAGTTGTTCAGCCAGTCTGCGTGATGAGGGGAGTTTGCTGCCTAAAGGAAAAGAGCCTACCAAAATACCTTCGACCAGCTTATTACGTATCTGGCTTTGCAGACTTTCGTCTAGCGTAGTGTCTATGTGGATAAGCTGTTTTAGCATGTTCAAACTTCTCAATTAGGATATTTCTGTATCGCGTGCTTGCACTACATCCTGAAAGAGTTGTTTAAATTTGGCAATACCTTGTTCCAAAATAGCCAATTCAATGGTCAAGGGGGGTAAAAACCGAATGACGTTGCCGTGAAATCCACACGCGAGCAAAATCAAACCGAATTCTTGCGCTTTAGAAATTATTGCCATCGTCATGGTTGGATTAGGTTTGTTAGCATCGCCATCGATTACCAGTTCGATCCCAATCATTGCACCGACCTGACGAACTTCTCCAATATAGTCGGGGTAACTGTTTTTTAACCCATTTAAATGCTCTGAGAAAATTGCTCCAATTTGATTGCTGCGGTCAAGAATTTGCTCTTTTTCAATGATTTCCAACACCGCAAGTGCAGCAGCGCAGGCCACCGGCGAACCGCCATAAGTACCGCCCAGACCGCCGGGTAAAGGCGCATCCATTATCTCTGTTTTCCCCACGACTGCGGCTATAGGCATACCGCCCGCGATACCTTTTGCCATGGTAATTAAATCGGGTTCAACATCAGCATGTTCGCAACAAAACATTTTACCTGTACGGCCAAAGCCGGTTTGGATCTCATCTGCTATCAATACTATATTGTGGTCGTCACAAATTTTTCTTAATGCTAGCATGAACTCTACTGGCGCGAAATAAAAGCCACCTTCACCTTGGATTGGCTCAATGATGATTGCCGCCACATCAGTTGCTTCGATATCCACTTTAAACAGGGTATGTAACGCTTTTAATGAATCTTCCACACTAATGTCATGCAATGTGGTTGGGAAAGGAAGATGGTATATATCAGCAGGAAACGGCCCAAAATCGCGTTTGTAAGGGGCAATTTTACCGGTTAATGCCATGGTTAAATTGGTTCGACCGTGAAATCCGCCGTTAAAGGCAATAATGCCACGACGTTTGCTATGCGCACGCGCAATTTTAATACTATTTTCTACGGCTTCAGCTCCAGTGTTTACTAACATCGCTTTTTTGGGCGAATCCCCGGGAGCGATTTGTACTAACTTTTCTGCCAGCTCTACACCCACTCCGTAAGGGTTTACCATAAAGCAGGTATGGCTAAATTTTGTCATTTGTTCAGTGACAGCTTTAATTACGTCTGGATGACTGTGGCCGGTGTTGCACACAGCGATACCGGATGCAAAGTCTATGTATCGATTATTTTCTACATCCCAAATCTCGGCGTTCTTAGCGTGACTCACAAATGCGGGGTATAGATTACCTTGACCACGGGCGACTACAGCTGATTTTCGTGCCTGCCATGTTTGGTTAGTTTCTTGATAATTTGCTAATTGATGTAACGTCATTATGTATTCTCCAGTCCACCTAAACACAGGTATTTGATTTCCAAATAGTCATCTAGTCCATAACGCGAACCTTCACGGCCATTGCCAGATTGTTTCATTCCGCCAAAAGGCGCAGCCGGGTTTGAAATAGCGCCTTCGTTTATCCCCACCATGCCAAATTCCAATTGTTTAGCGACGCGAAAAATTCGACCCACATCACGGCTAAAGAAATATGCCGCCAAACCGTATTCGGTCTGGTTTGCTAGGACGATGGCTTGTTCTTCGTTTTCAAATTTAATAATGGGGGATACAGGACCAAAGATTTCGTTTTTGGCAATTGGCATGTCATTATCCACTTGGGTTAACACTGTGGGTAAATAGTAATTGTCTCCCTGAGAAGTTGTGCAACCCCCTATTTCTAGTACAGCTCCTTGCGCAATTGATTGCTGAACAAGCTGGTGCACGTCATCCGCAGCTTGAGCACTGATCATGGGGCCGAGTTGAGATTGTGGATCCATGCCATCACCTAATTTTAATTCTGCGGTGGCAGCTATAAATTTTTGACAGAATTCTTGGTAAACGCCTTGTTGCACTAGAATACGGTTCGTGCAAACACAGGTCTGCCCCGAATTACGGTATTTGGATGCCAACGCGCCCTGAACTGCAGCATCAATATCGGCGTCATTAAACACGATAAACGGTGCATTTCCGCCTAACTCCATAGAAACGCGTTTTACCGTACTAGCACATTGGGCTATGAGTTTTTTACCTACGCCAGTTGAACCAGTAAAAGTAAATTTTGCAATAAGTGGATGTTCAGTTAAGACTTTACCCAACCCATGGGCGTCTTGACCCACCACTACATTGAACACGCCTGCAGGTATGCCAGCTCGCGCTGCCAATTCGGCCATAGCTAATGCAGATAAAGGTGTTTGAGTTGCTGGACGAACCACAAATGTGCACCCTGCAGCTAGCGCTGCTGCGGCTTTTCGGGCAATCATTGCGTTGGGGAAGTTCCATGGTGTAATTGCACTGACCACACCAATTGGTTGTTTGGTTACAATGATTTGTTTGTCATTACCTAGTGCGGGGATTACGTCGCCATATATGCGTTTGCCTTCTTCTGCAAACCAATCGACAAAAGATGCGCCATAGCCAATTTCACCTTTAGCCTCTGCTAAACATTTTCCTTGTTCTAAAGTGAGTATTTGCGCTAAATCATCCTGATGCTCAATCATTAAATTAAACCAGTCGCGCAACAAAGTTGCACGTTGTTGTGCGCTTTTTGCAGACCAGGCTGTTAATGCGTTGTGTGCTGCGATAACAGCTTGTTCTGCCTCGGCAGTGTTAGCATCGCCAACTTCCGCCACAACTTCTCCATTGGCAGGGTTTATCACATTCAATTGGTTTTCTGATTCTAACCATATGCCATTAATGTAAGAGGTCGTTTTAAGCAGAGAAGGATCTCTAAGGTTTAACATTTGCGGCTCCATTTAATATTTTTAGCTATTTGAGCGCAATTCAATTATGCTTTAAATATTAAACTTTAAACCTATACGTTTAGGTATATAAAACTTTATGGTACGCAATAACCTCATTCCCAAACCCATTACTGAATACGATTTAAGATTATTACGGGTTTTTAAATCCGTGGTAGAGAATGGAGGTTTCTCGGCAGCAGAAACAGAATTAGGCATCTCTCGTTCTACGATTAGTGTTCATATGGGAAATCTTGAAGGTAGAATGAAACTAAAGCTTTGCTTGCGTGGCCGTCAAGGTTTCACGTTAACCGAAGCAGGACAAGCGGTGTATCACGCCTCTACTGCGCTGTTTGATTCGCTAAATGATTTTTCATTGTTGGTACGGTCTCTAAATAGCGAGCTCAGTGGTGAGTTAGTGATTCTATGCGCCGATCAGCTAGACATCAGCAAGCAAAAAATTTTGTCACAGGCGATATATGAAATCCATCAACAAGCACCTAAATTACATCTTGTTTTAGATGGTGCGGAAATTGATTCAATCGAAAAAAGCCTGTTAAAAGATAAGGCCCATGTTGGATTGTTTCCCAATTATCGTCCAGTGGATGGACTGGAATATCTACCTGCATTTAGTGAACCCATGTACTTGTGCTGTGCAAAAGGACATCCTCTTTATGAGCTTGAAGCAAATCAACTAGATGAGATTGAATTGGCGTCACATTCTGCCATTCATCCTGGTTTAGATGTGGATCAGGAAGGTCGTAAACAATTACAGAAACTCAAATTGGATGCTAAAGCATATCAATTTGATACGCGAAAAACCCTTATTTTATCTGGAGTTTATATCGGCTATTTGCCAGCCAGCTACATTCAAAATGAGTTGGATAACGGTGACATAAAGACGTTATGCCCACAAAGTTGCCGATATGATTTTACGGTTTCTCTGGTGAATAAAAAGAACCCTAGAGAACATGCAAAAGTGAGTTTAATTCGTCAGGCGTTTGCTTCATTAATTAATTGACTTATGTTCATCAGCAAAAATATTAACGCTCACAAAACATTCGTCTTCTAATAACGCAGCATCTACATTTTCATATTCCAGACATTGACTATCTTGATTTGAATTTTGTAAACCACCGGTCCAACCGAAAATAGCGGTGCCATCATCCCTCAATTCCATCAGTTGTCCCAAAAAATAGTCGGAAACCACGGATATAGGTTTTGGACGTTGTTCACTTTGTAAAAATTGTTCTGTGTCGTAAAACACAAAGTGAGGGTGTCCCTCTTCCGCGAAGCTCATTACCGCGTATTTTCCTTGGTTTGAAAAGCCCCAAAACCAACTTCCTGCCACGTCCCCTTTAATCGTTTCGAGATAGACAAAAAATCTACCATCTTCACGTTTATATAAAATGAGATCATTAACGGGATAATGTTCAGATTGAGTCGAAAGTGTGCATATGTCTATTTGTTTGTTAGGGACAGTTTGACATTCAATGGGCAGGTTATCTTCAGCGAAAGAATATAAAGAATATAGTATGCTAGCTATAAAAAGGCAGGCTTTGTCTATTTTGCGCATTCGTGTTGGTAGGATTAATTTTATTGGCATACAACACTACTTTAGGTATTTTTGAATCGTGCTTATCAATGACACCTTATCAATAGGTTTAGCCAAAAAGTCTGACATACCTGCTGCGCGGCATTTTTCTCTGTCTTCCACGTAAGCATTGGCAGACAAAGCTATAATGGGGTTCGTAAAGTTAATCTCGTTGCGTAATTTTAAGGTGGCGGATAAACCATCCATGATAGGCATTTGTAAGTCCATTAGTATTAGGTCGAAGTCTTCTAATATACATGCGTTTACTGCTTTTTCACCATCACTCGCTATGGAAACTTGAAAGCCTGATGTTTCCAGCATGACTTTCACTACTTCGGCGTTAATTTCATTATCCTCTGCGACCAAAATTCTGAAACTGGTTTGTGTTTCGCCAGCTTTTGATTGCTGGTGGATATAAATTTTTTGCAATTCACGCAAATTCGCTTCAAGTTCTTGTCTTATAATAGGTTTGGCATGCGTGCGCCAAATGACACTGCGTACGGTTTCTGTGCATTCAAACTGTTCGATTGCTGCAGAAATTAAAATAATATGTGGCAAAGGAGTAGTGTTGCGTTTTAAAAGCTCCTCAATAAGTTGTGCTCCATTGAGTTCAGGCATTGAGAAATCAATAATCAAAACATCATAGTAATCGATATTAGTGTCTAAAAAGTCTTTAGCAGATTGAAATGTTGTGGTGGTTAAGCCTTGGGACTCTGCGATATGCTGAATATACTCTCTGCTGGTTTGTAGGTCATCTACGATTGCACACTGTAAATTCACTTCAGGATATATATTTTCTTGCGGTACAATATCGATTTCAATCGGTAAGGTTAATGTAAAGTGACTACCTTTACCTACTTCGCTTTTGACCCTGAGTTCCCCTTTCATTAAATCACTTAATTGTTTTGTAATCGCTAAACCCAGTCCTGTTCCGCCATATAATCTCGTCGTGGTTTGATCAGCTTGCTCAAATTTTTCGAAAATGGAGGCAATTTTGTGTTGTTCAATTCCTATACCTGTATCAACAACATTTATAATCAGGAAATATTGTTTGTTTTTGATATGTACGCCTACTGTTAATTCCACCGTTCCACTATTAGTGAATTTAATCGCATTACTGAGGAGGTTGTGCATTATTTGTGCTAATCGAGTTGAGTCGCTGATAATTCTTGCCGGCAAGTTAGTCTTTTTTTCAAACTTAAAGGTTAAGTTTTTCATTCGACAATTAGCTGATTGGACGGATGCCACGTCATCCAACAATTGCACTAAATCGAAAGGACTTCTTTCGATTCGTAATTTGCCTGCTTCAATTTTCGAAAGATCGAGCACGTCATTGATTAATACCAGTAGTTGCTTACCTGCACTTTTTGCTTTTTCTAAGTATTCCTTACTTTTTTCTGGATTATCAATTGCCAATTCAATCATGCCAAATAAGCCGTTCATCGGGGTTCTTAGTTCATGACTCATGCTAGCTAAAAATTCGGATTTCGCTTTGTTAGCTTCAACGGCTTGTTGTTCAGCTTGTTTTGCAGCGCTCAATGCTGTTTGCAAAGAGGCCAAGGTTGATTTGATCTTGCGTTCCATCGGTCTGAAAATAATTAAGGCTTCTAAAAATAAAAGCAGCAAAGTAAATATCCATAAAAATAATTCGATATTTTCTACACGTTCAACGCGTTTCCTAGCAGCGATTTCGAACTCATTTACCACTTCATCTAGAGTAACTAAAAGCTTGTCTGTATTAACGGTATTAAACGCAACAGGTATCTCGCCGCAAGTTAAGAGATTGTCATCATACTCACGAGCTTGTTGTGCATAATCCTGACTCTTAGCGTCTAGCCCAGTATCACCAAAATACAAGTTTTGTACTTTGGCAGGTAACTTCGGTAATCCGCTTAAATATGCTCGATTTTTTTCAAACTTCTCAATTGTGGTTTGAAGCTCTTGAATTTGCAGTAATTTATTGTCTGGGCAGGTAGACAAGCGGGTAACAAAAAGCGCAATTCGCTGCGATAACATGCGTTGTTGACCCGCAATATTGACAATGTTTGCATCGTTCAACTGTACGCTAAACACATACTTAAGTATCAATGCGGATGCTGACACAGTTGCCGCAATCAAACATAGCGCTAAAACATAGCGTGTTCTAATTGTAAGGTTAGAAAGTGGATTTGTTGGCAATAGATAAACTTCTGTAAGACCTTATACGAACAAGATTAGTTAGGTCAGCAATAATTGCAACCTTTAGCTAAAGAATTATTTTAAATTAAATTGTCGACTTCATTCGTTATGATTTGCTCTGATTTCTTAAAGATTAATCAAAATGTAAGCACAATCAATACCTAACGAATCTAGCTAGTGTATTATTTTCTTTAAGACTAGACGATTTTACATATTTTAGGCCTCAACTCCATACCCCAAAGTCACTTGAGACAAACAATACAATGTGCTTTTGCAAAGTACTTACTTCATTAACCATTTTTTACTTGAACGCCCTAACCTTGCAAAAACAAAGACTGTAGCGCATCTGATCCTTTTATAATGGTTATTTCGTATCTTCATATCTAAAATTCAAATAGACTCAAGTAGCATTGAATATTTTTTGGCAAGTAATTTGCTCTACTAAATTCATAAAAATTATTAGGTTAATGACTTTTGGTCAATAAACTAACCGTTCTAAAACTGGATGAGAACACTTTATGTTGGATTCAAACACGCTTAATTCGTTAAAGAAATATGCTAGCTCTCTTTACCTAATCAGTTTTCTTGTGATCAGTGGATGCAGTTCGAATAATATTGAACAAGCTGAATCTGAGTCTACGAATAATCAAGACATTGTCATTGAGACATCCCAAGGAAAACAAGTTCTGACGCCTACGGTAGTGACTTACGATCCAGTGACCTTTGATGATCCTCTAGAATCAATAAACCGACCTATCTTTGCATTTAATGATGTTATTTATCGTTATTTGTTTATTCCAGTTAGTAAAGGGTATGACACTGTTGTTCCCGATCCGGTGCAAACTGGTGTGGGTAATTTTTTTAGTAACCTACGAGAACCATTGAATCTATTAAATAATCTTGCTCAAGGAGAAGGTAAAAAGTCGGGCACTAATTTAGGCCGATTTTTGATTAACTCAACAGTGGGGCTGTTAGGATTGTTTGATCCCGCAGATGCTTGGTTTGACTTGCCGGAGCAGACTGCCACTATAGGAGATACATTAGAATCCTACGATGTGGGATATGGTAACTATTTAGTGTTACCGATTCTTGGACAATCCGACTTTAGAAACGCTTTTTCGACTATTAGTGAAAGTATCTTAAGTCCTGTGCATGTTATTTCTGACTCTCCTCAATCTACTTATTTGCAGGGGTTGGATGGATTTAATGATTTTGTGCCCACAGCGCCTACTTATGAAGAGTTACGTGCGCAATCTGATGATCCTTACACGTTTTTTCGAAACATGTATTTGCAAAGTGTCCTTCGTGATTCTGAATATAAAGGTGCAGTTCAGTTTTCCCCTTCACCTGCCAACAATGAAAAAAATCGTAACCAAAAGGCTGACGTAACAACAGAGCAGGATAACCAAAGCAGTGAAAACTAATTTTGCACAACTGCTGATCCGACAGAGCAAATGGATCTTATTGTTTTTTGTGGTGTTAGCGGTTGTAGCAGCCTATTTTGCTCAACGTTTTCGAATTGATGCCTCTGCCGATACGTTACTGGTTAAAGACAATAAAATGTACATTGAAACTCAGGTGATGAACCAAAAGTTCTCGCCCGATGAATTTATATTAGTCGCTTATGAACCTAAGCAGCATGAATTGTTTTCAGATAAAACATTCACCCATATTCAAGAATTAAGTAATGCTTTTTCGGCGCTACCTCGCGTTAAAACGGTCACTCATATTTTGAATGTACCACTTTTGAGTAATGCTTCATCGTTAGGTTCAGACTTAGATCCGGACAATTACAGTTGGGAATCTCAGCGCTATTCTAATCAAGAAATGCAAAAAGTGTTTTCAGAACATCCTTTGTTCGAAGATCTATTGGTGAATCAAGATCAAACAGCAACAGCAATTCAAGTCGTTTTCAAAAAGAATCAACAATTAGAAGACATACAAACTCAAATAGTTGAGATTCAAAAGAATGCCTTAGAACGAGATTTGACTGATGAAGAACAAGAAAAAATTAGCCAACTTAAGGAGCAGGCTGATCCTATTGATCAAGAGCTGAAAGTTCAGCGCAAGCAAGAGATTGACAAGATTTATGAGATCACCGACAAGTATCAGCAAGAGGCCAACTTTTATTTAGGCGGTGCTTTTGTTTTAGGTCAGCAAATGATCGATATTATCAAACGCGATCTTATGTTATTCGGCAGTGCAATTGGCGGCGCGATTGTAGTAATGCTTTTTGTCTTATTCCGACGTATGCGCTGGGTGGTGTTACCGGTAGTTTCTTGTGGGTTAAGCGTGTTGTTAACGGTAGGGATTTTTGGTTTATTGGATTTACGCACTACGGTTATTTCTTCTAATTTTATCGCCCTACAGCTTATTCTTACGTTAGCTGTGATGATCCATCTGATAGTGGAATATCGACAATTGGCTGTAAAGTATGACCAAGATAGCCAAGCAGAATTGCTGGAAAGAACCCTAAACAATAAATTCAAACCGTGTCTCTACGCTGGACTAACTACATCAGTAGGTTTTGGCTCACTTATCTTTAGTGGTATTCAGCCGGTGGTGAGTTTTGGTTGGATGATGATAGTCGCTATGATTATTTCAATTTTAGTGAGCCTATTATTATTTCCAGCATTTTTATCGGTGCTGAGCCACAAAGATGAAAGCGGTGCAAACACAGTTACCAAAGCCATTATTAAAGGTTTTACCTCCGCTAGCTTAAATTACCCAAAAGTGATTACTCTATCTGGTGTCGTCATTGTAGGGATATCGATTGTCGGTATTCTTCGGTTAGATGTTGAAAATAGCTTTTTAAATTATTTCAAAGACTCCACGAAAGTACATAAAGAGCTGACTTTTATCGATCAGGAATTTGGTGGTTCAACTCCAATGGACGTGGTGTATACAGTGCCAGGTGAACAAAAAGACAAGCAATTAGTGTTAACTGCGGAGACTGTACAAACACTACAAAAAATCCAAGCTGTTTTACATAGTTATGAAGCAATGGGAAATGTAACCTCGGTATTTAACTTCACTGAATTAGCCATGCTTATTAACGATGGTAAACCACTAACTGAATACGAACTAACTGCTATTTACACTATGTTAGATGAATCACTAAAAGATAGTCTTCTAGGGGCTTATTTCGATCCCAATACCCATCAACTTAGAATTAGTACTCGAATTCAAGACAGCACTCCTGATTTCAACCGTGCTGAGTTTTTAGAAAACCTAAAAGCAGATATGCAAACAATTGGCGTTGAAAAACAAGATTATGTGTTAACTAACCTCTTTGTGTTATATCAGGATATCTTGCAACGCTTGTTTAAGTCACAAATCATGACTTTAGGACTTGTTTTCGTCGCATTATTTTTGGTTTTACTAGCAATATTCCGTTCAATACGCATTGCTTTGGTAGCTGTAGTTCCGAATATTTTAACCACCTTTACGATATTGGGAGTGATGGGGTTATTGGGAATACCTTTAGACTTAATGACTATCACCATCTCTGCAATTGCCATGGGTATTGCTGTGGACGATACCATCCACTTTATTCATCGTTACTTAGAATCGCAACAAAATTCAGAGCCTAGCGAGGCAATTAAGGATACCTTTAATAGTGTTGGTTATGCCTTATTATTTACAACAACTATTATTACCATTGGCTTTGCTTTACTGAGTTTTTCAGATTTTGTACCTAGTGTATTATTTGGATTACTAACTGGATTGGCTATGTTAATGGCACTACTAACCGATTCAACTTTGTTGCCTGTGTTGTTAAAACGTTTCGTGAAACGCTAGTTTTTAAAGTTTAAGGTTGTTTCAATTAGTTATTTAAATAGTTGTGCAGAGGGAGCTTTTGGTGTCAGTTCAAATGTGTGTTTAGCGCCTAACGCTTTACGTTTAGCAGTTATCTCTAGGCTTTGTTCTGCAGGTTCTTTTCCAAAAATGCTAGCTTCAAAGGTATGCTTTTCAGCTGTATTTCTAAGCGCAAATTTTCCCACTACGGTTATTTGTGAAAGGGATTGACTCGCATCATGATGATCTACTACAGGTGAGAGTATAATGGACTGCAATTCTATATTGCCCTGTTGGTCGTGCATTTTAACGTGCTGATTAACATGTTGCGTAATCGAAGTACGATGATGATTAAACTCAATCATTGAAACAAGGCCATCTTTATTGTCATCGAGATTGGCAAAGCCGGAAACCGGCAGTGAAAGTACCAAAAATGCATCATTCTCGATGATGTTTAACGTACCATGTTGAGCGACCATTAAATGTGCGAGGGCGCTTTGTACTGTGAGTTGAAGCGCAAAAGTAGTCAACAAAATGAAGCCCAATTTACGATATTTTGATTTTTTTCTTAGTTTGTTGTTCATAACGCACCTTTAATGCAGCGTTGGAAAAACGGATAGGTATCAGTGGCATAGTAGTGATAAATACCTTCTGGAAATTCCGGTGTCACGCCAAACCGACCATTGCACTCATCTAAATCACCTGAGCCTTCTACATATTGCCAATCTTGCAGAAAGGTGCCCAGCGGATAAGTATCTGTTGATGGGCGGTTATTGCTTATATCGCTAATTAGCTGATAACTTCCAGTCATTGCCTGTAAGTCTGAGTTAGCGTCCTCTGCGACGCTGTATCCGTATCGAGCGTATATTGGAAATCCATCTGCCGCCCAACCAATTAATGTCATGCTCGTGTTGTCTGCATTTTGTAAACTAATGAAGCCTTCAGGCATTCCGTGATAATGGTAACTTCCATCAGGTTGTACATGAGCGTTGTTGTCGTCTGTACCAAAATCAAATACATCCTGACTCAATGCTTCTATGTTCCAACTTCCACTGTTGTCAGCAAGGCTACAAGCCGTCCCTGAGTCATCACAACTTCCGCCAGTACCAGCGTCAATTTTAATACCGTTAAGCACATACCCGACAGCACCTCTTGGCCCTCCTAGTTGTGTTGCCGTAGTTGTTTCCGTAGGCTCTAACGTATAGCTAGCTGAAACTGATTGTTCAGAAATGGTATTGGGATTATTAGGATTGGGGAAAGTGCCAACAGCGTGATCAGGAATACCATTAGCAGTCAACTGTCGGTTAGAACCATTGCATGTCCAGTCTGCGTAACTGGTGGCTGAAACGGATTCTGAACTATTATATTCATTGTAAAAATAGCTACACAACACACCGTCTGTCGTACCACTGGTGAGTGCTGTACCATTATCGTTTGAGTTTTGCTCTGTGGTTGTTGCATCTTGAGTTTCATTGATAACGTTATTATCACTTCCACAAGCACTTAACAAAACGCTCAAAATTGCCAAAATTAGCAAGCAATGCAAACGTTTAAAAACGGTTCTTGTAATAAGCATTTGATAAACCCTCAATGTAATTTCTTCTTGTTAGAAAATTAACGACTTGAATTAAGTCCCATAGAATACCTTTCAAATGTGCAGAAAATGCGCATAAACCATGAATCAATTATGGAAATGAGGGGAAGGGAATTAACTTCCTCTTCCCTATTTTCCATAAAACAATACGTTTTACCTACTTTGCTTAAGTTATGTTTACAAAAAATTTACGCGTAAGAATAACAATTCACTTTTCATCATCGCGTCAAATTAAGTAATTTATTTAAATTATTGTTTTTTAATAATTTACTTACTTATTTCTCCTTTATTTTAGACGTCAAAAACGATCTTTTAATTGATCAATATTTTAATGAAACAGAATTTTATTACTTTTTTAATTAACAACGTATTGACAATATCGATTAGGTTTGTGAGAATTTGCTCATTCTTTGGGCATATGTGTATTTTTGTGTTTTTCGACAATGAGTGAGCGTTCCGTGATAAGGATCAAACCTGTTTTTTTAGGTTTGATAAAACTTTGAATTAGTTGGCTCAGTTTTGATCGTTTAATACAGGTTCACGAACGTAACATTAAGATAAGTAAAATTATGAAACCTGAAAATTACCAAGTTAATCTGGCTAACGTAAGTGAAGAACAATTACCTATTCCTAAACATAAGTTAAAAGGATGGACGCATTTTCTTGGACTTTATGCAGGAGAGCATGTAGCAGCCACTGAGTTTGTGATCGGCGCTACGTTTGTTGCATTAGGCGCGACTATGTCTGATATTTTGCTTGGATTGCTGATCGGTAACATTCTTGCGGTGTTGAGTTGGACATTGATCACCACCCCAATTGCTATTGAAACTCGCTTGAGTTTATATACTTATCTACAAAAAATAGCCGGTGATTCCATGACGACCTTATACAACTGGGTCAATGTGATCATCTTTACCGTAATTTCCGCCGCCATGATTACGGTGTCTGCTACTGCGGTTCGTTTTGCTTTTAATATTCCAGCCCAACTCAACTGGTATCCAACAAACTTGTGGTTTGTATTTGTGGTATTAGCCGTGGGCACTATCGTGGTGCTAGTGGCCATGTATGGCTTTACCGCAGTATCAAACTTCTCACGTATTTGCGCCCCTTGGTTATTTGTGATGTTTGTGTGTGGCCCTTTGGTTCTTTTACCTGCTTTATCCCAACATGTTTTAGGGCAAACCAGTCTTTCTGGTTGGTCTGACTTTATGCAAATTGGCAGTATGTCGGTGTGGACTGGGTTAGATGCTAGCGGTAAACCTGGCATTGGCTTGTTAGAAGTTATTGGTTTTTCATGGGCTGCCAATACAATTACCCATGTTGGATTAATTGACATGGCGTTGCTGCGTTATGCTAAAAAGCGTGCTTATGGGTTATGCACGTCTGCGGGTATGCTGTTTGGGCATTATATTGCCTGGATTTCTGCTGGCATTATGGGCGCAGGTACTGCAGTAATTGTAAAAAAATCGATTATCGAATTAGATCCTGGTGATGTTGCTTTCCAAGCATTGGGTTTATCTGGATTAGTCATTGTAATTGTAGCGGGATGGACAACTGCAAACGCAAATCTTTACCGTTCAGGTCTCGCAGCACAGGCCATCTTTAAAAGTCAATCACGCAACAAAACTACACTGATTGTTGGCATAGTTGCCGTCTGTATTGCTTGTTTCCCATTTGTATTCAATAAAATGCTGCCACTACTGACCTATGCTGGTTTATTAGTTGTACCAGTGGGAGCAATTGTTTTTGCAGAGCATTTTGTGTTTCCTCGTATTGGGTTCACGCGTTACTGGGTAACGTTTCGAAACCTGACTCATAGTGTTCCTGCTGTGGCCTCTTGGATACTCGGGTTAACGTTCGGATTTGGTTTGAATGCCCTGGATGTATTGTCATTTTACTATTTGTTTATTCCTACTTGGTTCTTTACCACAGTGTGTTACATCCTGCTGGCAAAATTTTATGGAGCCGCAGAGAAGTACCCTGAAGAAAAGCAGAAAATGGAAGCATTTAATCAGCGTGTTGAGAAATATCAAGCGCAGCAAGCTGACCTTGAACCTGAAATCATCGAGGACAATACGCGCTTCTCCAAAACCCTAAGGTGGGTGTCAGTTTTAAGCTTATTAATTACCACGGTTTTGGCAGCAAATACGCTACTTATGAGCTCAGGCATTACTGCCTATGAAGCCAATCGTGACTTATTTCAAACGGTAGGATTCGTTTGTACCATCATTTATTTTATTACGGCTTATTGGAATATGCAGCGTAAAAAACAAATTGCTACACAGGCATAGAAAGGAAGTGAAAATGAATACGCAATCTACCGTTCGTCTTGCTAATAAGACACTTAGTCAAGTACCTAAAAGTATTGTTGTGCCTACTTATGATCGTAGCAAGTTAAAATCAGGCATTGTACATGTTGGCGTAGGTGGCTTTCACCGCTCTCATGAAGCCTTTTATACTGACGCTTATATCCAGCAAAGTGGGGATTTAGATTGGGGAATTTGCGGTGTTGGATTAAGAGATTCTGATCGTAAAATGCAAGCCATTCTTGAGGCCCAAGACTATCTTTATACATTAATTGTAAAGCACCCAAATGGCTCTATTGAGAATCAAGTAATTGGCTGCTTAACCGGTTTTATGCTGGGCTGCGATGAGCCCAATGCGGTAATTCAAAAAATGGCCGATGCTGAAACCAAAATTGTGTCTCTAACCATTACCGAGGGCGGCTATAATTTTAATCCAGCGACGAATGAATTTGATTTTAGTAATCCAGATGTAATTCATGATTTAGCAAATCCACTTGAGCCTCGATTAGTCTTCGGTTTTTTGGCGGCTGCACTTAAGCTGCGAATGGAAAGAGGTCTTCCGGCATTCACTGTCCAGTCTTGCGATAATATCCAGCACAATGGTGACGTGACGCGGAAAATGCTACTAGCCTACTGTCATAAAGTCGATTCTGAACTCGCGAAATGGATAGATGCTCACGTGCAGTTTCCCAATGCGATGGTGGATCGTATAACGCCTGCAACGACTGAAAAAGATGTGGCGTATCTGCAGGACCAGTTTGGAATTTCGGATCAGTGGCCTGTCACCTGTGAACCATTTCATCAGTGGATAATTGAAGATAAATTTAGTCTGGGAAGACCTCAATGGCAAACTGTAGGAGCACAGTTTGTAGATGATGTTACTCCCTACGAAAACATGAAAATTCGTCTCTTAAACGCTGGACATTCAGTGCTGGGAATTTTAGGCTCTATTCATGGTTTTGGTACCATCGATGAAAGTATGCAAGATGCTGTTTTTTCTCAGTTTCTACAGTTATTTATGGATTCTGAAGTAACCCCCATTTTACCTGAGGTGAGTGGCATCGACTTGACCCAATATAAACAAACTTTATTGGAAAGGTTTGCTAATCCGAATATAAAAGATAGTTTGTCGCGTATTTGTTCTGAAAGCTCATCTAAATTAGCCACATTTTTACTCCCCACGTTAGTTGAAAATTTACAACGAAATGGTGATATACAGTGTGCTTCTTTAGTTTTGGCGGCTTGGTGTTACTACAGTGATAAAGGTGTCGATCGCTTTGGGAATTCTTTGAATATTATAGATGCGATGTCAGAACGTTTGCACAATACAGCGGCGCAGACGGCTAATAATGCTGACGCATTTTTGAGGCTTACGTCGATATTTGGTAAATTGATAGAAAATCAACGTTTTCTTAAAGCCTATCAAGGCTATGTTGAAGCAATTTACAACGATACAAATGTCAAAAATCATATGCAATTAATGTTAATGATGAGACGTTAGTGCATTTTATGCCCTGAAGTGCTCTAGCATTCTAAGGGGTAGTTTATTTAACAGTTTGGAGTGTAACTATGTCTAGAGTTGCAGTATTTGGGGAAGCCTTGTTTGATATGATTCAACAACAAGATGGAAGTTATCATCCATTTGTTGGCGGGTCTCCGTTTAACGTGGCAAGAGGGTTTGTTAAACAGGGGATTGAATGTACTTATTTGTCGCCAATCTCTACAGATTATCTGGGAGAAAAAATATTTAATGCCGTCGCAGAAGAGGGCATAAATGTTCCCGCCGACAATCGCTCTGCAAGAAACACTTCACTGGCACTAGTTTATAAAGCAGACGACGGAAAACCAAGTTATCGTTTGTATCGAAAATCAGTCGCTGATCTGGATATTACCTCTGAAAAACTTTTATCTATGTTGCCCGATGATATTGAGCTTTTTCACACGGGATCATTGGCAATCGTTCCTGAAATGCTAGAGGTGTTGATTCCAGTGATTACCACGCTTAAATCGCGTGGTGTGAAAATTAGCATTGATGTAAATGTGCGTAAAGGCGTTGAAGAAAATCATCATCAATATGTGGCATCTATTTGGCGATTTGTTGAGTTTGCGGACATCGTTAAAGTAAGTGATGAGGATTTAGAGCTTAAAGGACTATATGGCAAACCTGAATTTTACGCTAAATCCATGCTCGACAGAATGCAGGATGGTATGGTGATTTTAACCTTAGGTGAGGGAGGCTCACATTTAATTACCGATAAACATAATTTGCATCAACCAGTGCATAAACCCGATGTTTTTGGGGATACGGTTGGGGCCGGTGACACTTTCTTTTCTGCTTTGTTGTCGCGATTGCTAAAAAATGATGCCATGTCTACGCAAGCACCAGAAAAAACTTTAGTCGATGCATTAAAGTATGGTGCGATTGCAGCGGGAATGAACGTTGCGACAATCGGCTGTAACCCGCCTACTTGCAAGCAAGTCGAAGCAGTCATAAACAAATAGTATGTAGCATCGAATTTATTCCATGGAAGATATTGCTGCTAAGTTCAACGGGCTAAAGCCCGCGCTACATAAAATGTTTAATATTAGACGGGAGATTATCCCGTCTATATAAACGAAAATGAGGTTATTCGATCCTGAATTTACTGGCGATAATCATGCCAATCGCCCTTTGAACTTCGGTATGCATACGTCGTGCATCTTCACCGGTCAATGAATTACATGACATCATCTTTTCACAAGTTTGTCCGGAAATACGGCTACCCGTCCCGACTCTAGGGGCTGGTGTATTTTGCAGTATCTGTAATTGATCAATGAAAAAGTCGTGCAGATCTTGAGGAGTGACAACAATTCGCTCAATACTGTCATCGGTGCCCGGAGGTAAAGGTTGATTCAATGCGATAAGACGCTCTCGTGCCGCCTCGACTTTATAAGCGGCTTTATTGTAGAGCGGGATAGATTTATTTTGTTGCTCAGCGCCGAACAATTGTGAATCGTACATAGTAGCTAATAGGTAGGTAGCCTTTGCAATATTATGTTCAGAAGCAATTTCAAGCCATTCCCTTGCTTCTTCATAGTCTTGCTTTTCTATATTACCTTCCAAATAAACAACACCTAAAACATAAGCCGCTTCGAATACGTCATTTTTCACAGCCTTTTTTAAATAGCTAATACCTCTATCGGGATCATCACCTGCGGCACCGGAAATATACATCAGTCCAACTTTGTACTGCGCTGTTGCTTGATTCCATTTGGCGGCTTTTTTGTACATCTTAAGTGCACTAGATTCGCTTTTTTTGGTGCCATAGCCAGTGATATAAAAATTTCCTAATGCTTCCATTGCACTTGGATGTCCTTTTTTTGCATATTTCTTAAAAGCTTTAAAGGTTTTGACACAGTACTCGTCACTGCACTCCTTAAAGTCAAACGCATGTAGTAGAGGGGTAAAACTGACTATAACTAACATTAGTAGTATTTTTTTGAGCTGAAACATAAAGCACTTTCTCCGTGTAAACTAGTTTGCTTCCAAAAAGCATTACTTGCCGCAATCAACATCTAAGCTAAAAAATTAACTCGTTGATAATACGATAATTACTCCATTCATTATATTAACCAAAAATTTCAACTTGTCACGATTATGGACTTTTTCACCACTTTTCAACTTCTTCAAATTCAGTTGAATGCTACAAAACGCTACACGAATCAAGTTGGATAAAAATCAAAAAAAGTTACATTTATCCCACTAGAACATTTATTGAGCAGTAACTTAATTTTCAACTTGGTCGTCGAATCATGCTTTTTAGGAGCTATCTAATGAATGCCTTATGTGTAATTAAAACGTCGATTTTTACACTCTTATTAGTCACAGGCTTGTTATTGCTTACTCCGATTAAAGCGCTTTCGATGACTAACCCATTTTTAAATATTCGACTTCAATCATGAAGACTCTAGTAATATTTTTCGATTAATTAGATTAAGGTATACTTCCGTCACTATGTCGTATCCAACTCCAGCAAAAACCACATTTGAGACGCTTGAAGTCAAGAAAAGCAAATTTATTGCGTACGTCTGTGCCGCATCTACACGGGAACAAGCGTTTGATCAACTTGAGCAGGTTAAAACTCTTTATCCAGATGCTCGCCATCACTGTTGGGCATATTTGTTAGGGGATCCTGAATCGCCGAATAGTGCCGCTATGTCTGATGACGGGGAACCCAGTGGAACGGCAGGGAAACCGATTCTAAATGTCCTTCAGCACAAAGGTGTCGGTGACATTATGTTGATTGTAGTCCGCTATTTTGGCGGGATTAAACTCGGTGCGGGTGGTTTAGTCAGGGCTTATTCTAATGCTGCTCAAGCAGCGATGGAGAAAATAGTCACTGAACATCACGTAGAATTACTGCCAATGCACTTGCTTGTAGATTTTAAACATGAACAATTTGTTCGTCACTTAACAAGTGAATATCAAGGCCAAATTATGTCAGTTGACTATGCGCAAAAAGTGAACATGTTGATCTCCCTTCCTGAGTCAAATATCCAAGATTTCACAGCGAGTTGCCACAATATTGGTATACAAATAAAGCAAGGTTAACTGCGTTTTCAGGACCGCATTCCACACTCTTCTTCGTTAAATTTTTATATTCCGTTTATTAAATCCATATTCTCTATAAATAATATGAATGATGAATTTGCACTGTATACGTGCATAGTAGTGAAAATAAACAATTTGATTAGGAGGCTCTATGACGCTAATTGCTTTTCCTGCTGAGACTAAAGCAGGAGAAAGGCGCTGTTCTGTTACACCCGTTAATGTGAAAGCCTATGCTTTGTTAGGGGCTAATGTGTGTATGCAATCTGGTATGGGAGTGGGGGTTGATATTCAGGATAGTGATTACCAAGAAGCAGGAGCTGAAGTTGTTGATGATCGCAAAGCGTTATTAGAAAAAGCAGATATTGTGGTCAGTTTGCATAAGTTGAGTAGTGAAGATATTAAGCTGCTTAAACCCAACACAATGATCATTAGTTATCTAGATCCCTTTAATGAAACAGGCTTTGTAAAACAGCTATGTGAGCACAATATCACCAGCATCAGCATGGAAATGATTCCTCGTATAAGCCGATGCCAAAAAATGGATGCGTTAAGCTCTCAGGCTAGCTTGGCTGGGTATGTCATGGTGATGCGAGCTGTGAATACACTCGATGCGGTTTTACCTATGATGATGACTCCAGCAGGAACATTAAAGCCAGCAAAAGTATTCGTAATAGGGGCCGGCGTAGCGGGATTGCAAGCCATTGCAACAGCCAAACGTCTAGGGGCAAGTGTAACGGCGTTTGATACACGATCTGTCGTCGCAGAACAGGTTCATTCGTTAGGTGCTAAATTTCTGAACATTGATTTGGGGCAAACCGGAGAGACAGGGCAAGGTTATGCTCAAGCCTTAACTCCTGAACAAATGCAAATTCAACAACGTGAGCAAGCTAAATGCATTGCCGACTCAGATATCGTCATTACTACAGCTCAGCTATTTGGGCGAAAACCTCCTCTGCTTATCGATGATGCCACCATTTCTAAGATGAAGCCGGGAAGCGTGATTGTCGATATGGCCGCGGAGTCTGGTGGTAATGTTGCCGGTTCAGTCGCTGGCGAAATTGTTTTGAGACACGGTGTAAGTCTAGTGGGAACAGGGAATTGGGCCAATGGCGTGGCTAAACATGCCACTCAAATGTACGCGAATAATCTATTCAATTTAATCAGTGAATTCTGGTCAAAGGAAGAAACGCAATTTGTTATCGATATTGAGGATGAGATCCAGTCCGGCTGCATCATTACCCATCAAGGAGAAGTAACGAATCAAATGATTAAATCTTTTTATCAAGAAGCTGACAAGAGTCGGGAGAAAGCATAGTGGAAGCGGTGTATTTATTATTTATTTTGTTGTTATCAATATTCGTTGGTTTCGAATTGATTCAGAAAGTCCCTGCCACTTTACACACACCATTAATGTCCGGCGCTAACGCGATATCCGGAATTACTTTGGTTGGTGCGTTAGCTTTGGCGGGTGACGATAGTTTAGGAAAGTACGCTGGGATGCTCGGTGCCTTTGCTGTGTTCTTAGCCACAATAAACGTTGTTGGAGGCTATTTAGTCACCGATCGCATGTTAGCCATGTTTAAGAAAAAACGTTAATTCGACCTGAAGATGTAAAGGAAATTATTATGATTGAAACAACTTCGACTTCAGCGTTGGTCATTAATCTTACGTATGTGCTGGCTGCTGCCTTGTTTATTTTCGGGTTGAAATTTTTAGGACATCCTTCCACAGCTAGAAAAGGAAATATGTTATCTGCAGTGGGGATGTTGTTGGCCATTGTGGTGACTTTATTTGATAAAAATATCATCAGCTTTGAATGGATAGCTATCGCAATTATTGCCGGTACGATCGTGGGCTTTTTTGCTGCACGCTTGGTCGCCATGACTGCTATGCCTGAGTTAGTTTCATTGCTAAATGGTATTGGCGGGCTCGCCAGTGTATTCGTGGCATGGTCTACTTTGGAGGCAGGTACGTACTTATCGGGTTTTGTGATGCTAGTTACGTTTCTTGCTTTGTTGATTGGCGCAGTTACTTTTTCAGGTAGTTTGGTCGCTTGGGCAAAATTAAGTGAGCGTATTAGCGGCAGAGCGGTTACATTTAAAGGTCAAGTGACGTTTAATTTATTATTGGTCACAACCATTGTGTTTTGTGGCTATTTATTTGTAGCTAGTCCTGAGTTTTCACCTAGTTTTAGCATTGTCTTGTATACCTTAATGGGCTTAGCGTTGTTGTTTGGGATCATGTTGGTATTGCCAATCGGTGGCGCTGACATGCCTGTGGTTATCTCACTGCTCAATAGCTATTCAGGTTTAGCCGCCTGTGCCGCTGGATTTGCTCTGCAAAACAATATTCTGATTGTTGCAGGTTCTTTAGTTGGAGCCAGTGGGATCATTTTAACCAGCATTATGTGTAAGGCAATGAACCGCTCGTTATCCAATGTGTTGTTTAGTGGTTTTATGCCTGTTGTTGAATCCAACATGGTAATCGAAGGTGAAGTAAAACCCTTGTCAGCAGATGATGCCTACTATGTATTGGAGGCAGCGCAATCTGTTGTTGTCATCCCAGGCTATGGAATGGCGGTAGCGCAAGCTCAGCATGCTATGAAAGAGTTGCAGGTGTTGCTAGAGGAAAACGGTGCTGAAGTGGCTTACGCTATTCATCCGGTGGCAGGCCGTATGCCAGGTCATATGAACGTGTTATTAGCTGAAGCAGACGTTTCTTATGAGCAGCTATTTGAGATGGAAGAAATCAATAAACGGATTGAAAACTTCGATGTTGCCTTGGTGATTGGCGCAAATGATGTGGTTAATCCTGCCGCTAGAGAAATGAAAGGCAGCCCCATTTATGGCATGCCCGTTATCAATGCAGATTTAGCGAAAAACGTCTTTGTATTGAAACGTGGAATGGCGTCTGGTTTTGCCGGAGTCGATAATCCGTTGTTCTTTAAGCCCAATTGTCGGATGATTTTTGGTGATGCAAAAGAAACATTAGGTGTCATGATTAGGCAGTTTTCTGATTAAAATCCGAAACTGCCAACCCATTTAAAATAATTCGAATTAATATAAATCGCGACGATAACGACCATTTGCTAATAAAGCGGAGACATTATCCTGCCCCAAGAATTTAATAAATGCTTGGTGCACGCTGTCTCCCATCCCTGTTTTATTGCCACAAATGTAGATGTCGGCTCCTTGGTGAATCATAGCCTTAAGTTTTTTGTTATTTGCTTGCAACACATCTTGCACATATTTCGGGGACTCTGGGTGCTGTGAATAGGCAAAATCAATATCTGTAATAACTCCTTGGTTTCGCCATCCCATTAATTCATTATTTAGCATGGTGTCCGTAACCGGATGACGTTCCCCATAAATAACCCAAACCTTACCAGCATTATTCATAAGTGAACGTTCAGCTAATTGCGCTCGCAATCCCGCTAATCCACTTCCTGCTCCAATTAGAAGCAGAGGGCGAGTTGCATTGTCGATATGACAACGACTATTGGCGCGGACTTTCCCGCGCGTAATGTCGTTAATTTCACTAAATTGCGTTAACCAACCTGAACCTATACCCGGTTGGCCATTTGCATGGGTTTGTAATCGTACAATCAGTTTTAACTGATTTTCGTGTTGTGCCGATGCAATTGAGTAATCACGATGGGGCAAGGGTGAGAGTGTTTTTAACCAATGCGTTAAATCTCCCTCTGGCGGCTGATTGGGTAACTCATGAGAGCGTAAATGTTGCTTGAGTGAGATTGCCTTATCACCTTTATTTAGCGTTACATCTCCATTAACCTGATGCTTCTCTAACCAGCTTCCAATATGTTTTTCACTGTTACAAGGTTGTACCGAAACGACATCGCCAGCTCGCCACTTTGGAATTTCAGTTTCGCTGTTAAATGTAAGTAGAAAAAGGGGAGCGTTCAGACTGTTTGGGTTTAGGCGTGTGCGTTCAACTAATCGCCAACTGAAATACTCTGTAGTAGCGTGCTCCGATTGCACTGGTGTGCTTTTTTGACTGTCGAGTTCAACAACTTCAGATTCTGACTGTGCGCCTAATTTAGCCAAACTGCGGTGCAAATTGTGCCCAAAAGCACAGAAATGTGCATAGTTGCTGTCACCCAACGCGGTAACTGAATAACGCATGTGTGACAAATCGACGGCTAGCTTTTTAGATTGTATCGCGTGGTAAAAACGCTGCCCATTATCCGGTGGTTCACCATTTCCATAGGTACTTACAACGAAGTGGGCTTGCTTAGTCGTGCGCAAAATTTGCTGACAAACCCGGTCTAAAGGCAATAAGTTTACTTTGTCGCTAGAGCCAAGCTGCTGTGCTTTCTGTGTCGCCAATGCTGCAGCAGCGCCACTTTGACTAGCATACGCAATTAATGTCGAGGCCGCTTTGTTGAGTTTAGGTCGAGTGCGCCTATGACGCACATAAAGACCAACACACCAAAGCAACCATAACAGCGTTAATAATATTGCAAAAATGACACGGGGTGTTTCGTACAAAATAATAACCCAAATTACATAGGTAAGACTTCAAATGTTACGGCGTAGCTTCCACTGCGTTTAGTGGCAGGAGCTGCAACTTGATCATCTTCATATTCTGCTTCTAAGAAATATCGTCCCGCGGTAGGCCAAGCAACAACAAACTCGCCTTTTTCGTTGGCAGTTAGCTTTATTTCGTTTTGTTGATCTCGATAACGTACACCATCGGGAATAATTTCAATCTTCGCACCTTTGGCTGGTTTACCGTCAATTAATAGCTTAAATGTAGCTTCTTCGCCTGCATATAAATCGTTAGGATGTGTTAATGGGACCATTTCTAAACCTTGGTTGGTCGGCGTAAACACTTCATTGGTTGGCGCCCCTAATGTCACAAACGTTTCAATACGACGATAGCTGCGACTGACGCGTAATTTATTGGCGTTTTTGGGGACAGCAGTAGCGAAATCTGAATCAGGAGCGGATTGTCCACGACCTGGCCACATTTTACGCTTACCATCTTCGTCTTCCCAGATTGCTCGTAAACCACCGCCACTAGTCGCTAATTTGTACGTACCTTCTTGTTTCAACTGGATGTCAAACGTACTGCGATATTTCCCTTTCGCGGGGTTAAGTAACTCTACAGCTTCACCGTTTGGACCGAATGCCTTAACACTATCAAGGTTCATTGCGAAATGGTCAGGGAAAAATAACGTATTTGATATGGCTGCATCAAATGTCACATAGGGTGAATCACCTGATAAAACTGTAGAACTAGGCAGAATCCATGCTCTGTGTGCTTGCGCTTGCATAGCGAGCGTAGCAGTTAATATGCCCGCAGCGGTTAATTTTATTAAATTTATGGTTTTCATGTTATTGCTCCGGTAATTTATAATTCTTTGTTCAGCAAACTTAAGCTAATTTCACCTAGTTCAGATTTGCCGCTTTTAGAAATTGGCAAAATGGATGTATCTAATGGCAGCGTTAAAGGCAGTTCAATCAGCTCCCGACCGCCTACTTCTCTTGCTGCTTCAATACGTAATTTGTAATTGCCAGGTGTGAGTGCTTTTAGATTATCTGCATTAAGATCAATATTGATTTGGTGACTACCAGGGCCTTTTGTTGCAGATGTTAATCCGTCATAAGGCAACTCAAGACTGCGACCACCGCGACGCCACCATTGACGAATATCCTTAAGCCATTCTTGTCCTTCATTGTCCGCCATATTTACGTCATACCAGATTGCAATTTGGGTCGATTTTCTAGCTTCGCTTTCTACCCAAACAGCTAAATATGGACTATGGTACTCAGCAACATTTAGCTGAGGGATATTGATCGTTAATGCTAATTCTTTGCTATTTGCGTTCGCGGTAAGCGCAGTAAACAAAACACTAGCAAATAAAAAACGCTTAGGTATTTTCATAAAATTACTCTTTAGTGAATAAACATCAGCATGATCACCAGCGGAATTAAAATACCTAATACCGCTAGTGGTGCTGTTGCCTGTCGATGAGAAGACTGACGCCACAATAAAATTAAGCCAGTAATACTGAAAACAATACAGCCACCTGCAAATATATCAATGAACCAACGCCAAACTGTGCCGCTATCGCGACCTTTATGTAAGTCGTTGAAATACGCTAGCCAGCCTCGGTCAGTATCTTCAAACAGAAACTCTCCGGTCTGCTTATCAATCGCTAACCATGCATCTCCACCCGGGCGGGGCAGTGGAACATATAACTCATCACCATCCCACTCACTCCGATAGTGTCTGGGAATAGTGATTTGTTGTTCATGGTAAAACCAAGCGACTATTTCCGCGGACAGGTAAGCCGGTTGTAAGTCGTCAACTAACCAGGGTTGCAACAGCGATGAAGGTATCTTTTCTTCGATACTTCTTACTGTCGGCTGAGCCGGAATATCTGCAGCGTGATTAAGGGTTATGCCAGTCACAGCAAAAAGCAACATACCTGCCATACAAACAGAGGCACTTATCCAATGCCATTGCCTTATTGAACCGAGTGAGACGCGCATAACATAACCCATTTTATTGTTTTAATTAAAAGCTTAAATTATTGAGAAATTAGAACGCAAGGTTAACGCCTACCCAAAAGTTTCGTGCTTTGTCTTTCACGTTGTAGTCATCGGTGAATACAACTTCGCTAACAGCTCCTCGACCTGTTAAATATTCGAATTCACCGTCACCATTGAGGTCATTATAGTCAGTACTATAAGAGGTGAAATCTGTATCTAATAGGTTGTTAACCCTTGCATTTAAGGTGATATGCTCATTTATTTCATAAGTAGCACCTAAATTTAGCAAATGGTAATTTTTGTAGTAAAGAGCTTTATCTAAATTTGTATCCCAACCACGATATCTGTCAGAACGTATTTCGCTTTGTAAATATAGATTGAATACTTCTGTCGCTTGCCAACTGAGGGTCAAGTTCGCCATATGTTCCGCTGTATTGGTTAAAGGTTGACCAGCAGATGAACCGCTTTTTTGCTCACTGTCTGTCCATGTATAGTTTCCACGAAATGACAAAGTTTGAGATATTTGGTAACTACCGGCTACTTCGATACCTTGTAACTCGACTTCATCAATATTCACTTTTTGACTATAAGTTGAATATCCTAATGAGTCATATTCACCTAAATTAACACAAGGACGAACGCCACCAGTTGCTTCACAGCTATAAACAGTGTCACCACTAGCAATTTTATCTTCAAAATTGGTTTGGAAATAAGTGATGTTAAAATTGTGCTCGCTAACATCAGAACTCCAGTATAAGGCGATTTCACTATTTACACTGGTTTCTGGTTTTAGATCTGGGTTGCCGGCAAATGGGCTAGTTCCCTGTCCACCAAAACCTGTAATACCATCATATAAATCGGTCGTCTGCGGGGTTTTGTAACCAGTACTTACTCCACCTTTTACGGTCCAGTTGTCAGCAAGATTATAAACCGCATAAAGACGTGGAGATGTTTGACTTCCAAATACGTCATGATTGTCGTAGCGGATACCAGCTGTTAACGTAAAGTAATCAGTAATCATCCAATTGTCTTCAGCAAATAATGAATGCATTTTTTGCTCTTGAACACCACCAGCGTCACCATCTTCAAGTCCAAATACACCGTCTTCCAATTCACCGTCTATTACCTGCCCACCGACTATAAATACGTGTTCGCCAGCTAGGTTATTGATAGGTATGTCAACTTTTACATCAAGTGTATATTGGCTACTTGCAAGAGGACGCTCAGGACGCGGTAGAAACGTCTCTTCGGCTAAGTTTTTACGTTCATCTTCAGTCATATCAGCGTAAATACCTGTACCATCGTACATTTGTTGCAATAGTACTCGCTCAGCAACTGAAAAGGGTAACGTACGCCCGTTGTTTTCTGTATCTACATAAGATAATGAAACATTGCTGGTACCGAAATCCCACTTGCCTTCATGTGATAACGACCACCATGTGCGATTAAACTCTTGATCTGCGGCATAACCTACACGCGGGTTTACTGCACCACCACTGGTGCGCCATACAGACTCAATATTGTCTTTAGTACCAAGTGGATAGGTAATTTCACCCGTCTGTATATCGTAGGACGGAGTGTTATCATAAACTTGGTTGGAAACATCAAAGTCAAAACGGATGTGTTGTGTTTCTGCAGGGCTATAATTGATTGAAAATCCAAACTGTTTATTGGTATTGTCTACCGTTTTACCACCACTTCCAAACCCAAGTGAACGATAATGTACTTCGCCATTCGGATCGGTAGCGGGTTCAAACTCAGGAGAAGATGCGAGTTGTTCATATACACTGCCGCGCAAGCCAACACTAAGTACGCCAGGAATTAGTGGACCGGTAACGCTGAAATCTGTGGTGATATCGTCACCAAAGTCATCATCAGTTTGAAGACTGCGGCCAAATGTAATAGCACCCGACCAATTGTCAGTGTGTTTTTTGGTGATGACATTAATTACACCACCTAGCGCGTCGGCTCCGTAAAGTGTTGAAGCTGGCCCACGAATTACCTCAATTCGTTCAATTGAATCAACAGGTGGTATGTGATTAAACGCATTTCCACCGAAATTATTCGGATAAATATCACCATGGTTATTTTGACGAATACCATTAATAAGAATAAGTGTGTACTCACCAGTTAGGCCACGCATACTGACTGAGCCTTGGCCTGTCTTGTCGCGGCTTGTTCCGATATCAACACCTTCCTGATATTTAACAGCATCGAGAATTGAGGTATACATCCGGGTTTTAAGATCTTCGTTAGTGATAATCGAAATACTGGCAGGGGCTTCGGTTAGTTTTTGTTCGAAACCTGCTGCAGTAACAACCATTCTTTCTAAACCTGGCTCTTGTATTTCTTCAGCAAATAGTCCTTGGTGACAACTTGCTATAGCAATAATTGCCGCTGAACGTGTATCAATCCAATTTTTCATCGTATTCCTATGTGTGTGTGATTATAAATTTGAACGCTCGGGATATTACAGAAAAGAAATCTTAATGTAAACAATAATAAGAACCATTCTCAATTGTGTGGTTGTGCAGCTATAGGTTGGAGTTAAAATTTGAAAGTTGAATCAATGAATTTTGAGGTTTAAATAGCAATTCGATATTGAATTGCTATTTATTTTATTGAGTTTGAACCTGAACTATTTGTTCGAGTAAACCAATCAACAACTGGGCACCGGTTCCAGAAGCAATGGCGTCAAACACATTCTCTTCGTTTTTACCCTGTTGTCCACCGGCCAAATCACTTATTGAACGGATCACAATCCAATCTACTTCATTTACAAAACAAACTTGCCCAATTGCAGCGGATTCCATTTCTGCTACTTGAGCCTGATAAACTCTTTGTTGCCATTGACGATATTCAGCATTGTCTAAAAACACTGAACCGGTTACACCATTTCCACCAACTTTAATATTAATTGCTTGCCCAGATGGCATCTTGATCGGGTCTATTGTAGATAATGCTTTTTGGGTCAGCTCAATCAATTCGGGCGTAACAGTGAAATAAGGCATTTGCTTTGGTTCTTCCCAACCTTGTTTAATAACGGACATTTCTTCTGGATGAACAAACCCAAAATTTTCATAGGCCGGTGCATTAGGATCATCTTCACGCCTTTGCTCATAGCGCTTTAATGCATTCTCGTAATAATCTGGCAACACATATTCGTCTGGTTTTTCAGAGTTCGGATTGACATAGACCGACTCATCATGGAAATACCATCGTTCAGGAACGGCAATATCGCCGGGTTGAAATACTGGATTAACGCCGCCAGCAATACCCATCATCACAACGCGATCGATTGGAAAATAGTCCAATGCCATCTGCATGGTCATTGCAGCATTAGGAACACTGATACCGGTGGTAAAAATAACGATAGGTTCTCCCTTAAAATGGCCTAGTTGATATTTTACCCCCTTAATCGTTAGAGTTTGTTCAATCTGCGCCCCTTCTAACTTTTCAAAAGCTTGGTCAATAGCTTCAATTTCCGGTGCATATGCCGCAACAACAGCGGTCCATTTTTCTTGGTCTGGGAAGGTTTTCGGCCCATATTTTTCGTCAATGATTGGGTTCGCGAATACATAAGTACTGCAGATAAGAACTAAAAATGAGACAACTTTTCGCATTTAGGATCCTTTTACGTTTTATGGCTAGTTTTAAATAACAACATAACATGGTTACTTTGTAAGGTTATTTATGTTTTAACAAGTGCACAGCAATTTACAGACCAAGAAAAAATCGCCTCGAAAAAATGGATCAATATTTCCATAATCTAAGGGTAATAAAATACGAGCTCTGCTAAAGTTAATAAGATGGAATGGGAATGGTAATTTATGAAGCTAATTTTGATTTTGTTTTTTGCTACCTTGACGTTTTCAGTAAAGTCTGAGGAATATACGATTAATGTTGTTGAGGCTTTAAAAGAAGATCCAAGCCTTCAGAAGCTGAAGGATTTCTACACAGAAATTTATAAAAGCATAAATTATTCTCCTACATTTGTTTTTTATCCATCCAAGCGCGGCTTAAAAATGGTAAATGAAGGGGAATTAGATGCAGAAGCTTTGCGACTTGATTTGGTGGGAGCGCAGTTTGAACAGTTAGTCCAGGTGGACGAACCGATAGGAACCTTGCGCGCTGGCTATTTTTGTATCAAAAAAAGTGACTGTGCGGTTGATGATTCGAGTGTACTCGGGGTTTTGGCTACGTTTCGCGGTGCTAAAAGTTTTTGCGATAGAGCTAAGTTAAATTGCCAATATATCGATACTCCAACCTCAATGGCCAAAATGATGGACACTGGGTTGTTTGACGCTATATTTGCCACTGAATTAGAAGTAGGCAAAATCTTATGTAATTCCAGTTCAGAGGTGTTTTACTATTTCGAAGACAAAAATTTCGAACTTACTCTCTATCACTTTATTAATGTCAAACATCTGAAGATCAAAAAAAGGTTAGAAAAGGCCATACGAGTTGCGTCAAAAAGCGGGAGAGCAGCGGTTCAGTTCCCTATCGAAAAGTTGCAAAATTTAACCTGTGAAAAGTCAGTTAAACTGCTAACTGACTGAACTTCGTCTTGTCATACTGAATTCCAATCCAAATTTTAAAATCGCAATCGTTTGCACTGCTAAAGTGCAAACGTACCGGTTCTGTGCAACGAAAAACCGTCTAAATTCTAGCCCCTGCAAGAAATTTAATGGAGTTAGCATAATTTTATACTCAAATGATAAATAGCTAATTGAAGCTATTTTTTATTTCCTACTAAAGACTAATTGCAATCTTGGACTAATCTGTGGCGCAATTATTGCTTTCTAGTCTATGTAATGCTCGCTCTGTTAATTGCTATAGTGCTCATTAGAAGCATTACATATTCAAAGTAATGTCCACCAATTAATTTACCAATTTAATTTGGTGATAAAGACGTGAACAGGAGGATTTTAAGATAAACGATTTAGTTGTAAGAATCGGTAATATCAATACAAAGAGAATTTACGTGAAACGCGTGTTTAGTTTATTTTTCCAACCTTTAAGTCAAGCGGAGTATGTATGTTAGAAACACTTACCATCATATTAACCTTGTTAATATTCTCACTGGTTTCGATCAGAGCTTATTCACGAGTAACGGAACGCTTGAAGTTAGTTCGCACGCTAGACCTAATCTCTCAGCTTAAAACGTTAATTACTAGCTTGCAAAGGCATAGAGGTCTATCTGCAGGTTACTTAAATGGTAACAATCGCGTTGAACCACTTATCTTGGAGTTACGCCAGAAAATTTACTTGTGTATGGTCAGCTTAGATAGGGATCGTGTGTTTAGTCGGCAGTCTCGCTGGTTAAGTTTTATGGATCATTGGCCTCGGCTTGAAAAAAATTGCTTTGGGCTAACTGGTCAAGAAAGCTTTACTCAACATACCAATCTGATTGAGAACTTGCTTCGTTTACTTGAAGTGGCGGCACAAGAATGGAAGAGATCACATAACTTACCTAGAGAAATTATAGACTTGCAGTGTATATGGAAAGAACTCCCTATGGCCGTAGAGTTCATTGGGCAAGCTCGCGCTATTGGAATGGCTGTCGCCGTGTCTGGAAATATCACTAAATTAGAAAGAAATAAGATTAAATTCTTGGAACAAAAAATACAGGAATACTCATTAACTTCTTTTAGTCGTTTAGCGGGACGCTCTAACGAAGAGAGTAAAGAGTTGATTATCTCAGCACGCAATGCCTGCAAAGTATTTACCGAAACGCTCAAACATGAACTGATTTTACCTAGTGATGTTCATCTTAATAGTGATAGCTACTTCACATTGGCCAGCAGCACTATGGAATCAATGAATAATCTTCTCGACAATGAAATAAAACGAATCAAAGCATATACCTGATATAAAATTGAACCCCTTTATTGAGAGGACGCTTTGCTACTCGTTGTCACTTTGATAGAGTCTTTACACGTTTATCATTACGAGCGTGTTATGGTTTTTAACTTCAAACGAAAATGCATTTTAGGATTATGCCTAATATTCAGTGCCGGTAGTGCTTATGCCGATTCGATGCGCTGTGGTTCCAAATTAATTAAAACCGGTGATTCGACCATTGATGTGTTGCTAAAATGCGGAGATCCTAATTATAAAGAAGACCTCAGCAAACATCAAAAAAAGCACACCCGAGTGAATGTCGAACGTCATTTGTACAAAAGAGAAAAAGGACAGCTTCAAAAAATTCTTGTATTTCACGATGGTGTTTTGGTGGAAATACAAAATGGACCACGTAATTAATTTATAGGCAGTAGGGGTTGTCACCTAATCTTAGGCAATTTATGTAAAACTACGAAATCGAGTACCTAACGTTCCAGATTTGGATATTAATTAATATAAATGCATATTTGTTTTAAAAGTTAGCTGAATTTTGTTGTTTTAGAGCGCTCAGTTTTTTATTTCAGGAAATTTTATGAAAATCGCATTGATGAATGAATTCAGCCAAGCAGCAAAAAACAACATTATCTTACCTCAGCTTGAAGCCGTGGCTGAGCAACATGGCCATCAAGTGTTTAATGTTGGAATGAGTGACGACGATGATCATAGGTTAACTTACATTCATTTAGGCATTATTTCAGCGTTATTACTCAATGCTAAGGCGGTTGACTTCGTTGTTGCAGGTTGCGGTACAGGCCAAGGCGCCCTGATGTCTTTGAATGCTTACCCTGGGGTTGCATGTGGATATTGTATTGACCCAGCAGATGCCTATTTGTTTGCACAAATTAACAATGGCAATGCATTGGCATTACCTTTTGCAAAAGGTTTTGGTTGGGGAGCAGAACTAAATCTACGTTATATTTTTGAAAAAGCCTTCACAGGTGAAACTGGACTAGGATATCCACCAGAAAGACGTGAATCACAGGTTGCCAATGCAGGCATCTTAGATGGCGTCAAAACGGTCACTTGCAGACCTTTGCTGGAAGGCTTAAAAGGTCTAGATCCTGAATTGTTGAAAACAGCAGTTGGCGGGGCGCGTTTCCAGTCATGTTTCTTTGAAAATTGTCAGGACAACGAGCTGGCAGATTTTGTAAAATCCATTTTATGATGTAGGGAAGCAGAGGATATTCATTCTCTGCTTCTTTTCTAACGATTTCATCGTATTTCTGCGCTATGTAATGACTTGTCTAACAAGTATGCTGCTCTCACTCAACCCATAAAACGCTATGCAACTCGGTGTAAACGCATATAATAAATTAGACGTCTTCTGTAAATTCCATACTTGACCTTTTAGACGTTTGTAACTAAGTCGGTTAAGCTAGACATATTCATATTAAAATTCAATTAAATGCAGTGGGTGTATGACCTTCAGTCAGATAAATAACGAAAAATTAAACTGGCTTAACTATGCAAGGACAAGGCTCTTTTTAGATGAATATAACGATTAAAAACATTTTTGAAGAGGTTCCAAGCAATCTTTTGGTAGTTGGGCAATTTGATTATAAATTGGTTTTACTATCGTTGCTGATTGCGATATTTGCCTCTTTTATGGCGTTCCATGTTTGCTCCCAAGCCGCCACAACCGTCTCTCCAAAACGCCGACAAGTGGCATTAATGGTCAGTAGTATTGCTTTGGGTGGTGGTGTTTGGTCGATGCACTTCATTGGTATGTTGGCATTTGATCTTTGCACGGACGTAACCTATGGATGGCAACTTACATTACTTTCATTGTTTCCAGCCGTAGCCGCTTCGTGGGTGGCTCAAAACCTACTCATACAAGACAACATTACTAAAAAGCAACTTATCTTAGGTGGCGTGTTGGTTGGGGCGGGCATCGGTACTATGCATTATGTTGGAATGGCGGCCATGGAGATGGCACCGCTACTTCGATATGACTTAAGCATGTTTTTAGTATCGATTTTGGTCGCGGTTTGCTTAGCAATTGTTGCGCTGTATATTCGTTTTGGTTTGGATAGCATCACCAAAATTCACATCAATGACTTGTCGAAATCAGTAGTGGCGAGCATCGTGATGGGCATGGCGATTTCAGGCATGCACTATACCGGCATGGCAGCGGCTAGGTTTGTTTTACCGCCAGGTATGGAATTGTCATCGCAATCTGGACAAATTTCGTTTTATTTAGCTCTGAGCATATCTTTCATTACGGTTGTTATTATCGCTCTTGTCTTAGGTTTGAATATCATTTTCAAGTACAAGGATATTTCGGCGCGCTCATTATTAAATGAAAAACGTTTACTTGCCACAATGGATACCGCGCTCGATGGCATAATTACTATCGATGAAAAAGGCAAAGTGATAAGCGTTAACCGTTCAGTTTCAAATTTGCTGGGCTGGACTACACAGGAGCTGATAGGAAGTAACGTGAATAAAATCGTGCCAGGCCCAGACCATAGCATGCATGATAGTTATATCCTCGATTATTTACGTACGCGTGAAGCCCAAATCATTGGCAACAGTCGAGAGGTAAAAGCGCTTACAAAGCAGGGTGAAACAATTCCTGTAGGCTTGAGTATCGGTCATGTAGAAATAGAGAGTCAGCATTTATTTGTGGCTTTTTTGACTGATTTACGCGAGCGCATAAAAATGGAAGCGGCACTTAGAGAAAACGAAGCGAGATTTCGTTCTCTGCTCGGTAATTTACCAGGCATTGCTTATCGCTGTTTTAATCAAGATGAATGGCCATTTTTGTTTGTTAGTGACGAAATTGAAAACAAAATTGGATATCCAGCAGAAGATTTTATCTTGCCGTGTGTTAAGCGTCGTTTTTCCGATTTTGTTCATCCAGATGATTTGGCGCAGATTGCCGCTACTGATTTGAGCCACCCAGATGGATTTGTGCTTGACTACCGAGTTATTGATAAAAATGGCCAAACCAAATGGATGTTAGGGTACGGAAGAGCTACGCAAAGTGAAGATGGTAGTGAGCAGTACCTTGATGGCTTCATTATGGATATTAGTCAACGCAAAGCCATGGAAAATGAATTGGTGCAGGCTAAAGAAAAAGCTGAACAAGCTGCGGCCGCACGTTCCGCTTTCTTAGCTAATATGAGTCATGAAATCCGTACGCCGATGAACGCAGTGGTAGGATTTAGCGATATTTTATTGGATAGTGGATTGACGGCAAGCCAGAAAAAACATGTCAACACCATTAATCAATCTGCGAAATCGCTGATGCACATTCTCAATGATATTTTGGATAGTGCTAAATTAGATAAAGGTAAGTTTCAGCTTGAGTATCGCGATTTTTCTTTAATAGAAGAAGTTGATGCAGTCGTGTCGACACTATGGTTGCAAGCGCAGAAAAAAGGGTTAACGATCAATTTGACTGTCGATCCTGAGATTCGCGGCCACTACCACGGTGTACCTGACAGAATTCGACAAACGTTAACCAATCTGGTGGGCAACGCAGTCAAATTTACCCAAAAAGGCAATATATCCATTATTGTGTCTAAGCATACACAGGGGCAAATCAAATTTGAAATAAAAGACACTGGCATCGGCATGTCTCCCAAACAATTAGAAACGGTGTTTGAAGCTTTTGAGCAAGCTGATGAATCGATGAGTCGTCGATTTGGAGGTACTGGTTTAGGAACAACCATTAGTAAACAGCTAGTTGAATTGATGGGGGGGAGTATTTCGGCCACAAGTCAAACTAACGTTGGTTCGTGTTTTACATTTACCCTGCCACTTAAAAGAGTGGATGCTGCAGCTAAAACAGAGCGTAAAAAAGTGCTTAGTAAACTGCCTAAATTACGGATTTTAGTAGTTGACGACCTGCAACAAAATATAGATCTGTTGACTATCTTACTTAAACGCGAAGAGCACACTGTCATCGCGGCTAGAGATGGGGAACAAGCGCTTATTCGTATGCGAAATGACGAACCTGATATTGTCCTTATGGATATTCAAATGCCAGTGATGGACGGATTAAGCGCGTCTCGTGAACGACGTAAACAAGAGCAGAAAGAAGGATTAGCGCATATCCCAATCATTGCATTAACTGCTAGTGTGTTGGAAAAAGATAAAATGTCTGCTTTTGAAGCCGGCATGGATGGCTTTGCGAATAAACCGGTTGATTTCGATTTGTTGACATTTGAGATTGCTAAAGTACTGCAAATAGATAAAGACGTTACACAATCTGAATCTTTAGATACCGAAAAGACTGAACTGTCATCTATTGATGTAGACACTGGTTCGGCATTATGGGGCTCCAAAACGACTTTATTTACGCAAATAAGTGAATTCATTCGAGATTGTGACGCTAAGTTGGAACAGTTAATCTTTTTTATCGAAATTGAAGAGTGGTCGGAACTAGAACAAAGTGTACATGCAATAAAAGGGGTCGCGGGTAATTTAGCTTTAGTTAAATTTGCCAGTTTTGCTAGCGAACTGGAAAAAAACGTCGCCAGCGCTGATGCTCCGATATTGCATAAATCGATTAATTCGATGAAAGAAGAATTGCACGAAATTGCCAAATGTGTCGGTTTACGTAATCAGGAGTCGCATCAAACACTAGATGAAGTAGAAAATCTAAGTGATGAAGCGTTATTATTGGTGCTAGAAGAATTAACTAGTTACGTGAAGAATAACGAATTCAATGAATCGCTTTTAGATCAGCTTTCAACCCAAACTAATCATAAGCACTTTGATAAAATGTTAAAGATTGTAGAAGCACTGAATGATTTTGAATTTGAAAAAGCATTGGAAATAATTGAACTAACGCAAAGTGAATTGAGTGTTAATTAAAGGATGTAAGAATAATTTATGATTGCCGCTGATAGCCAAAAAAAACTGTTAGTCGTTGATGATGAACCAACCAACCTTAGAGTGTTGAATCAGACTTTACGCGAATATTATTCTCTCACCTTTGCGAAAAGTGGAGCGGAGGCATTAGAGCTAGTTAACAAAGTTAAACCTGACTTGATCTTGCTAGATGTAATGATGCCTGGAATGACAGGCTATGAAGTATGCCAAACGCTTAAATCTAATTCCGCCACTCGCCACATACCAGTGATTTTTGTTACCGCGTTAGGCGATGCCATAGACGAAGCTAAAGGGTTTGAGGTAGGCGCTGTCGATTATATATCAAAGCCAATTACGCCCGTTGTAGTTAAAGCTCGCGTCGCTACCCATTTATCTTTAGTGAATGCCGAAGAGCTGAGAAGAACCCGTTTACAGGTTATACAGCGGTTAGGGCGAGCCTCTGAGTACAAAGACAATGAAACGGGTATGCATGTGGTCAGGATGAGTCATTATTCGCGATTGTTAGCACTTGCTTGTGGTTTTTCAGAAAATGCCGCAGACGATATTTTTAATGCTGCTCCTATGCATGATATTGGTAAGATTGGAATTCCGGATAACATCATGTTAAAGCCTGCTAGGTTAACTGAAGAAGAATTTGAAGAAATGAAAAAGCACCCGCAAATAGGAGCGGAAATCTTAGGCGAATCAGATTCCGATTTAATTGAGTTGGCTAAAGTTGTGTCGTTAACCCACCATGAAAAGTGGGATGGTAGCGGATATCCTAAGGGCTTGGCGGGCGAAGAAATACCTATTCACGGACGTATTGTCGCGTTAGCCGATGTATTTGACGCATTAACCAGTAAGCGACCATATAAAGAAGCCTGGTCAATTGATAAAACCATGGAATATCTACAGCAACAAAAAGGCAAACATTTTGATCCGCAACTTGTTGATTTATTTCAGCAAAATTTGGATAAAATGCTTGAAATCAAAGAGCGCTGGCAAGAAGACTGAAGCAATTTGGTTTATGCTAAATGATGTAAGCGCACCGTGACTTTTTCATGCGTTTACTTTATTCAATTTCCTTTTTTGTCCGTCACGCTACTTTTGATTTTTTTAAGTAAAGTCTCCGCAAAATTTAATCCTACTTTTAAGTATATCCATACCCTCTACATTGCAATGACTTCAAACTTATTTATTATTGGTAATATTAGTTACCGCATTGAATTATAAGAAGTTATTTTCAAATAATTAATCACTTTTTGCAGTACATCGATGAATATTTGTGTTAATTTTGACCAAGCTTGAGAGTGATTTTAATTAACTATTCTGATTATGTTTAAATGTCAAAGTACTTTTGGTCATCTTAATTTAGTTTACTTAAATTACCATTCAGGTTTTAAAAGGCGTTGCAGTTCAAACTGTATGAAGAGTGTGTAAGTATCAATAAATTAAGATAAAAGTATGTTTAATAGAAATTTAAAAGAACAGATAGTTGCGTTAGAGAGTTCGTTAAGTGAGCAAGTCTCGTTAGTAAAGTCAATTCAAAAACACGTGGCATATATCGAATTTACTCCCGAAGGGACGATACTGATGGCCAATTCGCTATTTCTATCAGTGGTGCACTATGATAAGGATGAGGTCATCGGACAACATCATCGAATGTTCTGTGACACCTTATATTGTAATTCAAAAGAATATCAGGAATTTTGGAAAACATTACAATCTGGAAAAAGTATTTCTGGCACATTTTCGCGCTTTATTAAAGGTGGTGAAGTTGTTTGGCTAGACGCAACCTATTTTCCCATTTTAGATAACGGAAAAGTGACAAAAGTGGTGAAGATTGCCACTGATGTCACTGAAAAGTACATGTCGTTGCAAACCCAGTTAGCAATCAGTAAAGCTTTAAATCTGTCGATGGCTGTAATTGAATTTACTCCTCAGGGTGAAATTTTGTTTGCCAATGAAAATTTCCTGAAAACAATGGATTGTAGTTTGGCAGAAATACAAGGTAAACATCATAAAATATTCTGTTCTGACAAGTTTTATCAAGAAAACCCCAACTTTTGGAATGATTTGGAAAACGGGAAATTAACCTCTGGTATGTTTACTAGAAAATCATTAAGTGGCAAAGAAATCTGGTTAGAAGCGTCTTATAACCCCATAAAGTCAGAGAATGGTAAAGTCGTTAAAGTCATCAAGTTTGCTACAGATATAACTGACCGAGTGAATCACAACTTAGCAGTGTCTCAAGCGGCTGAAGTCGCATATTCTACCGCTGTAGAAACGGCGCAGATTGCGCTTGAAGGTTCAAACACATTAAAAAATGCTATTGAAAATTCGAATACTATCGAACAGCAAGTGGTTAAATCTGTTCAACTAATTCAAAACCTTGGTAAACAATCCAACCTGATAGGTACCATTGTATCTACAATAAGTTCAATTGCAGATCAAACCAATTTATTAGCTTTAAATGCGGCTATTGAGGCTGCCAGAGCTGGTGATACTGGCCGCGGGTTTGCGGTAGTAGCAGATGAAGTGCGTCAATTGGCTGCGCGTACGAGTAACTCTACCCAAGAAATAGGTGACGTGGTGCGACTCAACCAAGAGTTGACAGATGAAGTTACCCTACAAATTTCATCGGTTTCTGATACTGCCCAAAAAGGCACAGATCTGTTGCACACAATGGAAACCGTCATTCACGAAATTAACCAAGGGGCGGAAAATGTTTCACGTTCCGTTTCGGCAATTTCTGATAACGCCTAAATATTGCTAATCAGAATTCGATTACTAAATCGATAAAATTCCTTGTCAGAAATATTTGTTCAAAAAATGGTCTACAATTTGTAAGCTACATTTGCTGAACTTAATAATAATGATTAAAGGAACCAACTATGTTTATACCTACTCTCAAAAAAGCTTGGGATTGGCGAATTCTGTTGACAGTCAGCTTTTTACTCGCAGGTTTTTCGCATCAAGCTTATGCCCTCAAAGGTGTTGTTTTTATTCACGGCACAGGATATCAAACCAATGCGTTAGATGATTATTGGTCACCTGAATTTGTCGATTCTGTCATGCAGGGAAATGACAATCCCTATTTAGTAGTGAATTGCGATTTCGAAGAATTTATTTGGAAAGATCGGGCTGCTGTTTGTGTGGCGGATCAAATTTATCGGTGGGGCTTAGCCCTTAAGCTTACAGAATTGTACATTATAACCCACTCTAACGGCGCAAATGTAGTGCGTTGGATCCTCTCAAATCCTACTTGGGATGCGCGCTATCCGATAATTATACAGGCCACAACTGATGTGACTGCAATTGCTCCTTCTAGCGGAGGTACGCCGCTCGCTAACGCCGTCGTTAATGGTAATGTATTTGAACAAAGTTTGGGATGGTTATTAGGCTATGCCAGCGATGGCGTCTTTTTGCAACAAGTAGAATACATGGCCTTTATGAATGAGTTTTGGTTATTAGGCACGCAAGGAAACGATTTGCCTGTGCCTTTCAAAGTCATTACAGGAACCGATGTTGAATCATCACCATTTGATGGCGATAGCTACTGCGGCGGTTATTCAAATCAAGTCGCACTAGAGTTTACGCAAAATTGGCTGGATTCTTGTTCTGATGGTTTCTTAGAGTGCAGTTCGCAAGAAGTAGCAGGTACCACATGGTTTAGAGATATTCAGCGAACTGATGGGGCTGAGCCATTGAGTCATCAGCAATCACGGCGTGTGTGTTTTGGGTTTAACGAAATCATTCGTGATGACATATAGGTGATGACAATGAAAAAGCATGTAAATATCCAATTTTTTATCGCCTTACTTTTATGCTGCTTTGCACTAATCAGTCGTGCTGGTGATCTAAGTCATTATAGCAAAGTGATTTCTAAGTCATCTCAGCTACTCGACACCGACCATTCTTATAGTTCGAGCAGCAAAGAATATTGGTTTGAAACTAACGGCGCTGCATTAATGCAAGGTGTTGCCATAAACAATACTAGTCCACGGGTGTTAATGTTGATTTCTCAGGCGCGGGAAGATGTCAGTTCGAATACCCAACAGTCTGATGCAAAATTAGACATTGGCTTGATGCAACTGCAAACTCAATCAGGAGAGGTGGTAGATAGCAAGCAGGTTTCTGAACCGCAACTGGCTCAAACGGGGTTTTTATCTAAATCTGCGGCCATGTTTACTGATAAACAAGCACAAGACAATGGCCCTTTATTGCTAAAAACCCAACAAGCACTCGATCCGCAAGATCGCTTTCTGATTATGATTCGCGAACCAGACAGTGATTACGCTTTAAACTTAAACACCACGAGTCAAAGTGTGGATCATAATCGCACCGTACTGGCCACTGTTTCTATGACTTTGCCAGCAAACAACGGTATTAAATCAAAATCGTTAAATCCAGTGAACTACTTGGCCACGCTAATTGGTATGGATGGCAGCAAAGTAAAACTAAAATCGAAAATGCTTAATGGCCAACTGGTGATTCAGCGACCAGATTTACAAAACATTATTGCGCCAATAAATGGCTTGTATGAATTATTAGTTGAAGCACAAGGTAATCACAACGGTCTATCGTTTCATCGCAAAGGAAAGCTGGCATTTGCATTTAGTCGTCCAACGGCGAGCTTTGCAGACACTAAAGTTGACGTAAGCAATTTAGATCAAGCGCAAGTCAGTGTCCTTGTGAATGAATTTAGCCGTTATGAAGTACGCGCAGTGTTATATGGCACAAAAAACGGTGTCTTAATTCCGGTGTTGGAAACGCAAGTTGCGCAGTCGTTAAACGCTGGTATGGCAGCTATGCCGCTGAACTTTGATCGCAAGTTACTTAATACTGCCGGTGTCACAGCCCCTTATAAAGTGTCTAATTTGAGGTTGTATGATCAGCATCAAATGGCACTTTTGGAAGAATATAATGAAGTGAATAACGTCGTGTTACCTGGTAAACCGCGTTTTCGCTAACCCTTAAATCCGTTCCCTGTCCTATTGTCGGTGTTTGATTTTAGGACAGGTTAAACTGCAGATTTAGCCAGTGTTTTTACCGGGTAAGTTAAGCCAAAGCCAACAGGATAAATAGTGTCAAAGGCTTGTTTTTCCAGATCTATATTTGATTGTGAATTGTCAGGCCAACTAAACCCCAACTTACCTGAAAAAGCTGCTTTAGCATATAGTACATCTGCCACACCATCTCCTTCAGAGCCCGGTAGCCAAGCTGCTATGAAAGCAGAAGATTGTGTAATTTCGGAGGTAGTTATAAGTGGACGACCAGAGATTAATATTGTGACTACCGGAATGCCTTTGACTTTTAGTGTTTTAATCGTTTGCAATGCTTGAGGATACATCACTTGTAGTTCCAACGAGTTGCCTGATGCAGGTTGCATTCTGAGCTGCCCATTGATTTGCAAGCCTGATTTGAACATCACATCATCATCATATCTAATATCACCTAAACCTTCAGCATATGGGCGCTCGCCAACTACTACAATAGCGACGTCGAACTGATTCGGGTCAATATCAGTTATTTCGCCCGCGCCAATAAATTGCGCGTTGGTTGCTTGGTTTTGGATTCCTTGCCAGATTGAAGTAGCGGCTGGGAATTCTTCGTTTCCATCATCACCTTGCCATGAGATAGTGAAACCACCGCACTGATAACCAATGTTGTCAGCACTATTTCCAGTCACCAAAATTCGCGAGTTTTTACTTAGCGGTAATACGTGATCATGGTTTTTAAGCAACACCAAAGACTTTTGCACAGCCTTACGTGCAACGTTACGATGTTGTTTTGAACCAAAGCTGGCATGATTAGCCAATTGACGCTTTGATGGACGAGGTTTTTCAAATAAGCCGATTGCCATTTTCACTGACAATATTCTGCGTACTGCGTCATTGATGCGTTCAATCGGTACCGTACCTAGTTCTACGTGTGAAATTAAATGTTCAATAAATTGTTTCCAATTGCCGGGAACCATAAACATGTCGATGCCAGCATTTACGCCCTTTGCTACTGCAATATAAAAGTCTTCGGCTAAATCATCGATGCCCTGCATATCAGAAATTAATATCCCTGAAAATTGCATGTTACCTTTTAAAATATCAGTAAGTAGATGACGGTTGCCATGGCACTTTTCACCGTTCCAACTACTAAACGACACCATTATCGACAGCGCGCCAGCTTCAATCGCTTGGTAATATGGACGAACATGAATTTGCTCTAATTGCTGCCAATCAAGAATTGTATCGCCTTGATCGACACCATGTAACGTGCCTCCGTCTCCTATCCAATGTTTTGCGCATGCCAATACTCCTGATTGCGGTAGTGCAGATTGCAAGCCAGTGATCATTGATTTAGCAAAGTCACATACCAAGTCTGTACGTTCTGAAAAACTCTCATAGGTTCTCCCCCAATGATAATCCTCTGCTACCGCTAAATTGGGCGAAAAAACCCAATCAACACCGATTGCACAGACTTCCTTTGCTGTAATTTCGGCAATTTGTTCAATTAAATCAAAGTCGGCACCGGCCCCTAAACCAATATTGTGGGGGAAAACAACCGCGTCTTTGACGTTGTTATTACCGTGCACCGCATCAATACCGTAAATCACTGGGATAGCTAGATGATCTGCGTCAGTTTGCATCGAGGCAAGCCAGTAAGCATCTGTCATTTCCAACCAATCTTTTAATCGATTATTGCCCGGCACAGAGCCTGCAGCACTTAATACTGAACCTAGGTGATATTGATATACATCTTGCGCGGTGCAGGTTGAGCGTTCAGCTTGAGTCATTTGTCCAATTTTCTGAGCGAGCGTCATTTTGGCCATTAAGGCCTCTACATTAGCAATAATTTGTTGGTTAATGTTTTGCTTGCTCTTAATCATGGGTTAACTCGAATTCGGCCATTAATTCGGACGATGAGCTTCCAGAAACCCAAAGATGAAATTTGCCGGCTTCGTTGGTGAGCTCCATATTTCGGTTATAAAATGCCAGCTCAGTGGGTGCTAATTCAAATTCAACCACTTGTGAGCTGCCCGCGTTTATGCAAATTCGCTTAAACTGTTTTAATTCCTTTACCGGACGGGTTACGCTGCCAACTAAATCTCGTATGTATAGTTGAACCACTTCTTCTGCGTTGTATTTTCCAGTATTTTTAACCGTAATTTTGATGTGCAGTTTTTCTCCGCGATCTAGGCTTTTTTTATCAAGGGTTAAATTGGAATACTCAAAACGCCCGTATGACAACCCAAAGCCAAACTCATACAGCGGAGAAAAGTGTGTATCTAAGTGAGTGGCGGCCATTCCTAACGATGTTTGCGGGGAGCGTTCAGGGATATTGTCCATGTGTATAAATTGCGATTCTGTTGAAGGCTTACCGGTATGTTTTTGATTATAGTAAATGGGTATTTGACCTACTTTTCGCGGAAAAGTAACGGGCAGTTTGCCACTAGGAGAGCTCACTCCTAACAACAATTCAGAAATGGCTGGACCACCCATAGTGCCGGGATGCCAAGCAAAAAGTATACTGTCTACTTTATCTACGATAGGCTCTAGCGTTAATGGTCTGCCTGCCATGATCACCAGCACAATTGATTTGCCAGTGGCTGCGATTTCTTCAATTAACAGCTGTTGATTACCAGGTAAGTTTAGTTCAGCGCGGCTGTGAGCTTCTCCGGATAAGATAGATTCTTCTCCTAAACATAAAATCACCACATCTGATTGTTCCGCGAGTCTTATCGACTCGGCAAATAAATCTGTACCGTAACTTCGAGTATTCGTCATGCCTTTAGCAAACTTAATCTCAACTGCGTCACCCAGGTCGCGTCTTAACGCGTTTAGCAACGTAACACTGTATTCGGCTTCACCATCAAAAATCCAAGTTCCAAGCTGCTCATATCCGTCATTGGCTAATGGGCCAATTACCGCAATACTATTTAATTGGTCAGGGTGAAGGGGCAAGGTTTGATTGTTATTTTGCAATAACACGCAACTTTTTAATGCGAGTTGTTTTGCAATTTCCAGATCTTTATTGGCATAAAAAACCGGCTGATTGGCGTCAGCAGTGAAATCCACCTCAAATAAACCTAACTTTTCTTTGAGGTCGAGTATGCGCAATACTTTGCTATCAATATCTTGTTCTGTAATTTTTCCTGCGTTTAATAAAGTAGTTAGATGATCACGGTAAGTATGACTTACCATTTCCATATCAACTCCTGCATCAAACGCAGTGAAGGCCGACTCTTGAGGCGTTGCAGTTAAACCGTGAATTTGAAGTTGAGCAATAGACTCCCAATCGCTCACTACTAAGCCGGGGTATTGCCACTCCTTGCGTAAAATAGTATCTAGCAACCATTTGTTGCCGCTGGCTGGAAGTCCATCTAAATCACTAAAAGAAGACATGAACGAAGCCACTCCAGCATCAGCGGCGGCTTTAAATGGCGGTAAATAAATATTGCGCAATTCGTTTTCAGGAATATTGGTTGTGCAGTAGTCGCGGCCACTTTCAGAGGCACCATAACCAACAAAATGTTTAGCACAAGCGGCTATATAGTTACTTTTTTTAAGATTTTCCCCTTGAAAACCTTTGATCATGGAAACACCCATAACAGATGATAAAACCGGATCTTCCCCAAAGCTTTCAGCTATTCTGCCCCATCGAGGGTCACGACTGATATCGATCATCGGTGCGAATGTCCAATTAATCCCTATACTTGCCGCTTCAGAACCTGCTATGCCGGCAGCTAGCTTGATCAATTCAGGATCCCAACTTGCGGCTTGACCTAGTGGAATAGGAAAAATAGTTTTAAAGCCATGAATGACGTCTCTGCCGACTAATAAAGGAATCCCCAGTCGGCTTTTTTGGCTGGCGATACGTTGTAACTTTAATATTGTTTTTGGGTCGACTTCATTGATCACTGAACCGACTATTCCTTTTGCGACATCTTCTGCCAATTGTTGGCTATCGTTTCCCATCACTTGACTCAATTGACCAATTTTTTCTTGTAAATTCATTCGAGAAATTAGTTCTGTAACTCGTTTTGAGTATTGATGTACTGCACTTTTCGGAGATGAGAATGTTGAAGGTTTGTGCATAAGAAAATCCGCATGCCTGTTGAGAAAAGTCTTCGAATTGTGAATAAAAGCTGCGAAGAAAATGAATATGTAATGTCAGCGTTTTTAGACGCCTATCTAAACATAATATTTTTGCCTCACAATTCAATTTAAATAAGCTAAAGTGGACTAACTAGTAGTTGAGTCGGCCGATAAATGAAAACGATTTGTTAGTAATCATTTGCTATGAACTTTAGTTTAATGGACGTTAAATCTATCATTGCCCGCTTTATCGTGCGTTTTGTCACCGCTTGCCGTATTTAGTTTGTCTGCTTGATTTAAAAGTGTAACTTTGATGTTAATAGATTTTACACTGCGCTAATTCGCTTGGCTCAAACCCTCAAAGTGGTTAAAAGTAGATTACTAATGACGAATACGACAGCAGATGTTTCTGCCTCTGGTCATACAGAAGTGACCGCACACCGTGACAAAATTCCCGTTCTCCGCAAATTTATCTATGGCTTAGGTGCATTGGTCAATAACCTATTAGGGGCAGCCATCGGTGGAATGGTTATCGTCCTCAATTTAGGTCTGGCGATGAATCCGGCGCTTGTGGGGTTAGTCAGTGCTTTGCCTCGGTTAACTGACGCACTTACCGACCCGTTAATGGGTTATATCAGTGATAATACCAAAACGAAATGGGGTCGCCGTCGGCCGTATATTTTCTGTGGTGCGATAGTTGCGGGATTGGTATACGCACTGATCTGGCAATTGCCTAGAGAACAAAGCGAGATGTTCTATTTCTGGTTTTTTCTGATAGGTTCATTGTTTTTTTATTTGGCTTATACGGTATTCGCTACGCCCTACATCGCGCTTGGATACGAGCTTACGCCAGATTATCATGAACGAACACGGCTGATGGCAGTGCAAAACTTTATGGGACAAATGGCGTATTTGCTAGCGCCTTGGTTTCTGTGGTTTATGCAAAATGACAATTTGTTTGATGACATGATCCAAGGGGCGGGTTGGCTGGCCATTATTATTGGGGCATTTACTATCTTCGTTGGTATTTTACCGGCTATTTTCCTCAAAGAACCCAATTTAGCAATTTTGGATAAACCGGCAAAAACGGATACTGAAACGTTCAGTCCGGGCATAAAAGGCTTTTTTAAGGGCTTTGCTGAAACACTCAAAAATAAGCCCTTTTTATGTCTTTGTGGTGCGACGTTTTTAGTCTTTAACGGATTTATGATGGTGTCGTCCTTTCAGTTTTACGTGATTATTTATTATGTATTTGCCGGAGATACGAATTTAGGCTCTGAATATGCCGGCTGGGCAGGGACCTTGTCGGCATTTTCAACGTTTTGTGTGATTTTTATCACAGCTAAACTGTCAACTATGTTTGGTAAACGTCGTGCGTTTTTTATCGCAATCGGGTTATCAATAGTCGGTTATGCGTTGAAATGGTTCTGCTATACCCCTGACAATCCATGGTTGATTTTAATTCCGGTCCCATTTATCGCATTTGGCTTAGGGGGATTATTTACCTTGATGGGGTCGATGATCGCAGATGTATGTGACGTTGATGAGTTAAAAACCTTTGCGCGCAGAGAGGGGATGTTCGGCTCAATCTACTGGTGGGTAGTTAAATTGGGTATGGCGGTAGCACTAGCGGCAGGTGGATTTATATTAACTGCAACCGGATTTGATGTCGCACTGGCCGGTGAACAAACGTCTACCACAATTACTTTAATGCGCATTGCGGATGCCGGTATCCCTCTGATTTGTTCAATAATCGCTATCGGCTTAATTGTTATTTATCCCATTGATGAAAAAACTGCTAGGCAGGTCAGAAATCAACTCGAAATGCGACGTGGGAAAGTATAAATAAATGACTTACTTAACGATTTAATTTATTGAGTAATTGAGCTCGAAGTTGTCTAGCTGTGGTTTCATTTAAGGGGTTTAATACCCCTTTTTTGGATTCTGGAATGTGCTTATTATCAGCTGGTGAAAACACATAGTGCTCAAACATATCACGCCATACTTGACGCTGTGATTCGGGCAACTCTCGGATCGCTAGTATTGCGTGGTTAAGCGCATCCAAAGGTGTCCCCATGAAATCTGGAACCTGACGCCACCAATAATTGACCAGCACATTAAAATCGGTCAAACCTTCCACGTGATGCCACCACATACTTGGAATAAATAGGCTGTCGCCGGGGTTTAATTCAATAATCAAACAATGTTTTATTGCTTGTTTAAATTTGGGGAACTTGTTGAAATCAGGTTGATGAAAGTCGACTAAGCTAGCAGGTTGCCCAGCGGGCGTATAGTCCAAAGGACCAACATAAAGGTTTTCCAATTGGTCAGGGGGAAACAAAGTAAATCTGCGTCGTCCTACCGCATTACAGGCTAAATTGTCTGGTATGTCGTAATGGGCAGCTATCCGTGAGCGATTGCCCGCCCAAATGCTCACTAGCGGTGCTTTTTGTAGTGGTAATACATCATTATGCTGTCTAAATCCTGGCAAGATATGATTGATGGACGTAGAACCTAAATAGGTTGACGAAGCCTGAGCAGAGCCACTTAATTGGATAATTTCGTCTATTACCGCTTTAAAAGTGCTATTTTTAGGTGTGAAATTAAAGCCATTTAAATTCTCGTTATAAAAAAAACGGCCGCCGACATTGGCTGGGGCTTCAAATGCCTGAACCGGGTTTTCGTTTGCCCACGATTTCAAATATTTTGCCGCACTTTGTGCTGATTCACTTGCCGCTTTTACCAACGGCCAGTCTTTCACTAATCCTCTGAATACGATGGGCTGTGAACTACTTAATTGTGCCGGGCCCAAGTCTTCAATTTTGGCGTTGATTATTTCTTGGACTTGGTTTTGAGATGTAAATGGCAACTTCATCGGCTTTATAGTGTCGCGTTTTTCATTTCAATTAATGCAGATAAATTAGACATTGATGCTTCCATCATGTGCATCATTTGTAGATACCCTTTTTGGTGTAAGCTTTGCAACACATCTCCTTGTAAACTTGCTACTTTTTCTTCATTAACAGTGTAAAGACTATTTAGTTCGTGGTTCGAACCGTCTTTTAACTGTACTTTTATACTGACTTGCTCAATTAAATCGTGTTGTAAGATAGTGTCGATAAACTCGTCTGTTTGCGTGTGGCCTTGGTGTATGGTTTGTAAAATTGAATTGATATTCTGCAAATAATCACTTTGTCCACCTTGCTCTAGAAACACTTTTTCTCCCTGAAATTCGCTTACTCTCGGACTATCCATGTCAATAAAAACCACAGGTTCTTGTTTTAACACGCCCTCTGATTGCACGTTTTGGAAGCCTATGAGAAAAGGGCGTCGTCTTATAGTTAAAGGGATATAACTTGCCTGCCAACCTGTTTGATTAAGATACAGATTTTCAAGCGGAGCAAAACCGAAAAGGGCGATTGCTTCAAATTTACCGGTCTGCGAATGCTTGTTGAAGAAAATTGGATATAAACCCTGTACTTCACGAAATTCGGAGACAAATATATTGGTAAAGCTCACGTCGTCGCCTAGGTTCGGCAGAAAGTCGGTTATGACCTGTAAATCTTTATGGGTGATGTTATCCAGTAATTGATGGTTCGGCATTGGTATTCCTAATCATTATAGTTTTTATATTTGGACTAAATACGTTGTAATCCGTACTGCTGTATCTTGTTAATCAGTTCTCGATTAGTGGGTAGTCCTCTAAGCAGCTTTTCAGTCATTTGCTGATTTTGTCTAAAGCTTTCTAGCGCCAATTGCTGATTGTTGGAGCGTCTTTCCGTTTTGGCCTGTTGGGTTTTAAATCCCATGCCATACAACACATATTGATAACTTGCTGACGGGAATACTTCATCTACTTGGGTGAAATCACTGTGCCAAGGGGAGTGGTGTTGCCATAACTCCATTAATTCAGTGAGGGCATCTGGGATCGTATCAATATGACAATTATCTATCCAATATTGCGTATCTTTACGTTGCGTTAAAATATAGTGCAATTTTAGAAAATCGATAATGCGATCCCAACGGTAACGAAATTTGTCGTTGAAGCGTTTTGCTACTATGTCCATTACTTTGCGGTTTGCAGGAAGTTGTTCGCTTATCATTGCAGCCGACAGTTCCACTAGAACTAATGCAGAAGCTTCAAGTGGTTCTAAGAATCCAGCCGAAAGTCCTACCGCGACACAGTTTTTGTGCCAAAAGGTTTCACGGTGTCCCGGTACTATCGGTATTTTACGGACGCTTAACTCTTCAGCCTTGTCGCCAACGCTGTCACGGATGTACTGGCGAAGTTCAACCTCAGCCTGTTCGTCACTTATGTGCGCAGAAGAATAAACGTGGCCGACACCACGCCGAGAAGGTAAGCCGATATCCCAGATCCATCCCGCGCTTTGACCAGTTGAAATTGTGTGGGAGGCAATCGGGCTGTGTTCATCGAGGTAGGGTACATGTACTGCTAGCGCGGCGTCGTTAAACAAAATGTCTTTTTTGTTGATAAACGGAATTTGGTAATGTTTGCCAATCAGCAACGCGTGAAATCCACTACAATCGATAAATAAATCACCGCTTAACTCACCGTGTTGTTTAGTGACAAGGCTGCGAATATCACCATTGTCATGACTACTTACCTCGACTACCGTGTCGAGTACGTGTTTTACGCCTAACTTTTCTATGCAGTGCTGTTGTAAAAAAGCGGCAAATTTTCCAGCATCAAGATGATAGGCGTAATTAGCTACGTGAGCGAATTCAGGGGTTGTATTTTGTTTCGGTGCCAAATTGCGTTCACATATTTGCCCCTGGAAGGAAACCGCATCTGCAAATGGAATATTGCTGGCCTGTTGTTGCCAGAATGGCACTAAATTAATCTGCTCGTATCCTTGAGGCAACACGAGTGGATGGTAATAAGCATCGTCATCCGCGCCCGTTACCCATTTAGCGAACTTGGCGCCTTGCTTGAAAGTAGCATCACAACAGCGAATAAAATCGGTTTCGGTGACCCCCATTTTACGTAATGTACCGCGCATGGTTGGCCATGTGCCTTCACCTACGCCTACCGGCTTCACATCGGGCGATTCTATCAGGGTAACAGCAACGCCTTGTTCTGAATTAGCCATATGTTCTGCTGCGATAACACCGGCTGTAAGCCATCCTGCTGTTCCGCCACCCACAATGACTATTTTTCGAATTTCATTGTCCAACATTCACTCCAGTGTATCGTTTTGATATCACTTGTATTCATCTAAAGAATAACAAAAAGCCGCTTAGAAAGCGGCTTTTTTATTATCAATTACCGCTTAAAATGAGTAGCGGGCACCGAGGTTATAGCGAGTGCCATATTGACGAGCAAATAAGAATTGCTCTTCATATCTACCGTAACCTTCTTCTGTTTCGTTAGTCAGGTTTAAGCCTTCAAAAAATACGGTAAGATTTTCACTAACATCGTAGTTTACGCTAAGATCATACTGTTCATATTCTTTAAAGAACTGCGGAGGAGCTTCAGCAGTACCTTGAGCTTGACCGATACCAATTAAGTACGAATCTCGCCATGCATAAGTGAGTTTCGCTGACAAACCGTCTTTTTCGTAAAACACTTGTACGTTGGCGGAATCACTTAGTCCATTTAGTGGTGATTGTACTGAAAAGTTCTCAGTATCGTAGTTCACATCTCCGTCAACCAAAGTCATGTTGAAGCCTGCGCCGAAGCCGGTTTCACCGAACAAGTGCTGAATCGCAAACTCGATCCCATCAACCATTTTCTTTTCACCATTGGACGGTTGGCTAACTAACCATTCCACCAACGGATCATCGTCGCTTTGACGTACAATTTGAGTCTCACAACACGCGTCATCAACGCCGCCGCCGTTATCGATAATTTGCTGCCAAATCGCACCATCGGTTGCTTGTTCACCGCGAGCAATAACATCTGCTTCAGCTTGAATTGCACGCGGACCAATATAGGGGTCACGCAAGCCGTCAACCGTAATGGTGGTGAACGAGTTTTGGATAAAGTTTTTCACATCTTTACGGAAGTAGCCAAGCGACGCATAGCTGCCTTCAGAGTAATAATATTCAAAACTTAAATCTAAATTAGTCGACTCAAAGGGTAACAAATTGGTGTTACCAGAAGCGCCAGTGCGTCCTCCAGGTTTGGGGCTGCCTGACAACGATCGTGCACCAACCAAGTTACCTAATGGCGCTCGGGTAATGGTTTTACTGGCTGAGAATCGAGCGACAATATCGTCGGTAACTTCTAACTTAATATCTAAGTTGGGAAGCACAACATCGTGTTCACCCAAAAAGGTAACGATGCCGCCGTCACTAGGACGATAACGCATTTGCCATTCTGTTGGGTTTGACCATACCAAATAATCTTCAACGCTATCTTGTAATACTAAGCTGGTGACGTCGGTTTTTTCATAACGCACGCCAACACTGACATCCATTGGCATATCGGCAATTTCAAAATACATGTCTGCTGCTAAATATGCGCTTTGGGTTTCTTCGGTTAGGTCCGCTTTAGAATTAGTACCGAAATCAGGATTTAGTGGGTCTGTATCAAACCCGAAATAGTCCTGCATACGAGCAATCACTTCAGCATAATCAAAGGTGTAGTAGTAATTGGTTACCAGGTTACTACCGCCGTTTGAAAACTCATCTAGGAAGTCGCCTGTGTCGGTGCGGGTAAACATGCTATCTGGGAAAACCGCTTCGTTGCCATTGTAACCATTCGGACCTACGTTACCATTGTTTGCAGAGTAGCCACCAAAATACTGGTCGGTATTAGCAACACCGAATTGTACTGCGGTCAGGAAACTGTCATTTGGATTGACCCATTCAGTATCCAATTGGATTTGTTCAATGGTTGATTTACCTTCGGCACGTCCAAACTGAGCAAACAGCGGATCAAAATCAGCTGGGTCTGCTTCTTCTGCGCCGTTTGGCCAAATAATGTCGAATTGCGGAATGCCGCCAGCAGAAAAATCGTAGGTTTTAGACACAATATTATTCGGTGCCAAAATTACATTTCCTGAGTGACCTGTACCTTTATCAGCGCCGTTGTCTGTGGTGGTTTTAGAGTCGTGGTAATCAAATTCTACGTGGATACTATCGGTTGCTTGCCATTCAAAATTAAAACCAATGGAGTCACTCTCTACTAATAGAGTTTCGACATTAGCGGAATGCGCGAAGTCGTTACTCGATTCAGTTAAACTAATTGCTGAACCACGCTCATCTAGTTCATAAGAGTTGATGTTACCGCCAAAGTTAAACCAAATTCCGAAACCTTGACCATTGGTTGCGGTTTCAGCTTCAGAATAAACATAATCCAACGTGAAGGTCATATCGTCACGTGGAGCATATTGCAGTGTGGCCATACCATTGACACGTGTACGGTCGACGTTGTTGATATTGTATGAAATTTGACGTGGCAAATAAGAATGACCAGCTTTGCCATCTTCTAAAGAACCATCTAACGTATCTTCTTCTAAACTCGATGCATCGGGCCTTAAATCAATAAAGTCGGTCGTTGTGCCTAGTGACTGATCAGCCTGCCATCCCGGTACATTTGCACTTTGTTGTTGGAAATTACGTTGCTGCATTGATAATGAAATCGCCACACCTAGGGTATTGTCAGCAAAAGTGTTGCTATAAAGGGCTGACAACTCAGGCGTGATATCATCACCTTCTACATTCGATTCATCGTAAATACCCTTAGCTGACACAACATACTTCAAGCCTGGGCTGTTTAATGGTTTTGCAGTAATGATATTAACAGTTGCACCTAAGCCTCCGCTGGGTACGTTAGCACGGCCAGTTTTATAGAGTTCTAGTGCGCTAACGCCATCTGAAGACAAGTTTTCCAAGTCGTAAGAGCGGGTGTTACCCGTACCTGGCATTTGTCTGCCATTGAGTGTCACCAAGTTAAAATCAGGTCCAAAGCCGCGCACGGTTATTTGGCTACCTTCACCATTTTTGCGACTGATTGTCACACCAGGAATACGTTGCAAAGATTCAGCGATGTTGGTATCCGGAAATTTCCCCATTTCTTCAGCAGAAATGGCGTCAACTACCCCTTGTCCATCACGTTTGATATCCATGGCACGCATTAATGAACCGCGGATCCCTTTTACTTGAATCACTTCTAAATCATCTTGTGCAGCTGGCGCTTCTTCTTGTGCATTGGCGGTGGATATCAAGGTTCCACCTAAAAGCAAAGACATTGACGCAGCTAAGTATTTTTTCTTGAAGGTCATGTGTTTCATAGTTGCCCTACTTAATTGTTCTTTATTCTGTGTAAGTTAGTAGGCTTATACGTCCATATAATTTGACGCAAAACCTACTAGCAATATTTATGTGTTTATTTATCAACGTTTATTTAGATGTAATTTTGGCGTTGTCGATACGGTAAACCGCACCTTCACCTGTTCCCCATGCTGGGAATACCATCATTACGTCAATTGCACTTACATCTAGGCCAGCATCTGCTAAAGCTTGTAAGTCAAAGGTGTAGGTTTGCCATTCACCAGTTACAGGCGTCTCACCTTCTTTGCTTTCTTCAACCGCTATTTCAACTGCCGTCGCCGCACCTAAAGACTCCACCTTGAAAAACCACTCAGTTGAATCTCCAGGAGAAGTAACGACTTTCATATCAAAACGTATAACCCCACCGCCTAAAATATTACTCGCGTCAAATTCAGCATCTTCTTCGGCTTGGAATCCCATCACCGTTGGTGCTGCACCAATCTGGAATTCTGCCGTTGCGCCATGTAATGGATCTGCGTCTATGGCAATGCTTGGAGTAGAGCCACCACAACAATCCCACATTGGCCATTGTGCATTTTCTTCCTGTTCAAAGAGAGTTAATGATGGCGCTGACGGGTTAAATATCTTGGCGTTGTCTACACGATAAACAACACCTTCACCTGCTCCCCAAGCTGGGAATATCATCACCACGTCAATGTTCGCTAAGTCAATGCCAGCATCGGCCAAATCTTGGATACTAAACGTATAGGTTTGCCATTCACCGGTAACAGGCGCAACGCCTTCATTACTGTTTGTTAAATCAATCTCAACTGCTTGTGCTGCGCCATTGCTCTCTACCTTGAACAACCAAGGTGTTTCCGCGCTTGCGGTTCCACTAACGACTTTCATGTCGAACTGCACTAAACCTGAGGTAACTAACAAGCTAGCATCAAATACGATACTCTCTCCCGACAAGAAACCCATAACCGTTGGCGTTGCGCCTATTGCAAATTCAGCTACTACACCGTGATCTTCGTCGTCGATTACTTCAACTGGTGTTGAACCGCCACAACAATCCCAAATTGGCCAATCTAAGTTCGTTTCATCTTCAAAAAGCACTAATTCAGGATAATCAACCGTTATTTCAACGTTATCTACGCGGTAAACCGCACCTTCACCTGTGCCCCATGCTGGGAAAATCATGATCACGTCGATACCGGTTAAGTCTAAACCTGCGTCAGCTAAGTCTTGTACTGAAAATGAGAAAGTTTGCCATTCACCAGTGGCAAGTGGATTTCCATTAATATCTTGAGTGATATCAAGTTCAACGGCTTCACTGGCCGTATTACTTTCAATTTTGAATTTCCAAACCGCATTTGCATCGTTTGGGGCAGAAACTATCTTCATATCGAATGTAAGGTTCGCTAAAGGTCCAGCTTCTAACATCGGAGATGCGTCAAACCGTGCAGGTGTAGTAAGTAAGGTGGTGTTAAAACCCATTACTGTTGGTGCCGCTCCAATTGAAAATTCAACCACCGCACCGTGTTGCTCGTCATCTAATACCAACGCTGGCGTACTTCCGCCACAGCAATCCCATATTGGCCAATCAGCATTTGCAACATCAGCAAAGATAGTGAGGTCTTGAATAACACCCGATGAAGGGGGAGATGGGATAGGCGCTTTGCCGAGAACCAAGGCGTCTTCTTCATCCTTGTAGCCACTGCGGATTGTTTCACAACCTTTACCGGTTGTTGGATTGGTTGAGCACTCGTAAACGCGAACATAGTCAATGATGTAACTCTGACCATTCTCAAACGCGGTCTCATCAATGCCTAAATTGTTAACGTTCGATGGCCAGTCGCCACCGACTGCAAGATTAAGAAGAATGTGGAAATCTTGATCGAATGGAGACGCATCCCAATGCACTTCTTTTTCACCTGTAGCAATATCAAAGTATTCTGAGAACCAGCCCTGATGAATCAGTCCAGACGCTTCACCTTTGCTGTTATAACGTACCTCGGATGCCATTTGCGTCGCAAATAAATAACCATCTACATACCAACGAATTTCGCCTTCTTGCCATTCTATGGCATATGTATGAAAATCATCTGCTGGGCTTGCATCATCAGGTAATAAATATTCTTTGCCAGAAGATACATTGTCAGGCCAATCGCGACCATAATGTAAGGTACCGTGAACATATTTTTCTTCATTACCATCGGCATCAACAACGCCTAGGTTAACCGCTTCAAGAATATCAATTTCGCCGGATTT